>DASXSP010000021.1:0-77051 GCA_036505865.1 Casimicrobiaceae bacterium
ACTGCTTGAGCGGCTCAAGGAAATCTGTGAGTCCGCGCCCCATGCTCACCATTGCGGACGGCGGCTCAGCGTTCGGGATGCCATACCGCTTCCGCATTTCGGCGAGCTGTTGCTCGCTTGGTCCCAACAGTCCATCAAGTAATCCGCCATTAGGCCCGCCGCTCATTGGAGTTTCCCTTCGTGTTGTTCCATCAACGCCAATAGAGCAAAGGCGTCGTACTTCTCCGCCGGTATCGTGATATCAGCTACGGCAACGTGTCGAACAGCAGTGCAGACGTGGCCTATCGCTTCGCCGGGTTTGGGCGCTTCGGCAACAACAGCCACGCGCCGGGACGGTTCCTCGTCAAGCAGTGCAAGCGCCTTGGCGCGGCGACGCTCGTGGCCGGGATCGCGTGGCGCGTCGTCGGATGTGTTTTCAGTGTCGCCGAGCGCGATTGCCGTTTCATTCGCCACCTCAAATTATTTAGAGGTAAGGGGGGAGGGGTACCGACAAAACCATCAAAAGGGGCTTTTGTCGGTTTTGATGGTTCGGGGTCGGGCCCTTTTCGTAATATTTCGAGTGCCCGCAGTCGACCGAGCGCGCTCATGCTTGGGCCTTCGGGTTAACGACATGCAGGGGAGGCTGCTACCGGCTGGTAGCGGTTGCTAGATTGGAGGCGGGGGTCGGAATCGAACCGGCGTCCACGGCTTTGCAGGCCGCTGCATAACCACTCTGCCACCCCGCCCGTGGGGCGCCGTCCGCTGACAGCGGTACGGCTACAAACTAAAAGGGAGAGCGGCGAAGTGCTCTCCCTCGAATCTGGAGCGGGAAACGAGTCTCGAACTCGCGACCTCAACCTTGGCAAGGTTGCGCTCTACCAACTGAGCTATTCCCGCGCGCGAAGTCGTTGATTATATAGTAGAGAGGCGGGCGATGCCAAGACGCTCACGCGGCACGGCGTCTACGTTGCGATCACCGCTGCGATCGCCTTTGCCGTGTATTCGACGTTGCGCGTGTTGAGCGCGGCCACGCAAATCCGACCTGTGTCGACGGCATAAACGGAAAACTCGTTGCGAAGCCGCGCGACTTGAGCGGCGGTAAGGCCCGTATACGAAAACATGCCGCGCTGGTCGAGGATGAATCCGAAATCTGCGTTCGTCGCGTGCTCGGCGAGCTTCTCCACCAGGATCTTGCGCATTTCGCGAATCCTCTCGCGCATCCCGCCAAGCTCGACCTTCCACAGCGCACGCAATTCCGGATTGCTGAGGACTGTTGCGATCACCTGCGCGCCATGGGTTGGCGGCGTCGAATAATTCGCCCGAACAACGCGCTTCAATTGCGACAGCGCTCGCGCGGCTTCATCCTTGTCCGTGGCGACAACCGTCAAAGCGCCGGCGCGCTCCCCGTACAACGAAAACGATTTTGAAAACGAATTCGAAACAAACAGCGGTCCGGGAGTAGCGGCAAAACGGCGCACCACTGTCGCGTCGATCTCGATGTCACGGTCGAATCCCTGATACGCGAGGTCGACAAACGGAATCAGACTGCGCGTGCGGACGATATCGATGATCGACGCCCACTGTTCGTCGGTTGGATCGACCCCTGTCGGGTTGTGGCAACACGCATGCAACACGACGATCGACCCCGGCGACAACGTTGTGAACGCAGCCCGCATGCCGTCGAAATCGAGCCCGTGCGTCGCGGGCGCATAGTAGGGATACGTATTCACGACAAAGCCTGCGCCCTCAAATAGCGCGCGATGATTTTCCCAACTCGGATCGCTGATCCACACCTGTGCGCCCGGTGCGAACTTGCGCAGAAAATCGGCGCCGACCTTGAGACCGCCGGTGCCACCGAGCGCTTGGATCGTCACAGCGCGACCGAGCGCTACAATCTCGCTGTCCTCGCCGAGCAGCATCGCTTGCACAGCCTTGTCGTAGACGGGGATGCCATCGATCGGCAAATATCCGCGTGGTGCGGCGCGCTCGGCAAGCTCGTGCTCGGCGCGCTTGACGCATTCGAGCAGCGGTATCTTGCCGTTGTCGTCGCAGTAGATTCCGACGCCAAGGTTCACCTTATGCACGTTCCGGTCGGCGTTGAACGCTTCCGAAACGCCGAGGATGGGATCGCGCGGCGCGAGCTCGACCGCGGCAAGTAGCGAGCCGGTCAACGGTGCATTCACATCGGGTTACCAAGGCGTGAAGGAGTAACGTATTGTACCGCCGCCGACCGCGTGCTTGATCACGTGCGACCGCATCCCCAACTAAGACCAGTTACATTCGCTGGTATCGCATGGCCCGCGCCGACTCCCGTCTCGAACCCGCGCCGAAGATTCCACCGCTGACCGCGCTGCGGATCGTTTCCCGCATCGGCGGTTTCGTGCGGCCGTATCGGCGACAGGTTGTCTATGCGGCAGTCGGTCTGCTGATTGCCGCGGCTGCGGTGCTCGCGATGGGTCAGGGACTTCGCTTTGTGGTCGATCGCGGGTTTGCCGCAGGTAACGCTGCCGAGCTTGATCGGATGCTTGGCGCGATGCTCGCGGTGATCATCGTCGTCGCGCTTGCAACCTATACGCGCTTCTATTTCGTCTCCTGGCTCGGCGAACGCGTAACGGCCGACTTGCGGCGCGCGGTGTTCGATCATCTGCTGCGTCTGCCGCCGAGCTTCTTCGAGATCACGCGAACCGGCGAAGTGATATCGCGGCTCACGAACGATACGACGATGCTGGAAACGATCATCGGTTCGTCGGCCTCAATGGCGATTCGCAATTCGCTGCTGATGATCGGCGGCTTCGTCATGCTGATGTTGACGAGCGTCAAGCTGACGCTGCTCGTACTCGCTGGCGTTCCGCTTGTCGTAACGCCGATCATCTTGTTCGGTCGCCGCGTGCGTCGGCTTGCGCGCGCAAGCCAGGACAGGGTCGGCGACGTCGGCGCGTACGTGGACGAGGCGTTGCACGAGGTTCGCACCGCACAAGCCTACGGCCACGAAGAGATCGATCGCAGATTGTTTCGCGACCGCGTCGAGGCGGCTTTTGCAACAGCGAAGCGACGCATTCGTCAACGCGCGCTCCTGGTCGCGACGGTTATCGTGCTGGTGTTCGGCGCTGTCGGCGTGATTCTGTGGATCGGCGGTCACGACGTGGTCGCTGGTCGGCTATCGCCCGGGCAGCTTTCTGCATTCGTTTTCTACGCCGTGCTCGTCGCGAGCGCCGTGGGCACAATCAGTGAAGTCATCGGCGATTTGCAGCGCGCTGCAGGAGCGACCGAGCGGCTATTCGAATTGCTGGCGATCGAGCCGGAGATTCGCGCGCCGTTGAATCCGGTATCGCTGCCGGCGCGTGCACGCGGCATCGTGGCGTTCGATGATGTGACATTTTGTTATCCATCGCGTCTCGATACGGCAGCGCTCGACGAGTTTTCGCTCACCGTGCGCGCCGGCGAGAAGATCGCGTTGGTCGGTCCTTCAGGCGCCGGCAAGACGACCGTCTTCGCGCTGTTGCTACGCTTTTACGATCCTCAACGCGGTGTCGTTCGCATCGACGACGTCGATTTGAAGGCGGCGGACCCGCTCGAGGTGCGCCGGCGCTTGGCCGTCGTGCCGCAAGACCCCGTCATCTTTGCCGCAAGCGTTCTTGAAAACGTGCGCTATGGAAGACCCGAAGCGACCGACGCCGAGGTTTTCGCGGCATGCGAAGCGGCGTATGCGAGCGAATTCATCGAGCGGCTGCCCGAACGTTACGCGAGCTTTCTCGGCGAACGCGGTGTGCGACTGTCCGGCGGACAACGACAGCGGCTCGCGATTGCGCGCGCCATCCTCGCCAACCGTCCGGTGTTGCTGTTAGACGAAGCGACCAGCGCGCTTGACGCGGAAAGTGAGCGCGTCGTGCAGTTAGCACTCGAGCGCCTGATGGCCGGGCGAACGGTGCTCATGATCGCTCATCGACTTGCCACGGTACGGCATGCCGATCGCATCGCGGTGATGGACCATGGTCGCATCGTGGCCGTCGGGCGTCACGACGATCTGACGCGCGATAGCCCGCTCTACGCTAGGCTCGCGGCGTTGCAGTTCGGCACGCCGCCGAAAATACTCGCGCCGGAACCTATCGATTGATTAAAATATTCGGTTCACTTCGCCCTTTGTCGAGCCATGCGCGTGACGTTTCCCGATAGCCCCTACGAGTTGCACCAGCCCTTCGAGCCCGCAGGCGACCAACCGGAGGCGATCGAAAAGCTCGTCCAGGGACTTGATGACGGGCTATCGTTCCAGACGCTCCTGGGCGTTACCGGTTCGGGCAAGACGTACACGATGGCCAACGTCATCGCGCGAACCGGACGTCCCGCTCTCGTCCTTGCGCCGAACAAAACGCTTGCTGCGCAACTGTATTCGGAGTTCCGCGAATTTTTCCCGCACAACGCCGTTGAATATTTTGTCTCCTATTACGATTACTACCAGCCCGAAGCGTACGTACCGTCGCGCGATCTCTACATCGAAAAGGACAGCTCGATCAACGAGCACATCGAGCAGATGCGGCTGTCCGCAACGAAGGCGATCCTGGAGCGACCGGATTGCGTGATCGTCTGCACGGTCTCGGCGATCTACGGTATCGGTGATCCATCCGAATATCACAGCATGATCCTGCACGTTCGTCAGGGCGACAAGCTCGCGCAACGCGACGCGATCAAACGCCTCGCCGAAATGCAATATCAGCGTGCCGAGCTGGAATTCAGACGTGGCACGTTTCGCGTTCGCGGCGATGTGCTCGACATATTCCCGGCGGAAAATGCCGAGAACGCCGTACGCGTATGCCTGTTCGACGACGAAGTCGAGTCAGTGCAGCTCTTCGATCCGCTCACCGGCCATCTGAAGCAGAAGATGACGCGCTACACGATCTTCCCGTCGTCGCATTACGTCACGGGTCGCCAAAAGGTCTTGAACGCGATCGAGGCGATCAGGCTCGAGCTCGCGCAGCAGAAGGAGTATTTCATCTCGCAGATGAAGCTAGTCGAGGCGCAACGGATTGAGCAGCGAACGCGGTTTGATCTCGAGATGATGAATGAGATCGGTTTCTGCAAAGGTATAGAAAACTATTCGCGGCACCTGTCAGGGCGTGAGGCCGGCCAGCCGCCGCCGACATTGATTGATTATTTACCGCGTAACGCGCTGATGTTCATCGACGAAAGCCACGTCACGGTGCCGCAGGCCGGCGGCATGTATCGCGGCGACCGTGCGCGGAAGGAAAATCTCGTCAACTACGGGTTCCGGTTGCCCTCGGCGCTGGACAACCGGCCGTTGCGCTTTGACGAGTTCGAAAAGCTTTTGCCGCAGACGATGTTCGTGTCGGCAACGCCGGCAGAGTACGAACGCACGCATGCCGGTCAGGTGGTTGAGCAGCTCGTGCGGCCGACCGGGCTCGTCGACCCGATGTTGGACGTGCGCCCGGCGGCCACGCAAGTTGATGATCTGCTCTCCGAGATCAAGCTTCGCGTCGAGCGAAACGAACGCGTGCTGGTAACAACGCTCACCAAGCGGATGGCCGAGGACTTGACCGACTATCTGGCCGAGCATGGCGTCAAGGTCCGCTATCTGCATTCGGATATCGACACGGTCGAGCGCGTGGAGATCATTCGTGATCTGCGCCTTGGCGAATTCGATGTGCTGGTGGGTATCAACTTGCTGCGTGAAGGCCTGGACATCCCCGAGGTTTCGCTCGTCGCTATACTCGATGCGGATAAGGAAGGCTTCTTGCGCGCGGAGCGCTCGCTCATTCAAACGATCGGACGCGCCGCGAGGCACATCAACGGCATGGCCGTTCTCTACGCCGACCGAATGACCGATTCGATGAAGGCCGCGATCGGCGAGACTGAGCGACGGCGCGCGAAGCAGCTTGCGTGGAACACGAAGATGGGGATCACGCCCAAGGGTGTCGAGAAGCGCATCAAGGATATGATCGACGGCGTTTACGACTACGACGAAGGCACGAAAGCGCTCAAAGCTGCGCAGGTGCGCGCCAAGTACGAGGCCATGGGCGAGAAGGACCTCGAGAAGGAATTGAAGCTTCTCGAAAAGCAAATGCTCGATGCTGCTCGCAACCTCGAGTTCGAAAAAGCTGCGGAACTACGCGACCGGCTGTTCGAGCTCAAGGAAGCGATGTTCGGCGTGCAGGCGCCCGTCGAGACATAATCGACTCATCGCGCGAAATGCTTTTCGACTGGAAATCGCCGGTGAAGGACAAGATTGGCGTTTTGTTCGTCTGCATGGGCAATATCTGTAGATCTCCGACGGCCGAGGGCGTTTTTCGTGCTGTCGCGAAGCGCGCAGGATGGGCCAAGAAGCTCGTCATCGATTCCGCCGGCACGCATGATTTCCATCTCGGCGAGGCCCCGGATGCGCGGGCGATCGCAAGCGCGCTACGAAGGGGCTACGACATTCGGAAGCTTCGCGCGCGCCAGGTCGACTTGAAAGACTTTGTGCGGTTTCATTGGATCCTCGCGATGGATCACAACAACCTGCATCGGTTGATCGAGATGCGACCGAAGGAGTTCGACGGACATGTCGGATTGCTTCTCGATCTCGCGCCCGACCTCGGCGTTCGGGAGGTTCCCGATCCGTACTACGGCGGACCTGACGGGTTCGAACGGATGTTGGATCTGATCGAGCCCGCCAGCGAGGCGCTCTTTACGCGCGTCGCGAACACCACCGCAAGCGCGTAGAAGAAGTACGCCGAGGGACATGCGCCGCGCAGCGACGCACGTCTCATTCCTATGGCGCGGGTGGAGTCGCGTCCTTGTGTGTTTCAACCATCTCGAGAGGCTCGCTTGCGATTTCGACTCGCGGCGGCCGCACGCGCTTCGGCCGCGACGATTGCGGTTCTTCGTCGCTCGCGGGCGGGACGGCGTGGCTTGTTTCGACGAGGACCAAATCGGAATTCGGCGGCAGCGCGCTCGTCACGGGCGGAATCTCGGGCAGGTTGCGCGGTGTTGTCGTCTGTTGGGTGACGGGCCTTTCAGCCGTCGGGGGAGAGAGGTTTACGGGTTTAGCTTCAGGCGACGGCGCTGTTTCGAACTGAACTTCGGGCGCATGACCGCTTGCCTCGGCAATCAACGGGGACCGTTCGTGACCTTCCACGATTTGCTCGACATCAGCGGGCTGTTTGGCAGTGGGGACTTGTGCAACGGGAACAGCGTTGACATTCTTCTCTCGATCGACGATCCGCTCACGCGCTGTTGCTTCGGCTGTCGCCGGAACTGCTAGTCCGCGCTCGGCACGATCACCGCCACGTCCGCGGCGACCGCGCCGCCTACGCCCGCCTTCGCGGCGTTCTTCGCCGTCGGCTTGTAGTGGGCCGGAGCCCGACGCGGCCGGCATCGGAACCTTGGATGTGCCGTCAGCGGACGGCTCGCGTGGCGGTTTTTGTCGTTGTGCGCGGGGTTCGCCCTGGCGTTCATTGCGTCGATCGTCGCGCCGAGCATCCTTTCGCTCCTCACGCTTGCGAGGCTGCGCTGCACCGGAGGCCGCGTCGCGGGCGGACGCTTGGGTCAGCGCTTCGCCGCGCCGCTCGTCGCGACGATTTCGGCCCGCGCTGCGCTCGTCATGCGCCGCCTTGTCTCGGCGCGCTTCCGTCCGACTACGCATTTCGGAGAAATCTCGCGCGGCGATTTCGCGGCCTGCTTGTTTGGCCGCCGGTTCGGTGCCTCGATTCGTGGGCGCGGCAGCGGCAATCTCTGCCGGCTTGGTCCGGAACCACCCAATGATTCGCGATAACCACGAGCCGTCGTATGCATCACTGACGGCAACGGATTTCGCGGGAACCCCACGCGTTGCGATCGCAGTTCTTGCCACGGGAATGGGTGCCGGTTGAGCCGGCCTGATCCCTTTGACGACGGCCTCCTGCCGGGCTTCGCGAACCTCTTCCTTGCGAACTTTGGCAGGATCGGCTTCTTCCGGCTGCGACACGAGCTGAAACGATGCGGGTAACGGTTCGCCCTGATTCAAGTCATCGTGACGCAATCGCTCGATGCTGTAGTTCGGCGTTTCGAGATGCCGGTTCGGCACCAGCAGCACGTTAACCTTGAATCGGGTCTCGATCGACAGCACGTCGCTGCGCTTTTCGTTCAGCAGGAACGTGGCGACATCGACCGGCATTTGCGCGACGACCTGCGCGGTGTTGTCCTTCATCGCTTCCTCCTGAATGATCCGGAGGATATGCAACGCGGTCGATTCGGTGCCGCGAATATGCCCGATGCCGTGGCAACGCGGGCATGGAATGTAAGCCGATTCTGCCAAAGCAGGGCGCAGGCGCTGCCGCGACAACTCCATCAAGCCAAAACGGGAAATCTTGCCCAGCTGGACGCGGGCGCGGTCATATTTGAGCGCGTCGCGCAGACGGTTTTCGACTTCGCGCTGGTTCTTCGCGCTTTCCATGTCGATGAAGTCGATGACGATCAGGCCGCCCAAGTCGCGCAAGCGTAGCTGTCGCGCGATTTCTTCGGCCGCTTCGAGATTCGTCTCGAAAGCGGTCGTCTCGATGTCGCTCCCCTTGGTGGCGCGGGCCGAGTTGACATCGACGGATACCAGCGCTTCGGTGTGATCGATGACGATCGCGCCGCCCGATGGCAACGGCACCTGTCGCGCGTACGCCGTCTCGATCTGGTGCTCGATCTGAAAGCGCGAAAACAAGGGGACATCGTCTTTGTATAGCTTGACACGCGAAACATTGGCCGGCATCACGTGGCTCATGAACTGCTGCGCCTGTTCGTAGATGCCTTCGGTGTCGATCAGGATCTCGCCGATATCGGGATGGAAATAATCGCGGATCGCACGAATGACGAGACTTGATTCCTGATAGATCAAGTAGGCACCGGTCTGGAGCTTGGCGGCGTCCTCGATCGCATGCCACAGCTGCATCAGGTAGTTCAAGTCCCACTGTAATTCTTCGGTCGAGCGCCCGATGTCGGCCGTGCGGGCGATGACGCTCATTCCGCGCGGGACTTCGAGCTGGCCGACGGCTTCCCGGAGCTCGTTTCGTTCTTCACCCTCTACCCGTCGCGACACGCCGCCGCCGCGCGGGTTGTTCGGCATCAGCACAAGGTAGCGGCCGGCGAGCGAAATGTAGGTTGTCAGCGCGGCGCCTTTATTGCCGCGTTCGTCCTTGTCGACTTGGACGATGAGCTCCTGGCCTTCGCGGAGTTGTTCCTGCACGCGGCGCCCGCCGGTTTCTTCGCTGTCGTCGCCATCGCCGCGCGCACCGGCGGCGGCCTTGAGGCTGTGTCGCGAGATTTCCTTGAACGGTAGGAAGCCGTGGCGGTCGGTGCCGTAGTCGACGAAACACGCTTCGAGTGAGGGCTCGATGCGCGTGATGACGGCCTTATAGATATTGCTCTTGCGTTGCTCCTTGGATGCGGATTCGATATCGAGATCGATGAGCTTCTGACCATCGACGATGGCCACTCGAAGCTCTTCGGCTTGAGTGGCGTTGAACAGCATGCGTTTCATGGGCCTTCCCCGGCGCAACGTCGACCGTAGGCAGCGTGGGGAAACGGCACACGGCGCAAGCACGACGGCTTGCGTCGATCAAGCTACGCGGCAGGCATGCGTGAAGACTGTTTCGCCGGCAACAGCCGGCAACCGACGAAAGCGGAGCAGTAAGTTACGGGCTCGTTTGGCATGGGGCCTCGGTTGACCCGGGGCGAAAGGCTCTCGTCGGATGTGCGTCTTCTTGTTCGCGAACAGGCGTCGATTGTCTGGCGGCTGCGCCGATGCGGCGCTAATGCGCGGGCATCGCCTCGCATCCGCGAGCAGAAATTCTCGCTTCATGCGCCGCGCAGCTAGGCCGCTTCATCCCGGCCGATGCCGGATGCGGAGACTGCGCTCTTGCTTTACGATCGCTACTTTTCCGGGAACAAGCCCCGGCCGGTGAGCGACTTAGCCGGCTTCCCCTGCGTTAGGCAGGGTCTGCGCGCGGTAATGACCGACCATCGGCGCGCTACATACTTCGCAGCTGCCCGCCATCGTCGATCGGGCGCAATCTCCACAATTATAAGCGAATGAATGAGTTAAGCAAGGATGCTGTGACGTGGCTCACAGTCGGCGAGGAGTCGGCCGGCCAGCGGATCGATAATTTTCTGGCTCGTATTCTGAAAGGCGTTCCCAAAAGTCACATTTATCGGATCTTGCGAACGGGCGAAATCCGCGTGAACAAAGGTCGCGTCGGCGCCGATACACGGCTTGTCTTGGGCGATGTTGTCCGCGTTCCGCCCGTCCGCGTTGCCAAACCCGCGGCGACCTCACGGCTTGCTCCTAAGGTCGCGTCAAAAGTCTCCGTTCTGTACGAGGACGATGCGATCGTGGCGATCGACAAGCCCGCCGGACTTGCGGTGCATGGTGGAAGCGGAATTGCTTTCGGGCTGATCGAGCAGCTTCGTGCATCGCGTCGCGACGCGCGATTCCTCGAGCTCGTTCATCGCCTCGACCGCGACACGTCAGGCGTGCTGCTAGTCGCGAAAAAACGCTCCGCGCTGGTCGCTCTGCATGAGCAACTTCGGAATGGCGAGTTCGACAAACGCTATTGGGTTTTGGTCCGTGGCCGCTGGCGTGACGCGAAACGCACTGTCCGGCTGTCGCTGCACAAATTCGCGACGCGGGAAGGTGAGCGCCGCGTGCGCGTGGAAGAAAACGGTCAGGAGGCTGAAACGGTGTTCCACCGTCGCCGCGTATGGGCTGAACACGATCCGCCGTTAACGTTGCTGGAGGCTGAGTTGCGAACCGGCCGCACGCATCAGATTCGTGTACACCTGACGCATCTCGGATTTCCGCTGGCCGGCGACGATAAATACGGCGACTTTGCGTGGAACAAAGAGCTCGCGAAAGAAGGTCTGCGCCGGATGTTTCTACACGCGTGGAAGCTCTCGTTCGTCCATCCGAGCACCGGGGAGCGACTTGCGGTTGAGTCCCAACTTGCTTCAGACCTCGCGTCTTACGTCGCGCGGTTGGACGCTGTCGCAGGCGACAACAGGACCGAACGTCCTAGCGACTGAATTCATCCTTCCGAGGCTGCCGCGGCGCGTTGCTTCCGAAGGTTTTCCCAGCGCTTGAGTTGCGCATCGCGAATTCTCGACGGATGCAACGGCACGAGCGGCGTGTTTTGACGGTCGACTTGAATCAGTCCATGTGCGACACCCATCGCAATGGCTTCGTGACGGTTCAGCACACCCAATTTGCTGATGATGTTGCTGAAATGAAAGTTCACAGTGCGCTCGGTGATGTTCAGCTTGTGGCCGATATCGGGACTCACCATGCCGCGAGCCGCCAGACTGAGGCATTGCCGTTCGCGTGCCGAAAGAGGGCTGCCTTGTTGGATAGGGGGCAGATCTTTTTCCACCACCGATTTCATGAAGATCAAATGAAAGATGGAAGCGAGCTGCATCGCATCGCCCAAGAGTTTGGTTATTTGCGCTCTTCTCCGTCCGGTTAAGACTCGCTCGGGTTGATTGAGAGCGACAACGACTTTCGACTGATAATCGTGCAGATAGATTGCAACCCCGCTGCCGATGCCATAGACAGCGGCCCGTGCGAGGAAGCTCTCTACCCGCGCATCGCCGTTCGCGATTCGCGCATCCCAGATAAGAGGCGGCGGAAGCGTCGTCCACGCGTATGTCAAACGCGGGTCGATTTCAACATAACTTTCGCGATCGTATTCGACAATCCACTCTTTCGGCACCGTGGCCCATACGAAAAACCGCTCGTCGCGCTGCAACGTTTTTCCGGTTCCTACGCCGTACATGAAACTGCGAAATCCCATCCCATTGACAATCTTTTGGATGGGGTCGGCGAGCGAACTGCCAGCGTTGGCAGCGTCGATAAGCGGCGTAAGCGATGGTGGGACCGTAACCAACGGCGGAAGTGCGGAATTGATCGGCTCAATTTGAACAAGCATCGTCGTTCTCCTTGCGACTCCGAACAACTCTATTCCTTCATTTTGGTTTCGTAAATTAGCCGGATGGACGATTTTTCGCCACAATCAACGGTATTACAGTGTCATTGAGCCGTTGTGATCGAAACATCCATGTGCACGCACACTTGCAATGCGGATTTAATCTACTTTGCGTCGTCAAGAAGAACGTGCGGCCCGATCGATGTGCTGCTACCTAACGAATAGCGCCATCACGTTGTCGGTACAACAACCACAGCGCGCAGCTCGCAACTGTCAGAGTCGCCATGCCGCTCGCGAGCAACGCCAGCGAATGCGCAAGGAACGGCGCGATCGTGCCTGCGTTGAAACCGGAAAACGCAAATTGAACGAATCCCGCGAGTGAGGACACTAATCCGCGCATCGCGGGAAAGAGATCGAGCAACAGTAATGTAACGCTCGGCATCACGATGCTCGTTCCCATCGTGAATACGAACAGAGGCAATACATGCCAAGGCACGCTCGGCGGAATGAACGCAACGACAAGCAGATTTAGGATTGCGCCCGCGAACATGCACGCGTAGCCGAGGCGAATCGTGCTCTGCGGTGATAATCGCCCGGCAAGTCGTCCCGACAGCAGCGCGCCAGCCATGATGCCGCCGATCAGTGGGATGAAGAGCCATGCAAACCCGTACGTTGATACGCCCAGTAGATCGACGAGATAAGTCGGCGCCGCCGCAACGTAAATGAAGATCGCCGCAAAGTTGAGCGTGGGGATCGCGCTCAACAACAGAAAGTCGTACGTTCGTAGGACAAGGGAGTAATTGGCCCATAACACGCGCGGATGCAGCGGTTGACGTCGTGTCTTCGGCAGCGTTTCAGGTAAGTTGAGAGCAGCCCAGGCTAGCACCGCGCTAACGAGTACCAGCATCATCCAGAAGATTGATCGCCAGCCGAGCGTATTTAGCAACACGCCTCCGACAACTGGCGCCAAAGCCGGCGCAATGCCGAAGACCAGCGTGATCTGCGACATCAAGCGCTGCGCTTCGGGGCCGTGGTAGCGGTCGCGAATGATCGCGCGGCCGACGACAAGTCCTGCGCCGGCCGACAAGCCCTGCAACGTCCTAAAGAGCCACAACGATTGGATGTTTCCCGCGATCGCGCAGCCGAGCGACGCGAAGGCGTAGATCGCAAGGCTCACGAGCACGACCGGACGGCGGCCCAACGCGTCCGACAAGGCGCCGTGCCACAGCATCATGAAGGCATAGGCGAAAAGATACGTCGAGAGCGTCTGCTGAACGGCGATTTGGGAGACGGCGAATTCCACCCCAATCGCGTGGAACGCGGGCAAATACATGTCGATCGCAAAAGGACCGAGCATCGCCAACGCGGCCAGCAGCGCGGCGAACGACCATGATCGTGGATACGGGAGCCCAGGTTCCGCAGTGGAACCGGGCGTCGCCGGCGAACCCGTCACAACTCGACGGGGACTACTGCGTCGCCGGCGAGCGCACCATCGACTACCGAACGGGAATACTGCGGTGCGAAGAGCGCGATGAACCGATAGACGTAACCACGCAGGAATACGCCGCGTCGCAATGCAAGTCGCGTCGTCGACGCCGCGAAGAGATGGCTGGCGTCAAGCATTTCAAACGCCGGGTCCTTGTCCGCGTCGTACGCCATTTGTGCGACGATGCCTGCTCCCATCCCAAGCTCTACGTAGGTCTTGATGACATCGGAATCGAGCGCGGTCAGCACGACGTTCGGCTGCAGGCTTTTGGCCGCAAATGCGGCGTTGATCGCGGAGCGGCCCGTAAACGCGAAGTCGTAGGTCACGATCGGGTGCTTCGCGAGCGCCTCGAGCGTCAAGGGTTTAATCTTGGCGAGCGGATGACCTTTGGGCACGAGCACGCATCGATTCCAGCGGTAGCACGGCAGCGTCACAAGCTCGGGGTAATCGGCGAGCGATTCGGTGGCAATGCCGAGGTCGGACTCACCCGCGACGGTCTGCTCGGCCACTTGAACCGGATTGCCTTGGTGCAGCATCACGCGCACCCTTGGAAATTCAGTGGCGAACGTGGAGAGAACCTTGGGAAGTACGTACCGCGCTTGCGTGTGCGTCGTCGCTATGGCGAGCGTTCCGGCGTCCTCGGTCCGAAACTCGTCCGCGACGCGCTTCATGTTGAGAATCTCGCGGAGTGCGCGGCGGGCCGTCGCGACGACGATTTCACCGGCCGGCGTGAGCGATGCGAGCCGTTTGCCCTGACGCACGAAGACGCGGAGGCCGAGCTCGTCTTCGAGCTGTCGAATCTGCTTGCTGATTCCCGGCTGCGACGTATAAAGCGCGACTGCCGCGTCGGACACATTCAGCCCGTGGTCGACGACTGCGCATAGATATTTGAGCTGCTGTAGGTTCACGACTGCATATAACGTCTTTAACAATATAGTCGTGCATTATATAGCTGAGGGGACGCACGCTGCTGGGGCCAAGGGTATGCCACAGGTATTGGCGATCCATCCGACGAATCCGCAGCCCCGGTTGCTGCGCTTGGCAGCGCGTGAGGTGCGCGACGGCGGCGTCATCGCCTATCCGACCGACTCATCGTATGCGCTCGGGTGCCGTCTCGACGACGCGGAGGCCGCTCGACGCATCCGCGCAATTCGCGCCTTGGACGACCGGCACCACTTGACGCTGATGTGTCGCGATATGGCGGACGTTGGCCATTTCGCGCGCCTCGACAACTGGCAGTTCCGAATCGTCCGGCAAGGAACGCCCGGAAGCTTCACCTTTTTGCTGCCCGCGACGCACGAGGTTCCGCGGCGTTTGCAGCATCCCCGCCGTCGAACCATCGGCGTACGAATCCCCGATCATCGGCTTGCGCGCGCATTACTCGATGAAGTCGGCGCGCCGATGCTTTCCGCCACGCTGATACCTCCCGAAAGTGATGAGCCGCTCAACGATGCCGAAGCGATTGTCGCCAGATTTGGCCAATCGATCGACCTCATCATCGACGCAGGACCTTGCGCTGCGACGCCGACCACGGTGATCGACCTCGCGCAAACGCCGCCGGTCATCGTCCGTCGCGGGCTCGGGGAGCCGGCCCGACTCGGCCTATGACGCGATACGCGAATGCCCTTGAAAACCGTGGGACCAGCGACCCAAATAAGGTAAAATGGCGAATTAATGGATGTATCGCTCGAGACCATCGTGCTCTGGGCAGTGCCGGTGGTCTTTGCGATCACGTTGCACGAAGCCGCCCACGGCTACGTAGCCAAGCTGTTCGGCGATCGCACGGCCGAAATGCTCGGCCGGATTACGCTGAACCCGTTGAAGCACATCGACCCGGTCGGGACGATCCTGGTTCCGGGCATGTTGCTGGCGCTGGCGTGGGTCAACCGGTCGCCGCCATTCGTCTTTGGCTGGGCTAAACCGGTACCGGTGAACTTCGGCAATCTCAAGGATCCGAAGCGCGACATGATCTGGGTGGCCGCGGCCGGGCCGGGATCGAACTTTCTGCAGGCGCTTCTCTGGGCATTTGCGCTTGCAGCCACTGCGCCGTCGGGACCGCTCGCCAGCGCAGGCCTTTTTGAGATGGCGGATATTGGGTTCAAGGTAAATCTAGTGTTGATGGCGTTGAATCTGCTTCCATTGCCGCCCCTTGACGGCGGTCGAGTGCTTGCGGGCTTGCTGCCGGGCAGGGCCTCCGCCATGCTGTCGCGCCTCGAACCGTACGGTTTTTTCATTATTCTTGTCTTGCTGGCGCTGGGCGTGCTTGACGACCTGATGCGGCCGCTGATCCGCTTCGCGGCCTCGGTGATTGCCCGAATCATCGGCCTTTGAAGTAGCGAAAAAAACTACGAACTTTTCTGTACATGTTTGCTGATCGCGTGCTGTCGGGCATGCGTCCGACGGGGCGCATGCATATTGGCCATTACCATGGCGCGCTCAAGAATTGGATCAAGCTCCAGGAAGAATACGAGTGCTTGTTCTTCGCGGCCGATTGGCACGCGCTGACGACGCATTACGAGACGCCGGAGACGATTGCCGAGACAGTATGGGATATGTTCATCGATTGGTTGGCCGCGGGAATCGACCCGACGCGGGCGACGATTTTCATCCAGTCGCGCATTCCCGAGCACGCCGAGCTGACGTTGTTGCTCGGCATGATCTCGCCGATCGGTTGGCTCGAGCGGGTTCCCTCGTACAAGGAGCAGCAGCAAAAGCTGGCCGATCGCGATCTGTCGAACTACGGCTTTCTCGGTTACCCGGTGATGCAAAGCGCTGATATCCTGATCTATCGCGCCAACATGGTGCCCGTCGGTGAAGATCAGGTATCGCACATCGAGCTGACGCGCGAGCTCGCGCGGCGCTTCAATCACATCTACGGCCGCGAGCCGGGATTCGAGGAAAAAGCGCAGGCCGCGATCAAGAAGCTCGGCAGCAAGAAGGCAAAGCGCTATCAGCAGTTTCGCACCGCGTTTCAGGAGAAGGGTGACACGGAAGCACTCGATGCCGCACGTGCGCTATTGAACGACACGCAAAACCTTTCGCTTGGCGATCAGGAGCGGCTGTTCGGCTTCCTCGAAGGCTCGCGGCGCGTCATTCTGCCGGAGCCGCAACCGCTCTTGACGGAAACGCCGCGCGTTCCAGGCCTCGACGGCCAGAAGATGTCGAAGTCGTACGGCAATGCCATCATGCTTCGCGAGGATCCGGTTGCGGTCTCGGAAAAGATTCGTACGATGCAAACCGATCCGGCGCGCGTCCGCCGCAGTGATCCCGGTAATCCGGAGAAGTGTCCGGTTTGGGGACTGCACCAGATATATTCGGGCAAGGAGACCCAAGACTGGGTCGTCAAAGGATGCACGACTGCCGGTATCGGCTGCCTCGAATGCAAGCAGCCGGTGATCGACGCGATTATCCGCGAACAAAAGCCGATTCACGAGCGCGCGCAAAAGTATCTCGACGATCCGGCGCTTGTCCGCAACATCGTCGCAGATGGTTGCGAACGCGCGCGCAAACTTGCCGAGGAAACGATGCGCGACGTGCGCCAGGCAATGGGGCTTGCTTATGACTAGCGAAGCCGCGCTCGATCTCGAACATCCGTCCCCGCTGCCGCGGCCGCTTGCGCGCGTCTATGGCGAACCCGTCAACGAGTTTCCGCACGACCTTTACATTCCTCCAGAGGCGCTCGAGATCTTTCTCGAGACGTTCGAAGGCCCGCTCGACTTGTTGCTCTATTTGATTCGCCGCCAGAACATCAACGTGCTCGACATCCCGATGGCGGAGCTCACGCGCCAGTACTTGGGCTACGTCGAGATGATGCGCAAAACGCAGCTCGAGCTCGCTGCCGAATACTTGTTGATGGCGGCGGTGCTGATTGAAATAAAGTCGCGGCTCTTGTTGCCGCGTCCGCCCGTGCCCGCGGGCGAAGAGTCCGCCGATCCGCGTGCCGAGCTCGTTCGCCGCCTACTCGAATACGAGCGCATGAAGCAGGCGTCTCGCGAGATCGATGCGCTCCCACTGGTCGACCGCGACTTTGCGATGGTTCGTGTTTTTCTCGATCGGGTCGCACCAGCGCGATTTCCGAACGTCGCGCCGGAGGATCTGCGGTCTGCTTGGGCCGTACTGATTGAACGCGCAAGAATTAATCGTCACCATCTCGTATCGCGCGAACAGTTGTCCGTCCGCTCGGAGATGAGCCGGCTTCTTAAGCTGCTGCAACCTGGCCGCTATCGCGAATTCACGACACTTTTTGCCGAGCACGCCGATCTGCAGCATCTGGTCGTCACGTTTCTCGCGCTGTTGGAACTTTCGCGAGAGCAGTTGATCGACGTCGCACAAGCCGCGCCTTACGCACCGATCCACGTTCAGTTAAAGGGTGAGCGGCCATTTACGCTCGCCGCCGAAGCATGATGCAAACGTCCGAACCGATGTCCGACTTGACCGAAATCAAGCAGATTCTCGAGGCGGCGCTTCTCGTCGCCGGCGAGCCCGTTCCCATCGCGCAGCTCGCGCGACTTTTCGAGCCTCCACTCGACGGCGACCTCGTGCGCAAGATCCTCGACGAGCTACGCGAGGATTGGACCGGTCGCAAAATCGAGCTGGTGCAGGTCGCGTCCGGTTGGCGTTTCCAAGGCCGCCGCGACGTTCAACCTTATCTGGACCGATTGACCCCCGAAAAGCCGCCACGATATTCGCGTGCGGTGATGGAAACCTTGGCGATCATCGCCTACCAGCAACCCGTGACCCGCGGCGACATTGAGGCCATCCGCGGCGTCGCCGTGTCCACGAACGTCGTGAAGACGCTCGAGGACCGGCAATGGGTCGAGGTTGTCGGCCATCGCGAAACGCCGGGACGACCGGCGCTCTACGCGACGACGAAGACCTTCCTCGATGACCTCGGCTTGCGCTCCTTGTCGGAGCTGCCACCTCTCGCCGAGCTCGATCCTTCCCACCTCCTGGAGATACCTAATGCCCCCACAAAGGCCACCGCGGCGCCACTCGCACTCGCGAGCCCGGTCCTCGGGTCCAGTGCAGCAGCCGAGCCTGGCGCTACAGCGGATCGCGGAGAGCCTTCCGCCTCCGAAGCACAAGCGCTCCACTGACGAAGTCTTCAACGAGCCGCAACGCCTGCACAAAGTGCTGGCGGCGTGCGGGTTCGGGTCACGGCGCGCGATGGAAGAGATGATTCTCGCCGGGCGCATTACCGTGAACCGCATGCCTGCGGAAATTGGGCAGAAGGTGAGCCCCGGCGATGAAGTCCGCATCAACGGCGAAATCGTCAAGGTCCGCTTTGCGGAGCCGCGGCCGCGCGTGCTGATCTATCACAAGCCCCCAGGAGAAATTGTCACACGCGACGATCCCGAAGGACGTGCGACGGTGTTCGAGAAGCTGCCGTCGATCGGCAACGGCAAATGGATCAATGTGGGGCGCCTCGATTACAACACTGAAGGTTTGTTGCTGTTCACGAACTCCGGAGAGCTCGCCAACCGATTGATGCACCCGCGCTACGAAGTAGATCGCGAATATGCGGTCCGCGTCATGGGTCGCTTGTCGGAAGAGCAACAGCAAAAGCTGCTATCGGGCGTTACGCTGGACGATGGCGTTGCGCGCTGCCAATCGGTTGAAGACGCAGGTGGCGACGAAGATGCGTCCAACCACTGGTACCGCGTCGTATTGCGGGAAGGACGCAATCGCGAAGTGCGGCGCATATTCGAGGCGTTAGGCGTCATGGTCAGCCGACTGATCCGCACACGTTACGGTGTTGTCGCAATGCCGACCGCGATCAAGCGCGGTGAATGGCTGGAGCTCGAGCCTGCGGCAGTGAACACCCTCGTCGAAAGCGCGGGACTTACGCCACGCGCCGCGCCTGAAAACAGAGGCGGGCGTGAGCAACGGAACGGCGGCAAGGATGGGCGGCGTCACGGTCCTCCGCATGCTCAAGGCCACCCGCAAGCGCGCCCGCATGGTGCGCCGGGTTCGTCGCAACCGCGCCCGCATCATAAGGGCGGCAAACCTGGATATCGACCAAACGCGAAAGGTTCGCCGCACCAGGGCCCATCAGGCTCCGGCGGAGCCAACGGACAAGCGCGATTTTCGGGATCGCCGCATCGACAGCCACCGCGTCAGCGCGGTAACTTCGACGAAATCCAACCGCAAAGCAACGCGAATGCATCGCCCTTCTCGACACCCCGTAACGCCAACTCTCAGGGCGGGCATCGCGGCTTCGCAACGCACGACGCGCCACGTCATCGCAGCGGTCCACGCGCGAAGGCTGCTGGATTCGGCGGAGGTGGGGGACAAAAAGGACCTGGGGCGTTCGGCCATCGGCACGCGCGGCGCCCGGAAAAGCCTCGCGCCGAGGTGAACGGTAACGTCGCACCTCCAGGCGATCGCACGCCGCCCAACGACGAAGAGACTTAACCAGGCCGTATGAGCGCCGCAGGGCCGTCCCAGACCGCGGGACTGCGCTCCGCCTCTGGGGGTAGAGGGCAGAGCGTAGCGGCTTCAGCCGCGAGCGTGGGGTACATTTCAAAAGCGCGGCTTGCGCTTGGCAACGAACGCGCGCACGCCTTCGACGAATTCGGGCGTCGCCGCGCATTGCGCAAAGCTTGTGGCTTCCGCCTGCAACTGTTCGGACAACGTGTGATCGAGCGATTGGCGCGCCAGACGCTTGGCGTTGCGTAATGCCTGCGTGGGTCCACTTTCCAACGAGCGTGCCCACGCCGCCACCGTCGCATCAAGCTCATCGAGCGGCACGACCTTGTTGACGAGTCCCAGACGTGAGGCTTCGGCTGCGTCGAAGCGCTCCGATAGCAACAGAATTTCCATCGCCTTTCGTAACCCGACGATGCGCGGCAACGCGAATGTCAGGCCGCCGTCAGGTGTCAGCGCGAGTTGTCGATAGGCCGACGTGAAGTAAGCGTCTTCGGCGGCGACGACCAAGTCGCACGCGCACATCAATGAGAGGCCGAAACCGGCGACCGCACCTTGCACGCGGGCGATGACCGGATGCGGCATCCGGCGTATCAGCTCGATCGCGGCGTGCAATCGTCCAATCAACCGCTGAAAACGCGCCTGTCGCTCCGAAGGCGCTTCGTCGATATCTTGCGCAAATGCGTGGACGTCACCGCCTGCCATGAAATGTGCGCCGGCGCCGCACAGCACGATCACGCGCAGCGATTCATCGGCTGCGAGTAATGCCATGTTGGCGACCAGCGCGTCCATCATCGCGAAATCGAGCGCGTTGAGTGCCTCAACGCGATTCAACGTCACGGTCGCGACGCGGGCCATTCGCTCAACGAGAAGGGTGTCGGCCATTGGCGAAATTTCACGCAAATGCGGGTTCGAACAGCGCGAGCGCGATCTCGACGGTGCTGGAGTGGATGTCGACGACGTCCTCGACCTTCTCGGCGTAACCGCCCGCCATGACGACCGCGACGGGCACGTCGTGATGCCGTAACGTCTCGAGCACGTACCGATCGCGAGCGGCGAGACCTCGCTTCGACAGTGAAAGTCGCCCCAATCGGTCGCCGGCATAAGGGTCCGCTCCGGCAAGGTAGATGGCAAGGTCGGGCTTCGGCCCCGACAGGATATGGGCAAGAGCAAGTGCAAGGATCGTCATGTATTCGCGATCAGTAGTCCCGTTGGCCAGTTCAACATCGAGACTCGATGCTGCTTTAATGAACGGAAAATTGCCGCGCCCGTGCATCGAAAATGTGAAGACGGCCGGATCGTCGGCAAAGATCGTCGCGCTGCCGTCGCCTTGGTGAACGTCGAGGTCGACGATGAGAGCACGCTCGATCCGGCCTTCGCTCTGCAGCGTTCGAACCGCCACCGCAGCGTCGTTGAACACGCAGAATCCTGCACCATGATCGCGATACGCATGGTGGGTGCCGCCCGCGAGATTGATGCCACTGCCCGATGCGAGCGCGCTACGACATGCGCCCAGCGTTGCACCGGCGGATCGGCGCGACCGCTCCACCATCGACGGCGACCACGGAAAGCCAATTCGTCTAAGCGAAGAAGGTGGTAGCAAGCCGTCCACGACTGCGGCGACGTATTCGGTCGAATGCGCGTTGGCGAGCTCGGCGTCGGTGACGGCTGCAGGAACGCGCAGACATTCCGGGGCGATTGCTGTGACCCGCTCGTGAAGCAATGCGTATTTGCGCATCGGAAATCGGTGCGTCGGCGGCAACGGCAGAACGAAATGCGACGTGGAATAGATCAGCATCACTTCGTCGCATCGCGAAACGGGCTCGATTCTTCCAATTCGTCGACTGCGTGCGCAACGTCGTTGCGTTCGCGCGCGCAATAGTCGGCAATCGCCGCCGCGAATCCGCGATCGCCGATCGCGTGCAGCGAATG
Organism: Casimicrobiaceae bacterium; assembly: GCA_036505865.1. Classification (GTDB taxonomy): domain Bacteria; phylum Pseudomonadota; class Gammaproteobacteria; order Burkholderiales; family Casimicrobiaceae; genus VBCG01. Next base: position 21,757 of record DASXSP010000021.1, read on the forward strand.
GGTCGTGACCGGCAGGAGCCCACGCGAGAGCTTGTGCGTCCCTTGGGCGCCACCCTCGAAGCGCGCAATGCCGCGCTCGATGCAGAACTCGATCCCTTGGTAGTAACACGCCTCGAAATGCATGCCCGGCACGTATTCGACCGAACCCCAATAGCGTCCCCACATCGTTTCGCTGGTGTAGACGTCGAGCGCTGCGCAGATCGGCTTGTCGTTGTGGTAGCCGACGATGAGCAATAGATGCTCCGGCATTGTCTGAGCGAGTTGGTCGAAGAAATCGCGCGTGAGGTACGGCGTCGAGTGATGTGCTCGATACGTGCTCTCGTAGCAACGAAAGAAGAGTCGCCAATCACGCTCTTCGATCGCTGCGCCGGTCTTGCGAACAAACGACGCGCCCGACTCCGCAAGTTTCTTGCGCTCCTGCCGTATCTTCTTGCGCTTTTCGTGTGTGAGCGCGGCGAGAAAATCGGTGAAATCACGATAACCGGCGTTGCGCCAGTGAAACTGCACGCCGTGACGAACGATCAAACCCGCGGCTTCGCCTTCGTTGGCTTCGTCATCGTCGAGGAACAATACGTGCAGCGATGAAAAGCGGCCCGAGTGAACCTGCGCCAACGCCGCGTCGAGCATTGCACGTCGCGTCGCGGCATCGGTAGCGAGGAGCCGCGGGCCGGGCACCGGCGTAAATGGAATTGCCGAAAGAAGCTTCGGGTAGTAGCGCCTTCCGTGACGTCGGTAGGCATCCGCCCAACCCCAGTCGAAAACATATTCGCCGTAACTGTGCGCTTTCGCATAAAGCGGCATCGCGCCGACCAGCGTCCCATCGTTCCACGCCGTCATGAATCTTGCCTGCCAGCCGGTTTCCCGCGACGCGCAGCCGGTCTCATGCAGCGCGGAGAAGAACGCATGCGAAAGGAACGGATGTCCGGGCGCGAGTGCGTTCCATGCGCGAGCGTCGATCGCAGAGAGCGAGACATCGCTTCGAATGACGGGAGAACGCAGTACGGGCAATGGCACGGGAGAGAAGGGAATGGGGGTGTGCATCGTTCGAATCGGACGGCAGCTCATGATTGTGGCGCGATCTTAGCCGCTGCTCAAGCGAAAGGTCTCGAATGACGCATGCTAAAATTCTTTAACCTATGCATGTCGCGATCGCGCAGCTGAATCAGGTCGTTGGCGACCTTCGCGGCAATGCGCAGTGCCTCGCGGCCGCCATCGACGAAGGACGGCGCGGGGGTGCCGCGCTCGTCGTGACGCCGGAATTATCGCTTTCCGGATATCCGCCCGAAGACTTGTTGTTACGCCCCGCTTTTCTCGACGCGTGCGCACGTGAGCTTCGCGAGCTTGCTACGCGCGTCCACGGCGTGACGGCGCTGGTTGGCTATCCCGAGGTCCATGACGGCGTGCGCCACAATGCCGTCGCCGTCATCCGCGATGGCGCGATCGCGCAGGTCTATCGTAAGGCGCAACTGCCGAATTACACGGTATTCGACGAGCAACGTTATTTCGAGCCCGATGGCACGCCGTGCGTGTTCAACGTCGAAGGCATCCGTTGCGCTGTGATCATTTGTGAGGACGTCTGGTTCGCTCCGCCGGCAGCACGCGCCAAAGTTGCGGGCGCGCAAGTAATCGTCGTGCCGAATGGATCTCCCTATCACACGCATCAGCAGGCGTTACGTCGCGAACAAGTAAGCGCGCGCGCAAAAGAAACCGGTCTGCCGATCGTCTATGTCAACCGTGTCGGCGGTCAGGACGAGCTCGTGTTCGACGGCGCGTCGTTCGTCGTCGATGGAACCGGCACCGTTGCTCAACAACTTCCGGCATGGCACGAAACGATCGCGCTCGTCCAGTTCGACGGCGCGACGCCGAAGCACGTACGCGGGGGCCTCGACGAAGCGCTCGAGCCGCACGTCTACCACGCGCTCGTCATGGGCGTGCGCGACTACGTCAACAAGAACCGCTTTCCCGGCGTGCTGATCGGTCTCTCCGGCGGCATCGATTCGGCATTGACGCTCGCGGTAGCGGTCGACGCACTCGGGCGCGATCGCGTCCGCGCGTTGATGCTGCCGTCCCGATACAACGCGTCGATCAGTCTCGATGACGCGCGCGAGATGGCTGGTATTGTCGGCGTTCGTTACGACGAGATGCCGATCGGGCCGGTTTTCAATGCGTTTCTGGAAACGCTCTCGCGCGAATTCAGTGGACAGCCCGTCGACGCGGCCGAAGAAAACATTCAGGCGCGCATTCGGGGCACGCTGCTGATGGCGTTGTCGAATAAGTTCGGGTCGATTGTGTTGACGACAGGCAACAAGTCGGAAATGGCAGTGGGCTATGCCACTCTTTACGGAGACATGGCCGGCGGGTTCGCTGTCTTGAAGGACATCAGCAAGACGCTCGTCTATCGTCTCGCCCGCTACCGCAACAGCCTCGGCCGCGTGATTCCCGAGCGCATCATCACGCGGGCGCCATCGGCGGAGCTTCGCGAGAACCAGACCGACCAGGATTCGCTGCCCCCTTATGACGTGCTCGATGCGATTCTCGAAGCATACGTCGAACGCGATTTGAGCCCTGCCCAAATCGTGGCGCAGGGGTTTGCCGCCGAACATGTGCGCAGGGTCGTGCGGCTTATCAAGATCAACGAATACAAACGGCGGCAAGCCGCTGTAGGCATACGGATCACGCCGCGCGGGTTCGGCAAGGATTGGCGCTATCCGATCACGTCGGCGTGGCACGAATGGGAAGAAGTGGCGCAGCGCGGAACTCGTTCAACCGCTTCCTAGCGTATCGCATCGTGTATGCTGCTATGACAAGTTCGACGCACGGAGAAGTGGCATGAAAAAAGTCGAAGCAGTCGTGAAGCCATTCAAGCTCGACGAAGTCCGCGAGGCGTTGTCCGACATCGGCGTTACCGGGCTGACCGTCACGGAAGTCAAGGGTTTCGGCCGGCAGAAGGGCCATACGGAGCTTTATCGCGGCGCGGAATACGTCGTCGACTTCCTGCCGAAGGTGAAAGTCGAAGTGATCATTGCCGATACACTGGTGGAGCGCGCGATCGAGGCGATCATCAAGGCCGCTCGCACGGGCAAGATCGGCGATGGAAAGATCTTCGTAACGAACGTGGAGCAAGCCGTGCGGATCCGCACCGGCGAATCGGGCGAGGCGGCAGTATAAGGAGAACGTAGCCGCTGTGCGACCCGGAATTCTCTCAGGAGGACGTGCATGGCGTTCATGACTGAGTTTCGCGAATTTGCGATCAAGGGCAGCGTGGTGGACCTCGCGGTCGGCGTGATCATCGGGGCGGCATTCGGCAAGATCGTCGACTCGCTCGTCAAGGACATCATCATGCCGGTTGCCGGCCGCCTCGTCGGCGGTCTCGACTTCTCGAACTGGTTCATCACGCTCGGGAATCCGCCGCCCAATTACAACGGACCGATGACGTACGAGGCGCTTACGAAGGCGGGCGTGCCGCTGTTCGCGTACGGCAACTTCATCACCGTCGCGATCAACTTTGTCATCTTGGCCTTCATCATTTTTATGATGGTGAGGGCGATCAATCGCCTGCGTCGCGCGGAGCCCGCGGCCCCGGCGGCGCCGCCGGAGGAAGTTGCCTTGTTGCGGGAAATTCGCGACGCACTCAAGAAATGACGGGAGTGCCCGCACGGGCGAACGGAACGTCTAGACGAGTACGCTGCGCGGCGGTCCTGTTCGCTGTTGTCGGTGTACTGTTAGACGTTGCGATCAGCGTCGCGTACGCTGACACTCGGGTTGTGCCCGCGATTGCGGGATTGCAAAACCCTGTGGATATCGCGAATGCGCGCGACGGCAGCGGGCGTCTGTTCATCGTCGAGCAACCCGGCCGGATCCGTGTCGCGAAGAATGGGCAATTGACGGCGGCGCCGTTTCTCGACTTGACCGCACTCGTGCAATTCGGCGGTGAACAAGGGCTCCTTGGACTTGCTTTCCACCCTCAGTTTCGCGACAACGGGTTGTTCTTCGTCAATTACACGCGCCGGCCTGATGGCGCGACCGTTGTCGCCGGTTATCGGGTGAGCACAACCGATCCCGATCGCGCGGACCCGGCATCCGTTGTCCAACTGCTGCTGATTCCGCAACCGTTCGCCAATCACAACGGCGGTGCAGTGAAGTTTGGTCCTGACGGCTATCTGTACGTGGCGACCGGCGATGGCGGTTCGGCCAACGATCCGGGCAATCGTGCTCAAAATACGTTCGAATGGCTCGGCAAGCTATTGCGGATCGACGTCGATCGCGGCGCACTGTATGCGATCCCGCCTGACAACCCGTTCGCCAATGGAATCGCCGGCCGAACCGAAGTGTGGGCGTATGGTCTTCGCAATCCATGGCGGATCTCGTTCGATCGTCAAACAGGCGACCTTTATATCGCCGACGTCGGTCAAAACGCCGTCGAAGAAGTCGACTTCGTTGCAGCGGGCACAGGCGCCGGCACCAACTTCGGCTGGCATGTGATGGAGGGATCGCAGTGCACCGCACTGGGCGGTGGTCCCGCGTGCGGTTCCGCCACGCTCGTCCCGCCCGTTATCGAATATACGCACGCATTTGGCTGCTCGATCACCGGCGGTGGCGTTTATCGCGGAACGCAAGCGCCCGCTCTATTCGGACGCTATCTGTATGGCGATTATTGCAGCGGAACGCTGTGGAGCGCTGCCCGCGACGAGCAGGGCGTGTGGAGGACGCGACAGGAGCTCGCCACCGGTTTCGCTATCACCACATTCGGCGAGGACGAAGCGGGTGAGCTTTACGTCGCCAATGCCAACGATGGCACCGTCTATCGAATTGTCGCAGACGTCGTCACCAACATGGTCAACGTGATCGAGTACTACCACGCATCGCTCGACCACTATTTCATCACGACGCTTGCCGTCGAGATTGCAGCGCTCGATAACGGCACTTTGCACGGCTGGTCGCGCACCGGGCAGACGTTTCATGCTTATGCAAGCGCAGTCGCCGGCACGTCGCCGGTGTGCCGTCTCTATATTCCTCCTGCAATCGGTGATTCACATTTTCTCTCCGCGTCGCCGTCGGAATGCGCTGCCACGAAAGCGCGTTTTCCACAGTTCATCGTCGAGTCGGACGACGTCATGCGGATGATGCTGCCCGATGCGACAAATGGTGCATGTCCTGCTGCCACGATCGCGGTCTACCGATTATGGAACCAGCGGATCGACAGCAACCATCGTTACGTCACCGATCCCGCGCTACGCGCAGCGATGATCACGCGCGGCTATTTGTCCGAAGGTTATGGCGCCGACGGCGTGGCGATGTGCACACCGCAATAGTTTGCTGCCGGCTTGCCGACTGTGCGGCCGGTCGTCATACTGCGCGCGGCGTGTGCAAATGCCGGCCGGCTGCACCATCTACAAGGGGGATCACATGTCACGCTGCAAAGCTATTGCCTTTGGGTTCTTCGCTTCGCTCGCATTAATTGGCACGGCCAACGCCGACATCAACATCGGCGTGACGCTCTCTGCGACAGGTCCTGCGGCGTCGCTCGGCATTCCCGAGAGAAATACGATCGAGCTTCTACCGACCTCGGTTGCAGGACAAAAGATCAACTGGATCGTGTTGGATGATGCTTCGGACACGACCAAGGCCGTGACGAACATCCGCAAGTTGATCGCTGAGGACAAGGTCGACGTCGTCGTTGGTTCGACGATCACGCCCAATTCGCTGGCGATGATCGACGTCGCCGCCGACAGCGAGACGCCGATGATCTCGATGGCGGCCTCTGCACGAATCGTCGACCCGGCGAATCCGAAGACACGCTGGGTATTCAAGACGCCGCAGAACGATGCGCTGATGGCCGACGCCGTCGCGGTGCACATGAAAGCCAACGGCGTGAAGACGCTGGGGTACATCGGCTTCAATGACGCGTACGGCGACGGCTGGCTTGCCGAAATCAAGCGCTCGGCGCAGACAGCGGGAATCAAGGTCGTCGCCGAAGAAAAATATAACCGCAGCGACGCGTCCGTCACCGGACAAGTGCTGAAGCTCGTTGCCGCGAACCCCGACGCCATTTTGATCGGCGCCGCAGGAACGCCCGGCGCGACGCCGCAAAAGGAGCTTGTTGCACGCAACTACAAAGGGAAGATCTATCAAACGCACGGCGTCGCCAATCCCGATTTTTTGCGCGTCGTCGGCAACGACGGCAACGGCACGTTGTTGCCGATCGGACCGATGTTGGTCTTCGAGCAACTGCCCGATTCGAATCCCATCAAGAAAGTCGCCGCCGAGTACATCACCAAGTATGAGGCAAAGTACGGCAAAGGCTCGCGCACGACGTTCGGCGGCCACGCGTACGACGCGTATTTGCTGATTGCGCAGGCCGTTCCGGTCGCGCTGCAAAAGGCGAAACCTGGGACGAAAGAGTTCCGCGCAGCGCTACGCGACGCGCTCGAGACCGGCAACGTCGTGGGTACGCATGGCGTATTCGTTATGGGGCCACAAGAGCACAACGGTCTCGACAACCGCGCACGCGTCATGATCAAAATCGACAACGGCCAGTGGGTTCTCGCTAAATAGAATTCGAGGACCGCCGCGCGGCCCACTATGGATCTTTCGATCGCCGCGCTGTTGACGCAGGACGGGATCACCAACGGCGCGATTTACGCGTTACTCGCGCTTGCGCTCGTGCTGGTGTTCGCGGTCACTCGGGTCATCTGGGTACCGGCCGGTGAATTCGTTGCGTACGGCACATTGACGCTGGCAGGCTTGCAACTCGGCAAGCCGCCGGGCACCGTCAGCTTGCTGGTCGGAATGGCCATCGTAGCGGGCGTTCTGGAGCTTTATCTATGTCTGCAGCGGGGCGAGATAGCGCGAGCCCCGCGCCAGCTGTTGCTGTGGACCGGCGCGCCGTGCGCGATTGCGGCGCTGGTGTGGTGGTCGGCGCCGTTGAATTTGCCATTTGCGGTGCAAGTGGCGCTGACGCTTGCCGCGGTGGCTGCATTGGGCCCGCTCCTCTACCGGATTGCCTACCAACCGATTGCCGAAGCAAGCGTTCTCGTGCTGCTCATCGTTTCGGTTGCCGTTCATTTCGTGCTCACCGGCCTCGGACTCTGGTTCTTCGGCGCGGAGGGCTCGCGGACGCCGGCGTTCGCCTCTGCATCGTTTCAGCTTGGTAACGTGAACGTTAACGTCCAGAGCCTCCTCGTCGTCGGCACGAGCGCCGCGCTGATCGGCGTTCTTTACTTGTTCTTCGGGAGGACGCTGTACGGCAAGGCATTGCGTGCCACGGCCGTCAATCGAGTGGGCGCGCGGCTCGTTGGCGTGTCGCCGAATTTCGCCGGTACGCTCACCTTCGCCGTCGCTGCGTTGATGTGCGCATTCTGCGGCGTGCTCATCGGACCGATTACGACGATTTATTACGACTCGGGCTTCCTGGTGAGCCTCAAAGGGTTCGTCGGCGCCATCATCGGCGGCCTCGTCAGTTATCCATTGGCCGCCGCCGGCGCACTGCTCGTCGGGCTGCTCGAATCGTTTTCGTCGTTCTGGGCGAGCGCGTTCAAGGAGGTCATCGTTTTCACGCTGATCATTCCCGTGCTCTTGTGGCGAAGCCTGACGACGCGTCATCACGAAGAAGATGAATAGGCGGGTCGCATCCGATTCGGCATGACACGATCGCGCGCGGCGCATGCGGTGCTCGTCGTCGCGCTCGCTGCGGCGCCTTTCATCGTTCCGCAGTTCTGGATCACGCTCGGCAACTACATCGGCCTCTACAGCATCGTAACGCTCGGGCTCGTTCTATTGACCGGAGTTGCCGGGCAGACGTCATTTGGCCAGGCGGCTTTCGTTGGTCTCGGCGCGTACACGACGGCGTACCTGACGACGCGATTCGGCACTTCGCCCTGGCTCGCATTGGCAATCGGCATGGCGATTACGTTGGCCGTCGCGCTGATGCTGGGCTTCATCACACTGCGGATGAAGGGACATTTTCTTCCGCTTGCGACGATTGCTTGGGGCATCAGTTTGTATTTCCTGTTCGGCAATCTCGATTTTCTGGGTGGGCACACCGGCATGACAGGCATTCCATCCCTGAACGTGTTCGGTTTTGAATTGCGCGACGAGCGGCGTTACTTCTATTTGATCTGGGGGATCGCGCTCGCTGCGTTGTGGGCGACCGACAATCTGCTCGACTCGCGACCGGGACGCGCGATCCGCGCACTCAAGGGCGGTCTTGCGATGGCCGAAGCATTCGGCGTGAACGGTGCGCGGCTGAAGATCATCGTCTTCATTTACGCCGCATTACTTGCGTGCATCTCCGGCTGGCTTTACGCGCATCTGCAACGCTTCGTGAATCCGACACCTTTCGGCATCAATCAGGGCATCGAATATCTGTTCATGGCGGTCGTGGGCGGCGCAGGCAACGTTTGGGGCGCGGTCATCGGCGCCACCGTGATCACGCTGCTGAAGGAAATGCTGCAGGACGTGCTGCCGCGCGTGCTCGGCCGGTCGGGAAATTTCGAGATCGTCGTGTTCGGAATCCTGATGATCGCGCTCCTGCAATTTGCGCGCGAAGGGATCGGGCCGTGGCTTGTGCGGATTCTGCCGGCGCGGCGTCCGCAACCGATGCCCGAAACACCGCCGCTCGCGACACGCGGACGTGTTGAGACAGATGGAGCACTTCTCAACCTTCAAGCCGCACGAAAGCAGTTTGATGGCTTGGTAGCGGTAAACGATCTGTCGTTCGATATCCAACCGCGCGAAATTCTTGGACTGATCGGACCGAACGGTGCGGGCAAGAGCACGACGTTCGCGCTCATCTCCGGCGCGCTTCCATTATCGTCAGGGAAGGTGATATTTCTCGGCGAATCAATCGGCAATTTCGAGCCGTACGAAATCGCGCGGCGCGGGATCGGCCGGACGTTTCAGCACGTCAAACTCATTTCGCAGATGAGCGTGCTCGATAACGTTGCACTGGGCGCGTATCTGAGAGGCGAGACTGGCGTGATTCGCGCTGCGCTACGACTGGACCGTGCAGAGGAAGCGCGAACGCGCGCCGCTGCGGCGCAGGCGATTGCGCGTACCGGGCTCGCCCCACATATATTCGACGCGGCCGGCAGCCTGCCGCTCGGCAAGCAGCGGATCGCCGAGATCGCTCGTGCACTTGCTGCTGATCCGGTGTTACTGCTGCTCGATGAACCCGCCGCCGGACTGCGCTACCGTGAAAAGCAAGAGCTCGCGCAATTATTGCGTTCGCTCAAACAACAAGGCATGACGATTCTGTTGGTCGAGCACGATATGGATTTCGTCATGGGCATCACCGACCGACTCGTCGTCATGGATTTCGGCGAGAAGCTCGCCGAAGGCGTGCCCGCGGAAATTCAGCGAAACCCCGTTGTGCTGGAAGCCTATCTCGGCGGTGTATAGCAAATGGGGGCACTACTTCAAGCTCGGCGCCTGTCGGTCAGCTACGGCAAAGTCGAGGCAGTGCACGGCATTTCCCTCGATGTACACGAAGGAAGCATTGTCACCGTGATCGGGCCGAACGGCGCCGGCAAGACGACGCTCTTGTCGGCGATCATTGGACTCCTCCCGGCGCGTGGCGACATCGAATACGACGGCGCTTCGCTGACGACATTGTCGGTCGAAGAGCGTGTTGCCGCCGGTCTCGTTCTCGTTCCGGAAAAACGCGAACTGTTCGCCAGCATGACGGTGGCCGAGAATCTCGAGCTCGGCGCATTCACCCGCCGCCGGTCTCGCGACGTGACGCCGGCGTTGACCGATGTCTATCGACGTTTTCCGCGATTGTCCGAACGCAAATCGCAACTCGCGGCAACACTGTCCGGCGGCGAACGGCAGATGCTGGCGCTCGGACGCGCGTTAATGGCGCGGCCGAAGCTCTTGATGCTCGATGAGCCTTCGCTCGGCCTCGCGCCGCTGATCGTGCGTGAGATCTTCAGCATCATCGCGGGACTCAAGTCGGCCGGCGTTGCGATATTGCTGGTCGAGCAGAATGCGCGTGCCGCATTGCAAGTAGCCGATTACGGTTATGTGTTGGAAACGGGCGAAGTCGCGCTCGAGGGTCCGGCAACGGATCTTGCAGCGAATCCACGCGTTGTCGATACGTATCTCGGCGGCAGCGTGCCCGCGAGCGCATAATCCGGTGTTGAAGACGCGCTGCGTCGCCCGAACATTACCCACATGACCGATCTATCGCTGCCACCAATCTCCGCTGCGCTGCTCGCCGACGCTGACCGTCTGCTTCTTGCGCCGTCTGAGCTTGATCACGACAAGCTGTCGAAGGTGCTCGCCGCGATTCACGCGCGCGACGTCGACTTCGCCGACCTCTACTTTCAGCACGCCCGCTTCGAGAGCTGGAATCTCGAAGAAGGTATCGTGAAATCAGGATCTTTCAACATCGATCGCGGCGTTGGCGTACGCGCTGTCGCCGGCGATAAGCAAGCGTACGCATATTCGGACGATATCTCGCTTGCAGCGTTGGAAGAAGCCGCGAGTGCGGTGCGCGCGATCGGCCGGCAGGGGCAATCGGTGTCGGCGCCGCTCAGCCGGCGAGGCACAACGCGCAATCTTTATCGATTTGACGATCCCGTTATCGGCCTGCCGGATGGCGCCAAGGTTGCGCTGTTAAGTGAGCTCGAGCGTAAGGCGCGTGATCGCGATCCGCGTGTCGTGCAAGTGATGGCCTCGCTCACCGGTGAACACGAAACGGTGCTGATCGCGCGTAGCGATGGTCTCGTCGCCGCGGACGTGCGGCCGCTCGTCAGGCTGTCGCTCACCGTCATCGTCGAAGAGAACGGCCGCCGCGAGCAGGGTTTTTCCGGTGGAGGTGGTCGCTTCGGCTATGACCATTTCGACAACGCGAAGCTCGACGAATACGCGCGTCAGGCAGTCGATCAAGCGCTCGTCAATCTGCGTGCGCGGGCGGCACCGGCGGGCACGATGATGGTCGTGCTCGGCAATGGCTGGCCGGGTATTCTTCTCCACGAAGCAATTGGCCACGGTCTCGAGGGCGACTTCAATCGCAAGGAGACGAGCACGTTCTCGGGTCGCATCGGCGAGCGCGTCGCAGCACCGGGAATCACCGTCGTCGACGACGGAACGCTCGACAATCGACGCGGCTCGCTCAATCTCGACGACGAAGGCCATCCGACACAGCGCACGGTGTTGATCGAAGACGGCATCCTGCGTGGCTACATGCAAGACCGGATGAATGCGCAGCTGATGGGCGTTGGTTTCACCGGCAATGGACGCCGCGAATCATTCGCGCATTTGCCGATGCCCCGGATGACGAACACGATGATGCTCGCGGGTCAGCATGATCCGAAGGAGATCATCGCGTCGGTGAAAAGCGGTATCTACGCAGTCAACTTCGGCGGCGGGCAGGTCGACATCACCAGCGGCAAGTTTGTGTTTTCTGCCGCAGAGGCATGGATGATCGAGGACGGCAAGATCACGTATCCGGTCAAGGGCGCGACTTTGATCGGCAATGGTCCCGACGCGCTGACGAAGGTGTCGATGGTCGGCAACGATCTCGCGTTGGATTCCGGCATCGGGACATGCGGCAAGGATGGACAAAGCGTTCCGGTGGGCGTGGGCCAACCTACGCTTCGTATCGATGCGTTGACGGTCGGCGGAACGGGCTAGGCAACCGCGCCGTCTTTTGCGGCCACCAGCGGCGCAGAAGCGCAAACTGCTCGCGTTGCAGTCACGACAAGCTCAGTGCAGCGGACCGCCAACTGCAACCTGGGGAAGCGCGGGGGCAGGAGACGCGTGGTGCAGCACCATCCGCCAGCCCGAAGGTGTGCGCATGAAAACGTTGGTCGCAATCGCCGCGCCGCGCGGATTTCCGTCGGTCAGATAGATGTGCTCGATTGCGCTTTGCACGGCGAGCCCGACCGTTTCCATCAACACGACCTGATCGAGCCGAAATGCGAGCTTGCCATCGCCGGCGAAGAGTTGCTCGAACGCGCCGCGCACGGCGTCATAACCGACGTGTCGCGCACCACCGGGATGGATGGACACGATTTCCTCGTCGTCGGCCCACGCGGTCATCATCGCGTCCAAGTCTTTCGCTTCGAATGCCTGATAGAAAGCAAGCGCGGCATCCTGCGGCGATGTGTAGATCGGCGGCGTGCGAGGCTTTGACATGAAACAATGATCTTCTCAGGTATCGCTCTGCGTCTCGGCCGTCGGCCGCGCGGAGAGGTGTAACGGCATGGCGGCGCGCGCAAAATTGTAGACCATCCACGGTTTCAAATCGCGCATGCATTTGAAGTGTCCAAGCGGACAGTCGCGCTTGAAGCACGGACTGCATTCGATATCGATTTTGGCGATTCGCGCAAGCGGCGACAGCGGTGGTGTGTACTCGGGGGACGAAGAGCCGAACAGTGCAACGACAGGTACGCCGACCGCCGCGGCAGCGTGCATCAGTCCCGAGTCGTTGCTGACCACAAGGGAAGCAAGCGACAAGAGATCGATGGCGGTGCCAAGGTCGGTGCGCCCGCACAAGTCATGCACTTGACGCGACGATTCGTCCATTGATTGCAGCACGGCAGTCGAGGCCATCTTGTCGTTCGGCGAGCCCACGAGCCACACGCGAAAGCCATCGCGGAGGAACAACGCTGCAAGCTCGGCGAATTGATTCGGCGGCCAGCGTTTGGCGGCGCCGAATTCGGCGCCGGGACACAACACCGCCACCGGACGATGCGTTTTCAGCGACAACGCGCGCACCGCGGCGGATCGATTCGCGATATTGGGCACGAGCACCGGCGCCGGCGGCGCGGGCATCAGCTTCCCGGCCGTCCCGGCGAGCGCCGCATAGCGGTTGACGAGCCGCGGTACGCTCAGCTTCTGCAGCTTGCGCGGATCATTCAACAACGCCCAGCGCGCTTCACCGACGTAGCCCGTCCGTATCGGGATTCGGGCAAGCCACGGCACAAGCGCCGACTTCCATGTATTGGGCAGAACGATCGCACGCGCGTAGTTTTCGGTCCGGAGCTTGGCGGCAAGGGAGCGCCTCGCGGCAAGATCGAGACGGCCATGCGCGAAAGGGGATTCAATGATCTTGCGGATGCCCCGCATACGCGCATAAACCGGCGCGCACCATGGTGGCGCCAACACGTCGACCTGCGGCTCTTCGTACGGTTGGCGCAGCAACGCGATCAACGGCTCCGACAATATCGAATCGCCAACCCACGAGGGCGCGACAATCAGAATGCGGGCACGGGCCAAGACTCAATGTCCATGCTTGAGCGGGCCGCCTTCCAACTCGTAACGCGTCCCGCAATAGGGGCACATCGCCTGGCCGGTCGGCGCGACATCGAGATACACCCGCGGATGCCAGCTCCACAGGGGCATCGCAGGATTCGGACAGAACGCCGGCAACTGCGCGGGCTTCACGACGACAACGCCTTTGGGATCGACTTCCGTCATGCGTCACACCCTTGCAAGCCATTCCTCGCGCGACTTGTTCTTGCCACCAACGGTATCGAAGAACATCTGCTGCAGCCGCGTCGTCACCGGTCCGCGATGACCGGCGCCGATCGGCCGATTGTCGTATTCGCGAATCGGCGTGATTTCCGCCGCAGTACCGGTGAAAAAAGCCTCGTCTGCGACATAAATTTCGTCGCGCGTGATGCGTCGCTCCAGCACAGGAATGCCGAGCTCGCCGGCGAACGTGATGACCGTTTCGCGGGTGATGCCGGCGAGTGCCCCGCCGGACAGATCCGGCGTGTGCAGTTTCCCGTCACGCACCATGAAGAGATTCTCGCCCGAGCCTTGGCAGACAAAACCCTGCGGATCGAGCAACATCGCTTCCTCGTAGCCGTCGTGCGTCGCTTCCTGGTTGGCCAATATCGAGACGGCGTAGTTGCACACGGCCTTCGCGCCGCACATCGTGATGTTCGGATGGTGGTGCGTGAAAGACGATGTCCTGACGCGAATGCCCTTCTCAAGCCCTTCAGCGCCGAGATAGGCGCCCCAGGGCCACACGCTGATGGCGACATGCACGGGATTCGAGCGCGCTGCGACGCCCATCGCGTGCGATCCATAGAAGACCAGCGGACGCAAATAGCAGGAATCGAGATTGTTCTTCCGCACGCAATCCTTCTGCGCCGCGTTGAGCTCGTCTTTACTGTAGGGAATCTTCATCGCGAAGATCTGCGCGGAGCGGAACAGCCGATCGGTGTGGTCGCGTAAACGGAAGATCGCGGGTCCGTTGGCGGTCTTGTAGCAGCGTACGCCTTCGAAGACGCCCATGCCGTAGTGCAACGTGTGCGTGAGCACATGCGTTGTCGCGTCGCGCCACGGCACCATCTTGCCGTCGTACCAGATCCATCCGTCGCGGTCGGCCATCGACATGGCGGCCTCTCCTTCGTAGGCAAAAACGCGATTTTAGCGGAAAAGCCTTGTCCGCCTTTGACTTTGGCTCGCCGACGAACGCACCGATCGCCCGTGCCGAAGCTCATCGTGGTACGCCGAATGCGTGTTGCCACAACGCGAGCACAGCATCGCGCCGGACCGTTTGTACTGCCGCATCCACTCGCGCGTGCGGCGCGCCGGTCAGCCGGATCTTGTGTTGGAGGCGCCGATATTCTCGATACGCATCGGCAGCATCGTCCGCCAGGCCTTCAGGAACGAGCCGGAGCGCGCCCGCCGTGTGCAATAGCGCGATGTTGCCGACGTTGCGCGTCAGCTCTGCATGCCGATGCGCATGCGCGAGCACGAGGAACTGCACAATGAATTCGATATCGACCATGCCGCCGGAATCGTGCTTCAAGTCGAATAACTGCGTGCGATTTGGGTGGCCCACCTGCATCTTGCGACGCATCTCGACAACGTCGGCGGCAAGACGCGGGATGTCGCGCGACATTCGCAGGATCGTCGTGCGCTCGGCCTCGAATGCAGCGCCGATGTCGGCGTCGCCCGCCACATAGCGTGCGCGCGTCAACGCTTGGTGCTCCCACGTCCACGCCGTTTCGCGTTGATATTTCTTGAACGCTGCGAGGCTCGAGACCAGCAAGCCGGCAGCGCCGTCCGGGCGGAGACGAAAATCGGTGTCGTAGAGTCGTCCCGCTGCGGTTGTGCTGGTGAGCCAGGTATTGAAGCGCTGCGCGAGGCGAGCGTACCGTTCAGGAGCGACGTCGGCCTCTGCTGACGCGGGCTCGACGTCGTACAAGAACACGAGATCGAGGTCAGACGCATAACCGAGCTCCTTGCCGCCGAGCTTGCCGTAACCAATGACGGCGAAGCGGGGCGCCGGCGCGCGGGTCTTTGGCATTTGCGCCCAGCACCGCGCGAGCGTGGCTTCGAGAATGATGTCCGCGAGCGCCGACAGATGATCGGCGAGCCGCTCGACCGTGAGTCGCCCGCTCAAATCCTGCGCGAGCAATCGTAACGTTTGCGCTTGTTGAAAATGCCGCAGCGCATCCATCTGTCGCTCGGCGTCGTCCTTATGCGTGCCGAGAAGCCGCGACAGCTCGTCGCGCCATGCCTGCCAATCCGGCTCGGCGAATAACGACCGCATCTCGAGGAGCTCGTCCAGCAAGATCGGATGACGCGTCAGATAATCGGCGGCCCACGCTGAAGCGCCCATCAGCTGCGCAAGGCGCGGCAAGAGCGGTGGATGCTCGACGAAGAGCGCTAGATAGGCGCTCCGCCGACTCACTTCTTCGAGGAGGGCAAACAATCGAAGAAACACCGTCTGGGGGTCGGTACCTGGAATCCTTTCATCGACGGCGATCTTGAGCAGCATCGGCACCAGTCGATCGAAGCGCTCGCGAGACAGCGCCGGAAGCTGCGCGTATCGGCTGCCGCTTCGTGCGCGCCGTAACGCGACGAGCAACGCGCCAGGGTCGCTGTAACCAGCGTGCGCGAGCGGTGGCTCCGCAGCGTCCGACGGTTCTTCCCACACGCGCGTAAATGCGCGCGGGTCAATGCTCATTTGCGTGGTGGTACTCGAGTCGCCCAACACCATCGCAAATTGTGCTTCGACATTCGCGCGATGAAAGGCGAGCACTCGCATGAAACTCGCCGCATCGGAAAAGCCGAGCGTTTCAGCCAGGAGCGCACGCTCTGAATCGTCGTCGGGTAACTGCTGAGTCTGCCGATCGTCGCGATACTGCAGACGATGCTCGACATTGCGCAGAAAGCGGTACGCGTCTTGCAACGCGTCGCTCGCGCGCCGCGGCATGAGACCGCGTTCGACCAGCTTGGCGAGCGCATGCTGCGTGCCGCGTACACGAAGTTCGGGCTCTTTGCCGCCGCGAACGATTTGCAGCGCCTGCGTGATGAATTCGATTTCGCGAATACCGCCGCGCCCGAGCTTGATGTCGTTCGCGTAGGCGCTGGTGCGCTCTTGTTCGCGAATCTGGCGATGAATATCGCGCAAACCCTCATAGGCGTCGTAATCGAGATACTTCCGATAAACGAACGGGGTGATGTGGCGAGCGAGCTCCTCGTGTCGAGTGCCGGTCAATGGTCGGGCCTTGAGCCATGCATAGCGCTCCCACGTGCGTCCCTGCGCGACGAGATAGTGCTCGAGCGCGACGAACGATGAGGTCAACGGTCCACTCTCTCCATAGGGGCGAAGCCGCATATCGACGCGGAAGACGTAGCCGTCTGCCGTCATTTCATTGAGCGCACCGATCACCCGGCGACCAAGCAAATCGAAGAATTCACGGTTCGCCATCGAGCGGGGGCCGCGCGTATCGCCTTCCTCCGGGTAGACAAACACAAAGTCAACGTCCGACGAGACGTTCAACTCGCCGCCGCCCAACTTGCCCATACCGATCACGATCAGTTGTTGCGGTGTGCCGGTCTCTGCGCCTACGGGCTCGCCCCACGCGGCGGTGAGGCGTCGTGTGTGGTGCGTCACGGCAGCGACAAGCGCGGTTTCCGCCAACGTGGTGACCGCACGCAGTACTTCGGCCAGCTCTGCACGACCCGTCAAGTCGCGGCAGAGCGTGTGGATGAAAAGGCGCCGGCGCAACCGACGCAATTCGGCAGCAAGCGATGGCGCATCGTCACCGGCGGCGATTGCGTCCAACGCGCGCAGTGCAACGGTCCAATCGAACGGCGCGTCGATCGTAGCCGCGATCTCGCGTTCAAGCGACGGCGATGCGGCGATTGCGCGCTGCGCGTAACGGCTCCATGCCAGCGCTCGATCGAGTTCCATGGGAAGAATTCGCGGTTGCGACGAGCTACCGCTACAATCCGGACTCACGAGCCATTCTATGCCTTTCGCGCGCGCCTCCTCCCGCGTTTCGCCCGCGGTCTCTCCGTTGCGCGCCGCCCGATTACTGCTTCTCATCGCCGACGCGGTATTGGTCGTCATCGGCTTGTTCTGCGCGTTGTTGCTGATTGTTCGCTTCGTCGTGTTTCCACAAGTTGAGTTACATCGCGCTGACATTGTCGCGGCGCTGTCGGCACGGATCGGAGAATCGGTCGAGATCGACGCGATCGACACTGGATGGGACGGCTGGAATCCGAAGCTGTCGATTCGCGGTCTGCGGATTCGTGACCGTACCGATAGAAGCCGCGAGCCGTTGCTCGATTTGCCTCGCGTCGATCTGATCGTCGCGTGGACGTCGCTGCCGCTTTTGGAATTTCGGTTGCGCGAGCTTGTCGTCGACGGACCAAAGCTTTCGATTCGCCGCGACGCGGGCGGGCGTCTGCAGATTGCCGGGATGGCGGTTGACTCGGCGCACCAAAGCGAAAAGGCGATCGTGGGTGATTGGCTGTTGCGCCAGCGCGAGATCGTCGTCAGCAATGCTCTCATCACATGGGATGACGAGCTGCGCAAGGCGCCGCAGCTTGTGCTCGACCAGGTGCAGTTCCGGCTCGAACA
The DNA here is from genome assembly GCA_036505865.1 of Casimicrobiaceae bacterium. Taxonomy (GTDB): domain Bacteria; phylum Pseudomonadota; class Gammaproteobacteria; order Burkholderiales; family Casimicrobiaceae; genus VBCG01. The sequence goes on from DASXSP010000021.1 coordinate 39,596, forward strand.
TCGCTTCGGACATCATCGATTTGGCCTGACGGGGATGCCGCCGTCGGAGCTCGCTTCGCCGGTCGATCTTCGCGGCGACATCGTCGGGCTCGGGCCCGCCGATTGGCAAAATGTCGACGGACATTTTTATCTGCAGTTCGATTACGCGGATGTTGCCGCGTGGCGCGAATATTTATCGCTGCCGCTCCCCGTCGATTCGGGCAAGGGCGCGTTGCGACTCTGGATGGAACTTGAAAACAGAGAGCCGCGTGATCTCACCGCCGATATCGTGCTTGCCGACGTGCGGACGCAGCTTGCCGCGGATCTGCCGCCGCTCGCTCTTGCCCGCGTGTCTGGCCGCGTCGGTTGGAAGCACGACGGCGGCCACCACGAGTTGTACACCAAGGCGCTTGCGTTCGAGGCGATGGACGGTACGACGCTCTCGGCGACCGACTTCACGTTCACGCATGACGAAGCGGCCGATGGTCGGCCCGCCGCGGGCAAGCTGGCGTTTGCGCGCCTCGACCTTGCGCCGCTCACCGCACTGGCCGCGCATTTGCCGCTGCCGCGAGGTGTCCGACACGATCTTGCTCGTTATTCGCCACGCGGAATGCTGAACGACGGGAAGTACGCATGGCAGGGACCGGCCGAGGCGCCGAGCAAGTTTTCTGCGAGCGGCGCATTCGAAGGACTCGGGGTCAACGCGCAGGACGTCTTCCCCGGTGGATCGGGCATCACGGGCCGCTTCGACTCGACGGAAACGAAGGGCACGTTGAAGCTTGCGAGCCAACGGATGACGCTTGACCTTCCTAACGTGTTTGTCGATCCGATTGCGCTCGATTCGGCGGCCGGCAACGTGCGGTGGGAGCACACTGCGGAAACGTTGCAGGTTCGTGTCGACGATTTCTCTTTCGCGAATGGCCACGCGGCCGGAACCGCATCAGGTTCATGGAAGTCACTGTCCACGGGGCCGGGCGCGATTGATCTGAAGGCGCGACTGACGCGCGCCAACATCGAGCATCTTTACCGCTACGTGCCTCGAAACATTCATTCCAACGTGCGCGAGTGGATGCAGCGCGCGCTGCTCAAGGGTACGTCCAACGACGTTCGCGTTGTGCTGAACGGAAACCTTGCGGACTTTCCTTTTGCGCAGGGACGCAACGGGCAATTTGTCGCTACGGCCAAAGCGCAGGGCGGTTTGCTCGACTATGCGGAGGACTGGCCATCGATCAGCGATATCGACGCCGATATCCGTTTGGAAGGTACGCGGCTTTTAGTTGACGCATCCAGCGGAAAAGTTCTGGGCGCGCAGATCGCCCGTACACGCGCCGAGATCGCCGACTTGCACCATGCGGTCCTGCGCATCAACGGTGAGGCTGCCGGACCGACGAAGGACTTTCTCGCATTCATCGAACAAAGTCCCGTTGCGGAATGGATCGGACATTTCAGCGACGGTGCGCAGGCTTCGGGCAATGGACGCCTCGCGCTCAATTTCGATCTTCCACTTGCCAATCCTCATTCGGCGACGGTCACCGGCGAATATCAGTTCATCGGAAACGAACTGCGGATTGCGGGCGCGCCGCAACTTGCGCAGGTCAACGGTAAGGTGAGCTTCGGTGGCCATTCGCTCACGGGGCGCGACATTACCGCGGAAACATTGGGTGGCACCGTCAAGCTCGAACTCTCTGGAAGCGACGGACGCGTTCGCGTGACAGGTGCCGGCACTGTCAGCCTCGCGCAGTTGCGGACCCAAGTCGATTCGCCGCTGGTCGATCGACTTTCCGGCGACACGGACTACCAAGTAACTGTCAACGTCCGGCCACAGGGGGCGACGTGGACAGTGGAGTCGTCGCTCAAAGGTGCAGCGATCGATCTGCCGGCGCCGCTCGGCAAAACCGCTGATCAGGTTGTTGCGTTACGCGTCGAACGCCGCGACGCGGCGCTTCCGCGCAAGGACGAGCTGTTGGCGATCGACTACGGCACCATTGGACGATTGCTGCTGCGACGACCCACGCGGGATGCGCCTTTCGATCGCGGCTTGCTGCTGCTTGGCAAAGTCAGCGCACAAGGCGGCGAACCGGAGCGTGCGGGATTTTGGCTGCGCGCCGATCTCCCTGCGCTCGATCTCGACGAATGGCTGGGATTCGGCCGCGCAATGACGGGTCGCGCGGCGGGCAATGGCGCAACGAGCACACTCGATTTCGATGGCGCCGACGTCGATGCGACATCGTTGTCTGCGTTCGGCCGCAAGTTCAACCGGACGAACATCGTCGCGCGCCGCGCGGGCGAAGAATGGCGCGTGGCGCTTGCCGGAAACGATGTTGCCGGCACCGCCGTGTGGCGTGCGCCCACGGCTTCAACGCCCAATGGACGCATCGTTGCGCGTCTCGCACGACTGACGCTTCCGGTTGCCGCCGAGCCGCTTTCCGGACAATCGGCGCGCAAAGCCGCGCGGCCGGCCGGCGCGGCAACCGCATGGCCCGCAATCGATCTGGCAAGCGACGCCTTTTATTCGAAGGATCACGACTTGGGCAAGCTCGAACTTGCTGCACGGCCGTCCGGAAGCGATTGGCAGATCGAATCGCTGACGCTCAAAAACGACGGAGGAACGATCAGCGCAGACGGCTGGTGGCGCGCCGGTGAGCCACAGCAGACAAAGCTCGACGTCGCACTCGACGTGAACGAAGCGGGAACGTTTCTGGCCCCCTTCGGCACGGCGGACGCCATCAGCGGCGCGGCGACAAAGATTACCGGTCAGCTCGCATGGAATGGATCACCGGCAGACTTCGACTACCGCACGTTGAATGGCACATTCCAAGTGACCGCGGGTGTCGGGCAATTCATGAAGGCCGATCCCGGCGTGGGCCGATTGCTCGGCGTGCTGTCGTTGCAGGCGCTTCCGCGCAGAATCAGCCTTGATTTTCGCGATGTATTCAGCGAAGGCTTCGCGTTCGATTCGATCGCCGGATCTGCACGTATTCAGGACGGCATGATGAGCACCGACAATCTCCGCATGGTCGGGCCTGCCGCCACGGTCATCATTTCCGGCACCGTCGATCTCGCGCGGGAGACGCAGAAGCTTCGCGTGCGAGTGCAACCGGCGTTGTCGACGAGCGTATCGGCGGGCGCTGCGGCGTTGTTCATCGCGAACCCGCTCGTCGGTGCTGCAATCGGCGCCGGCGCGTTGCTCGCGCAAAAAGTATTGAAGGATCCGATCGAGCAATTGTTCAGCTACGACTACGCGGTCACCGGCGGCTGGTCGGATCCGATCGTCGAGCGGGTCAGCAGCCGCACGGCCGCCGCGCCCGCGATAATCGACAAATGACACATCCGACGATCCCGGCCGGTGCTCATTACCGCGTCGCTGCTGTGCAGATGGTCTCGGCCGCCGACGTCGCGGCGAATCTTGCGCAAGCCGAGCCGCTGATCGCCAACGCAGCGAAGCAGGGCGCACAGCTCGTCTTGCTGCCCGAGAATTTCGGCTACATGGGTTTGCACGCGAAAGACAAGATCGCGATTCGCGAGCCCGACGGCGACGGCGTGCAGCAAACGTTTCTGTCGATAATGGCGCGCCGCCATCGCATTGTGCTGATCGGCGGCAGCGTGCCAATCGCATGTGACGATCCGTCTCGCATCAAGCAGGCGTTGCTGGTTTACGGACCGGACGGCGCGCGGCTTGCACGCTACGACAAGATTCACCTCTTTCGCTTTACGCAAGGCGATGAGAATTACGATGAAGCCAAAACGATCAGCGGCGGCGACATCGTACAAAGCTTCGAGGCAGGGTGCGGGCGCGTCGGATTGTCGATCTGTTACGACGTCCGCTTTCCCGAGCTCTATCGAACATTTTCCGATGTTGCGTTAATCGTCGTACCCGCGGCGTTCACCGTTCCAACCGGTGCAGCGCACTGGGAAACACTCCTCCGCGCCCGTGCGATCGAAAACCAATGCTACGTTCTCGCGGCGGCGCAAGGCGGCACGCATCCCGGTGGACGGCGCACATGGGGGCATTCAATGCTCGTCGATCCATGGGGGGAAATCATCGCGCAACACGCCGATGGCCTCGGCGTTGTCGTCGGCGACATCGATCCAGAGCGAGTCGCGGATGTTCGTTCGCGGTTGCCGGGGGTTTCGCATCGGAGGCTCTGACTTCGATTCGAAGCGGAGTGAGCCGCTGCGCTCGGGCTTCGGGTGGCGCAAATCCTGTCGGCGAGCGGGTACCCGCAGGAAGACGTTTGCGGACATCCGAGCTCTTAAGCCGTGCCCTGTCCGCTGCCTGCGAAACGACTATTTGCCTCGCAGCAGCACCACGACAGCGCCGCTTCCGCCCGCATGCCGCGGCGCTTCGCAGTAGGCGAGGACGTCATCGACGCGCGCGAGCCAGCGCCGCACCTTGCCCTTCAGCACCGGCTCTCGGTTGGGCGACGTCAGTCCCTTGCCGTGAATGACGCGCACGCAACGCAGGCCACCCCCACGCGCTTCGGTCAAGAAGCTCCCGAGCGCTTCGTGCGCTTGATGCGTCGTCAACCGATGCAAATCGAGTTCGGCCTGAACGACCCAGCGTCCGCGCCGGAGTCCGGTGAGGACATCAGTCCCGAGTCCGGACCTGAGGAACGTTTGCTCGCCTTCGATCTCTTGACCGATGTCCCATGCGTGAGGCGCGGGTTCGTGTCCATATTTCGCGGCGTGGAGCGCGTTGCGTTCATCCAACATTGATTGCTGTGGCAGCGGCGCTGGCCGGGGCCGCGCGACGCCCGCCTTATTCGTTGCCGGAAGCCGCGTGACGTCGGCGAACGCGTGGCTGATATCGATGTCGCCGTCGGCATGCTTCTTCGCGGCGAGTCCGCGCTTGTTGCTGCCGTTGGCCTGTTGCGCGGGCTTCGGCGTTTCGGCGCGCACACGTGTACGGGCTTCATCGAGCATTGAACGGAGATCGGAGAGCTTCGCCATCGTGAGCGCCTCAGCTCACGCCTTCGAGATACGCTTCGGCGTCGAGCGCTGCCATGCAACCGGTGCCGGCGGAGGTCACGGCCTGCCGGTACACGTGATCGGCGACGTCGCCTGCGGCAAACACGCCTGGCACCGACGTAGCGGTCGCGTTGCCCTCGTTGCCGCCCTTCACGCGGATATAGCCGCCGGCCATGTCAAGCTGACCCTCGAAGATCTGCGTATTGGGCGTATGGCCGATCGCGACAAAAACGCCTTGTATGGGCAGCTGCTCGGTCGCACCGCTCTTGATATCGCGTATACGGACGCCGGTCACGCCCGAGCCGTCGCCGACGATGTCGTCGACCACGCGATTCCACAGAATGCGCGCATTGCCGCCATTTTGCGTCTTCGCAGTCAAGCGGTCGACGAGAATTGCCTCCGCGCGAAACTTGTCGCGCCGATGGACGACGGTGACGTTCTTCGCGATATTCGAGAGATACAGCGCTTCTTCGACTGCCGTGTTGCCGCCGCCCACGACGACGACGTCCTGTCCCTTGTAGAAAAACCCATCGCACGTCGCGCACGCCGACACGCCTTTGCCCATGAAGGTTTGCTCCGAGGGCAGCCCGAGATATTTTGCCGACGCGCCGGTGGCAATGACCAGCGAATCGGCCGTGTATTGGCCGCTGTCGCCGGTAAGCGAGAAAGGGCGCGTCCGCAGATCGACGGTGTGAATGTGATCGAAGATGAGTTCCGTCGCGAATCGCTCGGCGTGCTTCTGGAAACGCGTCATCAGATCGGGTCCCATGACGCCATCCGCATCCGCCGGCCAATTATCGACGTCGGTCGTCGTCATCAACTGGCCCCCCTGCGAGATGCCAGTGATCAGCACCGGCTTCAGATTCGCACGCGCGGCGTACACGGCGGCCGTGTAGCCGGCGGGACCTGAGCCGAGGATCAGAAGACGCGCGTGCTTGGGGGCCATTTGTTGCTTTCGATGTACAGAGTGCGAGATTCTACAAAGTATGGCCGTTCACCATGGAAGCAAGCAGCACGTTATAATGCCGGCGGTGAGGACTGCGCGGCAAGCCTATGTTTTATAAGAGGAACGGGAACCGCAAGCGGCGGCCGCCTGTGCCGGAGTCGACGCTGTCCCCGCGCTTCGCCCGTCTGGTGCGCGAGTCATGGTGCTTGCTGGTCGCCGCCGTCCTTATCTACGTCGCACTGATACTTTCCACGTACACACGAACCGATCCGGGCTTCTCGTTTACCGGAAAGAGCGACACGATCGCCAATCGCGGCGGCGTCGTTGGCGCATGGCTCTCCGATCTTCTGCTGTACTTGTTCGGTTTTTCCGCATGGTGGTGGGTCGCAGGCGGCGTGATGCTGCTCGTCGTCAGTTTTCGACGAATCGCCGAGCCGGACCGCGTGCGCGAGCATCCGCCGGGGCTCGCTGCACTCGGTTTCGCGTTGGTGCTGTTGTCGAGCGCAGCCATCGAAGCGATACGGCTGTGGAAATTACCCGCAGCGTTGCCGCTCGCGCCTGGCGGTGCCTTCGGCGATTCGATCGGCAATGCACTCGCGCGCGCCTTCGGCTTCAATGGCGCAACGCTCTTGTTGCTCGCCGCGTTCGCAATCGGCTGCTCGTTGCTGTTCGGCGTGTCGTGGCTCAAGGTGATGGAGCGAATCGGCACCTCGCTTGAATCGCTTTATCAGCGCGTGCGTGAGCGTCGCGAGCGCGAACAGGATCGTCGCATCGGCGAGATCGCGACTGCGGAACGCGAGCAGCTCGTCGAGCACCTGCGTGAGGAGGCGTTTGATCGCGAGCCGGTGCTCGTCGTGCCGCCCGTGACCGCGGTGCCGCGATCTGAACGCGTGGTCAAGGAAAAGCAGCGACCGCTGTTCAAGGAATTGCCGGACTCCGCGCTACCGCCGTTGTCGCTGTTGGAGGATGCTCCGCCGTCGACGGAGTCGGTGAGCGGCGAGGTACTCGAATTTACGTCGCGACTGATCGAGCGCAAGTTGGCCGACTTCGGCGTCTCGGTGAAAGTGCTGGCCGCTTATCCGGGTCCGGTGATCACGCGTTTCGAGATCGAGCCTGCCGTTGGCGTCAAAGGCGCCCAGATCGTCAATCTGATAAAAGACCTCGCGCGCGCACTTTCGGTGGTATCGATTCGCGTCGTCGAGACGATTCCCGGCAAGTCGTGCATGGCGCTCGAATTGCCGAATCAGAAGCGGCAGATCGTCAAGCTGGTCGAAATTCTCGCGTCGACGACGTACAACGACGCGCCAGGTGCACTGACGCTTGCGCTCGGAAAGGACATTGCCGGCAAGGCGGTCATCGCCGATCTCGGACGAATGCCGCACCTGCTGGTCGCGGGCACAACGGGTTCCGGCAAGTCGGTCGCTGTCAACGCGATGATTTTGTCGCTACTGTACAAAGCCGATCCCAAGCAAGTGCGAATGATCCTGATCGACCCGAAGATGCTCGAGCTGTCGGTGTACGAAGGCATTCCGCATTTGCTCGCACCGGTCGTCACCGACACGCGTCTCGCGCCGAATGCGCTCCACTGGTGTGTCGGCGAGATGGAACGGCGCTACAAGCTGATGTCGCAATTGGGCGTGCGTCATCTCGCCGGTTATAACCAGCAGATTGCGGACGCACGCAAGGCCGGCAAGCCGATTGTCAATCCACTGTCGGCCACACCGGACAAGCCGGAGCCGCTCGAGGAAATGCCGCTGATTGTTGTTGTCGTCGACGAGTTGGCCGACCTGATGATGACGACCGGCAAGAAGATCGAAGAGCTGATCGCGCGCATCGCGCAAAAAGCACGCGCTGCGGGTATTCACCTTATTCTCGCGACACAGCGCCCGTCCGTCGACGTGATCACGGGATTGATCAAGGCCAATATTCCGTCGCGCATTGCGTTCCAAGTGGCAAGCAAGATCGATTCGCGGACGATCCTCGATCAGATGGGTGCCGAGGCGCTCCTCGGGCAAGGCGACATGCTGTATTTGCCGCCGGGCACGGGCTATCCGCTGCGTGTCCATGGCGCGTTCGTGACGGACGCAGAAGTGCACCGCGTCGTTGAGCATTTGAAATCGCTCGGCGGCCCGCAGTACGTTGAAGGACTACTGGAACGCGCAGACGTAGAAGCGGAGGAGGGACTTGCATTCGAGAGCGCCGATGCCGAGGCCGATCCGATGTACGACCAGGCGGTCAACGTCGTCCTCAAAACGCGGCGCCCCTCGATCTCCCTCGTGCAGCGGCATTTGCGGATTGGCTACAACCGCGCGGCGCGGCTGATCGAGCAGATGGAACGCGCCGGGCTGGTTTCGCCGATGCAGTCGAATGGCAATCGCGACGTGCTGACGCCGGCAGGCAAGGGGGAGGCGTGATCATTCGTCGCGTCGTGCTCGGCGTGGCGGCGTTGCCAATTTCCATATCGGTTGTCGCCGGACCGGTCGAAAGTTATCGTACGGGCCCGGAATATTGTCCGCATGACCGGGCGCCGACTGCACCTCCGTTGAACGAGAGCCAGGCGATCGAGCGCGCGCGCACGCTCTTGCCACACGATTTTTGCGGGCCCAACGTTTTCGTGTCAGGCTGCGATGCCGACTCGGAATTGGCCAATGGCGCGTGGCGCGTCTTCGTCCAGCAATACAAACGCTCGGGAAGCTACAAGGATATCGGCGGACTCACGCACACGTACGTGATCCTCGACCGCGTGGGCAATTGCCTCGCCAACATACCAGGCACGGAACTCGGCGCCCGGAATTGACTCCGACCGGCATGTTATTCCGATCGTTCGCTATTGCGGCCGCATTCGCATGGCCGACCGTTGCTCCCGCCTCAGGGCTTGATCAACTCCACGCGTTTCTCACCGAGACCAAAACGTCGAAGGGTACGTTCACACAGTCCGTCGCGAGCAAGACGCGTCTTGCAGCGCAGAAGTCGAGTGGAACGTTTGCATTTCAGCGTCCGGGCAAGTTTCGTTGGACATACGACAAGCCGTTCGAGCAGCTGATCGTCGGCGACGGCGCACGCGTGTGGGTCTACGACCGCGATCTCAATCAGGTCGTCGTACGCAAGCTCGACGTCGCGCTTGGCGCTACGCCCGCGGCGCTCCTTGCCGGTGACAATGCGCTCGAAAAAAATTTCACCTTGATCGCAGGCGCAGCGGCGGACGGACTCGAGTACGTCGATGCGACGCCAAAAACGCCCGAATCGCAATTCACCCGCGTGCGGATCGGCTTCCGGGACAATCTCCCGCGCAGAATGGAATTGACCGACGCGTTCGGTCAGATCACGACGCTTGATTTCGAAGCGGTAGAACGCAATCCCACGCTCGCCGCGACGTTGTTTCGCTTCGACGTACCTTCAGGCGCCGACGTCGTCGGCGATGCCGGCGCGAAATAATCAGGGCCGCACAGCGCTCATGCCGGAAGCCACGCGCGCACGCGCGGATGATCGAGGACTTCTCGGTTGACAATGAACTGGGGTCGGCGGCCGTTGCGCGCGTCGACGATGCTCGAGAGCCCAGTCACCGCCATGTTGTGAAAGCATTCGTCGGTCCAGCATAGCGAATGCGGCGTGACAATCACATTGTCCATCGCGAGCATCGGATTGTCAGGCTTGACCGGCTCGGTCTCGAAGACATCAAGCGCTGCACCGGCGATCGCGTTTCGCCGGAGTACTTCGATCAGCGCTGCTTCGTCGACGATCGGACCGCGCGCCACGTTGATGAAATAACTCGTCGGTTTCATCCGCGCGAGCTCACGCGCGCCGATCAGGTGCTGCGTTTTTTCGTTCAGCAGGCAGCACACCACGACAAAATCGGCAGTTGCGAGCAACGTGTCGAGATCGACGAGCTCTGTGCCGAGGTAACCGAGCTCGACACGGTCGGCATACGGATCTGCTGCAATGAGCGACAGGTCGAACGTGCGCGCCATTCGCAACAACTCCTTGGCGATCCTTCCCGCACCGACGACGCCGAGCGTCTTGCCGGTGATGCCGACGCCCATGTGGTCAATGCGCTCGCGCCAGCGACCGGTCCGCGTCAAACGGTCCTTCAGCATCAGTTTGCCGGCAAGCGCCAGGATGTACGTCAGCGCGATGGTTGCGACAGGACGGGGCATCGCGCTCGGCGTATGCGTCACCAGCACGCCGGCGGCGGTCATTGCCGGAATATCGACAGTGTCGTAGCCAACGCCATGCCGCGCGACAACGCGCAAGCGACAGTCGGCACGCGCAACCGCCGTCGCCGGTACTCGCGCCGCATTCACGTAGAGCGCATCGTATTGCGCGGCATGCTCCGGCGTGATCGCCGGAACGACCTCGGGCAGATATTCCCACGCGATATCGTTCGCGCGATCGAGCTCGCCGAGGGCGGCGCGGCCAAACGCGGGCTCACCTCTGCTGTCCAGGATGTCTCGCGTGATGCCGACGTGCCAAGTGGTTGCAATGCCGGTTGTCATTCTTGCCTTCGTTCCGCGGTCGCGGTGCGCAGAAGATCGAGACCGCGGCGCAGCGCGGTTTGCAACAGCAGTTGATCGAGACCGAACGCGAACAGCCGGAATCCCTTGGACGCGTACTCGCGCGCCCACGTTTCGTCGGTGGCGATAAACGCCGCCGCTTTACCCTGCTGTTCGCAGGCAGCAACAATGCGATCGACGGCGGCGAGATAGCGCGGGTCGTGAAACCCGCCCGGGATGCCCAAGAAATTGGTCAAATCGAAATGGCCGAGCCACAACGCGTCAACACCGGTCACCGCGGCGATCGCTTCGACGTTCGCGAGTCCTTCCGCGGTCTCGATTTGCGGAATGACCATTGTGCGCGCATGCAGCGCATCGATCTTGCTGCGTACGTCGCCTTCGCGGTAGTCGTCATGCGCGAAGCCGAACGCAGCGCCTCGACGGCCGAGCGGCGGGTAACGCGTGCACGAGACGATATGCGATGCTTCGGCGGCTGATCCGACCATCGGCACCATCACGCCCATCGCGCCGACGTCGAGCGCGCGGGCAATAAAGTGATACTCGCCACGCGGAACGCGGACCATCGGCACAATGTCGAGTCCGCGACACAACGCGATTTGCGTCTTGAGCGTCTCGAAGCCGAGGCCCGTGTGCTCCATATCGAAGAGGACGAACTCGGCGCCGGCGTTGCGGCAGATCTGCGGCAAGCCTGGCGAAAAGAACTCGAACACCATCGCACCGAATGCGCGCTTTCCGGCGGCGAGTGCGGCTTTGACAGGGTTATCGCGGATCACGAGAACTTTCGATGGCCATGCAGGGGCGGACTCTACCGCGCATAATTCCAACGAGCAAACGGTCGCATTTTCATGAACGATCTATTTTCGGCTTCGTCAACGGGCACTGTTCCGCTCGCCGAACGTCTGCGCCCACGTTCGATCGCCGACGTCGTCGGCCAGCGGCATCTGCTCGCGCAGGGCAAGCCTCTGGCGGTCGCGTTTGCCGCCGGCAAGCCGCATTCGATGATTCTTTGGGGTCCGCCGGGCTCTGGAAAGACCACGCTCGCGCGTTTGATGGCCGACGCATTCGATGCCGAATTCATCGCAATCTCCGCGGTACTCGCCGGCGTCAAGGACATCCGCGATGCCGTGGCTCGCGCGGAGCTTACGCGTCAACAATATGGGCGCGCGACGATCTTGTTCGTCGACGAAGTGCATCGCTTCAACAAGGCGCAGCAGGATGCGTTTTTGCCCTACGTCGAGCAGGGGCTACTGACGTTCATCGGTGCGACGACCGAGAATCCGTCGTTCGAGGTGAATAGCGCGTTGCTCTCGCGCGCCGCGGTGTACGTTCTCGAGCCGCTCGCCGACGACGAGCTTGCCGTGCTGCTCGATCGTGCGCTGGCCGCCGCAATGCCGACAACGCCGCTCGACGCTCCCGCACGCGATGCGCTGATCGGCTATGCCGATGGCGACGGAAGGCGGCTGATCAACATGGTCGAGCAGCTGGCGATCGCCGCCGGCGAAGCATCGCGCACCACGGTTGATCTCGCGTTTGTCGAGGCCACGATCGCACGCTCGCTTCGTCGCTTCGACAAGGGCGGCGATGCCTTCTACGATCAAATCTCCGCGTTGCACAAGGCCGTGCGTGGATCCGATCCCGATGCATCGCTTTACTGGATGTGCCGGATGCTCGACGGCGGCGCAGATCCCCTCTACGTTGGCCGACGGATGATTCGTATGGCCTCAGAAGACATCGGTCTCGCAGACCCGCGCGCACTTTCACTCGCACTCGACGCGGTCGCGGCCTACGAGCGACTCGGTTCGCCCGAAGGTGAGCTGGCACTTGCACAATCCGTCGTTTATCTGGCTTGCGCACCGAAAAGCAATGCCGTGTATACGGCGTTCGGCAAGGCGCGCGCATTTATCGGCGAAGACGGCTCGCGGCCCGTTCCTCTCCGCTTGCGCAATGCGCCGACGCGCTTGATGAAGAACATTGGTTATGGCAAAGGGTATCGCTACGCGCACGACGAAGAAGATGCGTATGCAGCGGGCGAGCACTACCTTCCCGACGACATGCCACGCGTCACCTTTTACGAGCCAACTGAGCGTGGGCTCGAAGCGCGGATTCGCGAACGATTGGCGGCATTGCACGAACGCGATCGCGATGCGGAAAAGGGTGACGACGAAGATCCGAAAGGATGACACGACAAACGATCCAGCGTCCCAAAAGCGCGCGAAGCCTCTGCTAGACTTCCGCCATGCTCGATATCAATCTGTTGCGCAACGATCTTGCAGCCGTTGCCGCAGGACTCGCCAAGCGCGGCGTTACGCTCGACGTCGCGCAGTTCGAAGCGCTCGAGGCCGAGCGCAAGGTGATTCAAACGCGGACGCAGGAATTGCAGGCGCGACGCAACGCTCTCTCGAAGCAAATCGGTATCGCGAAGGGGCGTGGCGAAGACGCTTCGGCATTGTTGGCCGACGTGGGCGGATTGGGTGCGGAGCTCGAGCGCCTTGAAGCGGAGCTTGCGCGCGTGCAGCATGGGTTGCGTGAGTTCTTGCTGAATCTTCCCAATCTGACGCATCCGACGACGCCGATCGGAACGACGAGTCTCGACAACGCCGAGGTGCGGCGCGTCGGCAAACCGCGGAGCTTCGACTTTCCCGTGAAAGATCATGTCGATCTCGGCGAAGCGCTCGGCTTGCTCGATTTTCCGGTCGCGGCAAAGTTGTCGGGCGCGCGATTTTCGTTTCTGCGGGGCGGGCTCGCACGGCTGCATCGCGCGTTGACGCAGCTCATGCTCGACGTCCATACGCGCGAGCACGGCTACACCGAATGCTACACGCCCTACATCGTCAATGCGGAAACGCTGGTCGGGACGACGCAATTGCCAAAGTTCGCCGCCGACATGTTCGCGGTGCGCAAGGGCGGCAGCGAAGATGAGCGCGAGGCGTTGTATTTGATCTCGACCTCGGAGATCACGCTCACGAACACGGTGCGCGACGAAATTCTCGCCGCCGATGCGCTGCCAATCCGGCTTGTTGCGCATACGCCATGCTTCCGCTCAGAGGCGGGCAGCTACGGCAAGGACACGCGCGGGATGATCCGTCAGCATCAGTTCGATAAAGTCGAGCTCGTGCAGATCGTGCGTCCCGATCGGTCGTACGATGCGCTCGAGGAGCTCACACAACACGCCGAGACGATTCTGCAACGGCTCGAGCTGCCGTATCGTGTCGTCGCGCTGTGCACCGGAGACATCGGCTTTGCGGCGGCGAAAACCTACGATCTCGAAGTGTGGCTGCCGGGACAGAACATGTACCGCGAGATCTCGTCATGCTCGAACTGCGAGGCGTTCCAAGCGCGCCGGATGCAGGCACGCTTTCGCAATGCGCAAGGAAAACCGGAGCTCGTGCACACGCTCAATGGCTCGGGACTCGCGGTCGGTCGCACGCTCGTCGCCGTGATGGAAAACTACCAGCGTGCGGATGGCTCGATCGATGTTCCTGCGGCGTTGCAGCCGTACATGGCGGGGCTGAAGGTGATCGGCCCGCGTCATTGAGCCAACGGCTCACCGATAAAGCTAACGCATATTGCCTGTATGCCCGAGTGAATAGCGCCCCGGTTGCGGCCACACGGCGAGACCGTGCGGCTCTTTGCCCACCTTGATTTTCGTTACCTCGCCGCTTGCCGTGTCGATCGCATAGACCACATCGTCGTAGCGGCCCGATAACCACAGCATTTTGCCATCGGCGCTGACGTTGCCCATGTCCGGGCTGCCGCCACCGGGAATGGGCCAATTGGCGTCAATCTTGTGTGTCGCGAAATCAACAACCGAGACGCTGCCCTTGCCGCTGGGCGGGCCATGAATCTTGTTCGAGCCGCGATTGGTCACATAGAGCTTGCGGCCATCGCGGCTCGGGTACAGCCCGTGCGTGCCTTTGCCGGTCTTGATGAACTCAATCTCCTTGAATGTCTCGCCGTCGATGACGAAGATGCCATCGGCCATCATGTCGGCGACGAAGAACAATTTGCCGTCGGGCGAGATGCGAATGTCCTGTGGCATGCCGCCTTTCGATAGTTTGAGGTAGCTCAGCACCTTGCGCTCGACGAGATCGATCTTCACAAGGCCGCCTTGAAACTCGCAGGTGAAGATTGCGTAGCGGCCATCGATCGAGAAATCTGCATGATTGATGCCGCCGCATTGCGGTGTCGCGAGCGAATATTGCAACTGCATCGTCTGCGGGTCGCGAAAATCAAGGCGCTTCAACGCTTCGGCCACGACGATCGCCGACTTCCCGTCGGGAGAGAAATACATGTTGTACGGATCGTCGACGGGAATGGCCCGACCGGGCTTGCCGGTCTTCGGATCGACCGGTGTCAAGCTGCCGTCGGTGCGATTTTCGGCGTTGTTCGCCACCCACAGCGTGCGCAAATCCCACGACGGCACCACATGCTGCGGATTGACACCGACTTTGAACCGATCGACAACTTTCATCATTGCGGGGTCGATAACGTACACGTCGTTTGATTGAACATTGGGCACGTAGACCCGCGACAGGTGACCCGCGACAGCCGTGCTCAATTTGCCTGCCGTTGCGTCGCGATAAAGGTTCGACGGATCGCTCACCGATGGCATGCCGGGAACAGTAGCGATCATCGGCGCGGTGGGCGCGCTGGTAGGCGTTTCGGCCGCAATCGCAGCATGCGAACGAAACACTGCAATGCCGAGCACAATGGACAATAAGAGACGATGGCGGGACGGCACGTTCACGGAGTTTCCTGAAGGAGGGGGCTTCCCGACAGTCTTAAGAAGCCAAACGCAAATTTAGCGGCGCTTTACGGCGTTACGAATCTCGTTCACCGTTTCCGTGACGATAACATCGATACCGAGGGCGCCAAGCTGCGCGCTTGACCGCCGTGGGTCGCCGTAGACGCCGCCGTTTGCCCCGTCCGCTGCGGCCGACTGCAGGCGGTCTTCGCGCACGAGCGACGGATCGATGGCGAGCGCCAGTGATGTGTCGGCAACGCCCGCATGCGTACCGATTTCTTCGTCGCTGAAGCCACGGCGGCGCAAGAGCTCGCGATAGCGCGACTGCGTAATTTCGTAAAACGCGACGATCGCGTGAACGCGCGTTGGCGACGCCGCCCACTCGCGATTCAGACGCGCGGCGACGGCCTGCTCACTCTTTTGATATCCCCCGTGGTCGCCGATAAAAACGATGTCGCGAAAGCCGTGGCGCTTGAAGCTACGGGCGGTGGACTCGAGCACCGATTGAAACGTGCGCTCGGGCACACTGATCGTTCCAGGAAAGCGCATATGCGCCGTTGGTGGGTCGATGTCCCCTTCGGGAACGTACGCGACGACGGGCGCGACAAGCGCGTTGCCGAGCGTCACCGCGATCCTTTCTGCGAGCACTCTCACGCGCACATTGTGTTTTCCAAGAACCATGTGCGGTCCGTTCTGTTCGGTTCCGCCGATCGGTACGATGATCGTTGTCTTGCCCGCATGAATCGCCGTTGCGAGCTCAGTCCACGTGTAGTCGTCCAACCAGACGCGGTCAACCGGCTGGGCGCCGAAAGTCGCGGCGGCCGCCAAGAGACAGACGGCCAGGCACAGCGTGCGGCATCGAAACAACATGTTGTCCTTGCGCGCTTATCGGACGACGTTTTCGAACGCGCCAGAGGCGCGGCGAAGTCGTGGTTGAAAAAGCGGCTCCGTGCGAAGCAGGATATCGTAGTAGGCACGCACGCGATCGACGAAAGCGACCGGCATGCCGCCGCGTGCGTACCCGAATTTCGCGTATTCGTAGAACTCTGGTTGCGCAAGAAGCGGCAGCGTCTTCTTCACGTCGTTCCAGTGGTCCGGATTGAGCTTCTGTTTTTGCGCGAGGATGCGCGCGTCTTCGAGGTGCGCAATTCCGATGTTGAACGCTGCGAGGGCGAGCCAAGTGCGATCGGGCTCGGTAATCCTAGTGGGCAGTTTCGTCTTCAGCATTTGCAGATAGCGACCCGCCGCCAGTATCGATGCCTTCGTGTCGAGCCGATCGCCGACGCCCAAGTGCCGCGCGGTTTCCTCGGTCAGCTGCATCAGGCCGCGGGCGCCGGTTTCGCTCGTTGCCAACGGGTCCCACTGCGACTCTTGGTACGCGACCGCGGCGAGCAGTCTCCATTCGGTGCCGCTTGCCGCTTGCGCGTCTTCGAAGGTGCTGCGCAGCCGGGGCAACGCGGACTTGATTCGATCGCGAAACACACCTGCGTCGATGCGTTCGACACCGCGCGATGTGTCGAAGAAGCGATCGGCATAGCGAGCGAGCGTACCATCCTTGCGCAAACGGGCCAGATATTGATCGAGCGCGTCGCGGAGCATCTTTTGCTTGGGCGCAACGGCCCATGCCAGTTCGCGACGCGGACCTGCAGCAAATGCGACATTGAAATCGAGATAAATGTTGCGTGCAACGGCCGCGTCGTTCGACGGGACGATTGCATAGTCGACGCTGCCTTCGGACACGCGCGCGATCAGCGCTTCGGAAGCCGGCACATCGATCGACTTCCAGATTGTTTCTGGATGCGCGTAACGGACCGCGGCAAGCTGCGAGTCGAGACCTGTTCCGGCAGGATAAGCGACCGTTGCCTCGACAAGATCCGCGAAGCTCTTCGGTTTATAGCCGTCGATGTTGTAAATCAACACGGGCTCGACAGCGTGAATGCCGGTCGTCCACAGAACGCGCAACGCTACATCGCTGCTCTGCGCCGCATCTTGCTTCGTGGGTGCCAGATCTTCCTTCGCGGGCGCCGCTTGAAAGAGACCGCCCATGCCGATGTCGGCCTCCCCAGTGACGACTTTGGCAAGGAGCTCCGAGGCGCTTCGAACGGTGATGATCTTGAGCGGCCGCGATTGCTCGCGCGCGAAGCGAATCAGCAAATCGTGATCGAAACCTGATGGCTCACCGTCCGCGCCCGGAAACCAGCTCGCCGGGCCGGGACGTACGGCAGCAACGATCTCATCAACGTGTTGTCGAGGGGGTGGCGGCGATGGTCCGCATGCCGTGAGCAACATCAAGGCGCCAGCCAACGCCGAGAGACTCGCGCCGCGCGCGACGATTTTGGCCCGAGCACGCATTCGTCGCGATTATAGCGATCATCATGCATATGTCATGACGTGGGACCGTCGATGTGATGGTGCGCCGCGTATAATGTTGCGTAAGTGGCGGGTCGCCCCGCATTGCACGGTCGTGAACCTGGTCAGGTCCGGAAGGAAGCAGCCACAGCGAATCACTGCAAGTGCCGGGGGAACGGCTCGCCACCCCCTTCCATTGTCAACCTGAGCGAAGCGAAGGATCTGCTGTGTCGGGCACTGCAAAAAGCAGTTCCCTCGCATTGCTCGCGATGACAAACACAATGCAACACGCAGGTCCCTCGCGCTGCTCGGGATGACGTCAACAGAGAACGCATGAGCTACCAAGTCCTCGCGCGCAAATGGCGGCCGAAGACCTTCGCCGAGCTTGCAGGTCAGGAGCACGTCGTCACGGCGCTCACGAACGCGCTTGCACGCGGCCGGCTGCATCACGCGTATTTGTTGACCGGCACACGCGGCATCGGCAAGACGACGATTGCGCGCATCCTCGCGAAGAGCCTCAATTGCGTCAACGGCGTCACGCCGACGCCGTGCGGCGTCTGCCCGGCATGCGTTGAAATCGACGCCGGACGATTCGTCGATCTCTTGGAGCTCGACGCGGCATCGAACACCGGCATCGATAACATGCGCGACATTCTCGATAACGCGCGTTATGCCCCGACAGTCGGTCGCTACAAGGTCTATCTGATCGACGAAGTGCACATGCTGTCGAAAGCGGCGTTCAACTCGATGTTGAAAACGCTCGAGGAGCCGCCCGAGCATGTCAAATTCGTGCTGGCGACGACCGATCCGCAGAAGATTCCAGTCACAGTTCTCTCGCGCTGTCTGCAGTTCAATCTGAAGCCGCTGGCGGCGACGCTGATTGCCACGCGTCTTGCGCATATTCTCGACTCCGAATCGATCGCGTACGACGAAGGCGGCATCGCGTTGATCGCGCGCGCTGCGCACGGAAGCGTTCGCGACGCGTTGAGTCTGCTCGATCAGGCAATTGCGTTCGGCGCCGGAGAAGTGCGCGAAAGCGTCGTGCGCACGATGTTGGGGGCCGTGGACCGCGATCATGTCTACCGGATTGTCGACGCGCTCATCGCGCGCGACGGCGGAGCGCTGCTTGCCGAGAGCGCTGCATTGGGCGCGCGCGGTCTTGCGTTCGGTACGGCGCTCGACGAGCTTGCCTCGATATTTCATCGAATCGCGGTTGCGCAAGTTGTTCCAGCCGCCGCGGCGCAATTCGACGATGCGCCGCGAATCGAGGGATACGCCGCACAATTCACGCCGGAGAGTATTCAACTCGCGTACCAGATTTGCGCGCAAAGCCGCGCTGACTTGGCGCTCGCGCCCGACGAGGAAACGGGTTTTGCGATGACGTTGTTGCGTCTCCTCGCCTTCGAGCCGGCGACCGCGGCGCCGTCGGCCAAACCACCGGCGCCGGCCGCCTCTGGCGGCGCGAAACCGTTCGATCGGCCTGGCAAAAATGTCGATTCGAACGTCGCGGCATTGCGCGCGCCCGCTCGCGCGGAGACACGGACGGTTCCCGTTGCGTCGAAGAATGCGGACGCCGTCTCGTTGCCGGACGATCCGGCGAGCTGGCCGGAATTTGTCGCAGGATTGAAGCTCTCGGGCATGGCCGCGCAAATCGCAGCACAGACCGAGTTGAAATCTCTTGTCGGCAATGCACTCACGCTCGCGTTGCCGGGATCGCACAAGCACCTTGCCGACAAGGCCTACGCCGACAAACTGAAGACGGCGCTCGAAAATGCAACGGGACGCAAGCTGTTGCTGGCGTTCGAAGTCGGCGAAGCCACCGACGCCTCGCTCGCGGCGAAGGAAAAGAAGCTTCGGGCCGATGCGAAAGCGCAAGGTGAGCACGCGTTTCGCGATGAGCCGTTCGTGCGAGATGTTTTGTCCCGTTTTGACGCCAGAATCAAGCCGGACACGATCGCGCCGCTGTCGGACGACAACGCGACGCCTCGCTGATTTGGGTTGGACGGCGCCGCCAATCGGTGCCGTACAACGTCAGCGCCACAACGTGTTTTCGTCGCCGCTTCTTACGCAGCGCCCACATCCAACGGCAAGGTATTTATTACAACGCAATGATTTGGCGTCGGATTTTGTCATGGGACCGGTCCTTGCTAGAAGAGCGGAAATCCAGCGTCATCCCCGCATCGGTTCGGAATCCAAATCTGTGAAAGCGTTACGCCCTACAACCTCCCACGGTGTCCGCTATTGCAATCCCCGCCGTTGCGGAGGTAACCGCGTGCTGATCCAGTGGCGCCTTTCGGACCGAAAGTCGCGCCGGAAACTGAATATCGACGATCTGCTCTTCGACGACTCGGAGTCGCCTGATCGTCGCGTCCCCCGCCAAAAGCTTCGTCGCGGCATCCGCCGTCGGCTTCGTCGCGCGACGCATCGCGATGCGCGACCACGCGTCTCGCAGTGCCGACATCGAGTCGGGTCGCGGCGCGTTCATCAACGGCGATAGGCTCCCAGTAAAAGTCAAACGCCGGCGGCTCCGATCGGTCTGCGGTAAAGTCTCGAACCATGGGCGCGTCCGATGCGTCCAATCACGATCGGCTATCGAGAAAACGTCATGATGAAGAACCAGCTCGCCGGGTTAATGAAGCAGGCGCAGCAGATGCAGGACAACTTGAAGCGCGCGCAGGAAGAGCTCGCGCGTATCGAAGTCGAAGGTCAGGCGGGTGCGGGACTGGTCAAAGTTACGATGACGTGCCGCTACGATGTGCGTCGCGTCTCGATCGACGCGTCGCTGATGGGTGAAGACAAGGACATGCTCGAGGATCTTGTCGCCGCAGCGATGAACGACGCCGTTCGTCGAGTCGAACTCACAACGCAGGAAAAGATGGGCGGCCTCACGGCAGGCATGCCGATGCCGCCCGGCTTCAAGCTTCCGTTCTGAGCCGCTTCGGCGGCGCGCCGCGCCGTTCGAATCGTTTGCCGATGAACGATCGCAAAACTTCATCTCGCGCGGCGTACGAACCGCTGTCGAGCCTTGATGGTCTCGTCGCAGCGCTGCGGTTGCTTCCGGGTGTCGGTCCGAAGGCGGCACAGCGGATGGCGCTCCATCTGCTGCAGCATGACCGCGACGGCGCACTCCGCTTGGCCCGTGCGCTGGAGGATGCGACGCGCTCAATCCACAACTGCGAGCGCTGCAACACGTTCACCGAAGACTTGGTCTGTGCGTTGTGTCGCTCAGCCAAGCGTGATCCGACTGAGCTTTGCATCGTCGAGACGCCGGCCGACCTGCTGATGGTCGAACATTCGCAAGCCTATTCCGGGCTGTATTTCGTGCTGATGGGCCGCCTCTCGCCGCTCGACGGCATCGGCCCAAAGGAAATCCATCTCGATCGGCTGTTGAAGCGCGCAACCGACGGCGTTGTCAAGGAAGCGATCCTGGCGACCAACTTCACCAACGAGGGCGAGGCGACGGCGCACTACATTGGTGAGCTGCTGCAGGCCCGCGGTCTTGCCGTGAGCCGGCTTGCGCGCGGCGTGCCGGTGGGCGGCGAGCTCGAGTACGTCGATGCCGGAACGCTGGCTCAGGCGCTCCGCGAACGGCGCGCGCTGTCGCCGTAAAATTCGTTGTCGCCTATTGTTCTTCGGCGCTACCGCGGAGCACAATGACAAGCCGCGCGTCGCGTCTATAATCCGTCTCTGCGGCGGCCGCGGCATCAAGACCGTTCGCATACTGTTTGTTAGGGCGGGGAATAACAACAAACCCCGGACCTCGCGCGCTGGCGCGTTATTTGGAGGAACAAGCATGTCCGCTACATTGAAAACCAAGGTTTCTCGGAACAAGGGCGTTAGTTCGCGCCGCAAATTTCTCACGGCCGCTGCCGGCGCAACCGCGGGCGTTGCCGCACTCGGCTTTCCGACGATCGTCAAGGCGCAGGGACCGATCAGCATGCGCTGGCAGTCGACATGGCCGTCCAAAGATATTTTTCACGAGTTCGCGCTCGATTACGCAAAAAAAGTAAACGACATGACTGGCGGCGATCTCAAGATCGAGGTCCTGCCTGCGGGCGCTGTCGTGCCTGCGTTCGGCCTGTTGGACGCCGTGTCGAAGGGCACGCTCGACGGTGGCCACGGCGTGCTTGTCTATCACTACGGCAAGCAGAATGCGCTCGCGCTGTGGGGCTCCGGCCCGGCCTTCGGCATGGACGGCAACATGCTGCTCTCGTGGCACAGGTACGGCGGCGGCAAGGAGTTGCTGAACAAGCTATACGCGTCCATTGGAGCGAATGTTGTTTCGTTCCCATACGGACCGCACCCGACGCAGCCACTCGGCTGGTACAAAAAACCGATCACCAAGGTGGACGATTTCAAGGGTCTCAAGTTCCGGACGGTGGGCATCTCGATCGACCTGTTCACCGGCATGGGGGCGGCGGTGAACGCGCTGCCTGGCGGCGAAATCGTGCCGGCGATGGACCGCGGCCTGCTGGATGGCGCCGAGTTCAACAACGCGTCCTCGGATCGCCTGCTCGGCTTCGCGGATGTCTCCAAGGTGTGCATGCTCCAGAGCTTCCACCAGAATGCAGAGCAGTTCGAGATTACGTTCAACAAGACCAAGTACGATGCGCTACCGGAGAAGATGAAGGCGATCATTGCCAACGCCGTCGATGCTGCCTCCGCTGACATGACGTGGAAGGCGATCGACCGGTACTCGAAGGACTATGTGGAATTGCAGACGAAGGACAAGGTCAAGTTCTACAAGACGCCGGATGCGATCCTGCAGAAGCAGCTCGAGATCTTCGACACAGTCATGGATAAGAGAAAAGACAACGCGCTGTTCGTGGAGATCATCCAGTCGCAGAAGGCGTTCGCGGAACGCGCGGTGCGCTGGGACCTAGACACTTACGTCAATCGGCGCATGGCGTACAACTATTACTTCGCGCAGAAGCCGGCCGCCCCGAAGAAGGCCTGACGTCGGGCCACGGAAGGAAACGAGACACCATCCGGCGCCCCCGGATGGTGTTTTTTTCGGCATCGCCAACACCGGGGCGCGAATGGCAAGATAGCGGCGCGATTGCCGCTACATTTGCAGGGGGCTTCCGGCCATGCAGAAACTGTTGCTGCTCGTCGACAAGGTGAGCACCTTCGTCGGCCAGACATTCTCCTGGCTGATCGTGGGCCTCACGCTGCTCATCACTTGGGAGGTGTACTCGCGCTACGTGCTCGATCATCCGCACGCGTGGGCGTTCGACGTGATGATCATGATGTACGGGACGCTGTTCATGATGGCCGGCGCCTATACGCTCGCGAAGAACAGCCATGTGCGAGGCGATGTGCTTTACGGCTTCTTCCCGCCACGGGTGCAAGCCGGCCTCGACCTCACGCTGTATTTCCTGTTCTTCATTCCGGGCATCGTCGCGTTCGTGTGGGCCGGCTACACGTACGCGGCCGAGTCCTGGGCTATCAACGAGCATTCGAACATCACGTCGGAGGGCCCGCCAGTCTATCCGTTCAAAACGATCATCCCGGTTGCCGGGGCGCTGATCCTGGTGCAGGGCATCGTCGAAATCATCCGCTGCATCATTTGCCTCAAGCAGGGTAACTGGCCCTCCCGCGTCGAGGATGTGGAAGAAGTGGACGTCGACAAGCTGAAACAAATGGTCCACGTCAAGGACGAGGACATCGCGAAGCTCGACAAGTTCGTGGTCGAACAGGAACACGGAGGGGCCCGCAAATGAGGAAGGAGGTTTGGTTCGGGCTTTCCATCATGGCCGCGGTCGTGATCCTCGTGTTCGTCCTGATGCCGTCTCCCTCGGAGATGACCAACGGCCACCTGGGCCTGCTGATGCTTGCGATGATCGTCGTGGGCATCATGCTCGGCTTCCCGACGGCGTTTACGCTCATGGGGATGGGCGTGATCTTCGCGTGGCTTGCGTATCGGAGCGTCGACCCGGCGACGGCGGAACGGCGCGTGCTCGACCTCTTCGTGCAACGCACGTATGGCGTGATGTCGAACGACGTGCTGATCGCGATACCGCTGTTCCTGTTCATGGGCTATTTGGTCGAGCGGGCTCAGCTCATCGACAGGTTGTTCAAGAGCCTGCATCTCGCCACTGCGCGCGTCCCCGGGGCGCTCGCGGTGGCGACCATCGTTACTTGCGCCATCTTCGCCACGGCGACCGGCATCGTCGGCGCGGTCGTTACGCTGATGGGCCTCCTCGCGTTTCCAGCGATGCTCAAGGCCGGATATAACGTCAAGGTGGCAGCGGGTGCGATCACTGCCGGCGGGTGCCTCGGCATCCTGATCCCGCCGTCGGTGATGTTGATTGTCTACGGAGCAGTTGCGGGCGTGTCGGTGGTTCAACTCTACGCCGGCGCTTTCCTGCCCGGCATCATGCTCGCGTCGCTCTACATCGGTTACATCATCGTCCTCGCCGCGTGGAAGCCCAATCTCATGCCTCCGCTCCCCGAGAGCGAACGGCGCGTGGAGCTTCGGTCGTGGGAACAGGCACAGGCGGGGCATGGCAACAACGCGTTGACTGGACTCTGGCGCGTTCTCCGCGGGGGCACCGGCGCCGGCGTCGCAAAACGCACCGCGTTCGGGCAATTCATTGTGACGCTGCTTCCGGCGCTGTTCATTGCTGCAATACTCGCCATCACCTATCGGGTGGCCACGTCACCCGAGGTCGCCGCTAGCACGGCCGGGCTGATCCAGGCCGGAGGCCTCGTCGCGGCGCCCGAGCAGGAAAGAGAAGGGACTACGGGCCTGATCGGCGGAGCGGAACCGGAGGAGAAGGAAGCGGGAACTAAGGAATCGCCCGTTGAAGCCTTGAAGGAGGCTGCGCCCGCCGAGGCAAGTCCCGAGAAGGGCGCGAACGAATCGCCCGGCGCGCCGCGGATTCTCGAAAAGAAATCCACCGAACCCGTGGCCGATGAGAATGCGCGGCTGCCGGTGCCTTTGTGGCTGTGGATCGCGTTCGGCGTTGGCATCGCCTTCATCGCCGTTCTCTACCGGCTCTGGAGCTGGGAGCGGTTCGAAGTATTCAAGATGCTGCTCGCCTCGTTTTTTCCCCTGGCCTTGTTGATCTTGGCCGTGCTGGGCTCGATCGTGTTCGGACTCGCTACGCCTTCCGAGGCGGCCGCGGTGGGCGGATTCGGCGGGTTCGTCCTCGCTGCAATTTATCGCTTCATCGGTAACTGGCGTGGGACGCAACGCGGAACTGCGGGCCGCAGCGGTGTCAGCTGGAAGACCGCGAAGGAGCTCGGCAATATCGTCAAGGAATCGTCGTTCCTTACCGCCAAGACGAGCGCGATGGTCTGCTGGCTGTTTGTCGGCTCTGGCATTTTCTCCGCGGCATTCGCATTGCTCGGGGGGCAGGAGGTCATCGAAAAGTGGGTGCTGTCGCTCGACATGACCCCGCTGCAGTTCATGATCCTGGCGCAGTTCATCATCTTCCTGCTCGGCTGGCCGCTCGAGTGGACGGAGATCATCATCATCTTCATGCCGATCTTCATCCCGCTGCTGGCGCACTTCAACATCGATCCACTTTTCTTCGGCCTACTGGTCGCCCTCAATCTGCAAACCGCGTTCCTGTCGCCACCCGTGGCGATGGCCGCGTTCTACCTGAAGGGAGTATCGCCACCTCACGTGACACTGAACGCGATCTTCGCCGGAATGATGCCGTTCATGGCGATTCAGATCATCGCGTTGATCCTGTTGTACGTATTCCCTGGTATCGGACTCTGGCTGCCGCATACGCTCTATCAGTAACCGAGCGAGGATCAGCGCCGCCGTTCCTCGTGCATCGTTGCTTCCACCCGCGGTCCGGGAGTAACCTCGACGTTGTCCCGTGCTGAAAGAAACACGAGGAGATGGCGATGCTCGTCAGCGAAATTCTGCGCATCAAAGGTCATACGCTCTTCACGACAAAGCCTGACGGCAAGGTTCTCGACGCAGTGACGGTGATGGCGCAGCACGATATCGGTTCGCTCGTCGTGATGGACCATGGCCGGATGTCGGGATTGCTCACGTTCGCCGAGGTGTTGAAGGCGATATCCGAGCGCGGCGATGCGCTCGGCGATATGCGCGTCGCCGACATCTGTCAGCGCGATCCTCTGACCGCGACCCCGCATCTCGATGTGATGGAATTGCGACGCTCCATGCTCGAGCGGCATGCGCGCTACGTCCCGGTGATGGATGGCACGACGTTGCAAGGCGTAGTCTCATTCCATGACGTCGCTAAGGCGGTGTTGGAGGAGCAGAGCTTCGAAAACCGAATGCTCAAGAGCTACATCGAAGATTCACGTGGGGCGTAGGGCCGATAGCGGCTCATCAGCACGCTTGCATGACGAACAACGCGGGCCGCTTCGCGAATTGGTTAACGTCGTGATTGCGCCAGGCTGCCACGGTTCGACGCTCGATAATCTCACTTGCTAGCGTCAGGTCGGCGGCTACGCACAGCGACGTCTCTGGATTCAGCGCTTGCATGATCGCCGCGAGCATCGCAACGTTCCGGTAAGGTGTTTCGATGAAAAGCTCCGCGCGGCGGTGCGCTCGGGAATCGGCTTCGAGCGCGCGAAGCGCCTGTGTTCGCGCATCGGGCTTCACCGGCAAATACCCATGAAACGCAAAACTCTGACCATTCATTCCCGATGCCATGAGTGCGAGTAGCACCGCCGAAGGACCCACCAAGGGGACTACCCGTATGCCGGCGCTATGGGCAGCCGCCACCACCGTCGCGCCCGGATCGGCAACGCCGGGGCAACCGGCGTCGGTCAGCAATCCGATGTTGCGCCCTTCACGCGCCGGCGCGAGCAGTAGGGCAAGGCTTGCGCTTGTCGGCGCAACCGGAAACGTGCGGAGATCGAGACTTGCAATCGGCGTTGGTACATCGAGCGTCTTCAAGAACGCGCGCGCCGGTTTCGGCGTTTCGACGATCCAGTGAACGAGGCTTCGCGCGACGTCAATCGTCCGTTGTGGTAACGCATGCGACGGGGAGACAGCGCCGAGCAGATTGGGAACGAGATAAACGACGCCCGTCATGACGATATCGGCGATGCTTTATCGCGTTCCAACGACGGCAATCCCTTCGGCGCGAAGGAGATCGATCAGCGCGATCAATGGCAGCCCAATAAGCGCCGTCGGATCGTCGCTGACGATGCGCTCGAACAGTGCGATGCCGAGGCGTTCCGATTTGACCGCGCCGGCGCAGTCGTACGGCTGCTCGCGCCGCAGATAATCCTCGATCTCGATGTCCGCAAGCGTCCGGAACGTACTGACGACATCGACGAGCGTGCTGCGGCAACGACCGCTGTCGGCGTCGCAAACGGCAACTCCGGTATGAAACGTTACCGTGCGACCCGACAGCGCGCGCAGTTGCGCAACTGCCGCGTCGTGGCTCCCGGGTTTGCCGAGATGGCGACCATCGAGATCGGCGACCTGGTCCGAACCGATGACGAGCGCCGCCGATCGCGCGGCTGCGACGCTGCGAGCTTTTGCCTCTGCCAGACGGAGCGCAGCCGCACTCGGACTTTCGTTCAGTCGCGGTGATTCATCGATGTTCGCCGCGATGACCTCGAAGGGCAATCCGAGCCTTTCGAGCAGCATCCGCCGGTAAGACGATCCGGAAGCCAGCACGAGTTTGCGCGCGTTCTCCCTTGTTTTTGCGGGCATTTTTTGACAATCCGTTATCGTTACGTTATTATCCAATGCTTTGTGAGCAGCATGCGCGCACCGGGCCGGTTTGATGCGTTTCGCCTCGCGCGTGAACGTGGATCGCTCGCGGGATCGGTGGACGCCACGACGTTACCCCGTTTGGCGGACCGGGTCATTGGCGCGCAAGCCCCTGTCGATTGGCGCATCGATGGCACGGTCGACGCAATGGGACGACCGGCGCTGACGGTTCAACTGGAAGGATCCGTTACGCTCGAGTGCCAGCGATGCCTGGAGGCGCTCGAATGGGCGATCTCGCAGCGGACGCTATTGCTGCTGGCGCATGATGAAGCCGAGACTGCCCGCCTCGACGCCGAAAGCGAAGCGGAGGTGCTATTAGCCGCGACAGCCCTCGATCCCGAGACGCTGGTCGAAGACGAGCTGGTGCTGGCGTTGCCGTACGTCGCGCGTCACCCGGATGGCTGTTGCAAGCCACCGGCAGCTTGACGGCGTAACTTTGAGGTTAGTTGGCAGAGCATCGCGTGGGTCGCGCGGAAAGCGTTGCGAAGCGCGAATGAGATCAAGGAGAGCAGCATGGCAGTCCAGCAAAACAAGAAGTCGCCGTCTAAGCGCGGCATGCATCGTGCGCATAATGCGCTCACGAATCCGCCCCTCGCCGTCGAGCCGGTCAGCGGTGAAGTGCACCTGCGTCACCACATCAGTCCAAGCGGCTACTATCGCGGCAAGAAAGTCGTGAAGACGAAGGCCGACGAATAGCGAAATGCGCTTGCGGCCTACGGCCGCAGCCGCGCATTCGCGTTCGTTATTCGGCACAACGGGCGTCCAACCGTCATGCCCGTCACGCTAGCCGTCGATGCGATGGGAGGCGATAACGGCCCATCGGTCACGGTTCCCGCCTCCGTCGGATTTCTCGAGGCCATCGCAGACGCGCGCGTGGTTCTCGTCGGTCGGAAGGATTTGCTCGACGCGGCACTCGATAGAAATAAAGCGATGCGCCAATCCCGTGCGCGCGATCGCATATCCGTTCATGCGGCGTCCGAAATCGTCGACATGGACGAGCCGCCGGCCGACGCGTTGCGCAAAAAGAAGGATTCGTCGATGCGCGTTGCGCTCGATCTCGTCAGAGATGGCGTCGCGGACGGCTGCGTGTCGGCTGGTAACACGGGTGCGCTGATGGCGATCGCGCGCTTCGTGTTGAAAACGCTGCCGGGCATCGATCGGCCGGCGATCGCGTCGCAGCTGCCGACGCGCAAAGGGACAACGACCGTGTTGGATCTTGGAGCGAACGTCAATTGCACGGCGCAGCAGCTCGTGCAATTTGCTGCGATGGGCAGCGCTCTCGTGTCCGCGGTCGAGGGCATCGAACGGCCGACGGTAGGGCTCCTCAACATCGGCGAAGAGGAAATAAAAGGCAACGACGTTGTCAAGCAGACTGCCGAGCTTCTGAAAGCATCGAGCCTCAATTTTCACGGAAACATCGAAGGCGATGACATCTACAAAGGCACGACCGACGTCGTCGTATGCGACGGCTTCGTCGGCAATGTCGCGCTGAAGACATCGGAGGGGCTCGCGGCAATGCTCTATGAATTCCTGCGCGCGGAGTTCACGCGCAACGCCGCAAGTCGCATCGCGGCAGCTTTTGCCTATCCGGTGCTGATGGCATTCAAGCGGCGGATCGACCCGCGACGCTACAACGGTGCGACGTTGGTCGGGCTCAAAGGCGTCGTCGTCAAGAGCCATGGCGGCGCTGACGCTCTGGCGTTTCGCTACGCGTTGAACAAAGCGCACGCGGAAGTCGTTAACGGCGTGCTCGATCGGATCGCTCAGCGT
Organism: Casimicrobiaceae bacterium; assembly: GCA_036505865.1. Lineage (GTDB taxonomy): Bacteria > Pseudomonadota > Gammaproteobacteria > Burkholderiales > Casimicrobiaceae > VBCG01. The sequence continues at coordinate 68,581 of DASXSP010000021.1, forward strand.
ATCGCGGCGATGCCAGCATTGACGCCCGCTTCGCTGACAGCGGATGCTCGGGCCACGCCGGATGCTTAATCGCGTGAGCCGCATCGCGAGCACCGGTTGCTATTTACCGGCGCGCGTATTGACCAACGACGCGTTGGCGGAGCGCGTCGCGACCAGTGACGAATGGATTCGGACGCGTACCGGCATTCGGCAGCGCCATATCGCTGCCGAAGACGAGCAAACGTCGGATCTCGCGCTTGCCGCATCGCGCATCGCGCTACGGGAGGCGGGAATCTCGCCGGCGAATCTGGATTTGATCGTCGTGGCGACGACGACGCCCGACATGATCTTTCCTTCGACGGCATGCATCCTTCAGGAAAAGCTGGGCGCGCACGGTGGTCCGGCTTTTGACGTTCAGGCGGTTTGCTCGGGATTCGTTTATGCGCTCGCGCTGGCCGATCGGATGATCGCGAGCGGCATGGCGCGCAATGCGCTTGTCGTCGGGGCCGAAATCTACTCGCGGATTCTCGACTGGAACGATCGCGCGACATGCGTGTTGTTCGGCGACGGCGCAGGGGCGGTGGTGCTTGTTCCGGCGCGCGAACCGGGTATCTTGACGGCGCACTTGCACGCCGATGGTCGTTATCGGAGCATTCTGTGCGTTCCCGGACAAGTGCAGCGGGGAGTCGTCGTCGGCTCGCCATTCGTGCAAATGAACGGACCCGACGTATTCAAGTTTGCCGTGAAAGTGATGGCGGACGTCGCGCAGGAAGCACTCACCGCGACGGAGATGACGTCTGACGCCATTGATTGGCTCATTCCGCATCAGGCGAATATCCGCATCATGGATGCAGCGGCGAAGAAGCTCAAATTGCCGGCAGAGCGGATCATCACAACCGTCGATTTGCATGCGAATACATCGGCGGCGTCGATCCCGTTGGCGCTCGATGTCGCGGTGCGCGATGGTCGGATTCGGTCCGGTCAACACGTGATGCTGATCGGTGTCGGTGGTGGCTTTACATGGGGATCGGTGTTCCTTCGATGGACATGACGCTTGCGTTTGTTTTTCCGGGACAGGGATCGCAGCAGGTCGGCATGCTGGACGATTTCGCCGAGCACGCCGACGTGCGCGCGACATTTGCCGAAGCATCGGACGCGCTCAATGAGGATTTGTGGTCGCTGGTCGAGCAAGGTCCGGCGGAGACGCTCAACCTGACGCGCAACACACAACCGATCATGTTGACGGCCGACGTCGCGATATGGCGCGCATGGCGTGCGGCGGGCGGACCGCAGCCCGCGCTCGTCGCCGGACATAGTCTCGGTGAATATGCGGCGCTCGTCGCGGCGGGCGCGATGCAATTACGCGACGCCGTTCCACTCGTACGCTTTCGCGCACAAGCGATGCAGGACGCCGTGGCGCCCGGTCTTGGTGCGATGGCCGCGATCATGGGCGGCGATGACGCTGCCATCGTCGATGCCTGCCGCGAAGCCGCCCAGGGCGAGATCGTCGAGCCGGTCAATTTCAATGCGCCCGGACAGGTCGTCGTCGCGGGACACAAGAGCGCGGTCGAACGGGCGATCGTCGCTGCGAAGGCGCGTGGAGCGAAGCGAGGCGTGCTGTTGCCGGTCTCGGCGCCGTTTCACAGCTCGTTGATGAAAGCGGCGGCCGAGCGCTTGGCCGCGCGGCTCGCACAAGTGGACATCACGCCTCCGTCGATACCGGTTCTACACAATGCTGACGTCACAGAGCATAAGACGCCCGAGACGATCCGCGCCGCGCTTGCCGAGCAGGCGGCGAGTCCTGTACGGTGGAGCGACACGATCCGCGCTTTCCTCGCGCGCGGTGTTACACACGTCGTCGAGTGCGGACCCGGCAAAGTGTTGACCGGGCTCACGCGTCGCATCGACGAAAACGTGACAACGTTCGCGCTCAATGATCGCGCGTCGATCGACGAGGCGCTGGCGGCGTTGCGCGTAGCCTGACGAGAGATTTAAATGGCAGAGCTTTCCGGACAGGTCGCATTGGTGACGGGCGCAACGCGAGGCATCGGCAAGGCGATTGCGGTTTCACTCGCCAATGACGGTGCGACGGTTATCGGAACTGCGACAACTGCCGAAGGCGCTGCGAATATCAGCCGCTATCTGAAAGAGGGCGAAAATGCCGGCGACGGCATCGCGCTCGACGTCACCGATGCGGCCGCCACCGACGCTGCGCTCGAGGCGATTGAAACGAAGCACGGCGCCGTCGCGATCCTCGTCAACAACGCGGGCATCACGCGCGACAATCTGGTGCTGCGGATGAAGGACGACGACTGGGACACGATCATGGCCACGAATCTGAAGCCCGTGTTCCGGCTCGCTAAAGCGGTGTTGCGCGGAATGATCAAAACGCGCTACGGGCGCATCATCCAGATCGGTTCCATCGTCGGCGCATCCGGCAATCCGGGCCAGGCCAATTACGCCGCGTCGAAAGCCGCGATCGTCGGATTCACCAAGTCGCTGGCGCAAGAAGTGGGGAGCCGCAACATTACGGTCAATTGCGTCGCGCCGGGTTTTATCGACACTGACATGACGCGCGCATTGGCCGATGCACAACGCGAAGCGTTGTTGTCGCGGATTCCACTGGGCCGGCTTGGTATGCCGGAAGAAGTGGCCTACGCGGTGGCGTTTCTCGCGAGTCCGCGCGCCGCCTACATCACCGGCGCAACGTTGCACGTCAACGGCGGCATGTTGATGGTTTGACAGGTTTCATCGGCGCCGCAACGAAGCGGTTCGACACGGACGATCTGGTAAAATTGATCGGTTTTTGATCCCCTCGGGGGAGGAGAAGCATGGAAAACATTGAACAAAGGGTCAAGAAGATCGTCGCCGAACAGCTTGGCGTTAACGAAGCCGAGATCAAAAATGAATCGTCGTTCGTCGACGACCTTGGCGCCGATTCGCTCGACACCGTCGAGCTCGTGATGGCCCTCGAGGAGGAATTTGAAACCGAAATTCCCGACGAAGAAGCAGAAAAGATCACGACGGTCAAACAGGCAATCGACTTCATCAGCGCACACGTGAAGAAGTAACCGGCGTGGCGCCAGCAGCGGCACCGCGTCGCTCGAGCATGCTGTCCTAGCCGCCGGCGATCGCCGTCGAGCCGCCGCGTATCGGTGACGGCGAAATCCATTGCATCCATCCGTATAAGCCTTATGCCACGCCGTGTCGTCGTCACCGGACTCGGTATCGTTTCTCCTGTTGGAGTCGGCGTCCCCGACGCGTGGGCCGGCATCCTTGCGGGCCGGTCCGGCATCGCGCGCATCACACGCTTCGATGCGTCGGCGTTTCCGTCGCAGATCGCGGGCGAGATCAAAGATTTCGACGTGTCGAAGTGGCTGTCGGCAAAAGAAGCGCGTCGCTACGACACGTTCAATCATTTCGGATTGGTTGCGACGATGGAAGCGATCGCAGACGCCAGTCTTTCCGATTACCGCGGGGACAAGGAACGCGTGGGTGTATGCATCGGATCCGGCATCGGCGGATTGCCGATGATCGAAGACACGCAACAGGCTTACGCACACGGCGGGCTGCGCAAGATTTCGCCGTTCTTCGTGCCGGGATCCATCATCAACATGGTCGCGGGGCTGGTGTCGATCCACTACGGATACAAAGGACCGAATCTCGCCACGGTCAGCGCGTGCTCCACTGCAAATCACAGCCTCGGCGAAGCGGCGCGGCTCATTGAATACGGCGACGCCGACATCATGATCGCCGGCGGATCCGAGGCCTGCGTCTCTCCGCTGGGTGTCGGCGGTTTCTGCGCTGCGCGTGCGCTGTCGACGCGCAATGACGATCCCGCCACCGCGAGCCGCCCATGGGACATCGGTCGCGACGGCTTCGTGCTGGGTGAAGGCGCCGGAATTCTCGTGCTCGAGGAGCTTGCGCACGCAAAGGCGCGCGGTGCGCGCGTCTATTGCGAACTCGCCGGCTACGGGATGAGCGCCGACGCGCATCACATCACGGCGCCGCCGATGGATGGCGATGGCGCGCGTCGCAGCATGATCAACGCACTTCGCAACGCGCATCTCGAGGCGCACGATATCGATTACATCAACGCGCATGGGACATCGACACCGCTCGGCGACCTGGCGGAGTGCATCGCACTCAAGCGGACGTTCGGCGATCACGCGAAAAAGCTTGCCGTCTCGTCGACGAAGTCGATGACCGGTCATCTGCTCGGTGCGGCGGGCGGCATCGAAGCCGTCTTCACGGCGCTTGCGATTCGCGATCAAATCGCGCCGCCGACGGCCAATCTAATCAACCAAGACCCGCAATGCGACCTCGATTTCGTGCCGCTCCAAGCGCGCAAGATGAAGATCGGCGCCGCGCTTTCCAATTCCTTCGGCTTCGGCGGAACCAACGCAACGCTTGCATTTCGCACGGTTGCATAGTAGCGCCATAGTCATGGACCCCCACGCTTGCGGCTCACGCCGCTACGCTGCCCCCAGAGGGGGCGTACTTCGCGCCTTGGGACGGCCCTGCGGCGCTCAGCCATGGCATTGATCGTCCAAAAATACGGCGGAACATCGGTCGGCAACGCCGAACGGATCAAGAACGTCGCGCGCCGCATCGCGCACTTTCACCGCGAGGGGCACCAGCTTGTTGTGGTCGTTTCGGCGATGGCGGGCGAAACGAACCGGCTGATTTCGTTGGCGCACGAGCTCTCGTCGAATCCGAATCCGCGCGAGCTTGACGTCGTCGCGGCAACCGGTGAGCAGGTGACGATCGGACTTCTCGCAATCGCGCTCTCCGACATGGGACTCAAAGCGCGAAGCTACACGGGCGCGCAGGTTCGGGTGCTCACCGACAGCGCGTTCACGAAGGCGCGCATCTTGCAAATCGACGAGCAAAGGATGCGCGAGGATCTGGCAGAGGGTGCAATTGTCATCGTTGCCGGATTTCAGGGCGTGGACGCCGACGGCAATATCACCACGCTCGGCCGGGGAGGCTCCGACACGTCGGGTGTGGCGCTCGCCGCGGCCCTCAAAGCCGACGAATGCCAGATCTACACCGACGTCGACGGCGTTTACACGGCGGATCCGCGAATCGTGCCGCAAGCGAGGCGGCTCGACAAAATCACATTCGAGGAAATGCTGGAGCTCGCGAGCCAGGGGTCGAAGGTACTGCAGATCCGCTCGGTGGAGTTCGCCGGCAAGTACAAAATCAAGCTGCGGGTCCTGTCATCGTTCGACGATCCCGACTCGACGCCGACGGGCACGCTGATCACGTTCGAGGAAGAAGACAACATGGAACAGGCGATCATTTCGGGTATCGCATTCAATCGGGACGAGGCGAAGATTTCGCTCATGGGTGTCGAGGACCGCCCCGGCATCGCGTACAGCATCGTGGGACCGGTGGCCGAGGCGAACATCGATGTCGATATGATCGTGCAGAACATCGGCGCGTCGGGACACACCGACTTCTCGTTTACCGTTCATCGCAACGAATATCAGAAAACGCTGAATGTGCTTGCGCAATCGAAAGACAAACACTTCAAAGCGCGCGAGATCATCGGCGACGACAAGATTTGCAAGGTATCGGTCGTCGGCATCGGGATGCGTTCGCACGTCGGTCTCGCGGCGCGCATGTTCAAGGCGTTGGCCGACGTCGGCATCAACATCCAGATGATCTCGACTTCCGAAATTAAGATCGCCGTCGTGATCGACGAGAAATATCTCGAGCTCGCCGTGCGCGAGCTGCACAAGGCCTTCGACTTGGAAACGGCGCGGCAGCCCGGATAGCCTGCGCGACTCACCGCGTTGCAGGTTCAGTAACGCTCGATCTGGCTCGCGCGAAGCGAATAGCCGACATCGACTTCCGACGATCCGTCCGTGATGTAGACGGATTTTTTCGCGGTGGCCGCTGCGATGCGGCCGGTAACCCACACCGCATCGAACATCCCTTTCATTTCGAACGGCTTGTCCGATCTGACGTGAACGATCTGATTCGGTGGCGGCGGCGGCGTGCGGATGCACGCACCCACCCACGGGACGAGCAGGAACTCGGTCACTTGCTTTCCCGAAAATTCGAGCGGCAGTAGGTACCCGGGAATCCGAACGACCTTGCCATCGAGCGCCGGATTGACGGCGTTCGTCAACGCCCGCTTCTTGGCGGCGACCTCGTCGCGCTTGGCGAGTAGAGCGTCGACGTCGATGCCTGCGCGCTTCAACTTGTCCGTGGCCGCCTGCTCGTTTGCGAGATCCTGTGACGAAACGGCGACGCCCCGCGCCTTGCGATCGCGCAGCGCCGCAACGTCCACCAATGCCTCGAGTTGCTCAATGGGTAACGCCGCGAATGGATTTTCGGTTGCGGTCATCCGGACGGTCAGGTCTTCCCACGTAAGCGGCCGCGGCGCGTCGTCGGCATAGGCGCAACGCACCGACACTGCACAGAGCAGGATCAGCAGACTATGAAGGTACTTTGTCGTCATCAGGGCTTCTCTTTCAAACGCGGATCATGATGCCATCGGCGAGCGACAGCCGATAGATTCGATAGGCCGGAATCATGCCGATGCAACAACCGGCCGCGGCGATCAGCGCCATGAACCCAAGCTCGTACGCCGATGGCCAGCCGATGTCGATGAACATTCCGAGCGACACGAGCCATGGTCCGGCAACGATCAATCCGATGTACACCGCGACGACACCGAGCGCAATGCCGAGCAGTGTGAGAAACGCAGCTTCTCCGAAAATCAGCGCAAACACGTGCATCGGACGCGCGCCGACCGCTCGCAGCACAGCCATCTCGCGACGCCGCTCGTTCAAGCTCGTGAGCAGCGCGACTAGCATGCCGGCGAAGCATACGACGATCACCAGAACGGAAACGGCGAACAACGCTCGCTCTGCGACATTTGCGATTTCCCAAACTTCGAGAAGGGTCACGCCGGGCAATATAGCCGTGAGCGGGTCTGCCGGATATTCGTTGACGAACCGCTGGACGGACAGCGCTGCACCGCGTGACTTGAGTCCGACGAGGAACGCAGTGATCGAGTGGGTAGTCGCATCGTCGTGGGCATGCCGCGCCGCTGCAAGCGGGTCGAGCGTGCTCGCAGTTTGACCGGCGTGCAGCGCATCGAGACCTTCCAGCGAGACGTGGATCGTGCGATCAACCGGCGTGCCAGTTGGCGCGAGGATGCCCACGATCTGGAACGGTTGGTCTTTGTGAAGCGAAAATGCGACATCGCCCGCCCCGTGCGCGATGACAAGTTTTTCACCGACTCTGTAACCGAGTTCCCTGGCGACTTCTGCGCCGAGCACCGCATCGTGCGGTTGCTCAAAGCGTTTACCGGATTTGACCTCGAGCTGGCGATCACGCGCAAAGCGAAAGTGCTCAAAGTAATCGTGTGTGGTGGCGAGCACGCGAAAGCCGCGGTGCGAATCGCCGAGCGACAGCGGTATCGTCCATGCGACATCGGGCCGCGAGGCGATCGCGCGATAGGTGTCCCAGCGAATATTGTTGGTCGCGTTGCCAATCCGAAACACCGAGAAAAGCAACAGATGCACGGGACTGCTGCGCGCCCCAACGATCAGATCGGTGCCCGAAATGCTGCTGGCGAACCCTTCGTGCGTCTGCTGGCGGATGCGCTCGACTGAAAGCAACAGCGCGATCGCGAGAGCGATTGAGAGCACCGTGAGCGCCGCAGTCAGGCGGCGACTGCGCAGGCTCTTCAAGGCGAGCGCGACAATCACGCGCGGTCCGCGCGCGGCGACAATTCGATCGTGCGATCGAAGAGCGGCGCCAACGATGCGTCGTGGCTCGCGAAAATCAGCGCAGTTTCCTCCCGCTCGCATTGACGGAACAGCAGGTCGAGAAACGCCGTGCGTCGGTCGGAATCGAGCGAAGACGTCGGCTCGTCGGCGATGACGACCTCCGGCGCGCCGATCAGCGCCCGCGCCACCGCCACGCGTTGCTGCTGTCCGACGCTTAACTTGGATACCGGACGGCGCAGCATGTCGGCGCCGCTCATGTCGAGTTCATTCAGTATGCGGTGAGCCTCCGCCTCAACCCCGCCGCCTGCTTGAATCGCCCGCGCGCGGCGGCGGTCAGAAAATCCGCACGAGAGCGAGATGTTCTCGATCACCGACAAATAGGTGACGAGGTTGAACATCTGAAAGATGTAGCCGATATGGTCGGCGCGAAGGCGATCCCGCGCAGCGTCGGATAGCGCTGCCATGTTGCGACCCAAAATCTGGACCGTACCGAACTGCGGTGTTACGACACCGGCTATCGATCGGGGGCACTGTAACGTCGTTCCCCTCGGCTACGGATGGTATCTCCGAACGCTAACGCGAATCCTTTCAAAATCCTTACACACAGATGACGGTGATGCGGTGCGATGTAGGATGGAGTGTCTCGAGCAGAGCAACGTATCTAGGGCATATGTTCATCCTCGAAGGAATCGAGCGTCGCTACGGTCCCACGCTTGCGCTGCGCATCGATCGTTGGGAAGC
>DASXSP010000022.1:0-30533 GCA_036505865.1 Casimicrobiaceae bacterium
CCATTCGCGGAAGGCTGGCTGCAGGACGGACGCGTCTGGGGCAGACCGGCCGACGTCAGCGTCGCGCCTGACGGCTCGTTGTTCGTGTCGGATGATCTAGCCGGCGCGATCTATCGCATTCGATATCGGGGCACGTAACCCGCACGCTTGTTCGTTTCGAAGCGGGATGAACCGCTGCGCTCGGGCTTCGGCGTGGCGCAAATCACGTCGTCAAAGCGGGACATCCCGGGGCGGCCGCGAGCGTCGACCCAACGCCGCGGACGCGGCCGCGCCGCCCGCTTCGCCGACTGCGCCACAGGCGCCCTTCGCGCAGCGGCTCACCCCGCCTCAAGCGTCGGTGACGATGCGAGGCATTCAATGCGTCGCGTCAGTGGTGCTGCGCATCGGTAAAGCGCTTCGGAGGCAGCGGGCAGGGCGCGGCGAGCGCGAGTGTCCGCGGTTTCCGTCACGGGTGGCGCGGCCGTCTTGGCGGCGTTGGGTCGACGCTGGCGGTCGCGCCGGGTACCCGTAGGAAACCACGTTTGCGGACATCCGAGCGCTTAAGCCGCGCCCTGTCCGCTGCTTTCGACACAAACAAAACGAGGTACGCAAAAAAATTCGCCGGCACGGAGCCGGCGAATTCACGCGAGAACGTTAACGGATGGTTTAGTAGCGATACCCGTAGTAACCCGGGCCGTAGGCATACGCGTACGGCCTATAAACCGGTGCCGGATAATAGTAGACGACCGGAGGCGGTGCGTAATACGAGCGGTGATAAGGCCTGTAATAAGGTCTGTAATACGGGCTGTAATAGACCGGTGAACCCGCACTTATCGCGACGCCGGGGACACCGATCGAAACGCTCCATGAATCATGCGCCGACGCGGCAGGCGCGGCGGCGAGTCCTACTGCCAACGTACCGGCGAGGGCGGATGCAAGAAGAATTCGTCGGAACATACGTGTCTCCTTTCCCATTATCTATAGACAGGCGCCGCCTTACCGGGTTCCGGCTCTTTATGGGGCCAAGTCTCTGGACACAAGGCCAAAAACGGCCAACCGCAGGACGCCGTTGACGCTCCGCCGCGACGTTGCTTTTTGTTACAACCGCGCGCCATGCGCTATCCTTCCCTTTCATATCCTTATGCCGGTGCTTGAAGTCTCATAACGAAGAGTGCCGACACTTATCCGAGGTAATACCCATGCGTTCCATGCTCCGCTGCCTCATCGGTCTAGGCGCCTACAGCGCTGCGCTCGCCGCGATCGCCGTCAACCTTACCGTTGGCCTCGGTACCGACGTCACCGCGATCGACCCGTACTATCACAACCTGACGCCCAATAACAATGTCGCGGCGCACATCTACGGTTATCTGGTCGAGCGGAACGAGAAATCCCAACCGGTTCCCGGTCTTGCAACGGAATGGAAAACGCTCGATCCCACAACGTGGGAATTCAAGCTGCGCAAGGGTGTCAAGTTTCACGACGGCAGCGATTTCACCGCCGCCGACGTCGTTGCGTCGATCGAGCGCGTGCCCAAAGTGCCCAACAGCCCATCGCCGTTCACGGCGTACACCAAACAGATCCAGAAAATCGACGTCGTCGATCCCTACACGATCCATTTCAAAACCGCGACGCCTTATCCACTGATGCCCACCGACTTGACGCAGGTAGCGATCATCTCGAAGCAGTTCGCGAACGCGTCGACCGATGATTTCAACGGCGGCAAGGCAGCGATCGGAACGGGTCCTTACAAGGTCGTCAAGTACACGAAGAGCGATCGTCTCGATCTCGCCCGCAACGACAATTATTGGGGCGGCAAAACGCCATGGGAAAAAGTCACGCTACGGATACTTCCCAACGACGCGACGCGTGTCGCTGCGCTTCTGTCGGGCGACGTGCAGGTGATCGAAAATGTCCCGACGTCCGATGCGGCAAGGATGAAGTCGGACAAGCGGCTTTCGGTTTTTCGCGTGGTCGCCGACCGCTTGATCTATTTGCACATGGACAGCGATCGGGACGTCTCGCCGTTTGTTACCGATAAGACCGGCGCACCGCTCGCGAAAAATCCGCTTAAGGATCCGCGCGTGCGCAAAGCGCTGTCGAAGGCGATCAATCGGCCCGCGATCGTCGAGCGCGTGATGGAAGGCGAAGCGATCCCTTCGGGCCAACTCGTCGCAGAGTTTCTGTTCGGCTCGACGAAGAATCTGCAGGTCGAGAAATACGATCCCGATGGCGCGAAAAAACTGCTGGCCGAAGCGGGTTACCCCAACGGCTTCGGCCTTACGATTCACGCACCCAACAACCGCTACGTGAACGACGCCAAAATCGCGCAGACCGTCGCGCAAATGCTCTCGCGCGTCGGCGTCGATACCAAAGTCGTCGCGATGCCGTCGGCCACGTACTTTACGCAGGCGACCGACCTGAAGTTCAGCTTCATGTTGCTGGGATGGAGCACCGGAACCGGCGAGGCATCATCCGCATTGAAGGCACTGCTGATGACGTACAGTCGCGACAAAGGTTATGGCACCGCGAATCGCGGACGCTATTCGAACAGCAAGGTCGACGCGCTGACCGAAGACGCGTTACAAACCGTCGACGACGTCAAGCGTGAAGCGTATCTGCAACGCGCTACCGAGCTCGCGATCAACGATACCGGGGTCGTTCCGCTGCATTTCCAGGTCAATCTCTGGGCGACGCGCGATGGCATCACGTATACGCCGCGCGTTGACGAGTTGACGCTCGCGTGGAAGTTTCGGCCCGCGGGCGCTAAGGATGTACTGGCGGGAAAATGAACGCCCCGCATCGCAATTGGCCCGCAATCACGACGCCACCGGCGCATTTCATCGCGAATCGTTTTGTTGCGTCAGTCAGCGCCGCGACGCTGCCGATGATCGATCCATCGGACGGAAGCGTGTTTGCGGAAATTGCGCGAGGAAACGCGGTCGATATCGATGCAGCGGTTCGAGCCGCGATGTCCGCACGCGATGGCGCGTGGGGAAAGCTCACGGCAGCAGAACGCGGACGACTGCTCGCGAAACTTGCGATCGCGATAGGCGATCATGCCGACGAGCTTGCGTTCGTCGAGGCGCGCGATTGCGGCAAGCCGCTCACGCAGGCACGCGCCGATGTTGCGGCGTGCGCGCGATATTTCGAGTTCTATGCGGGCGCAGCGGACAAGCTGTGTGGGGAGACGATTCCGTACGCCGCGGGCTTCACGGCGATGACGTGGCGCGAGCCGTTCGGCGTTACGGGGCACATCATCCCCTGGAATTATCCGCTGCAAATCTTCGGTCGATCGGTCGGCGGCACGCTCGCGGCAGGCAATGCAAGCGTCGTCAAGCCCGCCGAGGATGCGTGCTTGTCGTTGCTCCGCGTCGCGGAGCTGGCGGCTGCGTGCGGCATTCCCGGGGGCGCACTCAACATCGTGACGGGCCTCGGCACGGAAGCGGGCGCTGCGCTTGCCGAGCATCCGGGCGTGCAACATCTGTCGTTTACCGGCTCTCCGGCGACAGGCACGCGCGTAGCGGCCGCGGCGGCGCAGCGGCATTGCCCGATTACGCTGGAGCTTGGCGGCAAGTCGCCGCAGATCGTGTTCGCCGATGCGGATCTCGATCTTGCATTGCCATCGCTTATCAACGCCATCGTGCAGAACGCCGGACAAACATGCTCCGCCGGAAGTCGTCTGCTGGTCGAAGCGTCGATTTACGAAAGGCTGTTGGCAATGCTCGGCGAGCGCTTCAACTCATTGCGCACGGGTCCAGCGCTTGCTGATGTCGATTGCGGCCCGCTGATTCGAGAATCACAGCTCGCGCGCGTGCAGGGCTTTCTCGCCGACGCCGCGCACGATGGGATAGCGGTTGTGGGGCAGGGGACAATCGTCGCCGATGCGCCGTCGCGCGGTTACTACGCCGCCCCAATGCTTCTACGTGATGTCCCCGCGCACAACCGGCTCGCACGCGACGAAGTGTTCGGTCCGGTGCTCGCGGCGATGCCGTTTATCGACGAAGCCGAAGCGATTCGTCTTGCCAACGCGACCGACTATGGATTGGTTGCCGGCGTATGGACGCGCGACGGCGGCCGCCAGCTGCGAATGGCGCGCGCCGTGCAAAGTGGCCAGATCTTCATCAACAGTTATGGCGCCGGCGGTGGCATCGAATTGCCGTTCGGCGGTGTCAAGCATTCCGGATACGGGCGGGAAAAAGGCTTCGAAGCGCTGTACGGATTCACGACGCTGAAGACCGTTGTCCTGCGGCACGGGTAATGCGGCTCGCCAACAAGATCGCGATCGTCACCGGCGCCGGCTCCGGATTTGGCCGGGGCATCGCCACGCGGTTTGCCGCCGACGGCGCGAAGGTCGTCGTCAACGATATTCACGAAGCGCATGGCCGCGAAACAGTCGACGCGATCGTCGGCGCGGGCGGCGTTGCGAATTTTTTCGTCGGCAATGTTGCTGTCGACGCTGACGTCAAACGACTCGTCGATTTCGCCCTCACCACATTCGGCGGCCTGACGACGATCGTCAATAACGCGGGAACTACGCATCGCAATCAACCGTTGCTCGACGTCACCGAAGCAGAATTCGACCGGATCTACGACGTTAACGTGAAAAGCCTGTTTCTGACCGCGCGGCATGCAGTGCCGCATTTTCGGCGGCAGCGCGAGGGCGTGTTCATCACGATCGCGTCGACGGCCGGTGTGCGGCCGCGTCCAGGTCTTACTTGGTACAACGGCAGCAAGGGCGCGGCGATCATTACGTCGCGCTCGATGGCCGCGGAGCTTGCGCGCGACAACATTCGCGTCAACGTCATCAATCCGGTGGCGGGCGAAACGGCGATGCTCGCCGATTTCATGGGCGAGGACACGCCTCAGAAGCGCGCGCAGTTCATCGCGACAATCCCGCTTGGACGTTTATCGCAACCGTCGGACGTGGCAAGCGCTGCCGTGTTCTTTGCTTCGGATGAAGCCGCGTTTATCACGGGCGCATGTCTCGAGGTCGACGGCGGTCGTTGTGTGTAATTGGCAAGGTTTCATTCGTCGCGTTTCGCGTACTGGTCCAATCGAGGAGCGAGACCTAAGCCGCGGAGGAGAGCGCGTGGTCTGCGAGCGGAATGTCCGCGCGAATGAGATCGCCGTCGTAGGCAAAACGCACTGACGGCGCGTGCTTCGAAAGCAGGGCGATGACGGGCGCATTGTCCGGAAGTATCAGCGCGCGCAATCGATCAATGCCTCGGATAACGGCAGCGCGGGTCAATCGCGCCAGGAGCGCCTTCCCGATACCCATTCGTTGAAAAGGATCGATCACGGTGAGCGCGATCTCGGCCGTCGTAGGCTCGTCATTCAGACGGACGAAGCGAGCAGTGGCGATCCCCTCCGCCGAGCCATCAGGGGCCCGGCCTGACACGCCGAGCGCGTAGTGGCGCGTACCGTCCGGCGATGTCAGAAAAGCGAGCTCGCGTTCGGACAGTCGCAACCGCGGCGTGAAGAATCGATGCCGGCTGGACTCGGGGGAAAGACGCAACATCGCTGCTTCGAGGAGCGGCCTCGCGTCGGCCGTGAGCCATTTGATCGTTGCGCGATAGCCGTTCGGCAGAACCAGTGTTTCGCCGTGGCGTGGAATGGAAGCGGGAAACGACGTCATCGCGGTTCTCCGGGGGTTGGAATTGCTCGTTAGAGCCGCTTGCCTTAATAGAATTATCGAGATAATATTATAATCATCATGGCACGATATCCGGCAGAACACAAGGAGGCGACACGGATACGAATTCTCGCAGCGTCGGAGCGACTGTTGAAACGCGATGGGGTCGAGCGGGCGAGCGTCGAGGCGGTGATGCGCGAGGCCGGGCTTACGGTCGGCGGGTTTTATGCCCACTTCGAATCGAAGGACGACCTTGCACGGCAAGCGTTACTCTATGGCATCGAAGAAAGCTTTGCTCGGCTGACCCGCGGGTTAGTCGATCTCGACGATCGCGCGTTCGTTCGGGCGTTGATTTCGCGCTATCTTGCGCAAGCCGCCGATCCCCGACTCGATCACGCCTGCCCGCTGACCGTGCTTCTGCCCGAGGTGGCGCGAAGCCCAAGCGAATTTCGCGACGAGTTCGCCGCACGCACGGCGGCGTTATTGCGCGCGGTCGAGCTGCGCTTTCCGCAGCAAACTGAGCTTTCACAACGGGAGACGGCGCTCGCTGTATTCGCAGCGCTTTCCGGGGCGGTGGCGATGGCGCGAGCCGCCGCGACGCCGCGCGCGCGAACGAAGATTGCAGGTGCAACCGAAGCATTCCTCGTGGCTGCGTTGAAGCTCGACGCGCCGTCGCGTCGTCGGGCGCGCGCACCGAGACGTCCGGTCAAATCACGCCGCGCTGCCTGAGCTCGGCGAGTTCAGCATCGCCATAACCGAGCGAGCGCATGACTTCGTCGGTGTGCTCGCCGAGCGTCGGACCGCCACCGGCGAAGTCGCCGGGCGTGTCCGACAGTTTCGGCACGACGCCGGGTACTTTGAGACGAGAGCCGTCACGAAGGTCAATCTCGCGGATCATCGCGCGAGCCGCGTAGTGCGCGTCGGCTACGATGTCGCGAATCGAGTAGATCTTCGACGCCGGCACGTCGGCTTTCTCCATTGCCGCCAAAACGTCTTCCGGCGAGCGCTCGCGCGTCCATGCCTCGATTTGGTCGTCGAGCCACTGCTGGCGTGCTGCCCGTCCGTCGTTATGCGCAAGCGATGCGTCCCCAGCAAGATCGCCGCGTCCCATCGCCACACATAGCCGCTTGAAAATCGAATCGCCGTTTGCCGCGATCAACACGAAGCTATCGTCGTTGCACCGATACGCGGAGGTCGGTGCAATACCAGGAAGAATCGAACCCGTGCGCTCGCGCACTGCACCGAACGCGTCGAATTCGGGCAACATCGATTCCATCACGGAAAACACCGACTCGTAGAGCGCGACATCGACGACCTGACCCTTGCAGCTGCGACGACGCGCCTCGATCGCAAACATCGCGCCGATGACGCCGTAGAGGGCCGACAACGTGTCGCCAATCGACACCCCGACGCGTGACGGCGGCCGGTCCGGCGTGCCGGTAACGTAGCGAAGACCACCCATCGCTTCGCCGATCACACCAAATCCAGGCCGTTGGCGATAAGGACCCGTCTGTCCGTAGCCGGAGATTCGCACCATCACGAGACCGGGATTGACGATCGAGAGCGATTCGTAATCGAGACCCCATTGCTCGAGCGCGCCGGGCCGGAAATTTTCGATCAGGATGTCGGCGCGCTCGATCAACTTGCGGGCGATACCCTGGCCTTCGGGCTTGCGCAGATCGAGCGTCATCGAACGCTTGTTGCGCGACTGTACGTGCCACCACAGCGAAGTTCCATCCTTGAGATAGCGCCATTTGCGAAGAGGGTCGCCGAGGCCGGGCGGCTCGATCTTCACGACATCGGCGCCGAACTCCGCAAGGATCTTGGCGCAAAACGGGCCTGCAATCAGCGCGCCCATTTCGACGACGCGAAGGCCCGCGAGAGGACGGCCGGTATCCGGCCCGGATGGTGTCACTGCCGCGGTACGATCCGGTTCTCGATTTCGGAGACAATCGGCGTCGCGCCGTCGATGCCCACGCGTTTCACGAGCACTGTCGCGAAATCGCGCAGCAGCGCATGCAAGTCTCGCATATCCGCTGCTTTTTGCAGCCGCATCATCAAAGCGTAGCCGCGAAGGCCGAGATGGCTGTTGATCGCGTCGCTTATCATCCGCTGCACTATTCGATAACGCTCGATCTCGTCGTCGCTACGCACCGGATCGATGGTCTCGTTGGCCGCGGCGCTGGGCACGGCAAACTTCGGCGCGATGAGGCCGTTTACGGCGAGCGTTTCGAGCGCTTTTTCGTCGAGTCGCAGGGCGCGCGCCTTTTCGAGCACGTCGGCAACCGTGCGATTGCCGTCGACCATGATAAGGACGCTTCGCAATGGTAAAGGGAGATGGAGGTGGCGTTCCTTGAGCTCGCGGGCACCGAGCTCGGTCTTGGCGTAGATGTCGCTGCCGTCCATCGGAATAATATCTCGTCTCGAAACGCCGCTCGCGAGAGCAAAGCAATACTTATACCAAAAAAGGACGAGAATCGCCGCGGCCATGCCTATCGAACAATCCTACGGTGGACGTTTAGCACGGCTCGATGCGCTTTTCCTACGCGCGAATCGCGCTCTGCTTATCGTGCTGCTCGCGGCGATGGCGCTGATGGTGTTCGCGAACGTCGTGCTGCGGTTTGTCACGTCGCACTCGATCCTGTGGGTCGAAGAGGTGTCGCGCTACACGATGATCTGGCTGACGTTTCTGGGCGCCGGACTCGTGCTGCGCCATGGCGGGCACATCGGAATCGACACGTTACAGAGCCGGCTTCCACGGTGGGCGCCGAAGATCCGTGCAACGATCTTTTTGCTCGTGCTCGGCTTCTGCGCGTTCATGGCGTGGATCGGAACGCGATATGCAATGCTCACTTGGAACCAAACGACGGCCGTGCTGCAAATTCCCGTTGGCTTTGTCTATCTGGCGCTGCCGGCTGGCTTCGCGCTGGTGATCACGCATTTGTTGTTGATGGCTGCGCCGTACATCCGCCGCAACGAGTTCATCGTCGACGCCGAATTCGATCCGGACGCGGTGAAGCTGTGATTGCCATCCTCTTTGTATCGTGCATCGCGCTGCTTGCGCTCGGCGTGCCGGTTGCGTTCAGCTTGGGCGGCGCGACGCTCGCAGCGATCGTCTACGGGCATTTGCCGCTGATCGCGCTGCCGAAATATCTCTTTTCCGGTATCGACGTGTTCGCGCTGATGGCGGTGCCGTTTTTTATTCTCGCAGCGGAATTGATGACTGGTGGCTCGCTTTCCGAGGTCTTGTTGCGCTTCGCATCGCAATTCGTCGGACGCTTCCGCGGCGGGTTGGGCCACACCAACATCTTGACGATCACATTTTTCTCGGGGATCAGCGGATCGGCGCTGGCCGATGCTGCGGGTCCCGGCGCGATCATGATCCGCATGATGAAAAAGGATGGCTACCTCGCCGAATACGCTGCCGCACTGACCGCCGCCGTCTCGATCCTGGGACCGATCATTCCGCCGTCGATCAGCATGATCATCTACGCGCTTGCGTATCCGGAAATCAACCTCGTCGGATTGTTGATCGCCGGGATCGTACCCGGTATCGTCATCGCAATTGCCATGGCGGCAATCAATCATGCGATATCGGTTCGACGCAACTATCGCGCGCTCAGTGAGCGTCTGTCGTGGTCCGACTATCTTCGCAACACGTGGCGCGCGTTACCGGCGCTCGCGCTACCGGTGCTGATCCTCGGTGGTATCGCGTCGGGAGCATTTACTCCGACGGAAGCGAGTGTCGTCGCCGTGTTCTACGCGCTCTTCGCGGGCCGCGTCATCTATCGGACGTTGACGTGGCCGATGCTGCCGTCGATCCTCGCGCGATCGGCGCTGATGACGGCGGCGGTGCTGATCATCGTCGCGATGTCCGCAGCGTTTGCATGGGTGTTGACGGTGTCTCGCGTGCCGCAGGAGCTGACCGCGTTCATCGTTGACTTGAAGTTGAGCCCGATCGCATTCCTGTTCGCTGTCAACGTGCTGCTGCTGGCATTCGGCATCTTCATCGAGCCACTGCCGGGAATCGTCGTGCTCGTGCCGATCCTCGCGCCGATCGCGCACGCGCTCGGCATCAACGATCTTCAGTTCGGCATCGTCGTCATCGTGAATCTGACGATGGGGATGATCACGCCGCCGGTCGGCGGGTTGCTGTTCGTCACGTCGGTTGTTGCGAAAGTGCCGCTCACGCGAATGGTGAACGAGCTGTGGCCGTTCATGTGGGCGCAAATCGCCGTGCTGGTATTGCTGTCCATCGTGCCCGCGCTATCGACGTGGCTGCCCGGCGTTTTCGGCTATTTGTAATTCTTAATCTTGTCGATATTCTCTTGCCCGAAGCGTTTCGAGAAGTCGCTGTAGACCGGGGTTAGTGCCGCCTGGAATTTCGTCTTGTCGAGCGTATCGACGACGGCCATGCCCTTGGCGCGTAGATCGCCGACCGCGCGTCTTTCGTCCTCATCGATGCGTGCGCGATTTGCCTTTACCGCCTCTTTGGCGGCGTCGGCGAACGCCTGCTTGTCCTCTGCCGACAGCTTGTCCCATTGCGGCTTGCTCATCAAGATCACTGCCGGGGAGTAGACGTGGCCCGTCAACGACAGATACTTCTGCACCTGGTCGAGTTTGGCGGCCGTGATCACCGACAACGGATTCTCCTGTCCGTCGACGGTCCCCTGCTGCAACGCGGTGAACACTTCGGTGAAGGCCATCGGCGTGGGCAAAATCCCGAACTGCCGGTAGGCCTGAATATGGATCGGATTCTCCATCGTCCGCATCTTGAGACCCTTGAGATCGTCGGGCGCGCTGACCGGATGCTTGTTGTTCGTCATGTGCCGAAAGCCGTTCTCGCCCCATGCCAGCGCCTTGATGCCTTTGGCATCGAATTTGACGAGCATTTCCTGCCCGATCGGACCATCGAGCACGGCCCGCGCATGCGCATAATCGCGAAACAGAAACGGTATGTCGAAAATCGCCACTTCGGGGACGAAGTTCGGCACCGGCCCCGTCGACGTCATCGTCAGATCGAGCGTACCAAGCTGAACGCCCTCGATTGACTCGCGCTCCGCGCCGAGCGCGCCGGCATAGAAGTTCTGGACCTTGTAGCGTCCGTTGGTTCGTTTCTCGACTTCCCGCGCGAACGTGTCGATCGCGACACCGTAATGCGAGTTCTGGGCGACCGAGATGTTCATCTTGAGCGCCGTTTGGGCGTGGACGCCTTCCGTAACAAACGTCGTGGTCAAGGCCGCCAACGCGAGGGCTGCCAAGGGAATGTTTCGCATGAATCCTCCGTTAATGCATCGAGGTGGGCGGGCATTATAGCGATCGCTCAAGAGCGCCGACGCCACCCGGTCAACCGGCAGAAACGAGTAGACTTCGCTCGCGCCGCGAGTACCCGCAGCGCGGCGGGAACGACAACGATTACTCGACTGGAGGACGATATGAATACGAACACTCTATTCGCGCGGATCGCAGCCACGGTTGCGCTGTCTTTGGTTGCAGCCACGGTGTCCGCGCAGGCGCCGGTGCGTCCGCCGTATGGAACGGCGATCAACCTCGAGACTGCGAAGAAGGTCGCTGCCGGCGCGGTGGCCGAGGCGAAGAAGAACAACTGGAACGTCGCCGTCGCAGTCGTCGACAACCACGGCATGCTGGTTTATTACGAGATTGCGGACGACACGCAGACGGCAAGCTCGGAGATCGCGATCGGGAAGGCGCGCACATCCGCGACGCTTCGCCGCCCGTCGAAGGAGCTCGAGGACAACATCGCGAGCGGACGTAACGCGGTCCTTGCAATCTATCCGGGCGTGACCCCCATTGAAGGCGGCCTCCCGCTTGTCGTCAGCGGCAAGATGATCGGCGCCATCGGCGTGAGCGGTGTGACCTCGGCGCAGGACGGTCAGACCGCGAAGGCCGGCGTCGACGCGTTGAGCAAATAGAGAGCACCGACCTGGCTCGGAATATGGACGGCGGCGGGGGTGTTTGCCAACGTCCGTCATCGATTTTGGAGGGAGTGATGAAACGTTCAAGCTGCGCCGTAGTCGCATCCATCGCATTACTTGGGTTTGGACTCCAGGCCGACGCCCAGTCGCAGTCGGCAAATATGAGCTTCTTCGTGACGAGCGTTGGATCGGGCAAGGGGGCCGATTTTGGAGGCCTCGACGGTGCCGACAAGCATTGCCAGGCGCTCGCATCTGCAGCAGGTGCGGGGAACAAGACATGGCACGCCTATCTCAGCACGCAGGGAGCGCAAGCGGTCAATGCGCGCGACCGGATCGGAAGCGGTCCATGGCAAAACGCCAAGGGCGCCGTTGTCGCCAAGGACGTTGCGGAGCTGCACGGAACCAACAATTTGAATAAGCAGACGGCAATCACGGAAAAAGGCGACGTTGTCAATGGGAGCGGCGACACCCCGAACAAGCACGACATCCTCACCGGAACGCAGCTCGATGGCACGGCATTTTCGGGCAGCGACGACAAGACTTGCGGCAACTGGACGAAGAGCGGTGAAGGAATCGCAATCGTCGGGCATCACGACCGTAAGGGTCTCGACACCAGTCCGCCCGCGCTATCGTGGAATTCCTCGCACCCGACGCGTGGGTGCAGCGACGACGCGCTGAAGAGTACCGGTGGTGCTGGCTTACTGTATTGCTTCGCGACAAAGTAGCACTGGAGAAGCAGGTCCCTCGGCTTCGCCTCGGGATGACAGTTGTTGCGTTTGTCATCCTGAGCGAAGCGAAGGACCTGCTGTTTACTGTTCTTAAGGTGACAATAGGGCTGCCCGGAGGGCCGCGCGCAGATGTGAAATAATCGACATCCCGCGGCGCGAGCGCTTCGCTCCTACCGCCGCGCGGTGTACCGATGCTCGATCCGACCGTTCATGCTGCGCTCGCCGCCATTCTCCCGCCGTCGGCGCTGCTGACGACGCGGGAGCAAACGAAGCCGTACGAGTGCGACGGCCTCACGCTCTTTCGCGAGGTACCGGCTGCCGTTGCGCTGCCAGACAACGAGGCGCAAGTCGTCAAGATTCTGCGCCGCTGTCATGAGTCGTCGGTGCCGGTCGTCGCGCGCGGCGCGGGAACGAGCCTTTCGGGTGGCGCGCTTCCCGCGGCGGCCGGCGTCGTGCTTTCTCTCGCGAAATTCAACCGCGTTCTGTCGATCGACCGCGAAACGCGGACCGCGGTCGTGCAACCGGGCGTGCGCAATCTCGCGATCACCGAAGCCGTCGCGCCGTTGGGTCTTTATTACGCGCCCGATCCGTCGTCGCAGATCGCATGCTCGATCGGCGGCAACGTTGCGGAAAATGCAGGCGGCGTTCATTGCCTGAAATACGGTCTCACCGTGCATAACATTCGGCGCGTGCGCGGCGTGTTGATCACCGGCGAGATCGTCGAATTCGGATCCGATGCGCTCGACTCCGCGGGCTATGACCTGCTCGCGCTGATCACCGGCAGCGAAGGGCTTCTCGCCGTCATCACGGAAATTACCGTCAAGCTGCTGCCCAAGCCGCAGGTTGCGAAGGTCGCGCTGGCGGCGTTCGCAACGATCGAAGAGGCCGGCTCGGCCGTCGGCGCCGTCATCGCTGCGGGCATCATTCCCGCAGGCCTCGAGATGATGGACCAGCAGGCAACGCGTGCGGTCGAAGCGTTCGTGCACGCCGGCTATCCGCTCGACGCCGCCGCGGTGCTCTTAATCGAGACCGACGGCACGCCCGAAGAAGTTGCCGACGAAATGGCCGAAATCACGCGCGTGCTTGCCGCGGAAGGCGCGACCGAGGTTCGCATCTCGGCGGATGAGGCGCAGCGAACGCTCTATTGGTCCGGTCGCAAGGCTGCGTTCCCGGCGGTGGGGCGTGTCTCGCCCGATTACTATTGCATCGACGGCACGATTCCGCGCGCCGCGCTGCCTCATGTCTTGCGGCAAATTGCCACGTGGTCGACGGAATACGGTCTCGCTTGCGCGAATGTGTTCCACGCCGGCGACGGCAATCTGCATCCGCTGATCCTGTTCGACGCCAACAAGCCCGGCGACAAGGAACGCACGATCGCATTCGGCGATCAAATCCTTGCACTCTGCATTGAAGTCGGCGGCACGATCACCGGCGAGCATGGCGTCGGCGTCGAAAAATTGGGCGGCATGTGTGCGCAGTTCGCGCCCGCGGAGCTCGAACGCTTTCGCAGCATCAAGGCCGCGTTCGACCCGCAAGGACTGCTGAATCCCGGCAAGGCCGTCCCCACGCTCGCCCGCTGTGCCGAGTTCGGCCGCATGCACGTCCATCACGGAAACCTGCGTCATCCGGATCTGCCACGCTTTTAGAAACGTGCAAATAACATGAGGACGATCGTAGAACGCTTCACTCGACCGGAAGCTGAAGCCGTCGACGGCATCGTGCGCACGCTCACCCGCGACTACGGCGAGCGCGCAGTGGTGAATCGCGCGGTTCGCGAACAGCATGGGCATGGCGAAGGAATGGCGGAGTCCGGATTGCCGGACGTCGTTGTATTTCCGCATTCGAACGAGGAAGTCGCGGCGATCGTTCGGCAATGTCACGTTGCGCGGATTCCCGTGATCGCGTTCGGCGTTGGGACTTCGCTCGAAGGCCACGTGGCGGCGCTCTACGGCGGCGTCTGCGTCGATCTGTCGCAAATGAATCAAATGCTCGAAGTGAACGCCGAGGACTTGGATTGCCGCGTTCAAGCCGGCGTCACGCGCGAGCAGTTGAACGCCGAGCTCAAAGGAACCGGGCTTTTCTTCCCCATCGATCCCGGCGCGAACGCGACGATCGGCGGCATGACGTCGACGCGCGCATCGGGAACGAATGCCGTTCGCTACGGCACGATGCGCGAAAACGTTTTGGGGCTCACGGTCGTCACCGCCGATGGATCGATCGTGCGCACGGGCGGCCGTGCACGTAAGTCGAGTGCCGGATACGACTTGACGCGCTTGTTCGTAGGCTCCGAAGGGACGCTTGGCATCATTACGGAGATTCAGCTCCGTTTATATGGCATTCCGGAAGCGATATCCGCCGCGGTCTGCCAGTTTCCCGATCTCAAGAGCGCCGTCGACACGGTGATCGTGGCGATGCAGGTCGGCATCCCCGTCGCGCGGATCGAGTTGTTGGACGACGTGCAGATGGATGCATGCATTCGCTATTCGAAGCTCGAGAAGTACGAGGCGAAGCCGACATTGTTCTTCGAATTTCACGGCACCGATGCGGGCGTGCGCGAGCAGGCCGAATCGATGCAGTCGATCGCCGATGACCACGGCGGCAGCGCATTCGAATGGGCGACTCAGCCGGAAGAGCGCTCGCGGCTCTGGAAGGCGCGGCACAACGCCTACTATGCAGCGCTTGCGTTATCGCCCGGCAGGCAAGCGTTCGCGACCGACGCGTGCGTCCCGATCTCGCGGTTGACCGAATGCGTGCTCGAAACCCACGCAGATGTCGAGGCGTCGGGATTGACGGCGCCGATCGTAGGGCATGTCGGCGACGGCAATTTTCATCTCGTCGTGCTGTTCGATCCGAATGATCCGGTCGAGCGTGATCAAGCCGAAACCCTTGCGCAGAAAGTAAGCATGCGCGCGATTGCGATGGGCGGGACGTGCACAGGCGAGCATGGAATCGGCATTCACAAGCTCGATGCACTGGTCGCCGAGCATGGCAATGCAGTCGAGCTGATGAAGACGCTGAAGCGCGCGTTCGACCCGCGCAATATCTTGAATCCGGGCAAGACGGTTCCGTTATCGGATCACTGACTCTCAACCCTAGTCATCTCTCTATGTATACGCTCTACATCGGCAACAAGAATTATTCGTCGTGGTCGCTGCGGGGATGGCTCGCCACCAAGCTGTCGGGCGTGCCGTTTCGCGAGGTGCTCGTGCAATTGCAAGGAACAGGACCCAATCCCGCTCATACCGCGTATTCGCCGTCGGGTTACGTGCCATGCCTGCACGATGGCGACACGATCGTCTGGGACACGTTAGCGATCGCCGAATACTTAGCCGAGCGGCATTCGGGCATGTGGCCCTCCGATCCGGCGGCGCGGGCGTGGGCGCGATCGATCTCTGCCGAAATGCATTCGGGATTTTCAGCGCTTCGTAACGACATGACGATGTGCATCCGTGAGCGCCTCGACGTAAGGCCTTGGTCAGATGCGCTCTTGTTGAACATCCAGCGTGTGGAGTCGATTTGGAACGAGTCGCGGCGGCGCTACGCCAACGCGGGCGATTTTCTTTGCGGTCCATTCTCGCTTGCTGACTGCTTTTACGCGCCGGTCGCGTTTCGTTTTCAAACTTACGGCGTCGAACCGAAGGGCGCCGCCTGCGCTTACTTGGAAACGTTGCTGGCGCATCCCTTCCTGCGCGAATGGGAAAAGGCGGGGCTCGCAGAAACGACGATCATCGAGCTCGACGAGCCGCGCGTGATCTATCGCGACAAGCTTGCCGCGGCACACCGCTGAGTCGGATGTCGGATCAGCCGCTGGCTGCGTTGCAGGATCGCGTTCGAAAGGCCGCGGCGGCATTGCAGCCGCTTTTCATTTGTGGCGGTGGCACGAAGACCTTCTACGGCGAAGCGTGCACCGGCGAGCGCCTCGAGACAGGTGCAGTTGCGGGCATCGTTGCCTATGCGCCCAATGAGCTCGTCATTACGGCTCGTGCCGGAACGCTGCTCGCGGAAATCGAGCAGGCGATGGCCGAGCATCGTCAGTTCCTCGCGTTCGAGCCGCCGCGTTTCGCCGCCGGTGGAACGTTGGGCGGCGCGATCGCGACCGGACTCTCCGGCCCACGGCGACCGTACGCCGGTGCTGCGCGGGACTTTGTGCTCGGCATGCGCGTCATCGATGGGACAGGCGAAGCGCTCGCGTTCGGCGGACGCGTGATGAAGAACGTCGCCGGCTTCGACGTATCGCGATTGCAAACCGGCGCGTTAGGGACACTCGGCATCATCACCGAAATCTCGCTCAAATGCCTGCCGCGGCCGGCAGCGGAAGCGACCGTCGTGCAGACGTGTACGCCTGACGAATCGATACGCCGAGCGAACGCGTGGGGCGGCAAGCCATTGCCGTTGTCGGCGACATGCTATAGCTCAGGAAAATTGTGGGTGCGCGTTTCCGGCGCAGAGTCCGCCGTATCCGCGGCGATACAAACCATCGGTGGCGAACGCGTCGAGAATGCCAGCGAATTCTGGACGAGTGTGCGCGATCATGCGCATCCGTTCTTTGCCGCTGTGGGGAACGACGATCGAGCGCTGTGGCGCTTATCGGTCAAATCGACGGCGCCGGACGCTGATCTCGACGGCGAGCAACTGATCGAATGGGGCGGCGCGTTGCGCTGGCTCATCACTGCGAGGGATGCCCGTCACGAGCCGATACGCGCGTGGGCGAAATCGCACGGCGGCCACGCGACGCTCTTTCGCGGTGGAAAGCATTCGGCCGTATTCACGTCGCTCGACGCGTCGACGGCCGCACTCCACAAGCGGCTCAAAGCGACGTTCGACCCTCACGGCATCCTCAACCGCGGACGTCTCTACGCCGAGCTTTGATGGAGACGAACCTAGCGCCCTTCATTCGCGACACGCCGGAAGGTCGCGAAGCCGACTCGGTGCTCCGCGCATGCGTCCACTGCGGCTTTTGCCTGGCCACATGCCCGACGTATCAACTGCTGGGCGACGAGCTTGATGGTCCCCGCGGGCGCATCTATCTGATGAAGCAGGTGCTCGAAGGCGCCGAGCCGACGGCAACGACGCAGCTTCATCTCGACCGGTGTCTCACGTGTCGCGCCTGCGAAACGACATGTCCGTCAGGCGTGCAATACGGCAGGCTTGTCGACATTGGTCGCAAGATTGTCGACGAGCGTGTCGGCCGCAAGCCCGTCGATGCCGCGCGACGCTATTCGCTGCAGAAGAGTTTGCTGTCGAAATCAGTGTTCGGTACTGCCCTTGCAGTCGGGCGGTTCGCCAAGGGCTTGCTGCCGCGCGAAATTGGCGATCGGATTCCTGCAGAGAAACCGGCGGGTACGTGGCCGGCGCCGCGCCACACTCGCAAGATGCTCATCGCACGAGGCTGCGTGCAACCTTCGCTCGCGCCGAACATCGACGCCGCCATGGCGCGCGTGCTCGATCGAATAGGCATTTCGGCGCTGCAGATCGAAGCCGGTGGATGCTGCGGCGCGTTGCCGTATCACCTAAATGAGCACGATGACGCGCGCGAGATCGTTCGTCGCAACATCGACGCATGGTGGTCCTACGTTGAGCGCGGGGCGGAAGCGATCATCGTCACCGCGAGCGGGTGCGGTGTCATGGTGAAGGACTACGGACACGTCATGGCGCGGGACCGCACGTATGCCGACAAGGCGGCGAAAATCGGCGCGCTGGCGCGCGATCCGGTCGAAATTGTCGCCGCCGCTTGGGAACAAATCGCCACGAAGATCGCACCTTTTGGTTCGGCAACTAAGCTCGCGTTTCACTCGCCGTGCACGTTGCAACACGGGATGAAGATCCGTGACCAGGTCGAGCCTGTTCTGCAGGCGCTTGGGTTCGACCTCACGCCGGTCGCTGATGCGCATCTTTGCTGCGGATCGGCCGGTACCTATTCCGTCCTGCAGCCGGAGCTTGCGAATGCGCTCAAGAAAAACAAGCTGCGCGCGCTCGAAGCGGGTGCTCCTGCGCAAATAGCCACGGCTAACATCGGCTGTTTGACGCACCTCGCATCCGGCACGCGCACGCCGGTGCGGCACTGGGTCGAGATCCTCGATGAGCGGTTGAACGCAAATGCCTGATGCGCGACACGAAGACCGCCCAGTGATGCGCTCGCGCGTCGATTTTCCGCATTTCATTGCCATCCCGACACGGTGGATGGACAACGACGTTTACGGGCATGTCAACAACGTCACGTATTACTCGTACTTCGACACAGCGGTCAACGAACACCTGATTCGCTTCGGCGGTCTCGATTTTTCCAACGACCCGGCCGTCGGTCTCGTCGCAGAAACAAGTTGCACGTTTCGCAAGTCGTTGTCGTTCCCCCAGACCGTCGACGCTGGACTCGCCGTAACCAAGCTCGGTAAATCATCGGTCGCCTACGAAATTGGGCTGTTTCGACAGGACGACGACGAACCTGCTGCGCTCGGTCGATTCGTTCACGTCTGGGTCGATCGTCTATCACAGCGGCCCATTCCAATCCCTGCGCGGATTCGTGCTGCGCTCGAACCGCTCTTCGTCTCGCGACAGGACGCGCGTTGAGCGATCAAAACGCGCGAATTTTCGTTGTCGTGCCCGCGGCTGGAACGGGTGAGCGTTTTGGCCCAGGCATTGTGAAGCAGTACGCCGATCTCAACGGTGCGCCGGTGTTGGCGCGCACGCTTGACCGATTGGCGGTGATTCCCTCCGAGCGCACGTTCGTCGCGCTGACTGCGGATGACGGCGAATATGAGCGAAGAATCGGTCGACGTGACGGCGTCGAAGTCCTTCGCTGCGGCGGCGCGACGCGAGCAGCGACCGTTCGTGGCGCGATGACGGCGTTAATGTCGCACTGTGCGCCGAACGACTGGGTTCTCGTCCACGACGCGGTCCGGCCGTGCGTGCCGCGCGATGCGCTTCACCGACTCATTGACGAGCTGGTGGACGACGCGGTGGGCGGGTTGCTCGCGATACCGGTTACCGACACGCTGAAGCGCGGCGTCGGCGATCGTGCGATGAATACCGAGAACCGTGAATCGCTGTGGCAGGCCCAAACACCGCAGATGTTCCGGTATTCGATTCTCGCGACGGCGCTCGATCGCGGCAACCGTGCGGCGCTGACCGACGAAGCGCAGGCGGTCGAGACGCTTGCGACAACCGGTGCGTGCCCGCCGCCACGATTGGTCCACGGTAGCGCGACGAATCTCAAGATCACGTACGCGGAGGACCTTGCGCTGGCCGCCGCGATTCTTGGAATGCAGGCATGAATGTCCGCGTCGGCAACGGTTTCGACGTGCACGCGCTGGTCGAAGGTCGCGCGCTCGTCATCGGCGGCGTCACGATTCCTCACGATCGCGGCTTGGCGGGTCACTCTGATGCCGATGTGCTGCTGCACGCGATCGGCGACGCAATATTGGGTGCCTTGGCGCTCGGCGATCTCGGCGCGCATTATCCCGCCGTCGAAAGATGGAAGGACGCCGATAGTCGGATGCTGCTTCGTCACATTTTTTCGCTAGCGTCCGGGAACGGTTATTCCATAGGCAACATCGATGCGACAGTGATTGCGCAAGCGCCGAAGCTCGCGCCGCACATCGGCGCGATGCGCGCGAATCTCGCGGACGATTTGGCATGCGGCGTCGAACGGCTTTCTGTCAAAGCGACGACGACAGACCGATTGGGATTCATCGGTCGCGGTGAGGGGATTGCGGCGATCGCAACCGTGCTGCTGACGGGGCAATAGTTCTACTTTGCTCCAGCCCTGCGCCACGCAGCGGGCGGCATGCCGAACTCGCGCTTGAACGCCCGGTTGAAGGCCGCCTCCGACTCGTAGCCGCTTCGCTCGGCCACGCGCACGACGGCTTCCCGGCCGGAGCGCAGCATTTGCGCCGCGAGCGCCAGTCGCCAACGCATCAGATACTGAATGGGCGACTCGCCGACCAGCGCAGTGAAACGCTCGGCCAGTGCGGAACGAGAAAGGGCCACCTTGTGTGCCAGCTCATCGACTGTCCACCCTTTGCCCGGTTCGCTGTGCAGCAACGCGAGCGCGCGCCCAATGTGCGCGTCGCGGACGCCCGCAAGCCAACTGTTGCCCTTCGGCGGCAGATCCTCGACGTATCGACGCAACGCTTCCACGAACATGAGCTCCGACAACTTGGCGAGGACGGATCCGGTACCGGGTCGCGAATCGGAGGACTCGCGGACGCCCATCCGCAACAGTTCGCGCAGCAAGGCTGCCGCCGGCCCGTCGCCGATGGGGATGCGTAGCAAGCGTGGCAGCGCTTCCAATAGGGGGCGACACACACTGCGGTTGCAGGCGAGATAGCCGCAAACGAAGCGCGTGGCCTCGCCGCCGCCGCCGTGGCGTATCTGGACGAAGTCGGATTCGGTTGCAGAATCGCCGACGAACAAGCTGTCTGCCTCCAGCGGCGCGAGGCGCAAGTCGCTGCCGAGCAAATGATTGTCGTCTTGCGGAATCAGGATGACGTCGCCGGCGGCCACATCGAGCACTTCCCCGCCTTTCGCCAGCCGTACCTTGCAAGCGCCTTCGGTCAGGAAATGAAAGAACACGACATGCTCGGCGCCCGCCAGCCGCTCCCTGACGCTCGCCAGGCCGCACTCACCCCGGATGCACCAGGGCGCGGTGAACTCCGCGTTGAGGTAGAGCGCACCTTCGAGGTGCACGGACTTAAGAACGTCTGACAACGCATCCATGGGGTTTCGGGAAAGAACCGCGGAGTCTCGGCGAAGACGCCACGCCGCGTGACGTCGATACTAGCAACCGTAATGGCGTGGGGTAATTTGTGTCAACGCCATTTCACGATCCGCGACCAGAGAGGACCCGTACTATGCAAACCGTCAACGACCCCCGCACCGCCAATCCGACTCCCAAAGGCAAAGTCTACAAGGGGAGCTGCTTCTGCGGCGCAGTTCAGCTCACTGTCACCGGTGAACCCGCGGCAATGGGTTATTGCCATTGTGAGTCGTGTCGAAGTTGGTCCGCCGGGCCTGTCAACGCTTTTACGCTATGGAAGCCCGAGGCGGTCCAGGTTATGCAAGGAGCAGACAACATCGGCACTTACAACAAGACGCCGCGCAGCTACCGCAAGTGGTGCAAGACGTGCGGAGGCCACCTCTTCACCGAGCATCCCGGGATGGGACTTACCGACGTGTATGCAGCGGTCATTCCGGATCTTCCGTACCAGCCCGGCGTCCATGTCCATTATCAAGAGACGAAGTTGCGAATGAAGGACGGGCTGCC
The DNA here is from genome assembly GCA_036505865.1 of Casimicrobiaceae bacterium. Lineage (GTDB taxonomy): Bacteria > Pseudomonadota > Gammaproteobacteria > Burkholderiales > Casimicrobiaceae > VBCG01. The sequence goes on from DASXSP010000022.1 coordinate 21,538, forward strand.
GAAGATCAAGGACCTTCCGAAGGAAATGGGTGGCTCGGGGTCGATACTCGCGGAATAGCAGTTCGGCTCATCGAGACTGAGCGTCGCGGCGCCCTAGCCAGCGACCGGCAGCGTTACGCGCGCGACGGTGCCGCCGCCGTCGCGCGGCAGCAGATCGAAGTGGCCGCTGTGCAGCCGTGCTATGCGATCGACGATCGCGAGACCGAGGCCGGCACCTGCCGCACCATCGCTGCGTGCCCGCGCAGCCGACGCGCGCGTGAACGGCTGCTTCAAGCGCGCCGCTTCGCCCAATGGAACGCCCGGGCCGCGATCGGCAACGTCGAGCACGATGTGATCCCCGTTGCGCATCGTCGACACGTCGACCGGCGGCGCGCCGTAGGCGAGCGCGTTGTCGATCAGGTTCGATGTGAGACGCGACATCGCCGTCGCGCGAAGCGGCATCGGCGGCAACTCGCCAGGAGCGAGCCGTACGTCGTAGCCTGCGTTCGCATAGCGATCGACGCACGCCGCGACGATCGCATTCAAGTCCTTTCGTTCGGGCGCGGTCTGGCTGTCGTCGCGCGCGAAGTCGAGAAACTGGCCAATGATCCGATCCATCTCCTCGATGTCGGCGACCATGCCCGCGCGCGTCGCTTCGTCGCGAGCGCTCATTTCGACGCCGAGACGCAATCGCGCGAGCGGCGTCCGCAGATCATGCGACACGCCGGCGAGCAGCACGGCGCGGTCGCGCTCGATCTGGCGCAAGTTGCCGATCATCGCGTTGAAGCCATGATTAACGGCAGCGAATTCCGATGGTCCCGATTCGGGTAGCGGCTGCGGCGTTTCACCGCGGCCGACGCGCTCGACGGCGGCGCTCAGCTCGCGTAACGGCCGCGCAAGATAACGAGCGAAGGCGAACGCCGCAGCCAGAAGAACGGCAATGACGATCAACGCCCACGTGGCGGCGCGCCATGGAATCTCCTCGGCAGGCGTTCGCTGTCCAGGCAGCGGAAAGCCGATCCAGTAACCATCGCCCCCGGCATCCACATGTATGAACAATTGTTGCAAACGCGGTGCGATCCGTATCGACGTGCCGCTGCCGAGCGCTTCCTGCAATTGCCGCTGCAGGTCTTCCATCGCCGAACCCATGATGGGTGCGCCAACGATCGGCCGCTCGCTTTCGGGAATGATGCGAACGCCGTATTCACGACCAAGGCGGAAGAGCGTTTCGCGCCGCTGCGGTCCATCGGCGCCTTCGAGCGCAGCACGCAGCGCCTTCAGCTGAACGATTTTGGTGTCGTTGAATTGCTTGGCGATCAGCGCGGCGCGGTCGCGGTTGAAGACGGCCGCCGTGGTGAGCGCGGCAAGTCCTACGACGACGATCAGCAGCAGAACAAGCCGCCCGAACAGCGAGCGCGGCCAAAATGTCACGGACTGTCGCCTTCGGCGTTGCCTGCGCTCGCTGCCGCGCGCTCGGCGTCGTTATCGCTTTCGTCCGGAACGTAAACGTAGCCGAAACCCCAAACGGTCTGGATGTAGCGCGGATTGGCGGGATCGGGCTCGACCAGCTTGCGAAGCCGCGATACTTGAACGTCGATCGCGCGATCGAACACTTCATGATCGCGGCGGCGCGCGAGCAGCATCAGCTTTTCGCGTGCGAGTGGTTGCCGCGGGTGCTGGACAAATACCTTGATCAGCGCAAACTCGCCAGTCGTGAGCGATGTCGTCTGTCCATCGCGCTCGAGCGTGCGTGCAGCCAGATCGAGCATGTGTGCGCCGAAGCGAATGCGGCCGTCTTCCGTGGGCGCACCCATCGCCGCGCGTTCGCCATGGCGGCGAAGCACCGCGTGAATCCGCGCAACCAGCTCGCGTGGATTGAAGGGCTTCGGCAAATAGTCGTCGGCGCCCATCTCCAAGCCGACGATGCGATCGACGTCCTCGCCTTTCGCCGTCAGCATGATGATCGGCACCATCTCGCCGGCGCCGCGCAGTCGTCGACAAACGGTCAGTCCGTCTTCGCCGGGCAGCATCAAATCGAGGACGACGAGATGCGGCGGATCGCGCTGCAGCTTCTTGTCGAGTTGACTCGAATCGGCGAGCGCCGATACCTGGAATCCCTGCTCGGCGAGGTAGCGTGTCAGCAGGTCGCGTAACCGCACATCGTCATCGACGACAAGAATTTTCGGCGTGGGCGGTTTGGCGCTCATGGTCGATGACGTGGCTTGCTAGGTTAGAGCGCAGCGCTCGCAATACAACGCTCGCTCGTTGTAACGGATTGTAACGCTCGGCGACGCACGCAATGTTCGGTTGCAATGCCCTTCGCCGATTGCTGAACCGAGCGACACAATGCAACCCTAACGACACGAGTCTGCCGGATTCGCTTTGCGATCAAGGCCGACGGAAGTTTTGGATTTCACTTTCACGAAAGGCCTTGCATCATGCACAACGGTTTAACGAAACGCTTTGCGGTATTGGCAGCGGCCGCGTTCATTTCTCTCTCGGGCGCGGCAGCGTTCGCGCAACCCGGACCGCACGGTCATCACGGCGGCGATGCGTCGTTCGGCATTGCGGCGCTCAAGGGGCAGCTCAATCTCAATACCTCGCAACAAACGATGTGGGATAACGCGCTCGCACAAACAAAGTCCGCGCGTGACGCGGGCCGCGCGAACATGCAAACGATCAAGGATGCGATGAACGCCGAGCTCGCCAAAGCAGAGCCCGATCTTGCTGCGGTCGCCGCGATTGCCGACGACGTCCAAGCATCGAACAGCGCGCTACGCAAGCAGGTACGCAATACGTGGCTCGCGGTGTACGCGACGTTCACGCCGGATCAGAAGGCCATCGTCCGCGATGCATTGAAGCAGCGCGTCGCGCGTATGGAAAGCTTCCGTCAAAAGATGCTCGAACGCCGCGGCGGTTAAGCGGGCAGGTGACACGCGTACGCGTGTCGCAGATCTACGGTCCGGACCAAGCGAGCGCGACGTGAAAGCGTCGCGCTCTTTGTTTTGGAGCGCTCGCATGTTGAATTCTCCGCTTGTGGCGACACGGATGGATTCGATCGCCGGCTCCCGTCTGTCGGAACGCCCCGCGGGCTATGCGATATGACAACATAGGTCGTCGATATAGAGTGCTGTAGAAACAAGTGCTTACTGCGGTAATATTCGATGTCAACCGCATTAAACCGAACAAATACGAGCCGCTCGTCGACGCCTTAGCAAGATGAGTTGTAAGGCGAACACTTAACCGGAATAATCGCAATGCATTGTTGCGGTAAACGGCGATTTCGGCTCGCGGGCTGAGCGCCGTAAGACGGTGCGGGGGCGTCAGCGGCTCCCGTGGCGAGGTCAACGGGGGCGATGGGGGCGCAGCAACCATGAAGACGACGGCCGACCCGGGCGGCACTGTGCGCCCGCGCCACATTCGTCCGCTTCGCTTAGCCGTATTCGGACTGGCGTATTAGCGCGTACACGACGATCAACGGTCCCGCGGCTGGAATTTTCCGGCGCCGCACACCCCCCCGCGGCCACGCGCGGGACCACCTTTTCCTCCTCCCGCCGCGCGGTCTCTCATTGTCAACAATGAAGATCGCCGCGGCGGCTTCTTTGTTGTGCGAAGGCGGTCAGCGAGGCGCACAATAAGTTGAGCACTGTTTCCCCCCGACGGAGGCCGCGATGGGGAAGACAAAGGTTCGGATTGCGCTCGCCGCGCTGCTGGCGCCGCTCGTCGCCCCTTTTCACGCGACGCCCGCAAGCGATGACGATTTCAGTCGCGAGCGACAACGAATGGTGACCGAGATCGCCGCAATGGCGAAGTCGACGAAGCGCGAGACCGGTCGCGAGCGCTTTGCCGAGCCGGTGATGGAAGCGATGGCGAATGTGCCGCGTCATCGCTTCGTGCCAGAGACAGCGGTAAGGTCCGCTTATCGCAACGAGCCCCTATCCATCGGCGAAGGCCAAACGATCTCGCAACCGTACATCGTTGCGCTTTCGACTGACCTGATCGATCCAAGGCCCGAGCACGTCGTGCTCGAGATTGGAACAGGCTCCGGCTACCAGGCAGCCGTGCTGAGCGAGCTCGTCAAGGAGGTCTACTCAATCGAGATCGTCGAGCCGCTTGGACGCTCCGCGGCGGAACGATTGAAGGCACTCGGCTATCGGAAGGTCGAAGTCCGCATTGGCGATGGTTATCAGGGATGGCCGGAACGCGCGCCATTCGACGGCATCGTCGTTACCGCAGCGGCGCCCTTCATTCCCGAGCCGTTGCTCGAGCAACTGAAGGTCGGCGGAAAAATGGTGATCCCCGTCGAAGCCGGTCCCCGCGGACAGCAAATGCTGCTGGTAGAGAAACGCGCCGACGGGACAATCGAAAAACGGGTCGTGCTCCACGTGGCCTTCGTACCGATGACCGGAAAGGGGATTCAGGACCGCAAGCGTTAAGGCACGACGCGCTTGCTCGCGTACCGAACGATCGCGAGCGCCGCAACGCCGGTCACCATGAGCCATAGCGCGATATGCACGGCGTCGTTGCTTGCTGCATAGGCGACGCTCGAATAAAACAGGAAAGCGCACGACGCGCAGAAGAAAAGCGGCGTAAGCGGATAGAACGGCACGGCAAAAGGTCGCTCGGCAGCGGGATCACGCGCACGAAGCACGAACAGCGCGACGCCGACCAAGAACAGGAATGCCCAGAACACAGGCGCCGTGAAGTTGACCATTGCCTCGAAGCCGTCGAACTGCATCGCGCCAAACGCGATGAGAGAAAGCGCAATCGCTGCCTGCAACAGATAGGCGACGACCGGCGCTGCGCGCAGAACGTTCCAGCGGCCAAGATACTCGAGCGCTGGCCAATCGCGTCCAATCGCATAATCGCCGCGCGCGCCGACAATCATCGTCGCGTTGATCGAGGTCAGCGTGGCAATGGCCACGAAAACCGCTAGCGCGTTCGCGCCGATCGGTCCGAACGCGCGCGCCATCAGATCAGTCGCCGGTGCTTTCGTGTCGGCGAGCTCGACAAATCCGAGGCCGTTCAACAACGCCACGTTAACGCCGAGATAACAGACGGCGATGATCGAGAGACTGGCGAGAAGCGCGTCGACGACGGCCCGCCGACCTTTGAGCTCACGCGCGATGTACGCGGCCTCGCTCCAGCCGCCATACGTCAACAACACGAAGACCATCGCGCCGCCGAGCTTGCCAAGTTGCAGGGGCCCGATGAACGGCGACGGATCAGCGTGCGCAGTTGAGGGGACCAAAAGGCCCGCGAGAACAACAGCGGCAAGTCCCGTCACTTCGACGATCGTCAGTACATTTTGCGTGCGCACCGACACCCGCAAACCGTTGACGTTGATCGCCGTCAGTGCTATGACAACGAGTGCGGCCCACCACGCGCTCGAATGCGTGCCGAGCGGCAGGATCGTCGAAACGTAATCGCCGAAGACGAACGCCAGCAACGCGATCGCGCCGGTGATAATCACCGTCACGCGCGCCCATCCATAGAGAAAGCCGACGTTACGGCCGAACGCGCGCGTGAGGAAATGATAGTCGCCGCCGGCATCGGGGTACGTTGTTGCGAGCTCCGCGTAGCAGAGCGCGCCGATGAAGGAGAGGGCAGCGCCGAAGACCCACACTGCGAGCATCCATCCGCTGTCGCCCGTGATCCCCGCGACGACCGATGGCGTCTTGTAGATGCCCGCACCGATGACAATGCCGACGATGATCGCGATCGCATCGACGCGGCGGAGCAGCCGCTGCGGCGCGGCGGGCGATGATGATTCATACGGCACGCCCGTCAGTGTATCGCCCTAAGCGGCAGCCCTTTCTGCCGCAATGAGAGCAAGTGCGGCTGACTTAAGTGTCGCTGCGACGACCGGCTTCCCCAACAGCGCGAGTCCCGCGTCCCGCACGCGACGTTCCGCAGCGCTGCCGGTGTCGCCCGAGATGACAAGTGCAGGAATAGCGGCGCCGAACTCCTCGCGCAATCGGAGCACGGCATCGACGCCCGACGCGCCGCCCGCGAGACGGAGGTCTGCAACGATCAAGTCGGGATAGCGCGCAGCTTCGCCGCACGCCGCGAGCAACGACTCGACGTCGGCGCCGCCGGCGACGGTGGCGCCCCACGTGCCGAACAACATGCGCATTGCATCGACCGAAGCAACGTCATCGTCAATCACCGCAATCAGCGCACCGGCAAGCGCGTGACCCGCGAGTGGAAAGTCGGAAGAATGCCGGCGTGGGGTTGTTACCGCGGCGCGAGCGGACGCGCGCGGCGCCACGATAGCAAAGCGCGATCCAGAGCCGAGCCGAGAGACGATCGCAACGTCATGGCGCAGCACATCGGCAAGACCGCGAACGATCGCAAGGCCGAGTCCCATTCCGCCGTCCGCTTTATCGGTAACGACGTTGTTTCGAATTTGATAAAACTCTTCGAAGATCTGCGTCTGATGTTCAACGGCGATGCCGACACCGGTATCGACGACTTCAACCGCGACGCGCGCGCCGCGCCTTCGTACGCCGACGACAATGCCGCCTCGACGCGTATAGCGCACCGCATTGGCGACCAGGTTGCGGATGATGCGTGTGAAGAGCGCCGGATCGGTGTCGATCGCGAGACGGGTCGATACTATCGCGAACGAAAGACCGCGAGCGGCGGCTTGCGGTGCGAATTCAACGGCAAGCTGTGTGAGTAGCGGCGCTAATACGACGCTCTGCCGTTCCGGCTGTAGAACGCCGGCTTCGAGGCGCGACAGATCGAGTAGTTGTGCGAACTGCATGTCGAGCGCTTCGGCGGCCTGCTGCACGCTGCCGACCAAGCCACGCCACTCGCTGTCTCTCGCGCGCGCCGCAAGTGCGGCAACGTAGAGGCCAAGCGCATGCAATGGCTGGCGCAGGTCGTGACTCGCCGCCGCGAGAAGCTGGCTTTTTGCGCGATTAGCGGTTTCGGCGGCGCCACGTGCCTCTTGCGCTGCGCGAGTACGTTGGCGGAGCTCCGCGATCAGGTCAACGTTTTCGTAGCGCATCGCGAGCGATTGCGTCAGCACGTCGTTCAAGCGATGCCCGAAGCCAACGACGAACGCGAGGACGACCGCCATCACGAACGCAGTGAACACGTGTACGGAATCGCCCACCAGCGCGACGCGCACGATGAGGGGAACTAACGCAGGCAGCACGAAACCGTAGAACGACGGTCGATAGACGGCGGTCAGATTGAGGCCGCCGAGCGCGACGCCGAACATGCACACGATCAGCAGCGCTTCGTGTGGCGGCGACGCGGGATAGGTGACCCATCCGGCAACGCCCCATAGCGCGCCGGCCAACATCGATCCGACGGTCCAGTAGCGGCCCCAACGAAACGCGGCAGCGGCGCCGGGACGCACGCGCCGCCATGCCCTCGCAAGCACGGCGCGCCAACTTTGATTGAGCGCGATCAATGCAAGCCAGCCGATCATCGCGCCGGCAGCGACGTAGTCCCACATCACTACGCACAAGATAACGGCACCGAGACCCATCGAAACCGACGTGAGATGCCAGCGCGAATAAAGCGTGGCGACCTGATCGGCGCGCGCACGTGCGATCAGCGCCGGAGCCACGGACGAAAGCGGAGACACCACTATCGCCGTTCGGCGAACGCATCGACCGCAACGCCGCGGCGAGTGAGCTCGACGATCGCCTGCGAGCGCGAATGGACATTCAGCGCCTTCAAAATCGCGCTGACATGCACTTTGACGGTCCCTTCAGATAAACGTAGGTCGCGACAGATCAGCTTGTTCGGCTTGCCCTGCACCAGCAATTGCAGCACCTCCGCCTGGCGCTGCGTAAGGCCGAGGCCCTGTGTAGGAATGCTCGCGACATGCGGGTTTCCATGCGCAATGTCGACCGTTACGCCGCGAGCGCCGCCGAGAACTGTCCGAATGGCGTCGAGCAATGCGTCGGAGGTCGCCGTCTTGGAAACATAGCCGCGCGCGCCCGCCGCGAGCGCTGCGCCCACGGTCGCGCGATCATGCGTTGCCGACAGCACGATGATCGGCAGATAGGGATAGTCGCGTCGCAATTCCGCGAGCAGATCGAGGCCGCGCGCCCCGGGGAGCGTGAGATCGAGGAGCACGAGTGCGCAATCCGGGTAACGCGCCAGCGCAGTCAATGTTTGCTCGCGATTTGCCGACGCGATCACGTCGAAGCGAGAATCGACGTGCGGCAGCGACTCCTGCAGCGCACGCACGATCAGCGGGTGATCGTCAACGACCAGAATCTTGCCGAGCATGGCTATTCACCTGCCAGAACAGCGTCTTAGGATTAGAGCACTACCGCTATTTACGCGGCGATACCCGCTTTTGTACCCACAAAGACGCGCCGAGCAGCTAGCGTGTCCCGCGTACCGGTAGTAAGCGGTAGGCCCGTTCTTGTGGCAACTGGCAAGGTCAACAGACCGGAACGAAGGCCTCAGTTAACCGGCGCTAATAGAACGCGTCCGGTCGAACGCCAGCTTAGGCGGCAAGGGTGCGTGTGTGGACGTTGGCCCGACAGGCGGGTGTTTCGGAGACACGAAATCGAAGTCCGTCACGCACCCGTGACAATTGGACCATAAGCCGTTGCCAAGAAGTCGCCGGCGGCAATGATATGTGAGCTGTCGCATCGTCAGAGTCTTGCATGATGCGGCTCGCGGCAGCCACACAGGTGTCGCAAATGTATACGTTTGGGCCAGCGACAAGCTTTGAGACTTCCGAGGAACTCTTGCCGCAGAAAGAACAAGCGAGTCTGGTTTTCCGAAACATTCTTGCACCTCATTGAAGGCTTGCGCGGATCGAATGCCGCCTAACGTGCAACGTAGCCGGCGCGCCGCCCGGATCTCGCGAACGAGGAGGCCATGAATCGGCGCGTCCGGACGTGCGATGATGGCGGTCATGCTTCTCAGCTTCAATCGAGCGGCGCGAGCCGCTGTATCCAACGCAGGATGTGTGGCCAAAGCAACCGGTGCGCATTGCTGCCCACCAGCACGCCTACATGTTGCATCATGACGCCGGT
>DASXSP010000023.1:0-36017 GCA_036505865.1 Casimicrobiaceae bacterium
GCCCGACCGTCGCGCGACCCGCGTTTTCGCCGACGCGCCACAGGCGCCCTTCTCGCAGCGGCTCACCCCGCTTCGACGCGTCGGTACCGATCCGAGGCCTTCAGGGCAACGTAGCGACTCGGAGGGCGTCACGCGCCTCGACCCCTGCAACGAGGGGCAGCGGGCAGGGGTGCGGGCGAGCGCGAGTGGGAGCGGCTTGCGTAGCGGGTGGCGCGGCCGTGTCCGCGGCGTTGGGTCGACGCTCGCGGCCGCTCGCGCACATCTTCCCATTGGTCGGATGTGCCCCGCAGCAAGACGCTTGCCGACATCCGAGCGGCATCGACGCGCCCTGCCCGCTGCCACTCTGAGAAGTAAACGGTTCCTATGCCGACGCCGAAGCCGACGAATCCGCGCGATCGCGCACGCCGGCAACGCCCGACTTCTTGGCGCAATGCGCGCAGCAGTAGAACGCGCCTTCCGATTCAACGCCGTGTCCGATGATCACGCAGTCGCAATGTGCGCAGTGCGGCGCGAGCGTCGCAATCGCACATTCGAAGCTGTCGAACGTATGGCTTTGCTCATCCATCGTCACGGTGAAGCTCTTGTCGTATTCGTTGCCGCAGTGTTCGCAGCGTGCCATGAGCGACTCCTTTATCTCACGTAGTTTCCTGCGACCTTCGACGATATCCGCTCCAAGCGGCGCGCGACGTCCGTGATCGTCCGAAACCGATGCTCGTGTCCGTCCCACATCGCGAGTGATTGAAAACCGTGGGAAATAAACGCGCCGCCGGCCTGTTTACCGGAGCGCGTGATTGCATCGCACCCGTCCGATCCGCCGCATCCCGTTTTCAGGAGAACCCATGAATCTAACTCGCAGCCTGTTTCTGGTGGCAATGGCTTTTGCCGTCGCTGCCAGCGTGAACCCGGCATACGCCGATGACAATCGCTACGACGCAAAGGTCCTCGTCGCCGACATCGAACCTGCACCCCACCTCGATCCGCACCTCGTCAATCCGTGGGGCATTGCATTCAATCCGAACGGCTTCGTCTGGGTCGCCGACAACGGCACCGGCTTTTCAACGCTATACGACGGCCTAGGCAACCCGCAGTCGCTTGTCGTAACGATTCCCGCAGCGCCTGGCAGCACTGATCATGGAAAACCGACGGGGATCGTGTTTAATACTGGCGGAGGATTCGCCGTATCAATTCCCGGCAAAAACCCCGGGAATAGCGCCTTCCTTTTCGCGACGGAGGACGGCTTGATCGCGGGCTGGGCGCCCTCGGTCGACCTGACACACGCAATACAGGGTTATCCCAAAGCCGGCGACCCGCCGTCGGGCGCCGTCTACAAAGGGTTGGCAATCGCGACGAGCGCGGTGGGCAATACGATCTATGCCGCCGATTTCCTGGGCGGCAAGATCGACGTCTTCAATTCGACGTTTACCAAAGTCAGTCTCGCCGGCGATTTTTCCGATCCCGATCTGCAGAAGGATTTTTCTCCGTTCAACATTCAGAACATCAACGGCAACTTGTTCGTGATGTACGCCAAACGCGAGGAAGGCGAAGACGAAGAAATCACCGGGCCGAGCCTTGGCATCGTCAATGAATTCGATGCGAACGGCCACCTGCTACGCCGCTTCGCGACGCGCGGACGGCTGAACGCCCCGTGGGGCATTGCGCTCGCGCCGGCGACGTTCGGCGCTTTCGCAAACGATATCCTGATCGGTAATTTCGGCGACGGCGCGATCAATGCATACGACGCGGCAACGGGCGAGTTCAAAGGACGGTTGCGCGGAACGGATCATCGCGAATTGCGTCTCGACGGTCTGTGGGGCATGGCATTCGGGAACGATCTCAACAACCAGCCGAAGAGCACGTTGTTCTTCGCTGCCGGTCCCGATGATGAAACGCACGGCATATACGGATCCATTGCGCCGGCGCCGTAAGCCCACCGGCGTCTGATTGATTGTTTCCGGCGCGCCCCTCATCCCCCGCGGAGAGGGGCGAAGCAGCACTGTGCGTAAAATTGGGGGATGACGTGGTCAATCGTCGCGCGCGACATGGATGGAAGCTTTGGCGTAGCGATCGCGAGCCGCTTCTTTGCCGTCGGCGCGCTATGCCCATTCGTGCGTGCCGGCGTCGGGGCGCTCGCCACACAAGCGCTGTGCAACCCGCTCTACGCGTCTCCGGCGCTCGACGCGATGTCACGCGGCGACGAGCCTGCATCGATCGTCGCTACGCTGACGGCAGCGGATGAAGGGCGTGAGCACCGCCAGATCCATATGATCGACTCGCGCGGCCGCATCGGCGTGCATACCGGTGCGTCGTGCGTCGACTGGTGCGGACAATGGAGCGGAACCGGCTTTTCGGTCGCGGGCAACATGCTGGCCGGTCCCGCCGTGCTTGAAGCGACCGCCGGCGCGTACGAAGCCGCTGCGTCGCGTCCTTTTGCCGACCGTTTACTCACCGCGCTTGCCGCAGGAGAACGAGCGGGAGGCGACAAGCGCGGCAAGCAAGCCGCCGCATTGCTGATCGCAACGACCGAGGACTACCCCGCGCTCGATCTTCGCGTCGACGATCATCATGATCCGATCGCGGAGATCATGAGGCTCTATGAAAAAAGCGCCGAGCGATTCCAGCCGTTCGTCGCATGTCTACCTTCGCGACATCGGCCCGCGGGCATCTTCGACCGTACGGTGATTGAAACAGAAATCGAGCGCTTTAAGAACGAGCGCACCAAGCGATGAATCCGGGCACGCACTTTTCGGGTGAGCCTTCATGCAAATTCTGATGCGGTTTGCCGCCGCAGTGACATTGAGTTGTCTGGCCGCGGCCGCGCACGCCCAGACGTTGCGTATCGGGTTGGCCGAAGACCCCGACGTGCTCGATCCGACGTTGGCGCGAAGCTTTGTCGGTCGCATCGTTTTCGCGGCGTTGTGCGACAAGCTGTTCGATATCGACGAAAAGCTGAATATCGTCCCGCAGCTCGCCACCGGATTCGAATGGGCGCCTGACAACAAGGCGTTGACAATCAAGCTCCGCCCCGGCGTAACGTTTCACGACGGCGAAAAGCTCGACGCCGCCGCCGTGAAGTTCAGCATTGAGCGCCACAAGACGATGGCGGGCAGCAATCGTCGTGGCGAGCTGGCGCCCGTCGCATCCGTCGACGTCGTCGATCAGATGACCGTCCGTTTCAATCTTTCCGCGCCCTTCTCGCCGCTCCTTGCGCAACTCGCCGATCGCGCCGGCATGATCGTTTCGCCGAAGGCGGCGCAAGCGGAAGCCGACAAGTTCGGCGCGAAGCCCGTCTGCGCCGGCCCGTTTCGCTTCGTCGAGCGCATCGCGCAGGACCGCATCGTGCTCGACCGCTATCCGAATTATTGGAACAAGGACGAGATCCATTTCGATCGCGTTGTCTTTTTGCCGATTCCCGATTCGACGGTGCGCCTCGCGAATCTGCGTTCAGGCCAACTCGATTTCATTGAGCGGCTCGCGGCCTCCGACGTGCCGCAACTCAAGTCCGACGCGCGGTTCAAGATCGCCAAGATCACGGAGATCGGCTATCAGGGCATCACGATCAATGTCGGCAAGAGCGACATCGCGCAAAAAACGGCGCTCGGCCGCGATCCGCGCGTACGTGAAGCGTTCGAGCTGGCACTGGATCGCGACGGCATCGTGCAAGTGGCGATGGACGGTGAAGCCGACGTGGGCAATCAGTGGGTCGCGCCGACGAACGCCTTTTACGCGAAGAACATGCCGATCCCCAAACGCGACGTCGCGCGCGCGAAAGCGCTGCTGAAGGAAGCCGGCGTCTCGAGTCCGGAAGTGATGCTGATGACGCCGACGACGGCGGATGCGCAGCGGATTGCGCAGGTCGTCCAAGCGATGGTGAAGGAAGCGGGCTTCGACGTGAAAATTCAGTCGACCGAATTCGCAACGTCGCTCGATCTCGCCGACAAGGGTCAATTCGACGCCTACGTGCTGGCCTGGAGCGGACGGGCCGATCCCGACGGCAACATCTTCAATTTCGACGCCTGCAAGCAGCCGCTCAATTACGCAGGCTATTGCAAGACGGAAGTCGACGACTTGCTGAATAAATCGCGCACTGCGCGCGACGTCGGCGAGCGCCGCAAGCTATTCGAGCAACTTGCGGCGATCGTGCTCAAAGATCGGCCGATCGTCTACTTGTATCACCGCCATTGGCTGTGGGCGTATTCGTCGAAGCTCTCCGGTCTCCGCACCGTGCCCGACGGTCTCGTGCGAGTACAAGGACTGCGCTTCCACTAACCTCAAAAGCAGGTCCCTCGCTGCGCTCGGGATGACTGCATCACTTTTGTCATTCCGAGGACAATGCTCTATCGTCCGAGGAACCTGCTGTTCGACAGATCGATGTCAGCGCGCCGAATAACGCTCCGGCACGTAGTAACCCGACGCCACGCGATTCTGCGTCCATGGCAAATGCGCGTAATCCCCCGGACCGAAGGTTTGGCAATGACCGGCAAAGTCGGCGTCGCTGCAGAAGAACCAGCTTCCGCCCTCGATGCGCATCGATCCGGCGCCGTTTTCGAACCATTGATTGGTCAGACGTGAAATGACCGGCCGATCGACGACAATCGATCGACCGCCGAAGTTCGGAAACTGGTAGAAGACGACGCGTGCCGAACCGAGTGGCGCGTTCGACTGTTGCAAAGGTTGCGGGGTTTGCTGCGCACGGGGCGTCGTCGATGGTCGATCGATGATATCCGCCGATGCGACGCGACCGTTCAGTACGCCGAGCGATTCATAGCGGCCGGGAAGGAGCTCGACACACGAACTTTGCGTGCTCTCGCACAAGCGCCACACGCCGTCGTAGACGATGGCTGAATCGACGCTGTCACCGATTTGAACGCGATCAAGATTGCGCACGCTTCCGGTCAGCGTGATCGAGCGCCCGCCAAATCCTGCGTGTTCGTACAGAACTATCCGCGGCGATGAGCCGGCGCCGATCGCCGGCGAGCCGCCGACGCTCTGCGTCACTTCGCGCAGCGACGCAAAGCGGTCGCTCGCGCTCGTCCCGAAACTGCTGTATTCGCCCGGCTGGAGTTGCACACAATGCCCTTCGAAGTAGGGCTTATCGCAGACTTCCCACACGCCTGCTCGCACGACGAGCGACGACGCCGTATCGTTGTACCCGATGCGTTCAAGTTTCGGCGACGGTCCGCGCACTGTCATCGCGTTGCCCTTGAAGTCGCGATCGGCAAAAACGGTGACCTCGCCGGCAAACGCGCTTCGCGCTACGATCGAGACCATAACCATTGCGGCGGCAGCGAACAGCCCGCCCATGTGCTTCGCATCCATATGGAGACCTCCACGACACAACGGTCCGAACGACCGGCAAGCTTTTTGACCGGCCGCCCTAGGAAATGTTTTGACGGGCATGTCGCATTGCCGCCGAAGCGCGCGTCAGACAAAGTCGGATAATCGATGACTACAGATCATTTCGCAGCCGTTTTCCCTTTCTTCCTTCGCAGAAAAGACTGCGTACCAAGCGCGTCTAAATCGCGTTCGCGATGTTGACCTTTCTCGTACGCAGAATCGCGACGATCATTCCGACGCTCGTGTTCGTGTCGCTGCTGATATTCGCGCTGCAACAGCTTCTGCCGGGCGATCCCGCCGTCGTGCTCGCCGGCGAAGATCGCGATCCCAGCGTCGTTGCCTATCTGCACGAGAAGCTGCACTTGGATGAGCCGTTTCCGATTCGCTACTACTACTGGATCAGCGGCGTTCTGCACGGCGATCTCGGCGAGTCGCTGCGGCTGCAACGGCCCGTTCTTGCGCTGATCCTGGAGAAGCTGCCCGTCACGATCGAGCTTGCCTCATTTGCGATCGTGATTGCGCTGGTGATCGGAATTCCGGCCGGCATCATCTCTGCGGTCAAGCGCAATACCGCGTGGGATTACGGCGCCAACGTGATCGCGCTGTGGGGTTTGTCGACGCCGAACTTCTGGCTCGGCATCATGCTGATCCTGCTGTTTTCAGTCACGCTTGGTTGGCTGCCCGCGTCGGGCTTTGTGAGTCCGTTCGAGAACTGGCGCGCGAACGTCGCGTCGCTCATCATGCCCGCCTTCGTTCTTGGGAATGCGATTGCCGCCGTGCTGATGCGACACACGCGAAGCGCGATGCTGCAAGTGCTGTCGTCCGATTATGTCCGCACCGCGCGCGCCAAAGGTTTGCCCGAGACCGGCGTCGTGCTGAAGCATGCGCTCCGTAACGCGTTGATCCCGGTGATCACGCTGGGTGCGCTCGAGCTTGGCACGCTCCTCTCGGGTGCAGTGCTGACCGAGCAGGTGTTCACGATTCCCGGATTCGGCAAACTGATCGTTGACGCGGTGTTCAATCGCGACTACGCGGTCGTCCAGGGCGTCGTCCTCTTTACTGCAACCGCTTACATCGTGCTGAACCTTCTCGCTGACGTGGCGTACGTTCTCGTCAATCCGCGGATTCGCGTTCACTGATGGCGACCCTCGTTGACTCGCTGCCGCAGGTCACGCCGGCCGCCGCACCGCGCACGCATCCACTGCGCCGATTGCTGCGACGCCGCTTCGCCGCATTCGGTCTTGCCGTCATCGCTCTCTTCGTCGCGCTCGCGTTGTTTGCACCGCTTGTGGCGCCGTACGATCCCCTTGCAACCTCCTGGGGTGCGATTCGCAAGCCGCCGGGCGCGGAACACTGGTTCGGCACCGATGAAATCGGCCGCGATGTGGCGTCGCGCGTGATTTTCGGCGCCAGAGCCTCATTGCTCGCGGGCGTGGTGTCGGTTCTGATTTCGCTGTCGATCGGTATTCCGGTCGGACTCCTTGCCGGCTACGCCGGCGGCAAGGTCGACATGCTGATCTCGCGGCTGACCGACGCCGTGCTCTCGTGTCCGTTTCTCATCCTCGCGATTGCGCTGGCGGCGTTCCTCGGACCCAGCCTGACCAACGCAATGATCGCGATCGGCATTTCCGCAACCCCCGTGTTCGTGCGACTTACGCGCGGGCAGACGCTGGCAATCAAGGCGGAGGATTTCGTCCTTGCGGCGCGGGCGATCGGCAACCCGCCATGGCGTATTGCGCTCCGACATGTGCTTCCGAACGTCGTCCCCGCATTGATCGTGCAGGCAACGCTTGCGATCGCTGCAGCGGTGATCGCCGAAGCAAGCCTATCCTTTCTCGGACTCGGCCAGCAGCCTCCCGCTCCGAGTTGGGGCAGCATGCTGAACACGGCGAAGAACTACATCGACAACGCGCCGTGGATGGCCGTATGGCCGGGCGTTTCAATATTCCTGCTCGTGCTTTCATTCAATCTCGTCGGTGACGGGCTCCGCGACGCCCTCGACCCGCGCAGTGTGTGAGCGCCGCGGGCCGTCCCAAGGCGCGAGTGCTCCCCCTCGGGGGACAGCGTAGCGGCAACAGCCGCAAGCGTGGGGGTCCTCCATCGTCATGAACGTTTCGTTTTTGGCCTGGTCGCACTGGTGGGGACGCGATAACGCCACAGCAGGCATGCGTCATCGCGGTGCGCCGTTCGTGCGTTATATGGGATCGACCATCGTCGCGACGGACGTACGCCGTCGAAGCTTGACGGTTCCCCGCCTTGACGCTGGCCAAGCATCGCACTACGTTGGAGTTCCGAATGGCATTCCACTCGGCGTGGCTATGCGCATGGAGGAGATCTCAATGTTCAAACGTTTAATCGCAATCGCGCTTGCGGCAGCATTGTGCGGCGCATCTGCGAGTGCACTCGCCCAGAGCCGCGGCGGCGGTGGCGGCGGCCACGGCGGCAGCGGTGGTGGCGGCTGGCAAGGCGGAGGCGGCTCGCATGGTGGCGGCAGTTGGCATGGTGGCGGCGGCAACTGGCACGGCGGCGGCGGTAGCTGGCATGGAGGAAACAGCAACTGGCGCGGCGGCAGCAACTGGCACGGTGGCAACAACTGGCATGGTGGCCATTGGCACGGCGGACGCTGGTACGGCGGTACGAGCTTTGTCGTCGGCGCACCCTACTTCTACTGGGGTTGGCCCTATTACTACCCGTACTACTACGATCCGTATTACTACGCGCCCGCCTACACGTATTACCCCGCGCCTAACGCGGTGTATCTGGATTCGCCAAGCGGCGATGTCCAACCTTATCCGGGGCCGTCGCAGCGCTCGACACCGCGCACGCAGCAGTACTACTGTCCGGACAGCGGATACTATCCCTCGGTGCAAAACTGCCCGAAGGGTTGGTTGCGAGTAGTGCCTGAAGCAGTGCCCGAAGCGCCACCGGCGCAGTAATTCGTGAGGCCGCCGCCACAAGGGGCCTCTTTCCGACGCCCGGCCGTTGCCACACTGCGTGGGGCTGGTCTAGGATGGCTGGACCCTTGGGAGGACGATGATGCGACCGAAAATGTGGACATTGATTGCGGCCGGCGCCGCGCTTGCTTGCGGGGCAGGAGCGGCGAGCGCGATGACCTGCTACACCGTGCTCGATCGCAACGACAACGTCGTCTACCGCGGCACGATTCCGCCCGTTGACTTAAGCGAGCGCGGCGCGGCGGAACGCGAAGCGATGCGGCGGCGGGGGCAGCACATGATCGCGATGGACGCCGATCGCTGCCCGGGCGTCGAATACTTCACCGGATCGGCCGGATCGTCGACGCTCACCGTGGATCAAATTGTGGGCGGTATTGTCCCGATGCGCGGTCAGTCGCCGGCGGGCAATACGCCATCGTACGGAGCAGCTCCTGCGGCCCGGACGCCAGCGAGTCCAGCGCCCGCAAAATAAGCTCCAGCAACACCAACGGCAGGTCCCCTTTCCGCTCGGGATGACAACGCGAGTTGCCATCCCGCCTCCTGCGGACGCTTAGAAGCCCTGCGGCAACGCTGGCTCACCGGCGTTCACGTTGGATTAAACTCGGCCATCGTGAGCGCCAAGGCGACGCGGCAAAAGTCGGCGGCGAAGCGCGGTCCGGCGGTGCCGGCCTTCGGCATCGTTGCAATCGCTGCATCGGCCGGCGGCCTGCATGCGATCAGCCTGCTCGTTCGCGCATTGCCCGTCGGCTTCCCTGTGCCGCTCGTCATCGTCCAACATCTCGACCCGCGTCACCGCAGCTTGATGGCGGATATTCTGAGCCGAAGGACGCCGTTGCGCGTCAAGCAGGCCGAGGAAGGCGAGCGGATCACGGCCGGCTCGGTCTACATCGCACCGCCCAATCGTCACCTTCTCGTCAACACCGATCATTCGCTGTCGCTTACGCAAACCGAGCTCGTCCATTTCGTGCGTCCATCTGCGGACTTGCTGTTCGAATCGGTTGCGGCAAGCTACAAGGACCGCGCCATCGGCGTCGTCTTGAGCGGCTCCGGCAGCGACGGCGCGATGGGCGTTCAGGCGATCAAGAAAATGGGTGGGACGGTGCTCGCGCAGGACAAGGAGACGGCGGAATTCTTCGGAATGCCCGGTGCAGCCACGCAAACTGGCTGCGTCGACTTCGCGTTGCCGCTGGAGGAGATCGCGCCCGCGCTCGTGAGCCTTGTCTTCGGGGGGAAAGATAACTGATGGCCAGCGAACGCAATGCCGAATTCGAAGCGCTACTGCAGTATCTGAAGGCGACCCGCGGGTTCGACTTCACCGGCTACAAGCGCTCGACGTTGACGCGCCGTGTGTTGAAGCGGATGTCGGCGCTCAAGAACATCAAGACCTACGAAGCGTATCAGGATTATCTCGAAGTCCATCCGGATGAGTTTGCGACCCTTTTCAATACGATCCTGATCAACGTCACCGCGTTTTTCCGCGACACCGCCGCCTGGGACTATCTGGCGAGCAAGGTCATCCCTCGGATGTTGAAAGTCAAGCGCCCCTCTGATCCGATTCGTGTTTGCTCCACCGGGTGCGCGTCGGGCGAGGAAGCCTATAGCGTCGCGATGCTGCTTTCGGAAGCACTGGGTGAAAAGGCGTTTCGCGAGCGTGTGAAAATTTACGCGACCGACGTCGACCCCGATGCGCTGGCACAAGCGCGGCACGCGATTTACAACGGCAAGTCGATCGCCGCGGTGCCGCCCAAGCTTCGTGCAAAGCATTTCGAAAGTTCGTATGCCGATCAATTCGCGGTGAAAGGCGAGCTTCGTCGCGCGGTCATCTTCGGCCGGCTCGATCTGCTGCAGGACGCGCCGATCTCGCGACTCGATCTGTTGATCTGCCGCAACACGCTGATGTATTTCAACGCGGAAACGCAAGCGCGGATCATTGTGCGCTTTCATTTCTCCCTGAATGACGACGGGCTGCTCTTTCTCGGAAAGTCCGAGATGCTGCTTTCGCACACTGATCTCTTCAACACAGTGGATCTGGAGCACCGCGTTTTCAGCAAAGCGCCCAACACCCGCGTCCGCGAACGCCTGCTTCCGTTGCAGCCCGCCGCCGAAGTCGCTGTAGACCACATCGGCCACCATGCCCGCATGCGCGAGCTCGCGTTCAACGCCGTGCCCGTGTCGCAATTGGTGCTCGATACAAGCGGTCGGGTCGTGCTGGTGAGCGCGGTAGCGCGCGAAACGTTCGGGATTGCGCCGACCGATATCGGCAAGCCGCTGCAAGACCTCGAAATCTCGTTTCGGCCGGTCGAGCTCCGCTCGCTCATTCAGCAAGCATATGCCGAGCGGGCCTCGGTTGCAGTTCCCCAAGTCAAGCGGACGCGGTCGGACGGGTCTGCGCAATTCTTCGACGTGCAAGTCACTTCGCTGCAGGACGACGAAAAGCGCAACGTCGGCGCGACCGTCAGCTTTGTCGATGTGACTCCCTCGCAGGAGCTCCAGAACAGGCTGTACGAAACAAACGAGAAGCTTGAGACGGCCAACGAAGAATTGCAATCGGCGAACGAGGAGCTGGAAACCACGAACGAGGAGCTGCAGTCAACCAACGAGGAGCTCGAGACGACGAACGAGGAGCTTCAATCGACGAACGAAGAGCTGGAAACGATGAACGAAGAGCTCCAAGCTACGAACGAGGAGCTCGAAACGACCAACGATGAGCTGCAGGTGCGAACCGACGAGCTCAATCAGGCGAATGCGTTTTTGCACGCCGTCCTCTCCAGTTTGCGCGTCGGCGTCGCCGTGACCAATTCACGGCTCGAAGTGATTGCCTGGAACGAAACAGCGGAGAACATGTGGGGCGTACGCGCGAAGGAGGCGCAGGGACAATCGATTTATAACCTCGGGATCGGGCTTCCGCTCGATAAGCTGACTAGGAAGATTCGCGCGTGCCTGAACGGCAAAAAGGGCAACGAAGAGCATGTCGTCCAAGCCGTCAACCGGCGCGGCAAGCCGATCGCGTGCAAAGTAACGTGCAAAGCGTTTATGGGCGTCGACGGCAACCGCGGCATTACGCTGCTGATGGAAGAAACGCGGTGAAAGATCGAATCGTTTCATTGAAGCACGATGCCAATATCGCGCTCCAGCGCTTTGCCGAGCTCCGTCAACAGAGCCGGAACGCCGACGGCAATCCGCGGCTCGTCGATGAAGTGCTCGAGGAGCTTTCGGTCGCGCTTCATGAGCTCGAGGTAGGCTCCGACGAGCTTCGCGAGCAGAACGAACGCTTGCTTCGCGCGGAGAACCGGCTATCGGAAGAGCGGCGGCGCTACCAGGAGCTGTTCGAATTCGGCCCCGACGGATATCTCGTCACGACGGCAACGGCGATGATCCGCGAGGCCAACCATATGGCCGCCACGCTGCTTGGCGTCAGCACTGCCAATCTTTTCGGCAAGCCGCTGTCCGTCTTCGTTCATATCGATCAGCGGCCGGCGTTCCGCACGTTGATCAACAGCATGGCGGCCGGCGAAATGACGACGCACACGC
This sequence comes from Casimicrobiaceae bacterium, assembly GCA_036505865.1. Lineage (GTDB taxonomy): Bacteria > Pseudomonadota > Gammaproteobacteria > Burkholderiales > Casimicrobiaceae > VBCG01. The sequence continues at coordinate 11,820 of DASXSP010000023.1, forward strand.
TGGAAACGTCAATGGTCCGGCGCGGCGGTGAACAATTTCCGGCGGTGCTTCGGGTGACCGCTGCGCGGTCGCCGCGAACAGCGAATGTGGAGCTCCGCTGGACGCTCCGCGACGTCAGCACGGAGCGTACCGTTCAGCGCGCGCTCGTCGCCGAAATCGAAGAGCGCAAGCGTGCCGAAGAGTCGCTGCGCCGCTCGGAAGCGCGCTATCGGCACCTCGTCGAACACGCGACCGACATCGTTTACGAGCTGGACGGCAAAGGCCGTTTCACATTTTGCAACGATCGTGCAACGCAGCGCATTCTGGGTTACACCGAACGCGAGCTGTTGGGACGGCGCTTGCTGGACCTCGTGCCCCGTGCGCATCAGAAAGCCGTGAGCGCTTTTGCGAAGCGCCAGCTGCAACATCCAGGGCAGGAAAACTATTTCGAGTTTCCTGTGCTCGCCAAGGACCAGCGGACAATCTGGCTTGGTCAACACGTCTCCCCGATGCTCCATGGCAAGGAGCTGCGGATCCAGGCGATCTGCCGTGACATATCGGCTCAGGTCGATCGCGTCGCTCAATTGACCCAAACCGGTGAGCAGTGGCGCGACCTTTCCGCGCATCTGCAAACGCAGATCGAAGCCGAACGCGCGCGCATTGCGCAGGACATTCACGATGAGCTCGGCGCGGCGCTGACCGCGATCCGGATGGAGTTGGCGCTTCCGTCGACCCCCGACGAAGGAGATGCGAAGCAACCGAGACGGCGTAACGTCGCGGCCATTCGTCGGATCGACGCGGCGATCGAGGCGATGCGGCGAATCTGCAGCGATCTTCGTCCAAGCCTCTTGGACAACATGGGACTCTGTGCAGCGATTGAATGGCTCGCTCAGGACGTGCAGGAGCGCGCCGGCATTCGCTGCGAAGTGCTGCTGCAGGGATTCGACAAGGAGCCCGAGCCCAACAAGGGCACCGCTATCTTCCGAATCGTGCAGGAAGCCGTGACCAATGCGATTCGGCACTCCGGCGCGTCGAAATTGCGCATCAGCCAGCGAGTCAATGGATCGGCGGCGATCCTTTCCATCGCCGACGACGGCCGCGGCATCAAATCCGAGGAGCTCGCGGGCCGAAAGTCCTTCGGAATTGTGGGAATGAAGGAGCGCGCGCAGTCGTTTGGGGGTAAAGTGACTATCTCAGGTGGGCGGCAGGGGACGCAAGTGACCGTTCGCATACCAACGAGATAGAGGCCCGTCATGCGAGTGTTGCTGGTCGACGATCATGCAATCGTGCGCGAAGGGTTGAAACGCGTGCTCGCCAGCATGGGAGATGGCGTTCAAGTCGGCGAGGCCACCAATGCAGCGCGCGCACTGCACCTCGCGCGCAAAGCCGAATGGGATTGCGCGCTCGTCGACATTGCGCTCCCCGGCAAGACCGGCTTGGAGTTGTTGAAGGAACTCAGGCGCGAGCGTCCGAGTCTCCCGGTGCTGGTTCTGTCGATGTTCCCCGAGGAACAGTACGCGGTGCGAATGCTCCGCGCGGGTGCGAGCGCATACCTCAACAAGGAGAGCGCGCCGGACCAACTTGTCGCGGCCATTCGCACCGTGCTCCGCGGCGAAAAATATCTGAGCCCGCGGATGGCCACCCAGATCGCCTCCAACGTGGGCATCGAATCGACACGCCCGCCGCACGAAACGCTGTCCGATCGCGAATTCACGGTGATGCGTTTGATGGCATCGGGCGTCACGCCGCGCGACATCGCGCAGCAGCTTTCGCTCAGCATCAAAACGGTCAGCACGTACCGGTCGCGGATCCTGCAAAAGCTCGCGCTCCAAAACAACGCGCAGTTGATCGCGTACGCCGTCAAGAACGGCCTGGTCTCGTAGCGCCGCTCGTAGTCGATCGGTCAGTGCATCCGGGTTGTTGATACGCGGCGTGGCTATTGGCGCTGCCCGTCTCCCTACGCGCATATCAGACGTCGGCCGATGCATCGATCGTCGATCGACAATGGAAAATAGTCGTCATAGTGGTCGGGCAAACACCCTTTTCGTAATGCTCGAAGGAGACCGAAATGGCAGCCAAATATGGGTCGAAAGCAAAGAGCAAGGTCAAGAAGGCAATGCACGAGCGAAAACGAGGGACGTTGAAGAGCGGTCGCTCCGGCAAGAAGGTCAAAAGCCGCAAACAAGCAATTGCGATCGGTCTTTCGCAAGCGCGTAGGGCCGGCGCCAAAGTGCCGCGTAAACCCTCCAAGAAGAAGAAATAGTGTAGGAGACATCCTACGTGACGTCGCGACATTGTCTGGCTGTATTGTCGATTCTTCCTCATGAAAGAATCGATTCCCAATTGTTGTTTTTACAGACTGCGAACGGCGGATGAAGGGCACTGAAAGGACGCACGTAGGGCCGGCGCGCGGCGAGGAGTTGTTGATGTCGCGGATTAAGCAGTTACGCCAGGCTTCGCTCTACGACGACGGGTCGGTCATGCGGCGGATGCAGGAGCTCGTGGACACGCTGGCGTGGATACGAATCGAGCTGTCGCCGTCGACAGATCCGTCGGCATCGCCGAACGACGCCGCAAGACGGCAACGCGCGCTCGTAAAGATGGACAGTGCGCTTGATCTTGCCAGGAGTCTTGTGTTCGAGCTCGACAGCGAGCTCCGCCTGCGCCGTGACAACCGATCGCCGCCGGCCGCGGCGGATTGACGGGAGGCGGCTTTAGACTGTCACCCCGAGCGCAGCGAGGGACCTGCTTCTTTAGGTGTCATCCCGAGCGCAGCGAGGGACCTGCTTCTCAATCGTCGAACTCGGCTTTCCGTTGCGCTATCCGACGCGCTAATGCGGTCAAATCCAAGCCGCTCGCGCGCGCCTTTGGAAAAAGCTTCGCCTCTTCCTCACGAAAGTGATGCGCTAGATACATGGCGAGTGCATCGATCTTGCTCGCGTACACGCTGTTACGCGGATCGGTGTTCGACAGCTCGAGAACGAGCTCGTCGAGCGTCCGGTGCTCGATGCGCGCCGCATCCAGTAGATCGTCGTCAACGCCTAGCGCTGCGCGCAGCGCAGGATAAAAGAACTCCCATTCGATCTGCGAATGCCGCCGTAGCGCATTGCACGCAGCGCTCGCGAGTTTTCTCTCCGCCGCACGATGGTGACGAGCATCGGCATCGCATAACCTGCCAAACATTTCCAGCAACTCGACGTGCTCGGCATGCAACAGTTCGAGCGCGTCGGGTTGATCGTTGCTGTTCGACGGCTTTCGTCGGTTCGTCGTCATCGAAGCCTCCTCGAATGGCGAGCCGGCGGGTCCGGTTGATTGCAGTGTGCGACTGCGAGCGATGAATACGCATCAGCAGCGCGCTGATTGCGCTGCGGTGAAGACGACGACGGGCGCGAAATAACGCGAACGAGGGAACGCAATAGTTACATGCAGTCTGTATACCGACCCCAAAACTGCAGGGAAATCAAGCCATAGTGCGGTGGTACGGCGCTTGCAGCTCGGATTGCGAAACGCTGCCAAGGGCCCCGCTCACTGAACGGTCACTTTGACGAGCGCCGCCTCATGCACTTCATTCGATTCCGAAGTAACTGCGCGGCGCCTCTCTTTCTACATTCGTTCATGCTGCTTTGGATCGGCGATGCCATCGCGGCATCGCCGCCGAACGACAAAGGCCTGCGCTGATGAATCGCGGGGACGCCTACCGGCCACGCGACAACATACTTGCCCATCACAGTCTCCTCGGTTACGCTCATCGATCGCCACGCTGCGTTAACCGTGAATTTCCATAGAATGCAATGCGAGTAACCGATGCCTGGTGCAACTGCCGAGACTGTTCTGATCGTCGACGACAACCGCGACGCCGCCGATACACTCGCGGTGGCGTTGCAGGGATACGGTCATAACGTTGCGGTCGCTTATTCGGCCCGCGAAGCGTTGGACTTGCTCGATGAGAATCCGGGAATTGGCCTCGTCGTTTCTGACATCCGCATGCCCGACGTTTCTGGCTTTGATTTTCGCCGGGTCGTGAGGCATCGCTTCCCCAAGCTTCCGATGGTGCTGATCACCGGGATCCCCGTCACGAGCGATGACGTCATTCCGCGCGACACGGCAATTCTGCAGAAGCCCGTTGCCGCGAGCGACCTCCAGCAAGTGATCCTGGACCTTCAAAACCGCGCTACCGGCGACGAGTCCACTCGCTAGAAAAGGCGCTCGTCAGGCGCGAAGCGCGCCCATCGCTGATTCTTTGTTGCGCACGCGCTACGCGAGCGCAGCTTTAACACGTTCAGGCGTGAACGGGACGGTGCGCAATCGCTTGCCGGTCGCGTCGAAAATCGCGTTCGCGAGCGCCGCCGGTACCGTCGTCGCCGCGGCTTCGCCGGCGCCTAGCGGCGGTTCGGTTTGGCGCATGACGAGATCGATCTTGATTTCCGGCACATCGGGAAACGTGAGAATCGGATAACTCGCCCAATCAACGCTTGTCACGCGACCGCGATCGAACGCAACTTCCTCGAACAGCGTGCGCGACAACGTTTGCAGGACGCACCCCTCGATCTGTTGCGACAGTGCATCGGGATTGATGACGAGACCGCAATCGTGAGCGCAGCCGACGCGGCGCACGAGAATCGCACCGCTCGATCGGTCGACTTCAGCCTCCAGCGCCGTCGCCACGTACGTCTCGTTGTTCTTGTAATGCACGTACGCGATACCGCGTCCGAGTCGCGTTTGCGCGGGCGATGCTCGCGGCTTCCATTCGATCAGCGCGGCGGCGCGCTTCAGTACCTCAATACCGCGCGGATCGGTGAGACTTGCGAGACGCCACTCGAACGCATCGCGTTTCGCCGCCATCGCGAGCTCGTCGGCCATGCTTTCCACGGCAAAGCAGTTCGCGACCTTCCCCGGGGCCCGAATGTTTGATGGCCGCAGCGGCGAGGTCTTGTGCCAATGAACCTGCACTTCTGTATGCGGCGATGTGTACGACGGCGCGCCGTTCTGACTGATGAGGCCCGTGGAAATTCCCTGCGCCTGATCGATGCCCGCGGCTTCAGGGCCTAGAAGCGGGACGTTCGGAAGGTTGGCGGTCGCCTTCGGCAGCCACATCTCGGTGCGCCACGCCGCGATCTTGCCCTCCGCATCGAGCGCGCTCTCGATTGCGATCAATTGCGGCGGACCTTTCGGATCCCAGCCGTGCTCGTCGGCACGCATCCATTGCACGCGCACCGGCTTGCCGACAACGCGCGAGAGCAGTACCGCATCTGCTGCCGCATCGTCGTGCCCGTTCATTCCGTAGCAGCCGGCGCCGTCGAGGTAGATGAGCCGCACTTTGTCCTGCGGCAAACCGAGAATCTTGGCGAACGTCTCGCGGAACTTGTGCGTCGCCTGGCTTGCCGTCCACACGGTCGCGCGATCGTTCTTCACGTCGGCGACGGCGCACGAAGGACCCATCGAACCATGCGTCTGCAGCGGCCAATAGTATTCGCCTGTGATCCGCGTCGATGCTTGCGCGAGCCGTGGTTGTGCTTCGCCCTTGCGCACGAGGTATTCGTCACCTTCAAACGGTCCGCTGCGTAACCATTCGCGCACCGAAGCGCTGCCGATCAAATTGCTTTCGTTCGACCATTGCGCCTTCAGCGTTTTTGCGGCAACGACCGCGTCCCATTCGTCGGGCGCGACGACGCCGAGAAAGCTGCCGATGCGCACGACGCGGACATCGGGAATCGATTTGATCGACGCTTCGTCGACGTCGATGAGCTTCGCGCCCACCGTTGGCGGCCGGATCACACGTCCATGCAGCATCTCCGGCAACGAGACGTCGTGTACATAGACGTGGCGTCCCGTGGCCTTCGCCGGCACATCGGGGCGCGGCAGCGGCTTGCCGACCACGGTGTATGTCGACGGATCTTTGAGCGGCGCCTTCGGATCGATTTTTTGCGCGAAACGCTTGTCGCCAATCAACTCGCCGATGCGAATGCCGGTTCCTCCGGTTTTGGATCGCACGCTGCCGGCCACGCATTCGAGCTCGGTTGCAGGCTTGCCCGTACGCTCGGCGGCGATGCGCAGCAACGCTTCGCGCGCAGTTGCCGCGGCTTGGCGAATCTGCACGCCGCCGCGCATGATGCCGCTGCTGCCGGCGGTGGGTCCCTGGTCGGGTGTCAACGCCGTGTCGCCCTCGATCAGCGCAATCGTCCCGACGTCGATTCCCAGTTCTTCCGCGGCCATCTGGCGGATTGCAATCCGCAAGCCCTGTCCCAGATCGACCTTGCCGCAGTAAACCGTAACGCTGCTGTCGGGATGGACGGCCAGAAATCCGTCGACGTCGTTCACATCGAGCGGCTTCCCGAGTGCGCGATCGGCGCCTGCGACAGTCTGGGCGAGACCTGACGTCGGTAACGCGAATCCGATGACGAGCGCACCGCCGCTCTGCAAAAATTCGCGTCGAGTAATGGCGAAGTTCATGCCTTGCTCTCCTTTTGCGCCCGCATCACGGCGCGCAGGATCCGCTGATGCGTGCCGCAGCGGCAAAGGTTTCCTGCCAGTGCCGCTTTCGCGTCAACGAGCGTCGCGTCCGGCTTGCGCTTCAGCAGCGCGACCGATGTCATTACCATCCCGTTCGTGCAATAGCCGCATTGCGCCGCCTGTTCGGCAATGAATGCGGCCTGCACCGGATGCGGCTTCTCGAGCGTGCCTACCCCTTCGATCGTGGTGACGTCGGCCGATCCGACGCGTGACACCGGCAGCGTGCACGAGCGTGTTGGTTGACCATCGACCAGCACGGTGCAGGCGCCGCATTGCGCGAGTCCGCACCCGAATTTCGCACCGGTGAGACGCAGGTGATTGCGCAGTACGTACAACAACGGCTCGTCCGGATCGCGGACCTTCACGCTGCGCGATTGGCCGTTCACGCGCAATTCATAGCTCGGCATCGTGCGCTCCTCAACGTTCCTGCGCCGGCGCGCTCGCCTATTGCGCGGGGATCATCACCAATCGGTCAGAACCCGACTCGGCGCCCCATGCTTCGCCGGCTCGGCCGAGCATTTGTCGTACGTTCGCGCTGTCGCTGTTCGATGGGAAGCTATCGAATTTTTCGGACGCGGGATCGAAGCGCACGATCGCGTTCGTGCTCCAATCGGTGAGCCATACCTTGTCTCGGTTATCGACCCATACCGAATACGCGTGCGCGCTTCCCGGCAACTTCCACTCGCGCCATGCGTTGGTCGCCGGGTCGTACATGCCCACTTGGCCCGTGTTCCAGTAGCTGACCCAGAGACGACCTTTCGAATCGGACCAAATTCGCCGCGCACCCTGGTCTTTCGTCGGCGGCTCGATCACCGTTGCGTCGCCCGTTTCCACGTTGATCCGCGCAATGTGGTTTCCGGCCAGCGATGCATAGTAGACGTCGCCGTTCGGCGTCGTCGTGATGCCGTACGGTCCTCGCCCGCGCGGCGCTTTCCAAACCTTGACGTCGTTCGACGCGGGATCGACGCGGCCGTAATAGCCGCTTTGTCCGGTAAACCAGACGCGTCCCTTTTTATCGAACGTCAGCGTGTTGAGATTCGTGTAGCCGGCGTCCGTTGGCAACGGCCACTTGCGCACCTCATGCGACTTTGGATCGACGCGGACAATCGCGTTTTGCCCGCCGTCGGTTACCCAGGGTGCGCCGTCGGGCCCGACGACAACGCCATGCGGGGCCGATCCACGACCCAGCGGAATTTCGTCGTACTGCCCGGTCTTGGGGTCCAGGATGCCGAGCTTTCCGCTTCGCTGCGCGGTGTAGTAAACCGGCCCGCCCGGCGTCGGTGCCGCCGCAACGTCGTGCGGACCTGCGCCCGGTGCGACCTTGAAATACGACGGCTCGGCGCATGCAGCGGCCGCTGCGATCAGCGCGACAATCACCAAGAAGAGCTGGATGGGTCGTCGCCGTGAAGCCGCCATGATGACCTCGCTAACTCGTTATGATCTTCGCCGCGTTCTCTGCGGAGACAAGATCGATTCGCCGAAGTTTAGTCCGGCCAAGCCGGTTCGGACATTACCTCCGGCCAAGGACGCGTCGTTCCGTTATGCTCGTGGGCTGCATCCAGGCGAATCTGGCGCTCGTACAGGGCGAGAATGTTACCAACGAGTCCGGAGCGGGAAGCGAACGGAACCGATGAGCGTGCAACCGACACTGTTAATGATCGCCGATATCGCCGGCTACACGCGGTTCATGAAGTTCCATTACATGAGCCTCGTGCACGCGCAGGAGATCGTTGCCAAGCTGCTCGAGGCGATTATCGACGCGGCCCCCGCGCTTCGCCTTGCGAAACTCGAGGGCGATGCCGCGTTCTTCTATTTGCCGAGCGCATCCGACGGCAGCTTCGATCCGGAGATCGTCGCGCGGCACGCTGCGGCGATCTATCAAGCGTTCCACGCCCGCGCCGCGGATCTTCGCGCCAACACGCTATGCCCCTGCGACGGCTGCATGCAGGCGGGCAATCTCAAGATCAAGCTCGTCGGGCACGTGGGCGCTGTCGCCGTCCACAAGGTCAAGCGCATGACCGAACTCGCGGGGGTCGATGTGATCGTCGTCCATCGGATGCTCAAAAACGACGTGCCGCTGCCAGAGTATCTGCTGGTGACGAAGCCGGTCTACGATATGCTCGATGCGCCGATGCGCGATCGAGCATCGAACGTCCGCCTCGAGATGGAGGACCTCGGCTCAACGCAGGCCTACTACGTTGATCTGCGCGATTGCAGCGATGCGAGGCCGGCGGCAGCGAAGCTATCGGCGCACGCTCGATTGCTGCGTCACCTCAAGCTGATCTATCGTTCGGTGCCCTACATTCTCGGACTGAAACGGCCGTGCGTGGAATTTCGCAACGTGCCGGACGCAACGCGGGCTTAGGTCGACGACTATTGCCCGTGATCGTTGACGACACCGCCGGCGCATTGCGCCACTTCTCCCCAATGACCCTCGCAGAATTGGACACGCGCACTGTGCTCACAGGCGAAGCGGGAAAAAATATTTCCAGCGCTGCACCGGCCAAGCGCCGCCGATAGCGACTGCCACCGATCCGGTGCAGGGGCTGCTGCCGCAACATCCTGAATTGCGGTTTTCGGTGCAGCGGCGACGATCGACGGAACGACCTCCGCAGGCGCAACCGCAATGCTTTCAGGCTTCGCACTGCTCCGCGGGGCTGGCGAATTCTTCCGCGGCTTGGCCGGCTCGACCCGCGGCGGCGCTTCGGCCGCAGAGGCTGATTCGGTCGAAGCTTCGGCGGCAGGGAACGGCGCCAGAGCCGTGTTGCGCCGCGCCTCGGCGGCCAGCGTGGCGGGCGAAACGGTGGACTGCGGGACAACGATTGCAGGCGGTGGCAGGGCCTGGCTGGCCGATCCATCCGGGTCGCTCCGCAATTGATGCGCGAAACCGTAGGCGAGAAAACCGATTGCCAAGGCAAACAGCGCGATTGCAGTCGCTCGCAACGGCGAATCCTTGCCCGATAGATGCGGCGTCGGCGTAGCGGAACCGGTTGGCTTGCCCAAGTGCCGCCTTGCGCGCCGAACGCCGACGAGATCCAGCGTTCGCGAGACGGTGCGAGCGCCCGGAAACGCCATCGCATGGAGACTTCGCGGCAACGGAAGCAGCTCGGATACCGTGTCGTCGCGCGCGCGGCGAAGCGCTGATCGGCACGGTAGACACAGCTTGGCGCGCGAAAGCGTACGGCCGCCGCAAATGTTGCATTTCATTTATCGCCCCAATACCCGGCCCGAAGGCGCGAGCGAGAAACACCGACTTCCGAGTTATGACAATGTCATTGTAGGCACGCCCAAGTGGTGGACGTCAAGCGGCAAAGGATATGCCACTGCTCGTAACCTCGCTGAACACGATAAATGTTGCCTGTAGTATACTGATATTACTGCTTTTTTAATACGACAGCCGCGATGCGATCCTCGAGGAAGCCCCCAAGCCGTGCCCTGTGATGATTTGTCAATAGTGGTCGTAAACCCGATGAGGCCTACCGGCGTTTTCGCAGATGTATGCGGCAACGAGGCCTAAACGGCTGGCTCAAAGATAACGGACAAGGAGACACGCATGAACCGGATCATCATGGCGGTTGCGGCAGCAACGCTCGCGACGCTTTCCACCACGTTGCGGGCCGAGGACGCCGCCACACCGTCAGCGCCAGCGCTTAGCGCCGCGCAGGCGCAAGAGGTCGAAAAGGAAATGGACGCCTATCGCCGCGAAACCGACGCGCGCGTGGCGCGCGGCGAAATCACGGCGGACGAAGCGCAGCGATTGCTGCAATGGCGCCAATGGCAACTGTCGCAGCAAGCCGCCGGACTTGCCCCGGCGCCGCCACCTCCCGCAAGCCGGGTCGTCGTCGCGCCACCGGCGCCCTATCCGCCCCCGCCGTATTACTACCCGTATCCCTACTACGGTCCGTATTACGCGCCGTATTACGTTGCGCCCGCATGGGGACTCTCCGTATGCGCGGGCCGGGCGTTTCGCCATGGGTTCGGCAGCTTCTGCATCTGAAAGAACTACAACGCATTTCGCGCGGTGACGCAAACGAATATCGCGGCAATCCGCTGCCGCTAGAATGACGGCTCACGTCATCCGCGGGAACAACGCCATGCCTTCTTCTATGAAAGTCGCAATCGTCACCGGCGCCGGCAGCGGCATCGGCAAAGCCGCCGCGCTTGCGTTACTGCAGGATGGCTATCGCGTTGCGCTTGCCGGTCGGCGGCGCGATGCGCTGGAGAAAACGGCGGCGGAAGCTCGGGAGGGCCAAGCGCTCGTCGTTCCAACGGACGTGGCCGATCCTGCATCGGTACGCGCGTTGTTCAGCGAAACCGAGCGAGCATTCGGCCGACTCGACGTTCTATTCAACAATGCGGGCGTGAACGCGCCGGGAATACCGCTCGAAGATTTGACGTTCGAGCAATGGAAGAACGTCGTCGACATCAATTTGACCGGCATGTTCCTGTGCATGCAGCAAGCGTTCAAGCTGATGAAAAGCCAGACGCCGCGCGGCGGCCGAATCATCAACAACGGCTCGATTTCGGCGCATGCGCCGCGGCCGAATTCGGCGCCTTATACGGCGACGAAGCACGCGATCACGGGACTTACGAAATCAGGCTCGCTCGACGGTCGCAAATACGATATTGCCGTCGGGCAGATCGATATCGGCAATGCCGGAACGGAAATGGCCGCGCGGATGGCCTCCGGCGTGCCGCAGGCGAACGGTCAGACAGCGATCGAGCCGTTGATGGATGTCGCGCACGTCGCGAATGCCGTTGTGCACATGGCAAACCTTCCGCTCGACGCCAACGTGCAATTCATGACCCTCATGGCGACCAAGATGCCATTCGTGGGTCGCGGCTAGCGAGCCGGCGAAGTAATCCGTCGCGCCGTCCGGTCACGGTGTCGCCGGTGCGGTCCTTCTCTACGCGGCGAGCGCTGCCGCGGGTCGAACGAAACGATGCGCCGCGGCGTGGCAACGGGGTCGAAATCCACCCAGTGGCCATGGCGCCAAAGTCCGTCGGACCATTCGACGGTGCGCGCGCCGGACGCGCGAAAGACATCGACAACCGAATCTTCGTATTCCCACTCGCCGATGCGTACAGCGACCATCACGCCGGCTTGTCGCACGACGTTGTTCGCAGTGCCGCGTTCAACGGGTGAGCCCAATGACCGCACCGCCCCGGCGAGAGACCCCGCATACGCGCCCGCCGCGAGACCGCCGGCGATGGCCACCGGACCCACGAGGGGCGATGCCACGAGTCCTGCGACCGCGCCGACTGCGCCGCCCACTGCAGCACCGGCTAGCGCACCCATTCCACCGCCCCGTGCCCCTTGGTCAGCATTCTCATCGCCGCCGAGCGGCAGGCGATGGTGGCGTCCCGGTGGATTGATAGCGAAGCGTTCGATGTCCGAATCCACGAGACCGACGTCGTGCAACTTTTCGATCGCACGATCGGCCGAAGCGTCATCATCGAACACCCCGGCAATGATTTGCGTCATGATAGCCATTCCGCTGATGCGACCGACGGAAGGCCGCTTTGGAGTAATAATAACGACGCATGGCCGAGTGAAATCAGCGGCTCAACCCCGAAAGGCCTGTCGGAAAAACGACTACATTGCTGGGGATGCCCGCGCTGGGGCTATAGCTACTGGCCCCGATCGGGATTAGCGACAGCGCCGGGGCACTGCGCCACCTTCCCCCAATAACCGTCGCAATAGCGCAGGCGGACGCGCTGGTCGCACACGACGCGGCTCAGAAACGTTTCGCGCTCGCAGCGATGCAGCTCTTCCGCGAACTGAGTCCAGCGGTCGACGGCGGGGCTTGTTGCCGCCGCAGCGCTGGTGGCGGGCGCTGCGGCGTGTGCGGCAACTTGCGGCGATGTTGACGGAGGTGGCGCTGTAACGGCTGGCGCGACGGGCGGACGTGCCTGCGCCGACGCTGCCGCCTTCGGTGCGGTCTTGGTTTCGGTCTTCGTCGGTGCCGGTGAAGTCGTCTTCGGTTCTCCAGCCGGCTTTGCAGAGGGCCGGACCGGCTCGGTCGCCGCGGACGCCGCTTTCTCCTCCGCTGCCTTCGACGTTTCGGTTGTTATGGGCGGCGGGGTTGCGCTCGAGGGAGCGGACGCTGTGGTCGACGAAGACGACGTTGCCGGCGGTGCTTCAACGCGCGTCAGCGTGTCCTTCATCTGCGTAGGTCCGCCGAAGATTTTGTAACCCAGATATCCGCCCACCGCCAATAGTCCGACAACGCCGATGACAAGGACGACGATTCCCGCCTTTTTGGGCTCCGCGTTGTAGGCGGGTATCTCTTGCGACGTTTGATCAGCCGAAGAATCGGTGGGAGCGTCGGCAGGTGGCGGCGCCGCAACGGCGCGCGGTGTGAAAACGGGAACGGTGGCTGTGGAGGCAGGCGGCGCAGTAGGCGCGATGGTCGACATCGATGGCGGTTTTGGGCCAAGGATCGCGCCGGCTGTCGCGATCGTGCTTTGTTGCGTCGCGCCCGCAGCGGGAATGGTGAGCGCAGCACCGCAGTGCACGCAAAAGCGCGTACCGGCTTGATTGTCCTTGCCGCAAATCGCGCAATTCATTACCGCTCCTTCACGTGCTATCGGCCGAGAAGCCTGCCGGAAATCATCGCGGCCCGCAAGGTTGGTACGTTGGCAACGACGCCAATCGTTTCAGTTTCGCATCGTCTGCATCGTCGTCATGCTCGTCCACGGCAACAACGCAAGACCGGCCGCGGGCAACCCGCTAGAATGGCGTGGAAAGCACAACTGATGCCCGAGAATCCGCCGCCCACCCCGTCAAGCTTCGCGGACACCGCACGAGGGACGTCGCGGGTCGGAACCGCGGAGGCCCGCGCACTGTTGCGGGAGTGCTTCACACAATACAAAGCGCGCTTGATCGACATGGCGCGCTCGTCCCTCGAGATGTCGACCGATCTGTTCGAATGGAACAGCCAGGTTACCGAAGGCGAGGTCGAACGGTTCAAGGCACGTCGCGGCGAGTGGCTCGAGCGCTTCGCGCTCACCATCGACGATCTCTACGAGCGACGAATGGCCGGACAGCGCCGCAAGGGACGCCGGCCGGACGCTGAATCGGCAGGGCTCAACGTCAAGATGTTGAGCGACTTCGATCACGCGAAGCAGGAAGCGCTCGTCAACGCGATGCAGCACCTGCATGAATACACGCGTCATGAAGTGACCGCGCTCGACCAGCGCTTCGCCGCGCTCGCACCCGAGCGGCAAGCGAACGACATCGACAACCCGTTCGCGCCCGCCTATGTGCTGGACGCAATCGGCGTCACGTCGCGGGCAATCTACCCCGAGCCGCGGATCTGGCGGCCTCTCATGGAACGGATGCTTTCCGACATCACGCCGGGCGTCCACAAGATCTACATGGCGCTGAACCGCCTGCTGGCCACGCACGAAGTGTTGCCGGAAATCAACGCAGCGCTCCGTGCGCGTAGCGCGTTGCGGCCCGCGGACGACGCCGACTTGCTTCCCGCATTTAGGGAGCTCCTCGCCAAAGCCGGGATGGCCGGTCGCGCCGGTGCCGACGCGCCACTCCCACTTCCCACCGGCGGCGATCGCAACGTGCTCCCGGCAGCAACGGTGGTGGCCGCGCTCAAAGCGCTTGCTCAATCGAAGCCGGGGGCCTCCGTCGATCGTGGACCTCGTCGCATGTCAACAGACGATGATGCGTTCCCGGACCTCGATCCAATGCTGGCGCTGGGCGGCACCGCATCGACGGTTGCGTTACTGAGCACGTTGCAACGAATGGACTTGCCTGCGGAGGTTCTGCGCGAGGCCGAGCGCTCGTTGGGCGCGAAACCCAATTCGACCGTACCGCGAAATCTTGTTCCGTACATACGCGAGATGCTCGGCCCTTCAATCCAGCATCCCGCGGAACGCACGACGCTCGACGTCGTCGCGTTGCTTTTCGAATACGTGTCGCGCGACCCTTCGATACCCGACGCGTTAAGACCGCTCCTCGGGCGGTTGCAAGTGCCGATCCTCAAGGCGGCGCTCATGGATCCGGCGTTCTTTCAGAATCCGCGCAACCCCGCCCGTCATACGCTCGATCTACTGGCCGCCGCGACGATCGGCGCGGCGGACGATCCAGGCTACTGCGCCGCGTTGCAAACGCTTGCGACAGAGCTTGTTGACGTTATCGGCCGGCGTTTCGAGATCGATCTTACGGCGTTTCAGGACGCCGATAATCGGCTCGCTGCATTCATCGGCGACGAAAGCCGCAAGACGGCAGACGCCGTGATCCCCGATATCCGCAGAGCCGCAGCCGCGGAGCAGGACGAATCCGATCGCGGGCGCGTACGCGGTCTCGTTCGCGATCGGCTAGCCGGCATGGATGTGCCGGCGCCTATTCGAAGCTTCGTCGAAAGCACGTGGGCCGATTATTTGACGCTGTTGCGCAAGGAACAGGGTGAGCACAGCGTCGCCGCGAGCGAAGCGCTGCGGACGCTCGAAGATTTGTTGTGGAGCGTCGTCGCCAAGGAGCGAACGGGGCAAAAAGCGCGGCTCGCCAAGATGATCCCCACACTCGTCATGAGTCTGCGCAAGGGCGGCAAGGCCGTGGGATTGCCCGACGAGCGCGCGAAGACATTTCTCGAGGAGCTCTACCAGCTTCACATTGCAGCAATCAAGCAGCACGATGTCGTCGCGCAGCCCGCAGCCGTCGCGCCGCTGCGACCGACGCTTGCCGATGCGGTACGTCCGAAACCAGGATCGCCGTCGCCCGGCATCGCAGTCGCGAGTATTCACGACTTCGTGAGCGAAATGGTCGCGGGAACATGGCTCGCATTTCAATCCGATCGCGGCACAACGCAAGCAAGACTCGTGTGGACCGGCTCGCTGCGGATGACCTATGTCTTTGCGAGTCGGTCCGGTCTCTCGGTCTACGTCTATTCGCCGGAGCATCTGGCGGACGCGCTCATCAGCGGCAAGGTGTCGCTCGTGCTCGAGCCGGTACCTTTATTCGATCGCGCGGTGAGCTCGGCGCTCAATGCACTTGCCGAACGTCGCTCCGCCGACGCCGCTGAACGTGCACTCGTATCAGACCACTAGAACGCAATGAGCGCCGCAGGGCCGTCCCAAGGCGCGAATTGCTCCCCCGTTGGGGGCAGCGCAGCGGCGTAAGCCGCAAGCGTGGGGGTCCAACTATGCATCGGCATGTCGATACGCATCGGATTCGTGACCTGGTCCGAGAGCTTCTGATCGCACTCGGTGAGGATCCCGATCGCGAGGGCCTTCTCAAGACGCCGCAACGCGTGGCTGATGCGCTGGCGTTCCTGACGTCCGGCACGCGCACCGAGCTCGAGCGCATCATCAACGGCGCGATCTTCACCCAACAGACCAACAGCATGGTCATCGTGAAGAACATCGAGGTCTATAGCCTGTGCGAGCATCACATGCTGCCGTTCTTCGGTCGCTGCCATATCGGCTACATCCCGACGGGCAAGGTGTTCGGTGTCTCGAAGCTCGCGCGGCTTGCCGACATGTACGCGCGACGGTTACAGCTTCAGGAGCGCCTCACCGAACAGATCTCGCAAGCAGTGATGGAGTCGATCGATGCAAAAGGCGTCGGCGTCATGATCGAGGCACGTCATTTGTGCATGATGATGCGCGGCGTCGAAAAGCAGAATTCGGAGATGGTGACTTCGTCGGTGCTCGGCACGTTTCGCGAGTCGCAGGCGACGCGCGAGGAGTTTCTGGCGCTAATCGGTCACCGCGGCGCGCTCGGCTGATGGAACCTATCTCAAAATTGGCTGCGCAGCCCGATTACTTTGGAGCAAACGCCGCTTCGCTTAACACTCGCTCCGCTCGTGTTAGCGTTTTCCGAGGTAAAGCCACCACCGTGTCCTCGCTCGTCCCTCGCTGTACGTCCATGTACTATCTCGGGTCTCGCTGCGGGCCTTCGCGTACTCGAGCTGCTCGCCCCATTTTGAGATAGGTTCGGTTGCGCCCAAGATCGCGCGAAGCATGAGGACGTTCTTCGCGCTCCTCGATCTGACGGCGCCGTTGTTCGTGTTGATCGGTGTTGGCTACGTGCTCACCCGATGGGGGCGCTGGCCGCTGGCGGCAGCCGACACGCTCACGCGCTTCGTGTTTGCCATCGCGATTCCTACGCTGTTGTTCCGCCTGATGAGCGAGTTTGCACGCGAGCCGCGCGTCGATGCGCGCTTGCTCGTGGCGTTTTTCGGCGGTTGCTTCGTCGTCTACGCGATCGCGCGGTTCGCCGCATTTGCGATCTTTCGGATGGATGGCACCGCGCAGTCCGTTTTCGCAATGGGCGGCATCTTCGCGAACAACGTTCTGCTCGGCCTACCGCTCGCTAAGGTAACGTTGGGTGAAGCGGCGCTTCCTGCCGTTTCACTGGTTCTGGTCTTCAATTCGCTGTTGCTGTGGACGCTCGCGACGGTCTCCGTCGAATGGGCGCGCCATCGCGATTTCTCGCTAGCGGGACTCGGCAGGACGTTGATCGGCGTCATTCGCAATCCCATCGTCGCCAGCATTCTGATCGGCACCGCGTTCGGGTTTACCGGGTTCATGTTGCCGACGTTTGTCGACCAAACACTCGTATTGGTGAGCGAGGCGGCGATTCCGCTGTCGTTGATTGCCTTGGGAATGGGATTGGCCGGGTTCGGCGGTAGGTCCGGCTGGCATATCAGCGGCGCGATCGCCTTCGCCAAGCTCGTCTTGCATCCGCTGGCCGTTTATCTTCTCGCCCGTCTACTCGATTTGCCTGCGCTCGAGACGGCGGCGGTCGTGATGCTCGCATCGTTGCCGATCGGCGCCAACGTCTATTTAATGTCGCGCCAATTCGACGTGCTCACCGGTCCGATCGCATCGGGCATCGTGCTGACGACCGTGCTGGCCGCGGTCACCACGCCTCTTGTGTTGACGCTATGCCGCGCTCCGCTTTGATGCGAACGCTTCGCGCATTGGCGGTGCGCACGCGAGCGCAGCGATCGGACACGCAGTCCTCGCCTGTCGAGCGCTCACTCGAGCGCGTGCAAAGCGAGAAGCGCCGCGAGTATCTACGGCGCGCGCTGGCATTGGGCGCGGTCAGCGCATTGCCTTGGCGATTCGGCCCTGCGCTTGCCGCCGCGACCGCCGCACGCGTCATCATTGTTGGCGGAGGACTTGCCGGCCTTGCGGCCGCACACATGCTTGCGCAGGTGGGCATCCGGGCGCGGGTTTTCGAAGGATCGCCGCGCGTCGGCGGACGTTGCTGGACGGAGCGACGCGCGTTCGATGATGGACAAATCGCCGAGCGCGGCGGTGAGTTGATCGACACGTCGCACGATGCGATCCGCACGCTCGCTGCCTCCTTCGCTTTGCCGTTGGACGATTTGCTCGAGACAGAGCCCAAAGGCAGCGAGGCCGCGTGGATGTTCGACGGCGCGCCTTATCCGCTCGACATCGCGGCGGCCGACATGGCGCAGATGTTGACGCGTCTCGATGCCGATGCGCGTTGCCTCGAAATGTATTTGCCGACGTTCCGCCGGCACACGCCCGCGCAGCGCGCGCTCGATCAACTCTCCGCCGCCGATTGGATTGCAACGCGAGTCGACGGGGGGTTGAAGTCGCGCTTCGGCCGTCTCGTTGCCAACGCGTATATGGAGGAATTAGGCGGCGATCTCGCCGAAATCAGCGCCGTGACCGTCGTCGCGCTGTTGATGGCGACACCGCACGATACCTTTTCGCCGTATGAAGAATCCGATCAGCGCTATCACATTCGCGGCGGCAACGATCAACTCGTGCGCATGCTCGCGGAGCGCGTCGAAGCGCAAATTGAAATGGGAACACGGCTCACGGCACTCGTGCGTAACGATCGCGGACAAGTTCGCCTTGCTTTTGCGCGCGACCAGGCGAGGCAAGACGCAATCGCCGATCGTGTAATCCTGGCGTTGCCGTTTTCGCTGCTGCGAGACGTCGACCTCGAGCGTTCGGCGTTTCGAGCGCGCAAATTGCGTGCGATTCGCGAGCTCGAGATGGGCCGCAACACGAAGCTGCAGCTACAGTTTCGCGAGCGCGCGTGGCTTCGCGCGAACGGCAATGGCGAAACGCGCATCGAAGGCAGCTACTTGACCAGTTGGGACGTCACGCGCGCGCAGTCGGGCGAAGCCGGGATTCTCAATTTCTTCTCCGGTGGAACGCTCGCCGTTCGTGCCGGCGACGGTACGCCCGAAGAACGCGCGCGCGACGCGATTGTCGACGTCGAGCGGATCTATCCGGGGATCGGCGCGCTGTGGAACGGTAAAGTGATTCGCAACGCGTGGGATCGCAATCCGTGGTCGCGAGGTTCGTATTCGCTGCTGAAGCCGTCGCAATACACGAGCTTTCACGGCATCGAATGGGAGCCCGAGGGCACTGTGTATTTCGCCGGTGAGCATACGTCCGAAGCGTCGTCGGGTTACCTGAACGGCGCCATCGAGAGCGGCCAGCGGGCGGCCACTGAGGTGTTGGCTTCGCTCGGCGTCAAGATTTCGCGCAACATGCAACGCGCCGCCTGAGCTGCCCGGTGGTTGCGCGATCCGCCACACACGATGCATCATCGCAGCCGAGCAACGCACTTAAACGAGGTTCGCCATGACCAAAGGTAAAAGCGGTTCGTTCCGCGGTATTCAAGGAAAGAGTGGCCCGCCCTCCGGCACGCCGCCCATTCCGCACCGAAGACCTACGACACCGCCCCGCGTGATCGTGCGGCCGAAGCCCAGCTCGAAGGGACGTTGAAATCGCGGTCTCCCGCGGTATCGCGATCGAATCCGGTTCGAGCTCGCTTCTCGCGCATCGCCCGTTCGTCCTCTTCTGGTTTGCGCGCGTCGCCGCGATGGTCGCGCACCAGATGCTTGCGGTCGGCGTCGGCTGGCAAGTCTATGCGTTGACGGGCAGCGCGCTCGATCTCGGCCTCGTCGGCCTGGCGCAATTCATTCCGTCGTTTTTGTTGATGTTGGTCGCGGGACACGTTGCCGATCGTTTCGATCGGCGGCGCGTGCTGCAGGCATGCATGGTCGTTGAAGCGCTGGCGGCTTGCGGCCTCGCGCTCGGCAGCTATCAAGGTTGGATCACCGAGCACTTGATCTTCGCGCTGATTTTCGTCGTCGGTGCGGCGCGCGCCTTTCAGATGCCGGCGATGGCTTCGCTGCTGCCGCTGCTTGTGCCGCGCCGATTGTTTCCGCGCGCCCTTGCGAGCAATTCAGCGGCGACGCAAGCCGCGATCATCGTCGGCCCCGCGTTGGGCGGCTTCGTGTATGTCGCGGGCCCGGCGGCGGTTTACGCGACGAGCGTCGCGCTGTTCCTGCTGACCGGCGCGACGGTTTATTTGATCCGTACAGTGCATTCGCAGGGGCGTTTCGAAGAAGTCGGTCTCGGTTCAGTGTTTGCGGGAATTCGCTACATACGAAGCCATCCGACGGTCCTTGGCGCGATCTCGCTCGATCTCTTCGCCGTGCTGTTGGGCGGCGCAACGGCACTATTACCCGTCTATGCGCGTGACATTCTGACGACGGGACCGTGGGGACTTGGCCTCTTACGCTCGAGCACCGCAGTGGGCGCGCTGGCGATGGCGATTTATCTGGCGCGTCGTCCGCTCAAACGCCATGCCGGTCGATTGATGTTCGGCGCCGTTGCGCTGTTTGGCGTTGCCACGATCGTCTTCGGTATCTCGCACTCGTTCACGCTGTCGCTCATCGCGCTCGCGATTCTCGGCGCTTCCGACATGGTGAGCGTTGTCGTGCGCTCGTCGCTCGTGCAATTGCAAACGCCCGACGCGATGCGCGGCCGCGTTTCAGCGGTCAACGCGCTCTTCATTGGCACGTCCAATCAACTCGGCGAATTCGAGTCCGGGGTTACGGCTGCATGGTTCGGCGTCGTGCCATCCGTCGTCATCGGCGGGCTCGGCACGCTTGTGATCGTCGGGTTATGGATTCGACTCTTCCCGAGCCTCGTGCGCGTCGATCGACTGGACACGCAGGGCGTCAAAAAACCAAGCGACAGTTGGGAAACTAAGGGTAACGGCGGCCAAGGAACGCAAAAATTGCTGCCATACCGATGCCCCAGGCACCGTTGATCAATACGCTCAACAGCATGCGGCTTGGTACCCATCCTGACGCGATCGGCTGTCCCTTGAGGGGCGCAACAACAAACCAGCCCACAAGAGGAAGCACCAGCGCGCCTAGGATCAGCGCGGCAAGCCAATAGCTCGTATCGCGTCGCAAGCGTGGCACAATCGCCGCGAAGGCGATTCCCCACACGCCGCCCCAGAACGCCTGCGAGACAATTTGCGGGACTCCAAAGGGCGGCACCGGACGCATCGAATAGAGGTTGCTCGACAGTGCACCGAGCGCAGTCAGAAGCGCGATCGCGCCTTGATGAAACGTCACGACGGCGATGGCGCCGGCCAGAAATCCGAAGATGAGCCGGACTTCCAACGATCGAGGGGTAGACAAGGCATAGGTTGTCATGGATGACCAAGGCCTCCTTCAACGCTTAGTCACCGGCCGCTGCTCAGGGTTTCATTCGGCAGACGCCGTCGCCGCGCGCGTCTCGAGCATATGCGCGCGCTTCCAGCTGCCGTGACGATAATAGAGCCACATGAACAGCGCCGCCGCGCCGGCGCCGAGCGGAAAGCTCCACCACACTGCGTCGGCATGCCAGCGATCCGCCATCAACAACGCGAACGGAATCCGGATCACAAACAGCGCGAGAAACAGTACGACGAGCGGCGGCACCGCTGCGCCCGTCGCGCGTACGACGCCGCCCAGCACCATCGCAATGCCGATCAACATGAACGACCAGACGACGATCGCGTTGATGTGCTGCGCGATCGCGATCGCCGCACCTTCAACGGGAAGAAACAAGCCAAGCGCGCCGCGGTTGAAAAGGTAAATCAGCACGACGAGCGCGCCGGTCATCAGTAGGTTGAAGCCGACGCCGGTCACGGCGACCCGATGCACGCGGTCGAAGCGTTTTGCGCCAACGTTCTGCGCGGCCATCGCGGATGCTGCCATGCCCACCGCTAGCGCCGGCATCATGATGTAGTTCCACAACTGCATCGCGGCGCCGAACGCTGCCGTCGTCTGCGATCCGAAGCGGTTGACCAGGCTGATCATGACGATCGATGAGCCGGCCAGCACAATCATCTGCAGACCCAGAGGCAGACCCTTCTTGACGAGCGCCGTCAAGATCGCGCGGTCGGGACGCAGGAATCGTCGCTCATCCGCGTGCAGGAACAACGGATGTCGCCTGCGATGTAGATAGCCGATCAACGCGACAAGACTTGCGACTTGCGCAATCAATGTCGCAGTCGCCGATCCTGCAATGTCCATGCGCGGGAACGGCCCGACACCGAAGATCAGCACCGGATTCAGCACGATGTCGAGCGCCACCGACATCAGCAGAAACCAGAACGGCGTTTTCGAGTCGCCGGCGCCGCGCAACACCATCATCACGAACGTGTACAGGAACAGGAAGGGAATGCCCGCGAAAATGATGCGAAGGTACGCGACGGCAAACGGCATTGCGTCATCGGGCGTCTGCATGAAGGCGAGAAGCGGCGCAGCGAAGATCGCGCCTGTCGACGCAATCGCGATCGATCCGACGACAAAAAATCCCGCGCCGTTACCTACGACGCGCTTCGCTTGTTCGAGATTGCGCGCACCAACGCTCTGACCGATCAGAATCGCTGAAGCCATGCCGACGCCGAACACGAGCGAAAGGAGAAAAAACAGAATCGTGTTGGCGTTCGACGTCGCCGTAAGCGCCGCTTCGCCAAGATAGTGTCCGACCCAGATGGCGTTGACCGAGCCGTTCAACGACTGCAGAACGTTCGACGCGAGAATCGGCAGCGTAAAGAAAAACAGCGCCCGCGCAATCGGGCCGTCTGTCAGAGGATTGATTCTTGGAGCTGCCGTTGTCACGTACAAAATGACGCCGGTGGGGCGCCAAAACCATTATTGCACCACAACATCACGGTTCTCGCGTGAATGGATGCGAATGTGGAATGCATGATTGCAATCTTTACAGCGCAACGTTGTCATCGCCGAATGCCCGCACGGCGTTGAAGGATGTGGCTGCACCTTTTTTTTGGCGCCGACTCCAATGAATACCAAGCATCGACCATGAAGCCGATCTGTACGGAGGATTCGTGATGCAACGCAAACATGTCCCAACACTTGCGCGCTGGTGCGCCGCGCTCGCCGGTATCGTTTCATTGAGCGTCGCCAGCGTCGCGGCCGCCGATCCGCCGTCGCGCGTCGCACGACTCGCTTATGCCGAAGGCACGGTGACCTTCTCGCCGGCCGGTGACGATCAATGGGTGCGCGCCGTCGTCAATCGACCGCTCGTCGCCGGCGATCGCTTATGGTCCGACCAAGGCTCACGCGGCGAAATGCAGATGGCCGATGCCGCGCTGCGCTTCGGCCCGCAGACGAACGTCTCGATACTCAATCTCGATGACCGCATCGAGCAAGTGGAACTCGTGCAAGGCAGTCTGCAGGTTCAGGTGCGGCGTATCAACTCCGGTGAGATCGTCGAGATCGATACGCCGAACTTCGCGTTCACGATTACACGTGCAGGCTCGTTCCGATTCGACGTCGATCCGGAGAACGGCTCGACGTTGGTCGCCGTGCGAAGTGGCGAAGGCGAAGCTTACGGCGAAGGCGCCGCTTATCGAATCGCCGCCGGCCAGGCCCTTCGCTTCTACGGCACCGATCTCCGCGACCACGAATCGCTCGCGCTGGGTCCGCCGGAAGGCTTCGAGCGCTGGGCGCTGTCGCGGCAGAGCCGCTACGAGCGCTCGGTCGCCGCGCGCTATGTCGCGCCCGAAGTCGTCGGCTACGAGGATCTCGATCAATTCGGCACGTGGCAAACCGTCTCCGATTACGGCAACGTGTGGATTCCGCGCAAGGTGCCTACAGGATGGGCGCCGTACCGCTACGGTCATTGGGCGTGGATTGATCCATGGGGATGGACATGGGTCGATGATGCGCCGTGGGGCTTTGCGCCGTTCCACTATGGTCGCTGGGCGGTCGTGCGTGACCAGTGGTGCTGGGTGCCCGGGCCTGTGCGTGAACGGCCCGTCTACGCGCCGGCGCTTGTTGCGTTTATCGGCGGCAATAATTTCAGCGTGGCAGTAACCGGCGGCGGCATCGGGTGGTTTCCATTGGCGCCCGGCGAGGTTTATCGGCCGGCGTATTCAGTAAGTCGCGAGTATTTCACTCGCGTCAATATCGCGAACACGACAGTCAACAACACATACGTCACGAACATCTACAACAATCGCGATACTGCCGATGTGCGCTACGCGTATCTCCAGCGCCCCAACGCGATCACGGCGGTCCCGCAGACGACGTTCGTGCAGGCGCGGCCGGTACA
Organism: Casimicrobiaceae bacterium; assembly: GCA_036505865.1. Lineage (GTDB taxonomy): Bacteria > Pseudomonadota > Gammaproteobacteria > Burkholderiales > Casimicrobiaceae > VBCG01. The sequence continues at coordinate 35,688 of DASXSP010000023.1, forward strand.
GCGCGCCGCAATCCCAGTCAATCCGCAGGTACTGAGCAAAGCCGAATTGCTGCCATTGGCAAAGATCGCGCCGCAGCGGACAAGTGTGATGGGCTCAGGACCGGCGGCCAACGCGCGTCCGCCGGCATCGTCACTCGAAAAGCCCATCGTGGCTAGAGCCGCTCCCGCAGCGCCGGCCGCGCCGATCGCGGCGCGACTTTCGCGGCCGGGGGTCGAAGGCGGTCGGCCATCGGAGTCAGGAGCGACGGCGCAAGCGCCGCAAAGTGCGCCGCCAGGAGCCCAAACTGGTCCAGGCGCGCCGTCGCGGCGCAACGTGACAATTGTGCAAGC
>DASXSP010000024.1:0-19928 GCA_036505865.1 Casimicrobiaceae bacterium
CGTCGAGCCGCACTCGAGGTCGACCGTGCCGTTGGCCATCAGCGGAATACGCGTCGCCGACGTCACCGGATTGAGCTTGACCTGCAGATTCGGCATCTTGAGCTCGGCCTTCACGGCGTCGACGATCTTCATGCAGATGTCCATCGCGTAACCGACGACGTTCTGCTTGTCGTCGTAGTACGAGAACGGAATCGACGAATCGCGATGGCCGATTGTGATCGCGCCGCTTTCCTTGATCTTTTTCAGCGTGCCAGTCAGCTCTTGCGCTGCAACCGGCGCCGCCACGAACGCGGCGAGCGCAAGCCCGAGCGTCCAGTGCGAGTTACGCATTTCGGTGTCTCCTTGTGTTGGAATCGGATTCTGAAGCTCCGGTCCAGTGGTCCCGGCAGCCCTAGCCGAACCGGCGGATTTTACGGACGTTCTCGGCGAAAGTCCAAAGCGGCGGTCAACTGATTAATAGGCCCACAACCATGCGGCTCGGCTGGCGCGAGCCGATCCGATAAACTCGACCAAAGCGCGGCAGCCGTCGTACCTACGCGTTTGTCATCCATGACCGCAATCAGTGACAAATCTCCCGCTCTCAAACCCGTCTTCCGAGTAGCGCAATTGCGCGCATTCGAAGCACGTCACGCGGACGCGCCATTGATGGAACGCGCGGGCCTGGCCGCAGCGGAAGTCGCGCGCTCGATGCTCGGCGATCGTGTTGGTCCGGTAGTTGTGCTCGCCGGACCGGGCAACAACGGCGGCGATGCGTTCGTCGTAGCGCGCTGGTTACGCGCATGGTTTCACGATGTCGTCGCTGTCTACCGCGGCGATCCTGAAAAACTGCCGCCCGATGCCGCCGCTGCCCACTCGGCCTACCGCAGCGCCGGCGGCACGACGACGCGGGAGCTCCCCGACGTCAAAGCCGCATTAATCGTTGATGGGCTCTTCGGGATTGGCCTTCGTCGGCCGCCGACGGCCGATCACGCCGCACTGATCGAGTGGGCAAACCAAAGCGCCGCGCCGATCCTTGCACTCGACATACCCAGCGGGCTCGATGCGGACACCGGATCGGCGCTTGGGCCGACGATCGATGCCGACGCCACTGCAACATTTCTCGCGCTCAAGCCGGGACTGTTGACCGGCAACGGCATCGATCTTTGCGGCGCAATCTCGGTCCACACACTGGGCCTCGATATCGAACAGGAATCGGCGGGGGGTTGCAAGCTCGAATGGTCAGCCCTCGCTGCTGCGCTGCCTGCAGCGTTGCGCCGCGAGCGGCGTAACGTTCACAAGGGAACGTTCGGCACGCTCGCTATCGTCGGCGGCGCGCATGGCATGGTCGGTGCGCCGCTGCTCGCGGGCCGCGCGGCGATCAAGATGGGTGCCGGAAAGGTGCGAATCGGATTCATTGCGCTCGAACGACCTTCCGTCGATCTCGCGGCGCTCGAATTGATGCTCGCCGATGCGAACGCCGTCGTCGATGAGGGCGATTGTCTGCTGATCGGACCCGGACTCGGCACCGACAGCGTGGCGCTCGGCTTTCTTGAACGCGTGCTCGCGGTCACCAAGCCGCTTGTCGTCGATGCCGACGCGTTGAATGTGATTTCGCAGCATTCACGATTGCGTACCGCGCTGCGCGAGCGTCAAGCGTCGACATTCGCAACGCCGCATTCCGCCGAAGCGGCGCGGTTACTCGGATCCGATACCGCGCACGTTGAGGCTGACCGTCTCGCGGCTGCCGAAACGCTTGCGCGTGAGCTCAACGCATCGGTAGTGCTGAAAGGCGCGGGAAGCGTGCTCGCCTATTCCGACGGCAGCTTTGACATCAATGCGAGCGGCGGCCCTGCGCTGGCGACCGCAGGCAGCGGCGACGTTCTCGCGGGAATGCTCGGGGCTTTTGTCGCGCAACGACTCGACGCGAAGACGGCACTTCGGTATGCCGTGTGCCTGCACGGTGCCGCCGCCGATTCATTGGTGACACGCGGAATCGGACCCACGGGCCTCGTCTCATCGGAGCTTGCCGACTCCGCGCGGGCATTGCTGAATCAACGCTGACGATTCGATTGCACCACCAGCCAGAACGCGGCGACGAGCGCGACGATCGGCGCGCCCACGTAAACAGCCAACGGAAGGAGGCTCAGCAAAAACGAGCGCGATGATTCAAGATTCCAATGAAAATCATCAGGCGCCGCTAAATAGCTCGAAATTTCTCCCGCGCCCCAGATGACGAGAACAACAACAATCGGCAGAAGCAACACGCTTGAATAGCGCAGCGCTGCGCGTTCTCGGCTGATCGCGCCACGACGGACACGAAGAAACATCACGATGAAGTATGCAACTGCGCCGATGATCGCGAGAATCGGCGCTCCGTACAAGACGCCGATCCTGATCGCGATCCACATGCGGTGCGAAAGCGGCGTTGCTTATGGCAACAACACCGTCGCACCGGTAGTTTGGCGCGACTCGAGCGCGCGATGCGCCGCCGCGGCATCCTTTAGCGGAAACGTTTGGCTCGGCGCCGATTTGATCTTGCCGGCAAGTACGAGCCCGAACAATTCATCGGCCATCGCGCCGATATTCGCGCGTGTGGCCGTATAGGTGACCAACGTCGGCCGCGTCGCGTAGAGCGATCCCTTCTGTGACAACAGCATCAAGTTGAACGGCGGCACGGTGCCCGACGAATTGCCGAAACTGACAAACATGCCGCGCGGCTGCAAGCAGTCGAGCGATGCCGGAAACGTGTCCTTGCCGACGCCGTCGTAAACGACCGGCACCCCTTTGCCACCGGTAATCGCTTTCACGCGTTCGACAAAGTTCTCCCGCGTGTAAACGATCGTGTGCGTGCAACCGTTTGATTTTGCTAGCGTGGCTTTTTCATCGGAACCGACGGTGCCGATCATCGTCACGCCTAGCGCTCGCGCCCATTGGCACGCGATCGATCCGACGCCCCCCGCTGCCGCGTGGAACAGAATCGTTTCGCCGCCTTGCAGCCGGTACGTCTGCCGAAATAGATATTGAACGGTGAAGCCTTTGAGCATCAACGTCGCGGCGGTGCGATCGTCGATGCCATCGGGCAGCTTCACGAGCCGATCTGCTGGCATGACCCGTTCGGTGGCGTACGCGCCCGGCACCCCTCCGCTGTAGGCAACGCGATCGCCGGCTTTCACCCAATCGACGCCGCTGCCGACCGCTTCGACGACGCCGGCCGCTTCGCTCCCGATGCCCGACGGCAACGGCAATGCGTAGAGGCCGCTGCGGTGGTACGTATCGATGAAATTTACGCCGATCGCCGTGTGTCGCACGCGCGCTTCGCCGGGCCCCGGCGCGCCGATATTGACCTCTTCGTAGATCAACGCTTCCGGCCCGCCCGGAGCGCGAATTCGAATGGCGTAGGGCATGTTTTCCTCGCTTCGCTATCTAAGTCGCAAAGTGTAGCCGATCGGGTGACATGAGGGCCCTCACGGGCTGCTATGAGCGTAACGTCGCGACGAGCCGCGTCGGCGTGAGCAATAGATCCAACGCATCGCGGATGTTGCTGCAGACGATGTCAGCAACCGCGAGCGTTTTCGTGGCGCAGCCCTCGTCGCCGGCAACGACGATCGATAATTCGGCGGCATCGATGAGCGCCTGGTCGTTGCGCCCGTTGCCGATCGCGACGACTTCGTGCACGCCGCACGTTTCGAGAAACGCGCGCTTTGCCGCGCTTTGACCCGTGTCTTTCACGATGTGCACCCGCACGGGAAGACCGTCCAGCGCCGCGCGAGCGGTTCCCGTCGTATCGGCGGTCACGATATGGATCGCGAGTTGTCGCGCCAGCATCTGCAGGCGTTCCGCCACGCCGTCGTGGAGTCGGCCATCGCGGGCGAGCGTCCCGTTGAAATCGATGATCGCCGTCGAAAGTCGCAGCGTCTTCGCGCCGGGAATGGCAATTTCGATCATGGCTTGCGACGAGCCCGCACCACGGTAACCGCGCAATCCGCGTACGCAATCACTTGGCGCGCGACTGAGCCGATCAGAAAACGCTCGAACAGCGTGTGACCACGATGGCCGACGACGATGTGATCGACGTCGTGGCCCTCTGCGTAGCGCACGATCTGTTCGGACGGATGGCCGACGGCCACTTCCGAAATGCAATTTACTCCTGCCTTGGCGGCTTTCGCCTTCACCGGTTGCATGACATTGTGCAGATGTCGCTCGGAGCGCTCGATCCACGCCTCCGTTTCGACGTCTTCGCTGAAATCCGGCGGTCGGACGACGGCGACCACGCGGAGCTCTGCTTCGTAGCGGCGTGCAAGCTGAATGGCAAACTCCGATGCGGCGATCGACGATGGCGAGCCATCGAATGCGAGCAGGACTCTGCGGATCATCATGTGAGCCTCCCGGTCGCCGCGGCACCCGGCTTCGCCATTGGCTTTTGTCCCGTCTCTTCATCGGCGGGAATCAGATGGCGCGGCAAGAAAAACGCGTTTGCGATCAGAGTGGGCACGATCGCGCTTCCGATCACCGCAGCGATCAAAAACGAATACTGTGCCTGATCGACGATGCCATGCGACAAACCGAATAGGGCCGAGATGCTGCCGAACGTGAGACCGGTCGACATCAGCATCGTCGTGTAAAGAGCCTCGCGCCGTGGCGACGCGAACCAGCGCGTGACCGGATAAACGCCGACGAATTTCGCGACCATCTTCGCGATCAGCAGCAGAATGAATGCCATTGGAGCCGCCACCAGCGCGGGGATTGAAACAAAGGAACCCGCCCGAATAAAATAGAATGGCGTCAGCAGTCCGAACGTGACTGTGCGTAACCGCCGCACCAACGCATGATCGCGGCCGACGGTTCCCGCGAGCACCATACCGATAACGTACGCTGGAAGCACCGCTTCACTGTCGGCCCAGCCCGCCAATGCGCCAAAGCCGAACAGGCAAAACAGCAGAAACTTCGTCTCCAGCTCCGACGGGCGATTGCCGAAGCGGCGAAAAAACCATGGCGTCACGAATGGCAGCACCGCAACGCCGGCGATGCTTCCCGCGACGAAGGTGCCCGTCTTCCACGTAAACGGTGAAAACATGAGCCCCAACGCGATCACCGTTGCGAGATCGTTGATGAAACACGCGGCAAGCACAACCTTGCCGTATTCGGTGCGATTGAACCCGAACTCCAGCATGACGGCGTACACGACGGCGACCGACGTCGTCGACAGCGCGATACCCGCGAGCCAGCTCGCATCGGTCGACCATCCCAGGAACACGCGCGCCGCGGCGGCACAACCGAGAAACGGCGCGAGAAAAGCGATGAGACCGACCGTCGTCGTTTCTTTCCAGCGCGTGCGCAATACCTGCAAGTCGAGCTCCGCCCCGGCAAGAAACGTCAGAAGGATCGCGCCCGTGCCTGCGAGGAAACGGATCCACGACTGATCGGTACCGAGAACCGACGCGCCGATAAACGCGCCAATCAGGAGCTGCGCAACCGTCCCGACCAAAATTTCGGACATCGCCGTCGCGATACGTAACCAAATCGACAGCAGCGTTGCCGCGAGTGCAAGCCCGAGCCAAAGCGCGGCCAGCAGATAGATATCGGTCATGTGCCGTACGCTCAGTCCCTGCCTTCGACGACGCCGTACTCGATCGGAATGCGCGCGTAGAAGACGCGGATGTTTTCCTGCCGAATGAGGCCTAGCAACTGATCGGCCTCCGCGTCGGTGACCGCAAAATCGATCTCGACCGTCATGTCGCCGGCCAGCTCGAAGAAGTGCTCCTCATGCAGCACGCCATGACGTCCGAAGCCAGCAATCGCACGAAACGCCGAGCCGCCGTGAATGCCCAGTTTCTTCGCATGCTCGAGCAGCCACTCGTAGAGCAGGATGTGATCGTGCTTGCGGTTCTCGTGTACATAAAATCGCAGCAGCGTTCCGTTCATGGCGCTCCCCAATGAAAGATGGCGCGCATCGCAAGCAAGCCCAGCATGGTAAGGGCCAATGAGCCGATCACATGCGCGGCGATGCCGAGCACGCCCCATAGCCATTCCTTGCGCAGAAGAAGCGTCGAAATTTCCGCCGAGAATGTGGAGAAGGTCGTGAGGCCGCCAAGGAAACCCGTAGTCAGGAGCAAGCGCACCTCAGCTGACAGCAACGTGTGGCGCGTGACGAGCTCCATCACGAATCCCATCAACAGTCCGCCGAATAGATTGGCTACCAGCGTACCGAGCGGAAGCGTGGGAAATACGGGGTTGAGCGCGATGCTCAAACCCCAACGCATCCACGCACCAACGGCGGCGCCGCTACCTACCGCAAGAACGCCAACCCAGGAGAACACACTCACCCCCTGCCGCGTGTGCGGCATCGACAGACACATTCGGGGTGGGCACAACGATCGATGCGCCTACCCTTCCCGCGGCACGGAAACTTCGGGCAGGCATCATCAGCCTTGCGGCGGTTCTTGCGAGCAGCAGGCTCGCGGACGGAGGAATGCCATCTCCTGCGCTCGAAGTATAGAGACGCCCTAACGGCGCGACAAGTTCCGTGCGCGAGCCTCCACGGTTACCGCACGAACTGATCGACGTAGTCAGCGCCGAGACCGCACGCCGCGTAATGGTTTCGGCACATATCGATCTTGGTGAAGACGTCCTCGTAGCCGTTTTGCCGGCCTTCGTCGTCGAGATAGATCATCGCGCCGCTGATGTTGAAGAAAGTGATCATCTCGGGGCAGTCGGCCGGAACGGTGAGCGTGTGGGTTTCGCCGGGCGGCTCGTAGACGAAGCTGCCCTCCTCGGCGATCCAATCGTGCTCCAAGTATTTCCATCGGCCTTTGATGACGTAACCGACGACCAGCATCGGATGACGATGCCGCGACAGCACGCCGGATCGGCGCACGCGCAACAGATTGCACCATCCGCCAGTCACGGTATTGAGCAGCAACGGCCGAAACCAGACGTCGGGTGCTTGCGGTACCCACACACGCTCATCGTGAGGGACGGCGTTGATCGCGATCTCGGGACGAATGCCGAGCGACGGAGCGATGGCGAGCATGTTCAATCGTCGACCCTTCGCATCTTGGCTTCACCCTGTGTCTCCTTCATCGCCGCCATCAGGGCCGCGATCTCGGTTTTCGGATCGACGTCGCGCGGAAACAGCCGATGCGCGCGCCTGTACCAATATCGCGCATTGCCGAGATCGCCCTCCATCATGTGCACGATGCCATGTGCCCAGCACCCGAGCTCTGACTCGTCATTCTGGACCAGTGTGTGTGCCTTCGACCAATCGCCTTTGCGGAGATGACGGACAGCCGTTCCCAACGCCATGTGACCCTCCCTTCACATCGCAAGATATCCGCCGTCGACCGGCAGCACGACGCCGGTCACAAAACGCGCGGCGGGTGAACAGAGAAACACGACAGCGCCCGCAATGTCGGCGGGCTCAGCCCAACGCCCCTGCGGCGTACGCGCCAGGATGGTGGAGCTTCGTTCGCTGTCATTTTGCAGCGCCTGCGTCAGCGACGTACGCACCCACCCGGGCGCCACGGCGTTCACGCGAATACCGTCGGAAGCGTACGCGATCGCGAGCGACTTTGTCAGCTGCGCGACGCCACCCTTGCTCGCGCTGTAGGCCGGGACACGTGCGCCACCGTGAAAGGCCAGCATCGACGCGGTGTTAACGATCGCGCCGTGTGCCGACTTCAATCGCTCCCGTGCGGCCGAACAGCAGCGCATCGTCCCGTTGAGGTTGATGTCGACGACATCCGCGAAGACATCGGCCTCGTGCTCAACGTCACGGCGGATCACGCCCGCGCAATTAACGAGAATATCGAGTCGCGGCAAGTCGCCGATAAGTGCGGTAATCGAATGCGAGTCTCGAACGTCGAGCACCACAGCGCTGCGACACCGGAAGTCCGGACCGTTTCGCACCGCATTCACCTCGTCGTCCGTTGCACCGGTGACTGTGACGACGGCGCCAAGCGCAGCGAAAGTGTCGCCGATTGCGGCCCCGATGCCGCCTGTGCCGCCGATAACGAGCGCGACCTTGCCGACAAAAAGATCATCGCGAAAAGTCATGGTGCTCATGGATGCACACCAAGGCCCGCAAGCAACGCGCGCACATCGGCGTCGCGCGGCAACGGTGCGACCGCGCCGAAGCCCGTTGTGGCAAGGGCTGCAGCAGCGTTGGCGTAGCGCGCGGCGGCAAACGGATCGTCGCCGGCGACAATGCGCGCGGCAAAAGCGCCGTCGAAGCAATCGCCGGCGCCCGTCGCATCGACATCGGCAACGGCATGACCGGCGATCGTTTCGCGACGCTCGCGATTCGATACCACGCATCCTTGCGAACCGCATTTTAAGACGACGACCGGCGCGCCTGCTTCGTGGCATTTCGCGATGATCGCGTCGCTGTCATGCGAGCCGAAGATCGCGCGCGCATCGTCGAGACTCGGCAAGCACCAGTCGCAGTACGCAAGCGATGCAATGATCGTGGCACGCGCGCGTGCGATGGGCCACAGTGAAAGACGCAAGTTGGTGTCGTACGAGACCTTGACGCCCGCCGCGCGCGCTGTATCGAACGCCGCAAAAGTGGCATCGCATGCCGGCGCGGAAATCGCTTGTGTAATGCCCGACACGTGAAGGACACGCGCATTGCGTATCACGTCGAGAGGAAGCTCCGCAGGCGTGAGGCGGCTGGCAGCCGATCCCGCACGTAAATAGCTGAACGAATGGCCACGCTCGCCATGCGTGACGAAATAGACGCCAGTCGGCGCGCTACGATCGATCATGACGCCGCGCGTATCAACGTGCTCGCGCTCCCACAATGCGACGAACATTCGTCCGAACGCATCGTCGCCGACGCGTGTGATGTAACCGGCGCGCGCGCCGAGTCGCGCCGCGGCGATCGCCATGTTCGATGTATCGCCGCCGAAGCCCTGAAGATACGTTTGCGGATCGTCGGCATGAAGCTGATTGAATTCGACGAGCGCCTCGCCGAGAGAAACTATGTCGGCACCATCACTCATCGCTGCGGAAGCGCGCGAAATCCCGCTGCGTATGCCGCGGCCGCTGCGCGCACTTTTGCCCTGTCCGCTCCGGGCGCATAGAGATTCGATCCCGTACCAAACCCGTTGGCGCCGGCGGCCCAATACGGCGCCATGTTGTCAGGCTTGATGCCGCCGACAGCGAACAGCAGCGTTTCGCCGGGCAGCACCGCGCGCCACGCCTTGAGCGCAGCAGGCGGCAACGCTTCAGCGGGAAACATTTTCAGCGCATCGGCGCCGGCCGATATCGCCGCAAAGGCTTCAGTCGGCGTTGCAACGCCGGGAATGCACGCGAGGCCAAGCCGCTTGGCTTCACGCACAACGGTCGTGTCGCCGTGGGGCATCACGATCAGTGCCCCGCCGCTATCGCGGACGCGAGCGACGTCGGACGATGCGATCACCGTTCCCGCGCCCACGAGACAGCGCTGGCCGAATTCGCGCGCGAGCAGCCGAATCGACTCGAACGGCCGCGGCGAGTTGAGCGGCACTTCGAGCACGCGAAACCCCTCATCGAAAAGTACGCCGGCAATCGCCGGCACTTCTTCAGGAGTGATCCCGCGCAACACAGCGATCAACGGCAGAGGACTCAGATATTGGCGCACTTCCATTGTTTATCCTTAGTGCAAGAGCCCGGCCTGGCCCGCGATACGCCACAATCCGCGCGCAGAGGCGTGCCGATCGGCTCGCTCGGTCGCAATCCCGGCGCGCGCAAGCGCAGCGTCGTAGCGCGCAGCAAGCCTATCGTCTCCAATGATACGCACGCGCGTCGCGTGCACGCCGGCGCCTTTCGACCAGGCGAGCGCAGTATGGATCTCGTTGCCGATGAGCACGCCTGAAAGCCAGTCGTCGACGTCATTCGGAGCGAGCTCGCCGGTCAGCACAAGCGTTCGCGCACCGAACATTGCGTGCGTTACGCCATCCGTTTCCAGTCCGCGTTCCACACCGCGTATGAACGCAGGACCGATGATCGACGTGTCCGCGCGCGTGCCCATGCGACCGAGCATGCTGTGCGCAAGCAGGACGCCGTACAGCTCACCCGTCATGTAAGTCGTGAAGTCGATCACGCGGCCGTGTTCGACCTGCGCCCATTTGCTGTGCGTTCCGGGAAGCACTGCAAGCACCGATGGTTCGCTCGCAGCGACGACGCCGACGAGCTGCGTCTCTTCGCCACGCATGACGTCGGGCGTGCCATATCGGTCGCGTGTAATAAGCCCCGGTACGATCGCCAGCATCGCGTCACGCACCGGCGCAATACCGGCGACCAGCGTTTCGAGGGATGCGGGACATGGAACGTACGGCGCCTCAATCCAGCCTTGCCGACTACCAATCATCCCGCAGGCGAGTCGCGGAGCGGGGTCGAAGCGCCATTCGCCGAGAAGGGTTGCGAGCGCCTCGTCGTAGCGTCCGCCGACGATTTGTGAAATGCCGAGCGCTGCGGTTCTCTCCTCGCGGACGTCGCCCCGCGCATCCATACGGTAAGCGCGCGCTGCCGTCGTTCCCCAATCGATTGCGATGAGTGTCGACGCGCTCACGATGAATCCCCCCGACTGCGCGTATTTGCATACTGCTCTGCGCCGCGCAACTCTAAGTTGCTTAATCGGCAGCGGTCAAGTCGGGGTGTCTACCTTCCATCGCGCGACGGCTTCGTCATCCGTCGTGCGTGCGTCGACCCAGCGCGCGCCTTCGGGCGTCTCTTCCTTCTTCCAGAACGGCGCTTCCGTTTTTAGATAATCGATGACGAAGCGGCAGGCATCGAACGCCTGGGCGCGATGCGCCGAGGTGACGGCAACCAGGACGATTTGATCGGTCGGTCGAAGCTCGCCGACGCGATGGATGACTAGCGCATCGTAGATATCGAAGCGCTGCTTTGCTTGCGTGACGATGGCCTCGAGCGCCTTTTCGGTCATTCCTGGGTAATGCTCGAGCGTCATCTGCAAAACGTGTGCGTCGTCGTTCACATCGCGAACGGTGCCGATGAATGTAACCACCGCGCCGACACGAGCATCGCGCGCACGAAGGTTCGCGATCTCTTGCGCAACGTCGAAGTCTGCAATTTGAACGCGTATCGTCATCACGGCACCTCAGCCACCGGTAACCGGCGGCAGAAGCGCGACTTCATCGCCGTGACGGATGGCCGTTTCGCGCGAAACGAGCGCGTGATTGACGGCGACGCGCACCGCTCGACCCGGCGCAAGCTCCGTTGCGAAGGCGTCGCCGCGGGACGCGAGCATCGTCAGTACGTCGTTGACGGTTGCGACGTCTGTTGAGAGTTGCAACGGAAGCTGTTCGCCGGCGCTGCCGAATGCTTCACGCAAGCGCGCAAGATAAACGACGTTGACCGTGAGCGTCTTGCGAATTGCGATATCGTTCAACGGCGGTGCTCAACCTCAGAAGCGGAATTGCATGCCGAACTGTACCTGGTCAGACTCGGGAAGGAAGCCGGCGATATTTTCACCTGCAAAGCGCCCGAAACGGGCGTACTCGAGCCGCAGTCCGAGTGCCGGTGTGACGTCGTAGCGCAAGCCGACACCGTAGTTCACACCATCGCGCGTGCGCCGATTGTCGATCGACGGCAACGCGGAGACAAAGCCCGCGCTCGCGTCGGACTGGATATAACCGAGCCGACCGTACAACGCGAAGCTTGGACGGAATGTCCAGCTCGTGTACACGTCGGCATTCCACGTGCGGCCGGTGGCCGATTCGCTGATTCCGGCAAGCGACAAGCCGACGCCACGAGGCCCGCGCGGCGTCAGTGCATAGCTCTCCGCTGTGCCGAACGCCGCTTCGAGCGCGATGTCGTTACGCCAACGGTATCCACCAAACACGAGCGCGCGCGAGCCCGACTCGTCCGCCGTCGGTGCCACGAACTTGCCCCATGCAGAGTTCAAGCGACCAAGGCTGATGCCGCCGGTATCCTGCGCGTTTTCGCGCAGCGCGATGCCGCCGTAGAAGCCTGGCTCGGGTGTGTTGGCCTGGAAACGCGATGCGGCAGGTTCCTGCGCGAAGACCTGCGCGGCGTATCCCACGCCGAGCGCAATCGCGGCCAGACTTACAACTTGTTGTTTCCACAACATTTTTAAATCCCCGGCGGCATTGCACGCTCCCCCCCGGCGTGCCCAGGGTACTTAAGCCGCTCTATGCGCTAGCGCGTACCCTTGGTCCGTCGAAACTGCCGCGAGTTCAACGTACTCCCGCGGCGAATCGAAGTCAACGGACCGCCCCGCCGTCGGTCGCCTCGGCCAGGATAAACGTCGCAATCGCGTCAATATCGTCGAGCCCGAAGGCGGTCAGACGACCCGCGAAGCGGGCAGGATCGTCGGTCGCAATCGCGCGGATTCGGGAATCGTCCGGAAACAGCAACGGTTCGCCGAGGTGCTTGCGCCAGACCTCAAGCTTTGGAACCGCCGCGGTCTTGAAGCCTTCGACAAGCAGCAGATCGCACGGGGAAAGCCTCGCGATCGCATCGCCGAGCGCGAGCTCCGGTTGGCCGCGCAACTCATGGACGAGCGCCCAGCGCATCGCCGAAGTCACGAGGACTTCGGTGCAACCGGCTTGCCGATGCCGCCACGAGTCCTTGCCCGGCTGATCGATGTCGAAGCTGTGATGCGCATGCTTGACGAGCGAGACGGTCAAGCCGCGCGCCGTAAGGCGCGGAACGAGCCTCTCGATCAGCGTCGTCTTGCCGCTGCCGGACCACCCGGCGAAGCCAAAGATTCGCATATCAGCGCCGATCCGCAGCCAGACCTGAATGCACGATCGCGCCGTCCTCAACGAGCACACTTTGCGCGAGACCATGATCGCCGGTCAGCGCACGAACGATCCCGCGACCGGCGATGCGCATCACATAGGGAAGCGTCGCCGCAGTCAACGCTTCGGTCGCCGTTCGCGCGACGAGTGATGGCATGTTGGGCACCGCGTAATGGACGACGCGCTCCTCAACATACGTTGGATGGGAGATCGTCGTCATTCGCGACGTTTCGGCAATTCCGCCTTGATCGATGCCGATGTCGACAAACGCGCTACCGGGACGCATCGAACGCAAATGCTCGCGCGTTATGAGCCGTGGCGACAATTTTCCTGGATCCAGCACCGCAGCGATGACGAGATCGGCAGCGCTGATTACCTCTGCGAACCCGTCAGGGCCCATTTGTTCGATGGTGCTCGTTGCGACCGGCGTGCCAACCTTCGCAAGAGCGGTGTCGAGTGCGTTCAGCCGTGTGACGCCGCGCGAAACGACCGTCACGCGGCACCCTAACCGCGCTGCAATATGCGCGGCTTCGCCGCCGGCAGTCCCCGCGCCGACGACCACGACGTTGGCGCCCGCGACACCATCGACGCCGGTCAACAAAACGCCCGATCCACCGCGGTCGGTGTAAAGCGACTGCGCGCCGGCGAACGGCGCCAACCTACCGGCGATGCGCGACATCGGCATGAGCAGCGGCAACGCGCCAGACGCGTCGCGAACGAGCTCATACGCGATGATGCGCACGCCCGTGCGAAGCACGGCGTCGAGCAAATGCGGATCACGCGCCAATTGCGCGTAGCCGAAAATCGTCGTACCTCGAACGAGCAGCGGGTACTCCGGTGGCTGCAACTCTTTGACCTTGACGATCAGCTCACAACGCCAGACATCGAGCACGTCATCGACCAACGTCGCGCCACCGTGCGCGTAAGTTGCATCGTCGAACCCGACTGCCAACCCCGCGGAGCGCTCGACCAGAACGTCGTGGCCCGCATCGACCAGCGCGCGCACGCCGTCGGGCAACAAACCGACACGGCGTTCGCCGTCCTTGATCTCCCGCGGCACACCGATACGCATCCCGAGTCATTGTAGAGTGTTCGTCCAGCGGCGCCGTTGCGGGTCGCCGCTCAGCCGCTGGTATGCTGACGCACATGATGCTTGGCCGTTAGCCAAACGCCCCCATCTCAGACGACATGCGGCTGAAAAGGAACTTGCGATGCCCGACCTCGTGATCTCCAACAGCGCTGACCTGTCGCTGCCCGCCCGCAAGGTCGAGGGAGCAATCGAGCGTGTGATCACGGCGATTCCGGCGCCCAGAACGCGGCCGGTATTGAATCCCGACCACGAAGCGACAGCGATCGCCCAACGCGCTGCAAAGCGTGCTGCCGTACTTTCGGGGTCGCTCGCGCTACCGCCGGGACCGTTCGGTCTGATGACGGTCCTGCCTGATCTCTATCTGATCTGGCAGACGCAGCGGCAAATGATCGCCGACATCTTCGAGCTCTACGGCCGCACGCCTGAGCTCACGCGTACGCATATGCTGTATTGCCTGTTCCGTCACGCCGCGAGCCATGTGCTGCGCGACGTCGCCGTTCGCACCGGCGAGCGACTGATCGTGCGCCAGGTTTCTGCGGGCGCGTTGTCGAGCTTGCTCAACAGCGTCGGCATCAGCGTCACGCAACGGATCATTGGAACCGCAGCGGGACGCTGGGTGCCCGTCGTCGGCGCCGTTGCCGTGGGCGGCTACGCGTATTGGGACACGATGCAGGTCGCAAAGACCGCGCGCCGTCTGTTGACCAAGCTCGATTCGATAACACCGGGCTGATTCTCGAATTCGATGTGCGGCCGCTACGAATTACATACGCATCCAGCGGCGATCGCGCTTGCGTTCGGACTTTCCTCGCCGCCCGCGCTGGCACCTCGTTACAACATCGCGCCGATGCAGCCGGTGCCGATCGTCCGCCAGAACTCGGCCGGCGAGCGCGTGCTGTCGGAAATGCGCTGGGGACTTGTGCCGCGATGGGCCAAGGATCCGTCGATCGGGGCGAAGCTCATCAATGCGCGCGGCGAAGGTATCGCAGACAAACCCGCGTTTCGTGCAGCGTTTCAGTGGCATCGCTGCCTCCTGCCCGCCGATGGCTTTTACGAGTGGAGGGCGGTCAAGGGCGGCAAGCGGCCGTACCTTGTCGCGAGCAAGACTGGCGTACCGTTGGCGCTTGGCGGGCTGTATGAACGGTGGCTCGCGCCCGATGGTCAGGTGCTCGATACATGCACGATCGTCACCACCGACGCAAATGATTTGTTGCGGAACGTGCACGATCGAATGCCGCTGATCATCGCTCCCGAAGACTACGCGCGTTGGCTCGATCGCTCGACGAGCGCGGTTACCGATCTGATCGCGCCCTTTCCATCCGATGCGTTGCGGGTTTACCCGATTTCGAGCCGCGTCAACGCGGTGAAAAACGACGATGCGTCGTTGCTTCAACCCGTGGAGGAAACACCGATCGAGGAAGGCCCCGAGCCCGTCCCCGATGACGTCGATATGCCGGAACAACAATCGCTGCTGTGACGATCGCTGACCTGAATCGTCTCGATCAAGCGCAATTCGTCGCGGCGCTCGCGAACATCTATGAACACTCGCCGTGGGTTCCGGAACGGGCATGGCCACGGCGGCCGTTCGCAAATATCGATGACTTGCATGCGGCAATGGCCGCGGTCGTCGCAGCGGCAGGGAAAGACGAGCAACTCGCGCTCATCCGCGCGCATCCCGAGCTGGCGGGCAAGGCAATGGCCGGGCGAGCGCTGACGGCAGCTTCAGCGATCGAGCAATCCGGCGCTGGACTTACTCACTGCACGCCCGACGAGCTTGCACACCTTCGCGAGCTCAACACGCGCTACAACGAAAAGTTCGGTTTCCCATTCATCCTGGCCGTCAAGGGCTACGACCGCGCGGGTGTGATCGCGGAATTCGTGCGGCGCGTCGATAATGGCGCGGCCGACGAGTTTGCGGAGAGTCTGCGTCAGATCGACAAGATCGCGCGCTTGCGACTCGAGGAGCAGATCGAACGTTCATAGCGCTTTATTTCAGAGAGAGACAACGATGAGCACAGCGCGTGACCGCGTCCATCCGGTCGACGAAGTGTTGCCGGCCGCATCGCCACGTTCATCCAATGCCTCGGCGTGTGGAAATTCGGCATCCGTCTGCCGGTCGTGATGGGTGTCACGTTCGCCGCAGTCGGGCCGATGGCCGCGATGGCGACGAGCGGCGTCGGCATCACAGGAATTTTCGGCGCCGTGATCGGCGCGGGCGTGTTCACCGTCCTCGTCGCGCCATGGTTCGGCAGAATGGTTCGCTACTTTCCGCCGATCGTCACCGGAACGATCATTGCCGTCATCGGCATCACACTATTGCGCGTCGGTGTCACGTGGGCTGGCGGCGGCGCCGGCAATAAGAACTTCGGCGCACCGGAATATCTCGCGATCGTCGCGGCGGTGCTCGCCGTGATCTTGCTGCTCAACAAATTCGCACATGGATTCGTCGCGAACATCGCCGTCCTGATCGGCCTCGCCGTGGGATTCGCGATCGCGATGGTGGTCGGGATGGTCAACTTCGCGGGCGTCGCCGAGTCCGATTGGTTCGCGATCGTCTACCCGTTCCGCTTCGGAACGCCGACGTTCGACGCGAGTGCGCTCGTTTCGCTTTGCATCGTGATGATCGTCGTGATGGTGGAATCGACGGGGATGTTTCTCGCGCTTGGCGAAATCTGCGACAGGAAGATAGGACCAGCGGAGGGCCGCGGCCTTGCGACCGACGGACTCGGCACGATCATCGGCGGCGTGTTCAATACATTTCCGTACACGTCGTTTTCACAGAACGTCGGCCTGGTCGGGATGACGGGTTTCAAGAGCCGTTACGTCGTCGCGGTCGCGGGGGTGATCCTGATCGCGTTTGGGCTGTTCCCGAAGATGGGAGCCGTCGTTGCATCGATTCCGCAACCGGTGCTGGGCGGTGCGGGCTTATGCATGTTCGGAATGGTCGCTGCGACCGGGATCAAGATTCTCGCGCGCGTCGACTATGGCCCACGGCACAATCTGCTGATCGTCGCCGTCAGCATCGCACTTGGCATGATTCCGCTGGTCGCGCCAACGTTTTTCGATCAATTGCCGAAGTGGCTCGGGCCGATCACGCACAGCGGCATCACGCTCGCCGCGATCGCGGCCGTTGTGCTGAACGCGTTCTTCAACGGTGTGCGCGAAGGAAAATCCGTCGACGAGCTCGTCGACGTGGCGAAAGCGGGCAGCCTGGAATAACGGCGGCAGTCTATCGGCCGCCAAACAACTTCCCGAGCGCCTTGCCAATCTCATTGGGCACGGCCGTCGCCGGCGAATTTTGAGTTTGTGCATTAGCGCTGGCAGCCGGTGCGCCACGTCCCGCAGCAATTGCGCAAACGTCTTCGTTCGCAGTGGCTTTTGAGATCAACGACGTTCCGAGCACGCTCAAGCCGCCCGTGCCAATTGCCGCGCCGATCTTCGCGACCGTTGCAGCAGAAGCCGCTGCATCGATGGACACGCCGGGATGCGCGAATGGCCCTGTGAACCGGACAAGCTCGGCGACTCTCGGAATATCGATGGGGATGCCCTGCTTGATCCGCGGATGCAGCGCGAGATCAAGCGTTTCGTTGCGAAAATCCAGTGTGCCGCTCGCCGACGCGCTGAACTTGTTCGAATCGATCGCAATCGAGCGATCCACGCGCGCGATGCCATCCTTGAGCGGCAAACGAATGACGGCACATTGCAATTCGGTCGATGGATCGCGTTCGCGAAACGGATTAACTGCTTGCGCCAACTTGTCGAGCGCATTGTCGAGATCGAGCTTCGTATTGATGAGCGTGGCCGGGCCGACACTTGCGAACGCTGTTCCGCTGGCGCTGCTCGCCCATGCATGCGGCGACACGCCGCGTGCCGCGATGTCGACATCGATCGTCGTCGCGCCTCCACGTGTTTGCCGCGCCGCGCCAACGGCGGCGAAAATCGCCGCGAGATCGAGGTTGCGGCCAGTAAGCTTGATCGAAAGCGCAGGCGCCTCCGCGTGCGTGGTGTCGAGCGAAAGCTTGCCCCGCAGCGCTCCACCCAATGCATCCGCCTGCCACTGGCCGACGTCAAGCTTGCCGTCATGCAGCGTAAGCGAGATATCGACGTTGGTGAGCTTCGTTCCATTTTTCAGCGTGACCGCTGCCATCGCTAGATGCCCGTCCGCATCGAACGACTTGAGCACGACGAGCGGCAGGGGCTCATCGCTGAAGATGAAACGGGCGCTCGATGCGGGCCGAGCAGCGGTCGCCGCCGGTGCCCGTCCCGCCGGGATCGGAACGTCGGTCAACACGACGGGCGGTGTGGCCAAGTCAAACGCATAGCGCTTTCGCCCGCCCGCCGACACGACACTCATCTTGCCTTTGGCTTTGAATGACCCGAACGTCAAATCGAGATCGTCGAGCTGAGTCGTGTTTCCTTGGATGGCCAGCTTCGTCGTAATCGCCGCAGGCTTCTCATCAAACGTTCCCTTGGCCTCTACCGGATACGGCCAGCGTCCCGTACGCAATGCGTCGATCGGTCCGAGATTGCCAGTCAACGTGAGCGGGACGTCGTCTATCTTGCCTCGGAACTCGGCTTCGACCGGCGCGTCGCCACGGCGCGCGTGAACCGCAAGGTGATCGATGATGACGCGCGTCGTCTTGCCGCTCGCGCCATCGACATACATCAACGTGCCATTGTCGACAGAGAAGTTGCCGACGCCGAACGCGCCGGCGGCCGAAGATGCCGCCGGCGCGGATGTCGCGGTGGCAACCGTTGACGACGAGCCGAAATCCCAATTGGCGCGACCCTGCGCATCGGTTTCGAGAACGATGACAGGATCGGTCAATGTGAGCTCGACGACCTCAAAGCGTCGTGACAATAACGGCAATAGGGCAACTTGCACCTGGACACGCTTTGCTCTGACCATCTCGGCTATTTTGCTTCCGGCCGCATTGCTGAACGTTACGTCGGTAAGGACAATCTTCGGTTCGAGCGACAGCTTGAGATCGATCGGCCCGTTGATGGCGAGATCGCGCCCGGTCATTGACTTGACGCGCGCTTGTACCGGACCGACCAGCGTACGGAGATCGACGGTTGCGACGGCGATCGCCGCCGCGACAAGAATCAGCGCTGTGACGCCGGCGGCTGCAGCAAGAACGATAAGCGCGGTGCGACGCATCCGCGGATTCTACCGCCGCGTCGTGCGGCGCGGCAGAACTAGCGGAGCGATGCGTTTACGGCGGCGAGTGCAGCGTTGCCCGGGACAAGATCGGCGTCGGACAGCGCGTTCAGTGGCGTATCGACGGTTTCGAGCCCATCGTGCATGTCGCCGCTGTCGGGGTGCACGTACAGCAGTCCTGTGACGACTTCGCCTTGCGCTCGGCGCGATTCGAGATACGTCATTGCAGCGACCTTGTTCGATGGATCGTAATCGTCGTCGAGCTTGTGGAGGCGGATCCTACCCCCGTCGAACAATTCGACATCGCGTACGCTGCCGGGCGGATATTCCGCCGTGATCGGTTCGCGAGACGGCCAGAAATCGAGGCGATTCACCGCGTCGTTGTGTTCGCGAACGTAGTCGTAGCTCTTCGTCGACCCAGGATGGTTATTGAATGCGACGCAGGGGCTGATGATGTCGATGAACGCAGCACCGCGATGCGCGACGGCCGCCTTGATCAGTGGAACAAGTTGCGTTTTGTCTCCGGAAAAGCCGCGCGCAACGAACGTTGCACCGAGCGCGAGGGCAAGCAGCACGAGGTCGATCGGCTCGTCGCTGTTGACTTGGCCACGCTTCGATTTGCTGCCCTTGTCGGCCGTTGCCGAGAACTGACCCTTGGTGAGTCCGTAAACGCCGTTGTTCTCGACGATATAGACCATGTTAACGCCGCGCCGCAGGATATGCGCGAACTGACCCAAGCCGATCGACGCCGAATCGCCGTCGCCCGACACGCCGAGATAAATCAAGTCGCGATTGGCGAGCGCAGCGCCGGTGAGCACCGACGGCATCCGCCCGTGCACGCTGTTGAAGCCGTGTGAGTTGCCGAGGAAATACGTCGGCGTCTTCGACGAGCACCCGATGCCGGAGAGCTTCGCGACGCGATGCGGAGCGATGTCCA
>DASXSP010000025.1:0-79648 GCA_036505865.1 Casimicrobiaceae bacterium
GACAAACGTCTGCAACGACTCGCGCGTAATTCCGCTCTTGCCGCGCGTCAACGCCTTCAATTGTTCGTACGGCTCGGGCAGTCCATAGCGCCGCATCACCGTCTGGATCGCCTCGGCGAGCACTTCCCAGTTCGCATAAAGATCGGCCCCCAAGCGCTCGTGGTCGACGTCGAGCCTCACCAATCCTTGGCGCAGCGATGTCCAGCCGAGCACCGTATGGCCGATCGCCACGCCGAGATTGCGCAGCACCGTCGAGTCGGTGAGGTCGCGCTGCCAGCGCGATATCGGCAACTTATCGGATAAGTGGCGCAACAGCGCATTGGCGAGCCCGAGATTGCCCTCGGAGTTTTCGAAATCGATCGGATTGACCTTGTGTGGCATCGTCGACGAGCCGACCTCGCCCGCATTCGCGCGCTGGCGGAAGTAGCCGAGCGAGACGTAGCCCCAAACATCGCGATCGAGGTCGATTAAAACGTTGTTCGTGTGCGCCAGCGCATCGCAATACTCGGCGATCCAGTCATGCGGCTCGATCTGCGTCGTGTACGGATTGAACTCGAGCCCGAGCGACATGACGACCTTCGCCGCGAACCGTTCCCAATCGACGCCGGGATACGCGATGACGTGCGCGTTGTAATTGCCGACTGCGCCGTTCATCTTGCCTTTGATCACGATTTTTCCGAACGCGGCAGCTTGTCTATCAAGACGCGCGACGACGTTGGCGATTTCCTTGCCGAGTGTCGTCGGCGTTGCGGGCTGACCATGCGTGCGACCCACCATCGGCGCATCGGCATGCGCATGCGCGAGCGCGCGAAGATCGGCAACGATCTCATGCAGCAGCGGTAGCAAAACGTCGCGACGCGCCTCGACGAGCGCAAGTCCATGCGCCAAGTTGTTGATGTCCTCGGACGTACACGCGAAATGAATGAATTCGCTGACACGCGCAACCTCGGCCACACCGGCGAAGCGTTCCTTGAGCCAGTATTCGACTGCCTTGACGTCGTGGTTTGTGTCGCGCTCGATCGCCTTGATTCGTGCAGCGTCATCGAGCGAGAAGTGTTCGATCGCCTCCCCGAGCGCTGCTTTTGTCGCATCGGAAAAAGGCGGCACTTCCTCGATCGCGGGCTCGGCGGCGAGCGCCGACAGCCACGCCAGCTCGACACGCACGCGGTGCCGAATCAGTCCGAATTCGCTGAATTTTCCGCGCAGCGCCGACATTTTTCCCGCGTAGCGGCCGTCAAGCGGCGATAACGCGGCGAGCGCAGCGCGCTCGTTTGTCGTTGGGTCTTCCACGCAATCGATGTTAGCACGCGTGCCGAAGGTCTTTTTTTCCGCTTCGCGCTCGCAAAAAAGCCCCGGCCGAAACGACCGGGGCTCAAATAGAAGAACGCGTGGACGTGCGTTAGTCGGCGCGGCCGTACACGTGCTTTTCGTCGGCGACGATGCTTGAACCGCGCGTGTCCTTGAGGAACAGGAAGCCGATGACCACGGTCATGAGCGACACGATAATCGGATACCAGAGGCCGTAATAAATATCGCCTGTTGAAGCGACGAGCGCGGTCGCCAATAGCGGCAACATGCCACCGAACCAGCCGTTGCCGATGTGATACGGCAACGACATCGACGTGTAGCGGATCCGCGTCGGAAACAATTCGACCAAGAACGCAGCGATCGGCCCGTACACCATCGTGACGTAGACCACCATGATGAACAGGATCAACAGCGTCATGCCCCAGTCGATCGCGTTCTTGTCCGCCGCCGCCGGATACTTGAGGTCGGCTAGCGCCTTTTTATACGCGGCGTCATTCCAACCCTTCAACTCCGTGGGACCGATCTTCGTGACGACGTTATCGGCGGCGTTGGCCGGCTGATCGGTCGAAGTGAACGACAGTCCCGCCTTGGTCAGAAAATCCTTGGTCTTGTCGCAGTCCGAGAACTTCGACCAGGGACCGACGAAAATGTGGAAATGACAGTCCTTTGCCGCCACCGTGATCGCATTCGTCTTGGCGAACGACTCGAGCGCCGGATTGACATAGTGGGTCAGGCCCTGGAACAGCGGAAAATACGTGATCGCGGCGATGAGGCAACCGGCCAGAATAATCTTGAGCCGCCCGATCTTGTCCGACAGCCAGCCGAAGACGATAAAGAACGGCGTGCCAAGCACCAGCGAAATCCCGATCAGCGTGTAAGCGGTCGCGGCGTCGACCTTGAGAGTAATGAGCAGGAAGAACAGCGCGTAGAACTGGCCCGTGTACCACACGACGCCCTGCCCCGCCGTCGCCCCCAGTAGCGCCAGCAGCACGTACTTGTTGTTCGGGTACTTGAGGAAGCTGTCGGTCAGCGGCGCCTTCGAGCCCTTGCCTTCCGCTTTCATCCGCTGGAACACCGGTGATTCGTTCAGCTTCAGCCGGATGTAGATCGAGAAGACCAGCAGGACCAACGAGACCAGAAATGGAAGCCGCCATCCCCAATCGGAGAACTGCGCCGGCGTGAGCCAGCCGGTGAAGCGGCAGAGACCGATGATGATGAGCGCCAGGAACAGCCCGAGCGTCGCCGTCGTCTGAATCCACGAGGTGTCATAGCCGCGCTTGCCTTCGGCCGCATGCTCCGCGACGTAGGTCGCCGCGCCGCCGTATTCGCCACCGAGCGCCAGACCTTGCAACAGCCGCAGCGACACCAACAGGATCGGCGCCGCCCAACCGATGGTCTGGAATGTCGGCAACAAACCCACGGCGAACGTCGAGAAGCCCATCACGACGATTGTCACGAGGAACGTGTACTTGCGCCCAACCAGATCGCCGATGCGCCCGAACACGAGAGCGCCGAACGGACGCACGAGGAAACCGGCGGCATAGGTGGCAAATGCCGATAACAGCGCCGCAGTGTCGTTACCGCTGGGAAAGAAGAGCGCCGCGAAAAATGGGGCAAGGACCGCGTATAGATAGAAGTCGTACCACTCGAAGACCGTCCCGAGCGATGACGCGAAAATGACCTTCTTCTCTTCACGCGAAAAATCCTGCGCGTGACTAGGGGCTCGCGGTGCGACTGTGGCCATCGAACGCCTCCTCAAAAATTTATCGGTCTGGTGCTAGAAGTGACTGGGTTGGGAAGACCCGCGCCGTCAAAAATCACAAATCCGGCGGAGTATAAGCTGGTTCGCCCGGTAGCAACAATTCGACTATCGTCGCACTTCCAATGCGGCGGCGCACAATTTGCGACGTTGGCGAAAGCAAAGCGGTTCAGGCGATTTCCAACAATTCGCCAGTTCGCTCGACCAAGACGCTGGCGTCCGGTCGGGGCAGCTTCTTCATGAGGGATCGCGCATAATCGGGAAGCAATGTCTTCAGGTCGTCGCGCGTAGCGCAACGTTCGAGTCGCAAAGTGAACATAAAGGCTCGGATCCCGAGAGCGTCGACGATGGTGTCATTCATGAATGCCTTCGCGATGCGAAAGCGCCCGACCTCGTCGATCACACCGACGCCGCCGGCCTGGTCATCGTTGGCCGCGATCGCCTTCCCCGTTCCAAACTCGACAACATAACCATCAGCGATAAGCTGCGCGAGCTCCTCGTACGAAGCGCCAATCTGGTTCGCCTGTTGCTCGATTTGCTCTGCCGACTTGGCGGGATCGATCAAGAACAAGAGCGTGCGCACCTTGCCGCGCAAATTCCGGCGTCCTTCTACGATCTCGCTATGCCCTTTCTCGGTTCTGGCAAGCCGTCGGGTCATCTTTGCGTCCAGGTTGCACCTTCATTCGACTTTAGTCGTAGCCTGGAGCAATGATCGCGCCAGAGGCGCCCCTCAAGGCTTAAAGCGCCTGCTTCAGCTGCTCCAAAATCGCGGGGTTTTCGAGCGTCGAAACATCCTGCGTGATCTCCTCGCCCTTCGCGATCGAACGCAGCAGTCGCCGCATGATCTTGCCGGAGCGCGTCTTCGGTAGGTTGTCGCCGAAGCGAATATCCTTGGGCTTGGCGATCGGACCGATTTCCTTGCCGACCCAGTCGCGTAGTTGCTTCGCAACTTTTTCGGCATCCGCACCCGACGGGCGCGCCTGCTTTAAAACGACAAACGCGCACACCGCCTCGCCGGTCATCTCGTCGGGACGGCCGACCACCGCGGCTTCGGCCACCATCGGATTGGCGACAAGCGCTGATTCGATTTCCATCGTTCCGAGCCGATGTCCGGAAACGTTCAGCACGTCGTCGATGCGCCCCATGATCGTGAAATAACCGGTGTCCTTGTCGCGCACCGAACCGTCGCCGGCAAGATAGAGCGTGCCGCCAAGCTCTTCGGGGTAATACGACTTGCGGTAACGTTCGGGGTCGCCCCAGATCGTCCGGATCATCGCGGGCCACGGTTTCTTGATGACGAGAATGCCGCCATGCCCATTGGGCACTTCGTGACCAGTTTCATCGACGATGGCCGCCATGATTCCGGGCAATGGCAGCGTGCACGACCCGGGTACCGTCGTCGTAACGCCGGGGAGCGGCGAGATCAGGTGGCCGCCGGTTTCCGTTTGCCACCATGTATCGACGATCGGACACCGTTCGTGGCCGACGTTCACGTGGTACCACATCCATGCTTCGGGATTGATTGGTTCGCCGACCGTGCCGAGGAGACGCAGGCTCGACAAGTCATAGTTCTTGGGAGCCGTTTGGGGCGTCACGCCCGATGCCTTGATCAACGATCGGATCGCGGTAGGCGCCGTATAGAAGACGTTGACCTTGTGCTTCTGAATGGTCTGCCAGAAGCGACCCGCGTCGGGGTAAGTAGGGATGCCTTCGAAGACGACCGACGTCGTGCCGACCGCGAGCGGCCCGTAATTGATGTACGTGTGCCCGGTCACCCAGCCGATGTCGGCCGTGCACCAGAAGATATCCGACGGCTTGATGTCGAAGACCCAGCGCATCGTCAACATCGCCCACAGCAGATAGCCGGCGGAGCTGTGCTGGACGCCCTTGGGTGCGCCGGTCGATCCCGATGTGTAGAGAATGAACAGCGGATGCTCCGCGCCCACCCATTCCGGCTCGCAGGTGTCCGGTTGCTTCGCGACGAGCTCGTGCATCCACAGATCACGCCCCGCCTTGAACGAGATGTTGCCGCCGGTCCGGCGATAAACGATTACGTTGCGGACCGCTTCGCAGCCCCCGGCACCGAGCGCCTCGTCAACGATCGCCTTGAGCGGCAAATGCTTGCCGCCGCGCGCCTGCTCGTCGGCGGTGACGACCAGGACCGCACCAGCGTCGATGATGCGCTCGTGCAGCGACTTCGACGAAAAGCCGCCGAACACCACCGAGTGCGTCGCGCCGATCCGCGCACTTGCCTGCATGGCGACGACCAACTCGATCGACATCGGCATGTACATGATGATGCGGTCGCCCTTCTTAATGCCCAGCGACTTGAGCGCATTGGCAAACCGGCAGACCCGGTGATAGAGCTCCTGGTAGGTGACCTTGGTGACCGTACCGTCATCCGCCTCGAAGATGATGGCGACCTTGTTCGCATTTCCGTCTTGCAGGTTGCGCTCAAGGCAGTTGTAGGAGACGTTGAGCGTCCCGTCCTCGAACCATTTGTAGAAGGGCGCGTTCGACTCATCGAGCGACCGGGTGAACGGCTTGTGCCACAGCAGTTCCTCGCGGGCGAGCTTCGCCCAGAAGCCGGGGAAGTCGGCAGCAGCCGCGGCATTGAGCCTGTCGAAATCGACCTTCTTGACGTTGGCCTTCGCGACGAATTCGCGCGGGGGGTCGAACGTGCGCATTTCGCGCGATACGGATTCGATCTGAGCCATGCTTAGGACCTCCTCTCACCAATGATACAAGACGTAGAAACGGCGCTGTCAGCGCAATGCTAAAATTTTGCGCTGCGTCAAATCGGCAAAGCGTCCATTCCCATGGCTACGATCCGTCAGCAGGACCTGATCACAAGCGTCGCGGACGCCTTGCAATACATCTCCTACTATCATCCACAGGACTACATCACGGCGCTTGCCGAAGCGCACGAAGCCGAGCAGTCGCCGGCCGCAAAGGACGCGATCGCACAAATCCTCACGAACTCGCGGCTGTGTGCGGAGGGCCACCGCCCTATCTGCCAGGACACCGGCATCGTCTGCGCATTCGTCAAGGTCGGCATGGACGTCAGATGGGACGGCGTGACGATGTCGGTCGCCGACATGGTCAACGAAGGCGTACGACGCGCTTATCTGCATTCGGATAACAAACTTCGCGCGTCGATCTTGCACGACCCGGCGGGCAAACGCGTCAATTCGCGTGATAACACGCCCGCCGTCATCCATTTCGACATCGTGCCCGGTGGCACCGTCGAAGTGAAGATTGCGGCAAAAGGCGGTGGCTCGGAGAACAAGGCAAAGTTCACGATGCTGAATCCCTCCGACTCGATTGTCGATTGGGTCGTGAAGACGGTGCCGACGATGGGCGCAGGCTGGTGTCCGCCGGGAATGCTCGGCATCGGCATCGGCGGCAGCGCCGAGAAAGCGATGCTCCTCGCAAAGGAAGCACTGATGGAGCCGATCGATCTCCACGAGTTGCGCGTGCGCGGCCCTTCGAATCGGCTCGAGGAGCTGCGCCTCGAAATCTATGACAAGGTCAACGCGCTCGGCATCGGCGCGCAAGGGCTCGGCGGATTGTCGACCGTTCTTGATGTCAAGATTCTCGACTATCCGACGCACGCAGCGAGCTTGCCCGTTGCGATCATTCCGAATTGCGCGGCGACGCGTCACGCGCACTTCACCTTGGACGGGAGCGGCGTTGCGCGACTCGAGCCACCTGATCTATCGCAATGGCCTGAAGTTCGATGGACGCCGGTGGCGGAATCGAGGCGCGTCGATCTCGATACGCTGACACCGGCCGAAGTCGCGTCGTGGAAGCCCGGCGATCGCCTGCTGCTGAATGGAAAGATTCTGACCGGTCGCGACGCAGCGCATAAACGCATGACCGAGATGCTCGCTAAAGGCGAGCCGTTGCCGGTCGATTTTCGTAACCGCGTCGTTTACTACGTCGGTCCTGTTGATCCCGTCCGCGATGAAGTCGTCGGTCCTGCCGGGCCGACCACGGCGACGCGGATGGACAAGTTCACCGATGACATGCTCGCGCATACCGGCTTGCTGGCAATGATCGGCAAAGGGGAACGCGGTCCAGTAGCGGTCGAGGCGATTCGAAAGCACAAGGCCGCTTATCTGATCGCCGTGGGCGGCGCCGCGTATCTGGTCTCGAAAGCAATACGTGGCTCGAAGGTCGTTGGCTTTGCCGATCTCGGCATGGAAGCGATCTACGAATTCGATGTCAAGGATATGCCGGTCACCGTCGCCGTCGACGCGCGAGGCGAATCGGTGCATGAGTCGGGCCCGCGCGAGTGGCGCCAAAAGATCGGCAAGATTCCGGTCGCAATCGGTTGACGCGCGCGCCGCCCGTCGCCCAGGAAGTCTGTTCCCGCGCTTCGCAGGGCCGCGGGTGTATTCTCTTGCTGCCGTTGAAACAAACACAGAGGGCGCCGCGGCAGCGTGGTACTCGCATCACGCAAACACGCCTAGGAAGCGCGCCCCGCAATCACGTGACGATCGTCGTTGACCCGCTGGGCGGCGCCTGCGCCCGGCGAACACCGCCATCACCCGCGGCGGCGCGATCTCGCGCCCTCCCGGTCTCCCGCCAACGCACATACCAAAGCGGTTGTAGCCCACGTATTGGAAAGTACTCCATCTGCGCGGCGATCGTGGGGGTCCAATGACGACCGTGCGCCAACGGCTGCGCAAGCATCTGTCGCCGCTCGCGGCGGACACAGTCACCACGCTCAATCTGCCACCGGTACGCATGGGGCTTCTCACGAAGCTCAACCTGCTGACGGTCGGATTGATCGCGCTCACCGCGTTGACCATTACATCGTTCTATTTCTGGCAACAATGGCGCGACGATCAGCAGCAGTTGCGCGCACAAGGACGAACGGTTCTCGCGATGCTCGCCGACCTCTCGGCGCCGGCGCTCGCCGCGCAAGACAACAGGGTCATCGAACAGATTCTGGGTGGAATCGCCGGCGACAGCGACATCGCATACGTCGCCGTGCATGATCAGAAGGGCGGTCCAATTGCGGAACGCCGGATTGCGCGGAAGCTGGGCGATGAACCATTGCCCGCGTTCCAGGTCGTCGCAACACCTGAAACTTCGGCGACCAACGCCGAGCGAACAATCGGCGGATTGCGGCTCGTCGAACTGGTGACGCCCGTCCCGTCTTCGGCAGGTGGTCCGCCGATCGGTTATGTCCGCCTTGGCATGTCGTCGGACCGGCAGCGCGAAAGTCTTCGCAATCATTTGCTCGGCGCGCTGACCGTCGTGGGCTTGCTCGTTGTCGTCGCGGTCATCGCGACGCTCGTTCTCACCCGCCAGCTCGTCGCGCCGATGCGTCGGCTGATGCGCGCGGCGCGTGCCGTCGGATCGGGCCGGCTCGACGTCTACGTGCCTGCAAAATCCTCCGATGAGCTGGGACTCCTCACGCACACATTCAACCACATGACGCAGCGACTCGCCGAGTCGCAGGGCGAGGTGGCGAACTATCAACGGACGCTGGAAGAGAAAGTAACGCAGCGAACGAAAGAACTCGAAGTCGCCACTGCGCATGCCTATAAGCTCGCGCAGCACGACATCCTCACGGGGCTTCCCAATCGCTCGCTTCTCAATCAGCGGTTGCGGCAAATCCTTGCGCAAGCGCTGCGGGACGGCACGCAAGTCGCCTGCCTGTTTCTCGATTTCGATAACTTCAAGCGGATCAACGACACGCTGGGTCACGACGCCGGCGACCAGCTGCTGCAGGCGATCGGGCAGCGACTGACGAAGGCGGTCCGCGAGAGTGACACCGTCGCGCGTCTTGGCGGCGACGAATTCGTGCTCGTACTGCCGAGTCTCGGTGCCGCCGATGCAACGTTCGAGGTGATGGCGGTGATTTCGCGCGTGCGGGAGGCGTTCAAAGAGCCGTTTCGTCTATCCGACCAAATCCCGACGCTCACCTGTTCGATCGGGATCGCCATTTATCCGGTCGATGCGCCCGATGCCGTGACGCTCATCAAGCAGGCCGACACGGCGATGTACTCGGCGAAGGAGTCGGGGCGCAACGCGTATCGCTTTTACACGGGCGACATGAATGCGCGCGTACAAAGACGCCTGCAGCTCGAAACCGACATGCGGCGTGCGCTGATGGCCGACGAGTTCTTTCTGGTGTATCAACCGCAGATCGAGA
Organism: Casimicrobiaceae bacterium; assembly: GCA_036505865.1. Taxonomy (GTDB): domain Bacteria; phylum Pseudomonadota; class Gammaproteobacteria; order Burkholderiales; family Casimicrobiaceae; genus VBCG01. The sequence continues at coordinate 9,237 of DASXSP010000025.1, forward strand.
TGCAAACGGGGCGTCCACGCGGCGTCGAAGCGCTCTTGCGCTGGCGCGATCCCGAGCGCGGCCTCCTCCTGCCGGCTGAATTCATTCCGGTTGCCGAAGAGTCGGGAATGATTCAGGCGCTCGGCGAGCGCGTTCTCCACGACGCATGCCGCCAGGTCGTCCAGTGGCACCGTCAAAACATGTTGCTGCGTCTATCGGTAAATATGTCGGCGCAACAACTGCAACACGAGAATTGGCTGTCGACCGTGCAGGACGCGCTGATGGAAAGCGGCCTGTCGCCGCATTTTCTCGACCTAGAAATCACCGAGAGCGTCATCATCACGCACGCCGAGAAAGCGGTGACGACGCTCGTCAAGTTGAAGCAAATGGGCGTTTCGATCACCGTCGACGATTTCGGCACAGGCTATTCGAGCCTGTCGTATCTCGCCCGATTGCCGATTCACGGCGTCAAAGTGGATCAGCGCTTCGTCCACGGGCTTGAGCAGAACAAGAACGACGAGGCCGTCACGCAGGCCATCATCGCGTTGTCGCATTCGCTCGGCTTGCGCTGTACGGCGGAGGGCGTCGAGACCGATGCGCAATTCAACTTTCTGCGCGCGCACGGATGCGAGGAAGCGCAAGGATTCCTCATCACCAAGCCACTCATTGAGGATGATTTCCGCGGTTGGTGGGTCGCGCACGAGACGTCGTTCGCAGGCGCACAGCGGCAGCCGGATCTGTGGCAGTCGCGAGCGGGCTAAAGTTGATCCTGCGTATCGACGTCGCGAACGACGCCGGGATCGTCCGTTGCGACGACGTGCAGCGTCGCACGATTGGCGAGTAGGACCGCACGCGCACCCTCGTCGCCGCTCAATGCGGTGAGCGCGGCGTAATGTCGTTGCGCAAATCCAACCGGATGTCCGCGTTCGCCGTTATGGACGGGCGCGACGATGTCTGCGCCGGCCGTCAATGCCGACACAAGCCGAGTGATCGTCGATGGCCGAATCCACGGCATATCGGCCAATGCAATGAGCCACGCATCGGCATCGGGCGTCGATTGCACGCCGCAGGCCAAGCTCGCCCCCATGCCCTCCTCCGCGCGAGCGCACTCGACAACCTGCGCGCCGGCGTCGCTCAGCAGTGCTGCGAGCGCTTTGTCGGTTGGACGAACGACGGCAAGCGTCGCGGAAACGCCTGCAGCCAAATGACGGCACGCCGCGACGCCGATCGGCGTACCGGCTTCGCAATCGTGCGCCGCGCGAGGCAGCGGCTGCAGAAGCTTGTCGCCACCAAAACGTACACTCCGCCCGGCGGCGAGAAGGATGCCAACTACGCGCACATCACTCCGGCGCCAAACACGTGAAAAATCTCGCGCAACTGCGCGCTCATCGGAATGTTGAGCCGTTCCCCCGTGGGAAGACGGCTTTGAAACCAGCGAACGTAGATCGCCTCCAAATCACGGGTCTCGGCGAGACGACGTAGCGTCGCATCCACGACTTGCGTGAACTGCGGATCGTTCTTGCGATACATGATCCCGTACGGATCGTACGTCAGGAAATCGCCGACGACGATAAATGATTTATGCGCCTTGCGCGCGGCGATCAGCGCGTACAGCAGCGCGTCGTCGGTGGCGAAAGCATCGGCCTTGCCCGATGCGACGAACTCATACGATTCGTCATGGTCGCGACCGACGAGAAGCTGGATGCCAAGCTTGAACGTGTCGGAGATCCGACGCATTTCCTGTTCGTTCGTCGTCCCTGCGGTCACCGCGACGGTCTTGCCCACGAGATCGCGATAGGAGCGAATGCGCGAGTCCACACGAACCATCAGCTTCGTTCCCGAAACGAAAATGATCGGCGAGAAGGCGACCTGCTTCTGCCGCTCGACGTTGTTCGTCGTCGATCCGCATTCGAGATCGACACGGCCTTCGACCACGGCGGGGATCCGCGTCGCGGACGTGACCGGAACATACTTGATCGTCAACTCGCGATCATTCAATTGCGACGACACGGCATCGACGATTTCGCGGCAAAGATCGATCTGCGCTTTCTGTCTCGGTGTGGCCAGTCTGCGCCCATGAAGTTGGCAAGTCACTCCGATAGCAGCCGAAACTTACCATCCTTGACCATTACCAAAACGCGCGCCCGATCGTCCATTCCGTTGTGATTCGTGGTTGCCATGTTGAACACGCCCTGACACCCGACAACTTCGCGTTGCTGCTCGAGCGCGTCGCGAAGCGCAGTTCGAAACGCTTCGGTTCCCGGCTTTGCGACCTTGAGTGCCAAGGGAATCGCGCGCTCGAGCAGAATCCCGGCATCCCAGGTGTTCGCGCCGAATGTCGCCGGCACGCCGCCAAACTGCTTCTGATAGGTCGCGATGTAGCTCTGCGCAACCTTCTTCGTCGGATTGGAATCGGGAATTTCGTCGATCACGAGCATTGGGCCCGCGGCGAGTATCGTGCCTTCGACCTTGTCGCGGCCGAGCTTGATGAAATCGTCGGTCGCCACTGCGTGCGTTTGGTAGATCGGACCTTTCCAACCCTGGTCGCGCAACGTTGCTTGCGGTAGCACCGCCGGGCCACCGACCGCGGCGATCAGCATTGCATCCGGCTTCGCGCCGATCATTCGCAGCGTCTGACCTGCCACGCTTTGGTCGGTACGATTGAAGCGTTCGGCCTCGACTACTTGGATGCCCGCCTTTTGCGCGAGCGCGCTGAACACTTTGAGCCAGTTGTCGCCGTACGGATCGGAAAAGCCGATGAAAGCGACGGTCTTTACGTTGTTCTTTGTCATATGCTTCAGCAATGCGCCGGCGATGAGGTCGTCGTTCTGCGTCGTCTTGAACACCCAGCGCTTTTTGGCGTCGATCGGTTCCACGACGGCGGAGGTCCCAACCGTCGCCATCATCGGCACTTTCGCTTCGGCGATCACGTCGAGAATCGCGAGCGCGTTCGGTGTCGTGGAGGGGCCGATCAGCGCATCGATATTGTTCTCCTGCACAAGCTTCTTGATGTTCTGTACGGCGCGTGTCGTGTCGCCGCCGTCCTCGAGCGAAATGTATTCGACGGATACATCGCCGATTTTTTTCGGCAGAATGTCGCCCGTGTTCTTCTGCGGAATGCCGATTGCCGACGTCGGACCCGTCGCAGACACCATCAAGCCGATCCTGATCTGTGCGAAAGCGGCGGTGGAGAAGCAGAGCGCGGCAACCACAGCAAAGCGAGCGAGCACCGGGAACTCCTTGTTCTGAAAGATTCGATTCTACCGAGCCGTCGTTACGCGCATTGGAGTCCCGCGAAGTCATTCGTCGAGCTCGGGATAGCGGCGGAAAATATCGTCCTCGTTGTGCGCGATGCGTCGCTCGGAGGCGAGATACGCGGCGATGCGCGGCCGAACGGCAACGCTCGCATGCAGGCGCATCAGGCGGGGGTGTTTTTTGCCGAGCCGCGCCATCGCTTTTGGAAATGCATACACGAGGCCCTCGATCAACTGGAATGCGGAAAGGTCGACGTACGTCAATTTCGCGCCGACGAGGACGTTCTGTTTGCGCGCATTGCGCTCGAGCACGGTCTCGAAGTACCCCAAATACTTTGGTAGCCGCTCCTTGATCAGATGATGCGCGCGCCGCTTCGCTTCGCGCTTTTGATCTTCGTAATAGAGGCTCGAAGCGATCGGATGATGTGTGTCGTGCACCTCGGCGACCAAGTCCGCGATGGTCAACTGAAGCTGATGCGTCCACAATCGTCCCGGTGTCATCGCCGGCGCCAATCCGTGACGCTCGCCGATGAACAACAGAATATTGGCGGTCTGCGCGATGATCAGCTTTCCGACCTTCAAGAACGGAGGCGCAAAAGGAGGCCGCGCGACGTGAGCGTCGTCGAGGTAAGTCAGCATCTCGTCTTCGCCGTCGTCCATCCGCGCGACGTCGACGTAGCGAACGCCGGCCTCTTCGAGCGCGAGGCGCACGAACTCGCCGCGGCCCTGGATCGTCGGCCAGTAATGCAGTTCGTAGACCATGTGCGCTGGCGCTACCGTTGTGGAAGAAACTCGAATACCTGTTCGACAAACGCCTGCGGATTTTCCATGTGGACTGAATGGGCGGCGTTCTCAACCGTCTCAAACGCGGCACTCGGGATCGCACGCGAGAAAGTTCGACACACTTCGATCGGAAACAACAAATCCTCTGCACCGCCGATGACAAGCGTTTGCGAACGGATATGCGATAAAGTTTCCGTTGAATCGAACGCCGCAATCGCGCCGATCTGATTCTGAAATGCCACCGCGCTTTGCGGATACCGATAGGCGAGAGCGTACTGGATCGCCTGCTCGACAACCGCGTCATCATCAAAGAAGCGCGTCGAGAAAATCCAGTAGAAGAGCGTGCGGAACCACGTCTTCATATCCGCACCGCCGGCCAGCGCCGAAGCCCAGTCGGCGAACAAGTCGTTGTTACGGTTGGAATTCACCGAAGACGTCGCAACCAGCATGAGCGCGCCGACGTTGTCGGGATATCGAATCGCGAAATCCTGCGCAACGAAACCGCCCATCGAGTGTCCGAGCACATGAACCGACGGCAATCGTAGATGCTCGATCAGCGCGACGCAGTCGTCGGTCATCGTCCGAATGCTCGTAGGCGCGTCTTGCGGCGTCGTTCGTCCCGCTCCGCGATTGTCGACGACGATGACGCGATAGCGTGAAGCAAGATCGGCGATGACCGGTTGCCAGCTCTGCGAATCGGAGGCGAGACCGGTGATAAGAAGAAGCGGTGCGCCGTCGCCGTGGCATTCGTAATAGAGATCCACGTCGCCGCGTGCGAGCGTTGCCATCGGATGTTCGTGTCCCGTTTCCGCCGTTGTTCTTGGAAGCGTAGCATTTCCAGAACGACAACCACGTGGGAACGACATGCCGCGGAATATCAGCTATCGGCGTCCGATCGAGGCGATACGCACTGCACGAACGAAGCCTGTTGTAAGTAAACGGACAGGAACGCTCGGCGTGCGCACGAAGGTGCCGAAGCGCAAGCGGACGGGCTAGGTCAGGGACCGAAAAAGTCCCTGACCTTGTCAAAAAAAGATTTCGCGCGCGGGCTGTGCGCCTCGGGATCTTCCTGCGTGCTCGCTTCGAGCTCGCGCAATAGTTCCTTTTGGCGCGCAGTCAGGCGTACCGGGGTTTCGACGGCGAGATGGCAATACAGGTCGCCCTGAACCGAGCCACGCACCGGACGAATGCCCTTGTTGCGCAGTCGGAACACCTGACCCGTCTGCGTTTCCGGCGGAATCTTGATCTTCGCGTGGCCATCGAGCGTAGGAATCTCGATCTCGCCGCCGAGCGCCGCCGTGGCGAAGCTGATCGGCATTTCGCAATGCAAATCGGCGCCCTCGCGTTGGAACATCGAATGCGGCTTCAGATTGATGACGACGTAGAGGTCACCCGGCGGACCCCCATTCGTCCCACCTTCGCCTTCGCCGCTCAACCGAATGCGATCGTCCTGGTCGACGCCTGCGGGAATTTTCACCGACAGCGTCTTGTGCTTCTTGATGCGCCCGGCGCCATGACACGTCATGCACGGATCGGGAACGATCTTGCCCTTTCCATGGCACGTCGGACAGGTCTGTTGGATCGAAAAGAAGCCCTGCGACACGCGCACCTCGCCACGACCGTGACAGGTCGGGCACGTCTTAGGCTCGGTGCCCGGCTTGGCGCCGGAGCCATGACACGTCTCGCACGTCTCCATCGTTGGAATGCGGATCTTGACTTCCGCGCCGCGCGCCGCTTCCTCGAGCGAGAGATCGAGGTTGTAGCGGAGATCTGCGCCGCGGAACATGCCGTTGCCGCGGCCGCCTCTTGCCGATTGACCGAAGATTTCGCCGAAGATATCGCCGAATGCGTCGGCGAAGCCGCCGAAGCCTTCTGCTCCGCCGAAGCCGCGCGCACCGGCTGCGCCGAAGCCCATCGACGGATCGACGCCCGCGTGCCCGAACTGGTCGTACGCGGCACGTTTGCGCGAGTCGGTCAGGACTTCGTACGCTTCCTTCGCTTCCTTGAATTTCTCTTCGGTGGTCTTGTCGTCCGGATTGCGATCCGGATGGAATTTCATCGCGAGCTTGCGATAGGCCTTCTTGATGTCGTCTTCCGAAGCGTCGCGGTTGAGACCGAGCACCGTGTAGTAGTCACGTTTCGCCATTTATCTTCAGCAGCTCCCTCTGCCGCCATCTCAAAAACTGAACATCCACATACCACAAAACTTACATCGCAGACGCAGACGGCCGCGTTAACCGGCGTCGCGAGACGCCGCGTTCAACGCGGCCAGTTATTCCGTCGCGCTCTTGGCGACGGAATAACCAAAGGCGAGGCGATCTACTTCCGGTCTTTCACTTCGGTGTACTCTGCATCAACCACCTTCTCCTCGCCCTGATTTGGCGCGTGCGCCGCATCCGGGCCCGTGCCCGTCGCGCTGCCCGCGGCTTCCTGCTGCGCCTTCGCGTACATGATCTCGCCCAACTTTTGCGCCGCTTTCGCAAGCGCTTCGGATTTCGCTTCGAGCGCATCCTTCGCCGCGTCCTTCTCCTTCAGAAGATCCTCGGCTTCCTTGAGCGCGGCCTCGATCTTGCCCTTTTCGTCGGCGCCAACCTTGTCGCCGTATTCGGTAAGCGACTTCTTCACGCTGTGGACGAGTGCATCGAGGCCGTTACGCGCCTGCACCGTTTCCATCAGCTTGCGATCCTCTTCCGCGTGCGCTTCCGCGTCCTTCACCATCCGCTGGATCTCGTCCTCGGACAGACCGGAGTTGGCCTTGATCGTGATCTTGTTTTCCTTGCCCGTCGCCTTGTCCTTCGCATTGACGTGCAGGATGCCGTTGGCATCGATGTCGAACATGACTTCGATTTGCGGCACGCCACGCGGCGCCGGTGGAATTCCTTCCAGGTTGAATTGCCCGAGGCTTTTGTTTCCGGACGCACGTTCGCGCTCGCCTTGCAACACATGGATCGTCACGGCGCCTTGATTGTCGTCAGCGGTCGAGAACACTTGCGTCGCCTTGGTCGGAATCGTCGTGTTCTTCTGGATCAGCTTCGTCATCACGCCGCCGAGCGTTTCAATGCCGAGCGACAACGGCGTCACGTCGAGGAGCAGCACGTCCTTCCGCTCACCTGCCAGCACCGACGCTTGAATTGCCGCGCCGACTGCGACGGCCTCATCCGGATTCACGTCCTTGCGCGGCTCTTTGCCGAAGAAATTCTTGACGGTCTCTTGCACCTTCGGCATCCGCGTCATGCCGCCGACCAGAATCACGTCGCTGATATCGGACAGCTTGACACCGGCGTCCTTGATTGCGATACGGCACGGCTCGACCGTTCGCTCGATCAGATCGTCGACGAGCGACTCGAGCTTTGCGCGCGTCAGCTTGATCGACAAATGCTTCGGACCCGACTGATCCGCCGTGATGTACGGCAAATTGATATCCGTTTGCTGCGAGCTCGACAGCTCGATCTTCGCCTTTTCGGCGGCTTCCTTCAGGCGCTGCAGCGCGAGCACGTCGTTCTTCAGATCGACGGCCTGGTCCTTCTTGAACTCGGTGACGATGTAATCGATGATCCGCTGATCGAAGTCCTCGCCGCCCAGGAACGTGTCGCCGTTGGTCGACAGCACTTCGAACTGATGCTCGCCTTCGACATTGGCGATCTCGATGATCGATATGTCGAACGTGCCGCCGCCTAAGTCGTAAACCGCGATCTTGCGGTCGCCTTCTCTCTTGTCGAGGCCGAACGCCAGCGCAGCCGCCGTGGGCTCGTTGATGATCCGCTTGACTTCGAGCCCCGCGATGCGGCCCGCATCCTTCGTCGCCTGGCGCTGTGAATCGTTGAAGTACGCCGGGACGGTAATCACCGCTTCCGTGACTTCCTCGCCGAGATAATCCTCGGCAGTTTTCTTCATCTTGCGCAGGATTTCCGCCGAGACCTGCTGCGGTGCGATCTTCTTGCCGCGCACCTCGACCCAGGCGTCACCGTTGTCGGCCTTGACGATCTTGTAGGGCATAAGGCCGATGTCCTTCTGCACTTCTTTTTCCTCGAACCGTCGTCCGATCAGCCGCTTGACCGCGAAAATCGTGTTCTTCGCGTTCGTGACAGCTTGCCGTTTTGCCGACGCGCCGACCAGGACCTCGCTGTCGTCGGTGTACGCAACGACGGAAGGCGTCGTCCGCGCGCCTTCCGAATTCTCGATGACCTTCGGCTGGCCGCCTTCCATGATGGCGACGCAGCTGTTGGTCGTACCGAGATCGATTCCAATGATTTTTGCCATGATGTGCTACCTCTGCTGTGCGGGTTTCTTGGGCGAAGTTGGGGTTGCCGTTGTCGGAATCAACGCCTTTTCGAAGCGGAACCGTCGCCGGCGCTCGTGCTGGTTTGCGGCGACGATTCGTCCGGTTTGGCTGTCGGCTTAGCGACGGCCACAAGCGCCGGTCGCAGCGTGCGATCGTTGATCAGATAGCCCTTCTGGTAGACGGTCACCACCGTGTTCGGCGGCTCCCTTGATTCGATAGTCATCATCGCCTGATGGCGGTGCGGATCGAACTTCTCGCCGCCCGGATTGATTTCAGTGATCTGCGCGCGTCCGAACGCGGCTTCAAGCGCCTTCAGCGTCAATTCGGCGCCGGACTTCAACGTCTCCGGCGTGATGTTCTCGGCGGTGAGCGTTTGTTCGAGCGCGTCCTTTACCGGCAGAAGGTCTTCGGCGAACTTCTCGATCGCGTATTTGTACGTTTTCGCGATGTCTGCCTGCGCCTGCTTGCGCGTGTTTTCGGCGTCTGCGCGCGCGCGAAGCCACGCGTCTCGAAGATCGGCTACCTCGGTCTCGGCCTTTTTCAAAAGGTCGGCGAGGTCGGGTGCGGGGTCCGCCGGCGCGCTGTCCGCCACGGTTTCACCCGTTTTGGTAGGCACGATATCCGCCGATTCGCGTGAGTTGGGATCGTTGGGCGTCATAAGCGTTAAATTGTCTAATTCCAGCCAATCACACACACAATAGGGTCTTTACCTCGGCTTTCAATAGCGAGGAGCCCGTATTTGTTGGGAAATCCGTTCTATGATTTGGCGCCGACAACCTTGGCCCGCAAGAGGGTCCGCTCGCGGGCCACGGCGTCCGGCGGCCGCTCGAGCCATCCGCCCAACTGCCGAAACGCCAAATCGGTCAGCGCGGCGATCCACGCCGGTTGCTCGTTCAAGCAAGGAATCGCATGAAGCTCCTTGCCCCCAGCCTTCTGAAAGACCCGGCGACCTTCGATGCCGATTTCTTCAAGCGTCTCGAGGCAATCAGCGACAAATCCCGGGCATAGCACGTCGACCCGATTCGCGCCTTCGCGTGCCAGCGAAGCAAGCGTATCGAACGTATACGGCTTGAGCCATTCGCCGCGCCCGAACCGCGACTGAAAACAGAGCATCCATTGCTTCGGCTCGAGACCGATTTCCTGCGCGACGAGCCGCGCGGTGACGTGGCAGAAACAATGGTACGGATCGCCCGCGGCGAGCACGCGGCGGGGTACGCCGTGGAACGACAGCACCAGGCGATCAGGGCGCCCGTGCTTCTGCCAGTAGTCGTTCACGCTGCGGGCGAGCGCCCGAATGTAGCCGGCATCCTCATGAAACGTGTCGACGAAGCGCAAGGCCGGCACGCGCCGCGCAGCGCCAAAAAACCCGCTCACGGCATCGAACGTCGACGCGGTTGTGCTTGCGGCATATTGCGGATAAAGCGGAAGGACAAGGATCTTCTCGCAATTCGCCGCACGAAGCTTGCCGAGTGCTGCGGCAATCGACGGCTGCCCATAGCGCATGCCGAGCTCCACGACGCATAGATCGGAAGGCAGTCCCTCGTTTTTGATGCGCTGCCCGAGATAACCGCTCAGCAACACCTTCTGCTTGATGCTGTGGACGAGCAGAGGCGAACCGTCGTTCGTCCATATCGCCGCGTATTTGCCTGCCGATCTCGACGGCCGGGTACGTAAGACGATGCCGTGCAAAAGCGGCGTCCAGGCGGCACGCGGAATCTCGACGACGCGCGGATCCGACAAAAACTCGGAGAGATAACGGCGAACGGCCACGGGCGTGGGCGCATCGGGCGTGCCGAGGTTGACGAGCAATACGCCGATCTTCGGCGCACGATCGTGGGCGAACGGAGGTTCGGGACGATATCGAGACATCGCTCAGGTCACGATCAGCGCAAGGCCAAGAGCCGAGACCAGCATGAAATTGTGCACTAACGCCCCGGCCAAGACGACGACGATGCCCTTCAGCGCTGCTGGCGTCCAGCGTTCGGCGTAGATTCTTCGCTGGGTCAGCGTCGCATAGGCAAGCCCCACGAGAACTACCACGATCTGCATCGGCGAAAGGGCGAAGGGATCGATTCCAATAGCGCGTGCAACCGCCCACGCAACGCCCAGGAACAGATAGATGAAGCACAAATACTGAATGCTGCCGACGAGCGGGACAATCCATGGTTTGCGTCGCCAGTGCAACAGTCCAATCGTGCCGCCATAGCTCAGCGCGATTAGCGGAACGAACAACGTGTAGATCGCTTGAAACCGGTGCTCGAGTCGCTCCTGGTACAACGCCGAGGGCACGTGGCTTTCCATCACGTGCCGCTCGATCATTCCCGCAAATGCACCGCTGCCATCGGCGCGCACGATTACTTCCACGCCGAAGCACGTGGACGTCGACACGAGAAAGAAAAGCGCGGCGAGATGGAAGAGCAGCGTCAACGGGCGCATCGAGATGCGATCGCGTCCCTCGTCGACTTCGCGTGCCAGTTCGCCCGGCTTGGTCAGGATGATGCGCAGCGTGTGGACCAGCCTGCCGCTTTGTCCGGCAAGCACTTCGCGCATCGTACGGCGGGCAGCCGTACTCGGCCGGCCGCAATTCTGCCAATACGGGCCCGCCAGGGTGGCAGCGCATGCTCGGCAATGAGCGATCGCTCGCGGCTCTGCTACGGTCAGCACGCGTGGACGATTGCTTGGCTTACGCGTGCTCTGGAGCGCGGGCGATCCACGCGTCGAGACTCTTGCGCGCCTGCTTGCGAATCGCCTTACGGACAAGCGGCGTCCAACCGAGCAGCACCCCCTTCTTTCCCAGCGCCATGCGGCTCCAGCGCCAGAGATCGAAGACGTCGCGATGCGATGCGATCATGCCGGCCGAAAACGTGAACGCGGCGTCGATCTCGTTGTGCACCGGACGCCCGCTCGCGCTGAACGTGTACCACGCTTCCCAATGCGCGCGGCCCACACGGTCGTCAGCTGCAATGTCGCGCACTTCAACGCGCAAATCGGCGCCCCGCTCGCACAGCATCGTCCACATCGCGCCAATCTCTGCGCCCCGGAGATCGAACACGGGATCGACGAAAGTTGCATCGGCTCGATAGCACGCAGCCATCGCGCGGCCGTCGCGGTGCGCGAACGCGTTGTAGAACGATTCGATCAGTCGGGCGTTCGGATGTTGGACCCCCACGCTTGCGGCCTCAGTGGCCAATGCGGCCGCTGCGCTGCCCCCAATGGGGGAGTAATTCGCGCCTTGGGACGGCCCGGCGGCGCTCATTGCCGGACTTCGGGGATCGCGGTCAATCGTCGACCCGCTCGCGCGCCAGTGCGTTGGACAACAGCTTTGCCGTGACATCGACGATCGGTATCACGCGCTCGTAGGCCATCCGCGTCGGACCGATCACGCCAAGCGTGCCCATCACCCGGCCGCCGGCTTCGTATGGCGCCGTAACGACGCTGCATTCGTCGAGCGGCCCAAGGCCGGATTCGCCGCCGATATAGATCTGCACGCCCTGCGCTTTTTGCGATTCGTCGAGAAGATGCAAGAGCGATGTCTTCTGCTCGAAAAGATCGAACAGCTGCCGCAGCCGATCCATATTCGATGCAAGATCCTCCGCATTGAGCAGGTTGCGCTCACCGGTGACGACGAGCGAATCGCCTTCCTGCAGCGCGCCCTCGCCGACCTGGATCGCGACCTGCATCAGACCCGCGATATCCTCGCGGAGCGCCGACAATTCGGCCGCGAGGCGTTCGCGTATGGCGGCGAAGGAGTGCCCGGCAAAATTCTGGTTGAAGAAATTCGTCGCCTCGATCAGCTGCGCCGACGTATACGCGCGATCGGTATGCAGAATGCGGTTCTGCACATCGCCCTCCGGCGTCACCACGATCAGCAATACGCGGTGCTCGGACAAGCGCAGGAATTCCAGATGGCGGAACGCGGCTTCCCGACGCCGCGGCGTCATTACCACGCCGGCAAATTGCGTGAGCTCTGACAGCAAGGACGCGGCCGCGTTGACGAGCTGCTGCGGTCGATCGCCGTCGAGCTCGCCTTCGAGCCGCTGAATTTCGCCTTGCTCGAGCGGCTTCACGACCATCAGCGTGTCGACGAAAAATCGATAGCCGCGCGGCGTCGGCATGCGACCCGCGGACGTGTGCGGGCTTGCGATCAGGCCCATGTCTTCCAAGTCGGCCATCACGTTGCGGATCGTCGCCGGAGAAAGCTCGAGTCCGGAGTGCCGGGAAAGAACGCGCGAACCCACCGGCTGACCCTCGGCGATGTAGCGCTCGATCAGCGTTTTCAGCAGGTGTTGTGCGCGGGCATCCAGCATGGCGATCGTTCCAAGCGTGGCTATCTTACCGTGGCCGTCTTACGACAACGCACTACGTCGCGAATTCATCCGAATGGCCAGCCGAGCGGCGCATCCGCCTATGGTTTAATCGCGCCCATGTCGGCGTCTCTTACCGCGCGTTTTCCCCGGATTGTTTTGGTCGGCCGTCCCGGCAGTCCGGCGCTCGCCGAGCCTCTGGTCAGGCTTGCGCGGTTTTTGGCTGGCCGCGGCCACGCCGTCGCGCTCGAAGCCGAGACGGCCACCTTGGCCATGCAACCGGACCTGCCGGTGGTGGACGCCGCCACGCTTGGCGACGCCGCCGATCTGGCAATTGTCCTCGGCGGCGATGGCACGATGCTGTCGTTCGCGCGTCAGCTCGCGCCGCACGATGTCCCGCTGATCGGCGTCAACCAGGGCCGCCTCGGCTTTTTGACGGACATTCCCCTTGCCCGGATGGAGGCCGCGCTCGGCACGATGCTCGACGGCCATTACGTGGAGGAGCGCCGCACGTTGATAGCCGCCACCGTCGAGCGCGCCGACGGATCGCGCGAGCACGCGCTGGCGCTAAACGATGTCGTCGTCAACCGCGGCGCGCTCGGCACGATGATCGAATGCTCGGTCGAGATCGACGGCCGCTTCGTCTATTCGATGCGCGCCGACGGCGTCATTGTGACCACGCCCACCGGGTCAACGGCATACGCGCTGTCCGCGGGCGGCCCCATCGTCGCGCCGCAAGTTCCGGCGTTCGCGCTGGTTCCGGTCGCGCCGCACGCGCTCACGCATCGTCCCATCGCCGTTCCCGACGGCGCGTTCATCGCCATCGCGATCAGCCACGGCCGTGACGCATCGGTGCACTGCGACGGACAGGCTCATTTCGGCTTGACGGAAGGCGATCGCGTCGCGCTGCGTCGAGCCGAACACCGCGCGCGGTTTCTACATCCGCACGACCACGACTATTTCGCGATGCTGCGCGAAAAGCTGCACTGGAGCGAAACGCCGGAGCGCATTCGCGGCGGCCAGGCCTTGTAAGCGATGCTGCGTCTGCTGTCGATCCGCAATTTTGTCGTGGTCGAAGCACTCGACGTCGAGTTCGACGATGGCTTTTCGGTGCTGACCGGCGAAACCGGCGCCGGAAAATCGATCCTTCTCGATGCGCTGGGCCTGCTTCTGGGCGATCGCTTCGAATCGCGGCAATTGCGTCCCGGCGCCGAGCGCGCCGAGTTTGCCGCCGAATTCGACGTTGGCGACGCGCCCGCCGCTGCCGCTTGGCTTACGGAGCATGAGCTTGCATCCGGCGACGACGTGCTGCTACGCCGCGTGATTGATGCGCAAGGACGAAGCCGCGCGTGGGTCAATGGCCGGCCCGCAACGCTCGCGCAGCTTGCGGAGCTCGGCGAGCGATTGGTCGATCTGCACGGGCAGAATGCGCATCAGGCGCTTGCATCGGCTGATGCGCAGCGGACACTGCTCGACGCATTCGGCGGCTTCACGGCATTGACACGCGAGGTCGCCGAAAGCTGGCGCCTCTGGCGCGCTGCGGTCGAAAAGCACGAAGCCGCGGCCAGCGCAGCGAAACTGTCCGCGTCCGAGCGCGAATTTCTGGAAGCACGCCGGCGCGAGCTCGCGGCGCTTGGCATGACGGAATCGGAATGGAGCGAATTGTCGGCCGCTCAGTCGCGGCTTGCCAATGCAGCAAGTTTGCTCGAAACGGCAGCACAGAGCTCGGAGGCATTGTTCGAAGGCGACGACGCGCTCGTTGCCCGACTTTCGCAATTGATGCATCGGTTGGAAGGGAGCGCAGCGCACGATCCGGCGCTGCGCGAGGTCATCGCGCTCGTCGAACCCGCGTCGATTCAGTTGAACGAAGCTGCCCGCGCCCTTCGCGAATATCGGCGTCGTCTCGATGTCGATCCGGCCGAGCTTGCACGCGTCGAAGCGCGTCTCGCTGCGATCCACGATACCGCGCGCAAATATCGCGTGCGGCCCGAAGCCCTGCCCGCGCTCCTCGCTGAAACCGACGCGCGTTTGGTGGCCCTCGCCGAAGCGGCCGACGAAGGAATGCTCGCACGGCGCGTCGCCGACGCAGAGCAGCGCTATCGCGCGCTGGCGCAACCGCTGTCAGCGAAACGCCGCTTTGCGGCCAACGAGCTCGCGCACCGCGTCACCGAGGCGATGCAGGATCTGGCGATGGCGGGAGGACGGCTCGAAGTCGCTCTCCTGCCCGAAACGTCGCCCGCAAGCTACGGTCTCGAGCATGTCGAGCTCCGCGTGGCGAGCCATCCAAAGCAAGCGCTCGGTCCGCTCACGCGCGTCGCCTCCGGCGGAGAACTATCGCGAATTGCGCTGGCGATCCAGGTTGTGACGAGCGAGGTCGGCCAAGTACCCACGCTGATTTTCGACGAAGTCGACACGGGCATCGGCGGCGCCGTTGCCGCGACCGTGGGACGCCAGTTGCAGGCGTTGGGTGCGCGTCGCCAGGTGCTTTGTGTCACGCACCTTGCGCAAGTCGCTGCCCATGCCGACCATCACTTTCGCGTTGCCAAGATCGGTACCGGCGCCGCGGTCGCGACAACGCTCGACCGGCTGAATTCCGCCGAGCGCGTCGACGAGCTGGCCCGCATGCTGTCGGGCGCCGAAATCACCGTCAAAACGCGCGCGCATGCGAAGGAATTGTTCGAGCAGCATCGGCGCGCGACGCAATGATTCGTCAACGCAGGGAGGAGTAGTTCGTGACGGAGCTTGCGATTGCGTTTGTCGTGTACCTGTGCGTGATGGCGGGTGCGCTCGTCGGCATCTACCTGCACAGCGTGCTGCCGCCCGACCACATGAAGGAAGATACGCGGCAGATCGTGAACGTGGCGACGGGCCTGATCGCGACCCTCTCCGCGCTCGTGCTCGGCCTCATGGTCGCGTCAGCCAAGAGCTCGTTCGACACCCGGGCGCAGGAAGTCCGGGAAAGCGGTGCGCAGATCATCATGCTCGATCGCAGCCTGCGCCAGTACGGTCCAGAGACCCGGGAAACGCGCGAGCTGCTGCGGCAGCTGATCGAAGAGCGCATCAAACGCGTTTGGGGCCCGCGTGAGGACCCGATTAAGGAAGGCAGCGTGGGGTCCCAAGCGGCAGAAATAGAGGCGATCCGCAATCACCTCTTCGCGCTCACGCCTCGCAGCGATGCGCAGAAATGGCTGCACGCACGCGCGCTAACGCTGGCCGCCGAACTCGAACAAGCGCGCTGGCTGCTGATCGAGCACAGCCGCAGCTCCATACCGAGGGCTTTTCTTATGGTGCTGGTGTTCTGGCTCGTCGTCATCTTCGCGAGCCTCGGCTTGTTCGCGCCGCGCAACGCCACCGTTTATGCCATCATTTTCGTCTGTACAGTATCGGTGGCGACCGCAGTCTTCCTGATCCTCGAGATGGACCAGCCGTACGCGGGTGTGCTCCAGATCTCCGACGCGCCACTACGAAGCGCATTGGCCGAAATAAGCCGGTGACGGTCGTGCGCGAACGTTACAGACCAAGCGCACGGAGATCGAGGCGCCCTTCGCACAACGGCGGGCACCAGAAATACGCACCGGTGACGGGACGCGAGAAGCGAAACAGCGCGTCGACGATCCCATCTTCCGCGCCGGTCATTCGGCGAAGCTGTGCCTCGAACGCGTCGAACGATTTTCCGAATGCGACGAACACCAATCCCGCGCGCCGTTCGTCATTCCACGGCATCGAGCGCCGAAATACGAACGCTTCGGGCTCGAAGCTCTCCTGCGCCGTTCGCTTGACGTGGGCAAAGGGTGGCGCGTCGTCGATCTCCTCGTTATCGCTGCGTTGTCTGCCGATCGCCAGGTCCTGATCGTGCGCCGCCATCGCTTCGAAGCGCTCAAACGCATGTACCCATTGCTGGATCGCAACGAAGCTCGATCCGTCGAAGCCGGCGCCGGTATTCTTCAGAATCGCGGCGTCGAGCGCAGCAGCATCGCGCGGGTTTTCGGTGCCGTCTTCGTATCCAGTGAGATCAAGGCCCGTCTTGTAGCGAAACGCGTCGATCGCTTGTGCGAGCACCAGATGCGGACGGAGAGCGTGCTCGATAACCATCGACCGGCGGACGACGTCGCCACGATCATCGCCGCGAAGCCAGCACCATAACGCGGCGGGCGTCGAGGGCACGTCGACGTGGAGTGACGACGCCGGAAAGACGCGAAGCTGCTCGATGTTCGCGCCAAGCGTAAGTGTCAGCGAATGGCCGAGTCCCACGACCGTCGCATCGCCGTCGGCCACGTCCCGCAGCGCTTTAAGCGATACGCGAACACCGTCCGGGTTGGCGATCGAGAAGAACAGATGACGCGCCGCGAGCGGAATCGGCGCCAGGATACCCGGTTGAAAATCGTTCATCGACGACAAGAAAGCGACGCAGGACGCTTTCGCAATCGCCGCGATGCGCACCTCGCGAATGCTAGTGTCAGACGCGATGCTTTGAGGACTTTGTCTGGCGCTTTGGCTGCGTCAGCTTGACCGCGTAAACGCCGCCTCGCGTCGCATGCGGCGAAAACGTGATTCTTACTGTCTGCCGTTGTCGCGGCGGAAATGAGCCGTGATAGCGTTGCAGCGATCCGCCGGAAACAGGTGGTGCCAACGCTTCGCCCGTTTCGAGCCAACGCTTGACCCGCTGCGCGTCGCCGAGCCGCGTGTACTTCCCGTTGGAATCGAGCAACACGATGACGAACGGTCGCTCGGCAATTGTCGTCAACATCACGAGGCACCGGCCCGCCTCGCGGATATAGCCGGTCTTCTGGAGCTGGATATCCCACGCGTGATTCTTGACGAGCGCATTCGAGTTGTTGAACGTCAGCCACCGACCCGCCGGCTGTACCTCGACGAAGTGAGCGGGCGTCGTCGAGAATTCGCGGATCAGTGGATAGGTCGCGGCGGCTTGTACGAGGCGCGCGAGATCGTTGGCGGTCGAAACGTTGTCCGCCGACAAGCCCGTCGGGTCGGCGTAACGGGTGCGCGTCATTTGCAGCGCGGCGGCCTTGGCATTCATGCTGGCGACGAACGAAGGTGTTCCGCCGGGATAGTGGCGTGCGAGCGCCGACGCGGCGCGGTTTTCGGACGACATGAGGGCAAGGCGCAGGAGCTCGCGGCGGGGCAACATCGTGCCCATGCGGAGCCGGGACCGGCTGCCCTTTAGGAAGTCGAAATCCTCGTTCTGGATAGCGATCAGCTCGTCCGACGGCTGAGCCGCGTCGAGAACCACCATGGCGGTCATCAATTTCGTGAGCGAGGCGATGGGGGTGACTTCATCGGCCGCCTTGGCGTAAATCGGACGCTGCGCGGCAGCGTCGAATACCAGCGCGTTCGCCGACATGAGCCGGAGCTTCGCGGGATCAGGCTCCAGCGAAGAGCATAGGGCCGGCGCGGATAATCCGCACGCGAAAACAATGAGTAGCAGCCGATTCATTAGACGGGTTCAGAAGTTTTTTTTCAGTCGGCCTTATCGCATATCGGCAGGGAACGGTCAATCAAAACGTTGAATCAAGGACTTAGGTTGACGAGCGCAAAACGGCCTCTGCCTCGGCTTCGGGTGCGGCAGGGGTACGCAACGCACCCGCAACTTCGAGGCCCGGCCTCTCAGACGACGCCGGCGAAGCGTCGGCTACCGTTCGTTCCTCGTCTTGCTGCAACCGCCACATCCGCGCGTAAACGCCGTCGCTCGCAAGAAGAGCAACATGCGTGCCGCGCTCGACGATGCGGCCGCGTTCGAGCACAAGGATGACATCGGAATCGACGATCGTCGAGAGCCGATGGGCGATCGTCAACGTCGTACGGTTGCGCGCGATCTGTTTCAGCTCCGCCTGGATCGCCTTTTCGGATTTCGAGTCGAGCGCAGAGGTCGCCTCGTCGAAGATCAGGATCGCCGGTTGCTTGAGAATGGCGCGTGCGATTGCGACGCGTTGCTTCTCTCCACCCGACAGCTTGAGGCCGCGCTCGCCGACCTGCGTTTGATAGCCGAGCGGAAGACTCGCGATGAAGTCATGGATCTGCGCAAGCTTGGCGGCGGCGATGATCTCGTCCTTTGTCGCGCCGGGCCGGCCATACGCAATGTTGTATTCGATCGTGTCGTTGAAGAGCACGGTGTCCTGCGGGACGATGCCGATCGCCGCGCGGAGCGTACGCTGCTGAACATCGCCCAAATCCTGTCCATCGATCAGGATGCGTCCGGACGCGACGTCGTAGAACCGATACAGCAGTCGGCCAAGCGTTGACTTGCCCGATCCGGAAGGCCCGACCACGGCGATGTTGTGCCCGGCCGGAATCGTGAACGACACGTCGAACAGAATCTGCCGCCCGGGCTCGTAAAAAAAATCGACGTGCTCGAAGCGCACTTCGGCGCCGCGCAAAACGAGCGGCGTTGCACCCGGCGCATCGGTGATCTCGGCGTGCTCATCGATCAGATTGAACAAGCGCTCCATGTCCGCCATCGCCTGTTTGATCTCGCGGTAGATGACGCCGAGGAAGTTGAGCGGCACATAAAGCTGCAGCATGAAACCGTTCACCAGTACGAGATCGCCGATCGTCATGTTGCCGGCGACGACGCCGGCGGTTGCGCGCCACATGATGAGGGTAACAGCGACGGCAATGATCGCGCTTTGCCCGATGTTGAGCGCCGAGAGCGACGTCTGGCTTTTTACCGCCGCCTTCTCCCAACGTTGCAAGCTATGGTCGTAGCGCTGCGCCTCCCACTCTTCGTTGCCGAAATACTTGACGGTTTCATAGTTCAGCAGGCTGTCGATGGCGCGCGTGTTTGCCTTCGAGTCGAGCTCGTTCATTTCGCGCCGAAAATGCGTACGCCATTCGGTGATCGCGATCGTGAAGGCGATGTAGAGCGCAAGCGCGCCTGCGGCGATCGCCATGAACGTCCAGTCGTATCGCGCGATGAGAATCGCTGAAACAAGTGTGATCTCGACGAGCGTGGGCAGGATCGAAAAGAGCGCGAAGCTCACAAGCGTTGAAATTCCGCGCTGGCCGCGCTCGACGTCACGCGTGAGACCTCCTGTTTGCCGCGCGAGATGGAAACGCATCGAGAGCGCGTGCAGATGGCGAAACACCTGCAGCCCGATCTTGCGCACCGCGCGCTGCGTTACTTTGGCGAACAGGAATTCGCGCAGCTCGGTGAAGAAGGTCGTGGACAAGCGCAGGAGGCCGTAGGCGACGAGGAGCAACAGCGGCACAGCAAGCATCGCGGTGCGCGCATCGAGGCTGTCGACGATCTCTTTCATCAACACCGGTACGCCGACGTTGGCGACCTTGGCGGCGATAAGGCAGGCAAGCGCCGCCAAAACGCGTCCCTTGTACTCCCACAGATAGGGAAGGAGGGTCCCGATCGCATGCCAATCGCCGCGCATGGTGCGCGGTACGCCGGAGTCGGCGGGAAGCGGAAGGGATGACGAGCGTCGCATCAACGGAAGTCTAGCAGTCGTCTAACGGGCGATTCATTTTCGTATTGCTTCTGTGCCGCGCCACCATTCGTCGCCGCCATATCGCAGCATGCCCATCGCGATGCGCACGATTCCGTAGGCAATCCAGCTTGCCGCCTTCGCAATACGCGAGCGCTCGGCCCAGCGCTGCGGTGGCACCGGCCGCGCACCGGTTTCGATCATCGTCAAAAGCTCGAGCCGCAGGCGGTCGGCAAACATGGGGTCGCGGACAAAGACATTGGCCTCGCGAGCCATCAGAAACGAATAGGGGTCGATGTTGGATGACCCGACCGTTGCCCATTTATCGTCGATCACGGCGACCTTGGCATGGAGGAACGATTGGTAGTACTCCTGGATCGAGATGCCCGCGGCAAGCAGCTGACCGTAAAGCGCACGGGACGCATAGTGAAGCAGCCGATATTCGACGCGCGCCTGCAAAAGGAGCGTGACGCGCACGCCGCGCGCCGCCGCGGCGATGAGCGCACGACGAAAATCGGCGCCGGGAAAGAAATAGGCCGTCGCGATCAATATTTCGGTGCGTGCCGTGCGAAGCGCAGCGAGGTACGCGCGCTCGATGTCGCTGCGGTAGCGCAGGTTATCGCGAATAACGAACTTAGCCGTCTGGTTGCCGACACGCTCCGTTTGCAGCGTCGGCGGAAACAGCGGTACGTCGGAGCTCTTGAGCTGCGTGAATTCGACGATCGCCCAAACACGCTGCATCGTTTGCACGATCGGGGCAAGCAACGGCCCTCGAACGCAAACCGCAAAGTCGACGCGCGGCGGCGTGTGCCCCGGCGTATTCATGTCGTCGATGATGTTGATGCCGCCGACGAATGCGATCTCGCCATCGACGTGGCACAGCTTGCGATGCAGCCGGCGCATCCGGTGCGAGCGAAACTGCCATGGTGCGACTTCGGGACGGTATTTCATCAATTGGACGCCGCCCTCCGTGAGCAGGCGCTCCAGCGCCGGCGTCAGATACAACTTTGCGCCCCATCCATCGATCAGCATGCGAACCGTGACGCCGCGTTGGGCCGCGCGGACCAGCGCTTGTGCGACCGCGCGGCCGGCAACATCGTCAGCGAAGATGTATGTCTCGAGCCAGACCTCCTTTTTTGCGCCGTCGATCGCCGCGATCAGGGCGGGAAAATATTCCGCGCCGTTGCGCAGCAGCCCGATCGTATTGCCGGGCATGAAGCGATTCATCGTTCCGCGTGAGGAGATCTATCGACTACGCAGCTCGAGCGTGGCCGCAAGCGCCGCGTGATCGGACATGCGCCTGCCGGGGAACGCATAGTGGACGCGTGCGTCGACGGCGCGAAGCCCCCGCGCGTAAATGCGGTCGAGACGAAACATCGGCAGCACCGATGGAAATGTCCGCGCAGGACGCCCCTTCACTTCCTCGAATACTTCGAAGAGACCAAGCTCCTCGGTCAATGTGCGATCACCGCGGCGGCGCCAATCGTTGAAGTCACCGGCGATCACGAGCGGCGCGTTCTTCGGTACCGTGTCTTTGATCCGCTCGACAAGCGCGCGGATCTGCCATTGTCTGCCGCGCTCGGTGAGACCGAGATGAACATTGACGCAATGGAGGACAGGGAGGCGCGGTCCCAACGTGATCTCGCAATGAAGCAAACCGCGACTCTCGAACACGTGCGCCGAGATATCCTGATTTTCCTGTCCGACGATTGCGAATCGCGAAAGGACCGCGTTGCCGTGATGGCCGTGGCGATATACGGCGTTCTTTCCGTAGGCGACCTCGCGCCACATCGCGTCGGCGATGAACTCGTGCTGCGGTTTGCCCGGCCACTCGGTGTAGCGATACGCATGCCGCTCGTGGATGCCGAGGACTTCCTGCAAGAACAGAATGTCGGCCGACAAGCCGTGCAGGCGTTCCTTCACCTCGTGGATGACCATCCGACGGGTGAAGTGCGTGAAGCCTTTGTGGATGTTGTACGTCGCGACAGTAAAGCGCATCGCTAGATATGGACCCCATGCTTGCGGCTCGTGACGCGAGCAGCCGGCGAGGGGCCCCGCGCAGCGGGGATCGACGGCAAATGTGAGTCGGCATGCGAGGCCGACTCGCAATGCAAAGATTCGCGCTGATGATCCAAGGAGGCCGAGGCGCGCAAGCGCCCTTCTAACGGGAGAGTGGGGTGGCTGATGGGATTCGAACCCACGACAACCGGAATCACAATCCGGGACTCTACCAGCTGAGCTACAGCCACCGCTGTGTGGACCGATGTTGAAGGCGGTCCACGGCCAAACTGCTCTGCTCCGAACCGATCACCGCGAACCTTCGTGGTCGGCTGCGCCAAATTGGCGCGCCCGACAGGACTCGAACCTGTTACCCCCGGCTTAGAAGGCCGGTGCTCTATCCAATTGAGCTACGGGCGCTCGATTTCCTGTTCCTGTTGGACCGGATCAACGTCACACGCCGGAGGCCCGGTCGGCGCGCATTGCATTGGATGGTCGGGGTGGAGAGATTTGAACTCCCGACATCTTGCTCCCAAAGCAAGCGCGCTACCAGGCTGCGCTACACCCCGAGGGGCGCAATTATGCCATCCGGACGACTGACGGGCAAACCTGCGCGCCGAGAATGACAGGAACCGACATGTCCTGCGAGAAATCTATAACGTTAGTGCCCGGTTGCCATCGCTACCGCCAACAAGGATACGAACATGCCCGCTACCCGCAACGTCGCCGTGCTCGTCGGCAGCCTTCGCAAGGAATCGTTCAATCGCAAGACCGCCAAGGCGCTTGTCGCGATGGCCCAGCCGCCGCTCAAGCTCGAAATCGTCGAGATCGGCCACCTGCCCTTTTTCAACCAGGATCAGGAAGCCGATCCGCCGCAAGTCGTGCGCGATTTCAAGCAAAAGATCGAGTCGTTCGATGCCGTGCTTTTCGTCACGCCTGAATACAACCGCGGCGTGCCCGGTGTGCTGAAAAATGCGATCGACGTCGCATCGCGTCCCTATGGAAAGAGCGCTTGGAGCCGTAAACCGGCCGGCGTGATCAGCGTTTCGCCCGGCGCGATCGGGGGATTCGGCGCCAATCATCATCTTCGGCAATCGCTGGTCTTCCTCGACATGCCGGCGCTGCAGCAGCCCGAGGCCTACATCGGCAAGGCCGCCTCGTTGTTCGACGAAAAGGGCGCGCTCATAAACGATTCGACGCGCGAGTTCCTGCAGAAATATTTGCAAGCGTTCGCGCAGTGGATCGATCGGAACGCCGCAAAGTAGCTGTCACCGTCCGAATTTGCGGATCACTGTGAGCGCTTCGGTGATTGCCGCGTCGCCGTCGCCGGAGCGGATCGCATGTTTCACGCAGCCGTGCAGATGGTGCTCGAGCAGCTTTCGCGCGAGCGCATCAAGCGCCGATTGCACGGCGGCGATTTGCGTCAGGACGTCGACGCAATAACGATCGTCTTCCAGCATCTTGCCGATCCCACGCACTTGCCCCTCGACCCGACTCAACCGTCGGGCGAGCTCCACTTTGCCGAGCTCATCACGCGCGACGCGCGGATGTCGTTCGGCCGCCCGCGCTCGCGCTTGATTCTTACGCACCGACGGCATAGCCCGCGTCCTCGATCGCGGACTTCAATGCCGGCACCGAAGTCCGTGCCGGGTCGAACGTAACCGTCGCGCTACGCGTATCGAGGCGCACGACGGCATCGCCGACGCCGGGTGTCGCCTTCAATACGCGCGTGACGCTCGCGACGCAGCCGCCGCAGGTCATGCCTTCAACGTTCAATGTCACGGTTTCCATCGCTGTTCCTTTCTTCCAATCAGCCCGAAGCACGCCAGCGCTTGAGCAATAAAGCATTGGTAACAACCGACACCGAACTCGCCGCCATCGCGGCGCCCGCGATCACGGGATTCAGCATTCCGAGCGCCGCCAACGGAATGCCCAGAACGTTGTACGCAAACGCAAAGAACAGATTTTGGCGGATCTTCGCTAACGTCGCGCGCGATAGAAGAATCGCATCGACGACCGCATTGAGATCATTGCGAACGACGGTGATGTCCGCCGCTTCAATCGCAACCGCCGATCCGGCACCGATTGCGAAGCTCACATCGGCTTCCGCGAGCGCCGGTGCGTCGTTGACGCCATCACCGACCATTCCGGTGACGTGGCCTTCGGCCTTGAACGCGCGCACCGCCGCCGCCTTGTCCGCTGGCAAGACGCCCGCGCGATACCTGACGATGCCGGCGGCTTTGGCTACAGCTTGCGCGGTCGCTGCATTGTCGCCGGTGATCATCACGACGTCGATGCCATGCGCGCGCAGTCGGTCGACCGCCTTCGGCGTCGTTTCACGCAACCGATCGGCGAGCGCGATGACGCCGACGAGGTCGCCGTCACTCGCAACGCCCACGACGGTATGCCCCGCTGCCAGTTCGCGGGCTGCGTTGCTGTCGTGCATGTCGACGCCCTCCTCCGCGAGAAAAGCCAGCGAACCCAACGTCAGCGCGGCGCCGTCGACATAACCGCGAGCGCCTTTTCCGGGGACCGCTTTGTAATCGGTCGCCGAAGCAATGTGCAGTCGCGCATCGCGCGCTTTGCGGAGGATCGCGTCCGCCAAGGGGTGCGTCGAGCCTTGCTCGAGTGCCGCCGCCAACGCGAGCACTTCATTCTCATCGTGTCCCGCCGTCGCAACGACGTCGACGACTGACGGCTTGCCTTGAGTCAACGTGCCGGACTTGTCGACGACAAGCATCGTGAGTCGTCCGGCGTGCTCGAGCGCGGCGGCATTGCGGATCACCATCCCGCGTTGCGCGCCGCGTCCTGTGCCGACGATGATCGCCGTCGGAGTCGCCAGGCCCAATGCACACGGACACGCGATCACCAGCACGGCAACCGATTGGATGACCGCCCGTGCAGCATCGCCAACAATCCACCACGTTGCAACGAAGGTGACGGCCGCAATCGCCACAACGATCGGTACAAAAATGCCAGCGACGCGATCGGCGAGCCGCTGAACCGGCGCCTTCGATCCTTGAGCCTCGCGCACGAGCCGAACGATTCCGGCGAGCAATGTCGCTTCACCGACGCCGGTCGCCTGACAGCGAAGAAAGCCGTCGTTGTTCACCGTTCCTGCGTACACTTTTGACCCGGCATGTTTGGCGACCGGTTTACTTTCGCCGGTCAACATGGACTCGTCGACCGACGACTCGCCGTCGATCACGACAGCGTCCACAGGAACCGAATCGCCTGCACGCACGATCATGCGTTCACCGGCGTGCAACGTCTCGAGCGGCACTTCGACCACGGCGCCGTCTCGTTCGACAAAGGCAACACGCGGTTGCAGCTTGAGCAGGCTTTGCAGCGCGGTCGACGTCCCGCCTTTCGCTCGCGCTTCCAGCAACTTTCCCAACAAGACAAGCGTAATGACCGCGGCCGACGCCTCAAAGTAAACGTGCTCGTGGTCGAGACCGAGCAGCGTGACGGCGGCGCTTAACGCCCACGCCATGGTCGTGCCGAGCGCGATCAGCACATCCATGTTCGCGCCGCGTCCGCGCAACGAATGCCAGGCGCCGACGTAGAAACGCCGGCCGATCCAGAACTGCACCGGTGTTGCCAACGCCAATTGCACCAAGCGCGGCAAGACTTCCTGATGGGCGGAGGCCAAGATGCTGCCGCTCGCGAACATCGGAATCATCGGCGCGACAAGCGGCAGCGTCAGCACAACGGAGAGCCAGAATTCCAGCGCAAGGCGGCGGCGCTGCGCATTCTGTTGCGCTTCGCTGACCCGCCGTTCTGCTTTGCCATCCCGCCGAACGCGAGCGCGATAACCGGCTCGCTCGACCGCCGCGATGAGTGCTGACGGATCGGATTGCGAGGGGTCGAAGTTGACGCTCGCGGACTCGCTCGCAAAATTGACCGACGCGGTCGCGCCCGGCACGCGGTTCAGCGCCTTTTCGATTCGCGCCGCGCATGCGGCGCACGTCATTCCCTCGAGCGCAAGGTCAAGCCGTTCCCGTTGGGCAGCGTGAATAGCAATCGACTGCGGCGCGGCGACTGACGTATCCATGGACGCATCATATACCCCACCAGGGTATCGCGCAAACCGCCTCCGTCAGGTCGCGATTTCGACGACTACCAGCGGATACGGCCGATCAGCATGTCCTTGTACATCGCCCAATCGCCGATGAAGCTGTAGACCGGATGTGTGAATGTCGCGGGACGGTTGTGCTCGAAGAACGCGTGTCCGATCCACGCGCAGCCATAGCCCGCGGCAAATGCGGCGGCGATCCACCACGGATTGGCGGAAACGATCGCTGCGAGGACGCATCCCAACGCGAGCGATGAGCCGACGAAGTGCAGCCTGCGGCACGTCGGGTTCTCGTGCTCGGACAGATAGAACGGATAGAACTCGGCGAACGAGGAAAACCGACTCATTGATGGCAACGCCAATGAGCGCCGCAGGGACGTCCCAAGGCGCGAATTACTCCCCCTCGGGGGGCAGCGCAGCGGCGACAGCCGCAAGCGTGCGGGCACGACATCTACGCCTCCGGCTTCAGCTGCGGAAACAGGATGACGTCGCGAATCGATGGCGCATCGGTCAACAGCATCACAAGGCGATCGATGCCCACACCCTCGCCCGCCGTCGGCGGCAAGCCATATTCGAGCGCGCGCACGTAGTCGGCGTCGTAATACATGGCCTCTTCGTCGCCGGCTTCCTTTGCCTTCACTTGCGCCGCGAAGCGCGCCGCCTGATCCTCGGGATCGTTCAGCTCCGAAAAGCCGTTTGCAATCTCGCGGCCGGTGATGAACAGCTCGAAGCGGTCGGTGACCGCCGGGTTCGCATCGTTGGCGCGAGCCAGCGGCGACACGTCCGTCGGGTGCGCGATGATGAATGTCGGCTGGACGAGCTTCTCTTCGGTTGTCGCCTCGAACAGCTTGAGCTGCAGCAGCCCCACGCCATCGGAATCGAACACCTCGACGTCGAAGGGGGCGAGCGCGACTTTCAAATACGCCGGCTTCGCGAGCTCGTGCAGAGGATAGTGAGGGTTGTATCGATGGATCGCTTCGGCCATCGTCAGCCGGTCGTATTTGCTCCCGAGCTCGATCGCTTCACCTTGATACGAAATAGTCGTGGTACCGAGAACCTTATGCGCGATCTCGCGCAACAGCTCTTCGGTCAGGTCCATCAGATAACCGTAATTGCGATACGCCTCGTAAAACTCCAGCATCGTGAACTCAGGGTTGTGCTTGGTCGAGATCCCTTCGTTACGAAAATTGCGATTGATCTCGAACACCTTCTCAAGGCCGCCGACGACGAGCCGTTTGAGATACAGCTCCGGCGCGATCCGAAGATACAGGTCCATGTCGAGCGCGTTGTGATGCGTGCGAAACGGCCTCGCTGCCGCGCCGCCGGGAATCGACTGCATCATCGGTGTTTCGACTTCGAGGTATCCGCGCGCGACGAAAAATTCACGCATCGTCTGCACGATACGCGAGCGCTTGACGAAGATGTCGCGTGAGGCGGGATTGGTGATGAGGTCGAGATAGCGCTGCCGATACTTCTGCTCGGTGTCGACCAAGCCGTGGAATTTTTCCGGCAAAGGACGAAGCGCCTTCGACAACAGCCGAATCGAGTCGCATTTCACCGACAGCTCGCCGGTTTTTGTCTTGAACAGCATGCCCTTCGCGCCAACGATGTCGCCCAAGTCCCAATGCTTGAATGTATCGAGCGCTTCCGGACCGACCGCATCCATCGTCACGTAGAGCTGGATACGTCCCGACATGTCCTGGAGCGTCGCGAAGCACGCCTTGCCCATGACGCGCTTCAACACCATCCGGCCGGCCACTGCGACGGCGATATGCGACGTCCCAAGCTCTTCGTTGGATTTCGCGTCGTGCTGCGCGTGCAACTCGCCGGCGACGGCATCGCGATGAAAATCGTTCGGGTACGCCTGCCCTTGCGCGCGCAACGCCGCGAGCTTGGCGCGCCGCTCGGCGATGATCTGGTTTTCGTCGGCCGCTGGCGGCGTTACAGCGGGCGCCGTCTTCTTGTCTTCCGACATGCTCACACCCCCTGCTTCAGGCTCGCCGCGATGAAATCGTCAAGGTCGCCGTCGAGCACGGCCTGCGTGTTGCCGACTTCGTAGTTCGTGCGCAGATCCTTGATCCGTGACTGGTCGAGAACATAGCTGCGGATTTGGTGCCCCCAGCCGATGTCGGTCTTCGCGTCCTCCAGCTTTTGCTGCTCTGCCTGGCGCTTGCGCAATTCGAGCTCGTAGAGCTTGGCCTTAAGCATCGCCATCGCCTCCGCGCGATTGCGATGTTGCGAACGGTCAGTCTGAGATTGGACGACGATGTTCGTCGGCAGATGCGTGATCCGCACCGCCGAATCGGTCTTGTTGACGTGCTGTCCGCCGGCGCCTGAAGCGCGATACGTATCGATCCGCAAGTCGGCCGGGTTGATGTCGACTTCGATCGACTCGTCGACCTCAGGATAGACGAACACGCTGGCAAACGACGTATGCCGCCGCGCGTTGGAATCGAACGGACTTTTGCGCACCAGCCGATGAACGCCGGTCTCGGTGCGAAGAAACCCGAACGCGTAATCGCCCTCGACTTTGATCGACGTGCTCTTGATGCCCGCGACCTCTCCCGGCGATTCCTCGAGCACTTCAGCGCGATACCCCTTGCGCTCGCAGTAGCGAAGATACATGCGCAACAGCATCGAAGCCCAATCCTGCGCTTCGGTACCGCCGCTGCCCGCCTGGATGTCCACGAAACAATTGTTCGGGTCCATCGGATTGGCGAACATTCGACGGAACTCGAGATCGGCGACCGTCTGCTCGAGCTTCGCGACGTCCGACCCCACCGCGACAAGTGTGGCGTCGTCGCTTTCGGTGCGCGCAAGCTCGAACAGCTGACCGCTGTCGTCCAAGCCGTGGGCGAGTCGCGTCAGCGTGTCGACGACCTGCTCGAGCCGCTTCTTTTCGCGGCCAAGATCCTGTGCTCGCTGCGGATCGTTCCAGATATTCGGATTCTCGAGCTCCCGCGAAACGGCTTCGAGCCGTTCGCGCTTCACCTCGAAGTCAAAGATACCTCCGCAGCTGGGCCGTGCGGTTCTTGAGGCCGGATAACGTATTGGCGATCTGATTGACCTGCTCCGCTTCCATGATCTTGTGCTTTCGGGGTCATTCGTAACTATGGAATTATACCGTGTGCCCCTGTCTAAGTCCTTGTGAATCGAGGGTCTTTTTGCAGTTGATCGCCGGCGCGATGGAAACGTGTCGCCCGTTCGCCTAACATTGACGTTTCGTCCCAATTCGCTCTGCTTTCGTTTCTTTCCGGAGCCTTTCATGCCGATCCTGTTCGTCAACAAAGAGCGCGTCGATATCAGTTCCAGCGTTCCCACCGATACGCCGCTGTTGTGGATTCTGCGCGACAGCTTGAACCTCACGGGAACAAAATTCGGCTGTGGGATGGCACTGTGCGGCGCATGTACCGTGCACATCGATGGACAGCCCGTGCGTTCATGCCAAACGCCGCTATCGGCGATCAAGCAGGGCGCGGACATCACAACGATTGAAGGCCTCAAGACGCGCGAAGGTGCGGCTCTGCAAGCCGCATGGCAGAAGCTCGACGTCCCGCAATGCGGCTACTGCCAGTCGGGACAAATCATGTCAGCCGCCGCGCTGCTCGCGAAGAAGAAGCGGCCGACCGATGCCGATATCGACGCCGCGATGAGCGGCAACATTTGCCGTTGTGCGACGTACGTTCGAATCCGCGCTGCGATCAAGGAAGCATCGCAGAGCATTGCTTGAGGATCACACGATGAATTCGCACCGTCTATCCGCCGACCAATACGCTTCAATGTCGTTCGACCGTCGCGCGTTTCTCAAGGTGATGACGGCAACGGGCGCCGGCTTGACGCTCGGCATTTTTCCAATCGACGGCGTTGCGCAAACGTCGGGACCGGGGAAGACGGTCGGCACGGCCGCAACCGGCGAATTCGCGCCGAACGCATTTCTGCGCATCAAGCCGGACAACACCGTCACGGTGTTCGTGAAGCATGTCGAGATGGGGCAAGGCACTTATACGGGACTGCCGACGCTGGTTGCCGACGAGCTCGATGCCGCATGGTCGCAAGTCCGCGTCGACGGCGCGCCGGCCGACGAGAAGCTCTACAACAATCTGCTGTGGGGTCCGATGCAAGGGACGGGCGGGTCGACGGCAATGGCGAATTCATTCGATCAATATCGACAGGCCGGCGCGGCCGCGCGCGCGATGCTCGTCTCCGCCGCGGCGCAAAAATGGAATGTCGCGCCTGAATCGATCAGCGTGAAGGGCGGCGTGGTCACGCATGCAGCCGGGAAGAAGGCAACGTTCGGCGAGCTTGCCGATGCGGCTTCGAAGCTGCCGGTTCCGCAAAACGTCAAGCTCAAGGACGCGAAGGATTACGTCTACATCGGAAAATCGTTCGCGCGTCCCGACAGCAAGGCTAAGTCCACCGGGACAGCAACGTTCACGCAGGACGTCAAGCTCCCCGACATGCTGACGGCGGTGGTCGCGCATCCACCGAAGTTCGGCGCGCGGGTGAAAAGTTTCAAAGCGGAGTCGGTACAAGGCATTCCAGGGGTTCGCTACGTCGTCGAGGTGCCCACCGGCGTCGCGATCGTTGCGACGAACTTCTGGGCAGCGAAGAAAGCACGCGACGCGCTCGCGGTCGAGTGGGACGACAGTACGGCGTTCAAAGCGTCCTCCGCTGACATCCTCGCCGAATACAAACGTCTGGCGGCAGCGCCGGGCAAGGTCGCGCGTAACGACGGCGACGCGGCCAAAGCGATCGCGGGCGCGGCAAAAACACTCGATGCGACCTACGAGTTTCCGTATCTCGCGCACGCGACGATGGAGCCGATGAATTGTGTCGTGAAGCTGTCGGACGACCGCTGCGATGTCTGGAACGGCGAACAGTTCCAGACGGTCGACCAAGCCTCGGTCGCGAAAATCGTCGGTCTCATGCCGCAACAAGTCTTTCTGCATCAACTGTTCGCGGGCGGCAGCTTCGGTCGCCGCGCGAATCCGCAATCCGACTACCTCGTTGAAGCAGCGTCCGTCGCAAAGGCGCTCGCTGTGATGGGCAAGGGTGGCGCGCCGATCAAGCTCGTCTGGACGCGCGAGGACGACATGAAGGCGGGCTATTTTCGCCCGATGTATTTGCACGTGATGAAGGCCGGGTTGGATTCCGCCGGTAATGTCGTCGGCTGGCAACATCGGATCGTCGGCCAATCGATTCTCACGGGAACCCCATTCGAGGCGATGATGGTAAAGGAAGGGGTCGACTTGACGAGCGTCGAGGGCGCATCGACGCTGCCCTACGCGATTCCCAATTTGATGGTTGATCTGTACTCGCCGCAAGTCGGCGTTCCGGTCCAATGGTGGCGATCGGTGGGCTCGTCGCACAACGCATATGCGACTGAAGCATTCATCGATGAGGTGGCAACGACCGCGGGCTACGATCCGGTGGCGTTTCGTAAAGCGCTGCTGACGAATCAGCCTAAGCATCTCTCCGCGCTTACGCTTGCCGCGGAAAAAGCAGGATGGGGCACGCCGCTTGCACCGGGCAAACCTGGCACGAAACGCAGCCGCGGCGTCGCCGTGCACGAGTCGTTCAACACGGCCGTCGCGCAAATCGTCGACGTTACCGTCACGAGCGACAACAAGTTCACCGTCGATCGCGTCGTTTGCGCGGTGAATTGCGGATTCGTCGTGAATCCCGATGTCGTGAAGGCGCAGATGGAAGGCGGGATCGGCTTCGGACTTTCGGCGGCGCTCTACGGTGCGATCACGCTCAAAGACGGCGGGGTCGAGCAATCGAACTTCCACGATTACCCTGTGCTGCGCATGAACGAGATGCCGGCGGTCGACGTGCACATCGTGCCATCGACCGAAAAGCCGACCGGCGTCGGTGAGCCGGGCGTGCCGCCGATCGCGCCCGCGGTCGCGAACGCGCTCGCGGGCGCGACGGGCAAGCGCTTGCGCAAGCTGCCGCTATCGCTCGCTTGAGCACCGCGGGGCCGTCCCAAGGTGCGAATCAGGCCCCCTCTGGGGGCCGAGGGCAGAGCGTAGCGGCGCAGCCGCAAGCGTGGGGGACCATTTGAGTGAGCCGGCGCCGGCGGTACCCAGCCTCGCCATCGCCGCGCTGTCGCTCGGCGCGTTCGGTGCAGCGGCGTCGGCGCGTGTTGCCGATCCGATGCTGCCCGCGCTCGCGAGCGGTTATAGCGTCGGAATCGGAACGGCAGCCAATGTCGTAACGCTGTTCACGCTCGCGTATGGCGTTTTTCAGATCGTGCTCGGGCCGTTCGGCGATCGCTACGGCAAATATCGCGTCATCGGCTGGGCCTGTACGACATCCGCTGCAACCGCACTCGGTTGCGCGCTCGCCCCGACGTTCGCCACGCTCACCCTCGCGCGATTCGTCGCCGGCGCGAGCTGCGCGGCGATTGTCCCACTGTCGATGGCATGGATCGGCGACGTCCTCCCTTACGAGCGACGACAACCTGTGCTGGCGCGCTTTCTGATCGGCCAAATGCTCGGTTTCTCCGCTGGTTCCTTGCTCGGCGGCTTGGGAGCCGAGCACTTTGGCATTCGCGCGCCGTTCGTGTTTCTCGCGCTTTGGTTTGCCGGCGCCGCGGCGATCGTCTTTGCAATGCTCCGCAGAATGAATCCCGTTGGGCTCGCACAAAGTAGAGACACGTCCCTTGCCACGCTGCCCGCGGGCATCGCGTACGTTTGGAAACAACGCTGGGCGCGTATCGTGCTGCTCATTGTGTTTCTCGAAGGGACGTTCATGTTTGGCGCGTTCGCCTTCATTGCCACACACCTTCATCGCCACTATGGGATTTCGCTGTCGTTTGCCGGAACGCTCGTGATGCTCTACGGTGCCGGAGGCATCGTGTTCGCAGCATTTTCGACCTTTCTCGTTCGCCGGCTCGGCGAAGCAGGGCTTGCGACCGGCGGCGGCGCGCTGATATGTGCGATGCTGATCGTTGTCGACGCAACACAGCGCTGGCCCTTGGCGGCGCTCGCCGTGCTCGTGATGGGGACAGGCTTTTACATGCTGCACAACACACTGCAAACCAACGCGACGCAAATGGCGCCGGAAAAGCGCGGCACCGCGCTTTCGCAGTTCGCGTTTTGTCTTTTCGTCGGTCAGTCGGTCGGCGTCGCACTCGCCGGATTGATCGCCGAGCGTGCGGACACCGATGTCGTTCTCGCGGCGGGCGCCTTCGGCGTTCTCTCGGTCGCGCTCGCATTCGCGCAGTTGCGGCGTACCCGCCATCGCCGTATCCAGATTTCCGCCTGAACCTATCGCGTGGTGAATGCGTCTATCGGCGTATAACGGCAAACAAACAACATGCACACCCCGGAAGGCTTCGTCTCTTCGCACACGCTGCCCGCGCCGCTTCCCGGCACAAGCCTCGCGTTTGCCTTCAGCGATGCGAACATGCTTATCTGCGGCACTGATGCGACGCCAACGGTGCCCACGCTGGGCGACCTCGACGCCGCCGGCGTCGATGGCGTTCGCCATTACCTCGGCGAGCTTTCCGGCGTGCCGTGCGTCGCAATCGGATTGGGAAATCCAATCTCGCCACCCTCCGGTTTTCAGCTGTCAGGCTTGCGAGCGCTGTTCTTTCGTGTTCCTGAACCGCTGCTCGCCATCGGCGCGCGTGCGTTCCAGATCGTGGAGTGGGATCGCACGCATCGCTTTTGCGGTCGCTGCGGCGCGTCGACGCGGGAAAAAACAAGTGAGCGTGCGAAAGAATGCACCGTGTGCGGCTACGTCGCGTATCCACGCGTCTCGCCTGCGATGATGGCGCTCGTCACACGCGAGCGCGAGCTGCTGCTTGCGCGCGCGCATCGATTTCCGCCGGGACGCTACAGCGCGCTCGCCGGTTTCGTTGAGCCGGGCGAAACGATCGAGGACTGCATTCGTCGCGAAGTGAAGGAGGAAGTGGGCATCGACGTCGACGGCATAACCTATTTCGCGAGCCAGTCGTGGGCGTTTCCGCATTCGTTGATGATCGCATTCACCGCCGAATATGCCGGCGGCGAGCTTCGCCCCGACGGTCGCGAGATCGCCGAGGTGCGCTGGTTCGCACCCGACGCGCTGCCCGAGATGCCGCCATCGGTGTCGATCGCCCGGCGTCTGATCGATG
The DNA here is from genome assembly GCA_036505865.1 of Casimicrobiaceae bacterium. Classification (GTDB taxonomy): domain Bacteria; phylum Pseudomonadota; class Gammaproteobacteria; order Burkholderiales; family Casimicrobiaceae; genus VBCG01. The sequence goes on from DASXSP010000025.1 coordinate 43,488, forward strand.
CCACAGCCAAGCGGTTGCTCGAGGGTTAATCGAGTGGTGCGTTAAAATGCGCGCTGCTGCGATCCGCCTATTGCCACGCATCGTGTGAATTTGTCTCGTACCATCTACAGTCAAACCGCGATGATCGCGGCCGCGATTGCGCTCGCGGGCCCGATTGGTGTCGCGCGTGGCGCGGATTCCGACCCGTCGTCGACCGCGAGCGCAACGCAGGAGATCTCCGAAGCGGCACGCAAAGCTTATGCGGAATCGATGCGTGAAGCGCGCGCGCTGCTGACGCAAAAAAAATATGACGACGCAATCGCCAAGCTCGATCAGCTCGCGTCCGAGCGTCCGCGCGAGCCGCAAGCGCGATTCCTGAAGGCGGTCGCCTTGACCGACCAAAAGAAAGCAGATGCGGCAATCACAGCGTACCGCTCGCTGGTCGCCGATTTTCCCGAGATGCCCGAGCCGCACAATAATCTGGCGGTGCTCTATGCGCAAAAGGGCGAGCTCGCGCTCGCACGGGACGAATTGCTGCTTGCCGTGGGTACCGCGCCGGACTACGCGTTGGCGCATGAAAATCTCGGCGACGTCTATGCGCAGCTTGCAGCAGAGCAATACGAACGCGCCGCCAGCATTGATAAGAGGAACAAGACGGCCGGCGCCAAGCTCAAGATGGTTCGCGACATCATCCAAAGCACGCCGTAGTCGCGGCCGACGGTTCTGCATTTATTCACGTTTTCAACAAGGAGTGTGCAACCTATGTCTCGCTATCTTTTGACGCTCGCCGCAACCGCAGTTGCGCTCGCAAGCGCGCCCGTTTGGGCGGCCAATCCGCAAGTCGAGCTCGACACGACGGCGGGCAAGATCCGGCTCGAGCTCTATCCCGAGGCCGCCCCGAAGACTGTGGAGAATTTTCTCGCCTACGTGAAAGGCAAGCAGTACGACGGAACGCAATTTCATCGGGTGATCGACGGTTTCATGATTCAGGGTGGCGGCTTCACAGCCGATTTCTCGCCAAAGCCGACCCGGCCGCCGATCGTCAACGAGGCCGAAATCAGCAGCAAGGCCGGCCTCAAGAATGTCCCCGGAACGATTGCGATGGCGCGTACGTCCGACCCGACCTCCGCGACCAATCAGTTCTTCATTAATGTCAACGACAACGTGCGGCTCAACTTCCGGAGCCCGGATCCAACCGGCATCGGATACACGGTGTTCGGCAAGGTCGTTGCGGGAATGGACGTCGTCAACAAGATTGCGAAGGCGCCCAAAGGAGGCGGTAAACCTGTCCCACCTGGAACGCCGGTCGATCCAAAGGACGTGCCCACGGAGCCGATCGTCATCACGTCCGCAAAAGTCGTCGATAACGCCAAGTGAGCAATACGATGAGCCAAGTGATCCTGCATACCAACCATGGCGACATCACGCTCGCGCTCGACGATGAGAACGCGCCGGCGACCGTGACGAATTTTCTTCAGTACGTTCGCGATGGTCATTACGACAACACTCTGTTCCATCGCGTCATTGACGGCTTCATGATCCAGGGCGGCGGCTTTGCGCCGGGGCTGCGCCAGAAGGCTGTCCGCGCACCGGTGGCGAACGAGGCGACGAACGGACTCAAGAACACACGCTATTCGGTCGCGATGGCGCGCACATCGGATCCGCACTCGGCAACTGCGCAGTTCTTCATCAACGTCGCCGACAATGCATTTCTCGATCATAAGGGGCCGAGCGCACAAGGCTGGGGCTATTGCGTGTTCGGGCGCGTCGTCGCGGGCACGGACGTTGTCGATCGCATCAAGGGCGTCGCAACGGGCAACGCGGGAATGCATCAGAACGTTCCTCGCGACGATGTCGTCATTACGCGCGCAGAGGTAGTGCCGGCGTAGCGCTCCGGGTCCTTGCGACGCGTGCGCAGCGATCGACGATGAAGCCTGCGCTCGTCCTGTCCGACCTGCATCTCTCCGCGACGCGGCCGGCGGCGGTTGATGCGTTTCATGCGCTTGCACGCGGTCCCGCGCAGCACGCATCGGCCGTCTACATTCTTGGCGATCTATTCGATTCGTGGCTCGGCGACGATCAGCTTTCCGATCCCCTCGCCGCGTCGGTCGCCGCATCGATTCGCTCAATCAGCGATTCCGGTGTACCGGTCTTCTTCGCGCGCGGCAATCGCGATTTTCTGTTGGGCGAGCGTTTTGAGCGAGCGACCGGCGCCCGCCTGCTGCCGGAGCAGCACGTCGTCGCGTTGGCGGGAACGCCAACGTTGCTGTTGCACGGAGACGAGCTCTGCACCGGCGATGTCGATTACCAACGCTATCGCGCGCGTATCCGAACGCCGCAAGCCGCCCGGCGCCTGCTCGCGCTGCCCTATTTCGTGCGGCGCTTGATTGCTTGGTATCTTCGACGCAAGAGTCTCGACGCCAACGCGCTGAAACCCGAGTCGATCATGGACGTCAGCGACGATGCTGTCGCCGACGCATTCCGGCGACATGACGTCCACCGGATGATCCACGGCCATACGCATCGGCCCGCGCGGCATGCGCATGCCGTCGACGGCAGCGTGTGCGAACGCGTGGTGCTCGCCGACTGGCACGATCGCGGACATTACCTCGAGATCGACGAGACCGGCATGCGCGAGCGCGAGATCGCAGGTTGACGGCCGCATTTTGTTGCCGAATCGCTGAACGGCAGCGTCGGTGTTACTGTCCCATCCGGGATGACTACTGAGCTTTTCGCTCCGGCCTGGTTCTCCGCACTCGCGACGATCATCGTGATCGACCTCGTCTTGGCCGGCGACAACGCGATCGTCATCGGCCTCGCGGCCCATAACGTCCCGCGCGAATGGCAGCGGCGCGTCGTCTTGTGGGGCACGGCAGGCGCGATCATCGTTCGCGTTCTCCTGACAGCGGTCGTCGTCTGGCTGCTGCGAATCCCGGCGTTCCTCTTGATCGGCGGATTGGCGTTGATCTACATCGCCTGGAAGCTCACGCAGAATAGGCATCACGACACGCATTCGATCAAACCGCAGCACTCGGTACGGGGCGCCATCGCAACGATCGTCGTTGCCGATGCAGTCATGGGGATCGACAATGTTTTGGCGATCGGCGGTGCCGCGCAGGGGTCGATGCTGTTGGTCATCATCGGCCTTGCCGTGTCGATTCCCATTGTGATCAGCGGATCGACGCTTGTGTTGAAATGGGTCGATCGGTATCCACAGATCCTCTGGCTCGGCGCCGCAGTGCTTGGTTGGACGGCCGCGAAAATGATTACCGGCGAACCGCTGTTCCGGGGGTGGCTCGCCGACTATCCCGTCGTGCGCGTCGCGCTCTATCTGCTGATCGTCGGCGGGTTGATCGCCGTACCGCTGTGGCAAGCGGTGTCTGTGCGGCAACGTACGCGCATCGCCGTCATTGCGTTCTTGGCTCTTTGGCTCACATTCTGGGGCTGGATCGAGGACGGTATCGGTGTCGCGTTCGATCCAATCGCAGGATGGAAATGGGACAACGAAATCGTCGACCTCATTCGCTGGGTCGGGTGGATTCCCTTCGTACTTTGGATGCAGCAGGCGTTGACCTACCGGATCGCCCGAGGCTCGCATTGAATCACATCGCCGCGAACTAGCCGCTGAGCGCCTGCGCGAAATCCGTCAATAAGTCTTCGCGGTCTTCGATCCCGACCGAAATCCGGATCAGCGAATCGGCGATGCCCATTTGCGCGCGCCGCTTCTCGCCCATCTCCCAGAAGATCGTGTGCGCAACGGGGATCGCGAGCGTTCGATTGTCGCCAAGATTCGATGACAACACGACAACACGGAGCTTGTTCAAGAACTCGAACGTATCAACACCGTCGGCCAACTCGAACGACAACAATGCGCCAAACCCGCGGAACAGCTCGCGCGCGAGCGCATGCTGCGGATGAGCCGCAAGGCCGGGATAGTAGACGGCGCGCACGCTGCGATGCGTCGCGAGGAAGTCGGCGAGCGTCTGCGCGTTCTCGCATTGTTTCGCGAGACGTAGCGCAAGCGTTTCAGCGCCCACGGCGATGTGATGCGCGTCGGTGGCGGCGAGCGTTCCGCCGAAATCGCGGAGACCCTTCTTGCGAATCTGCGTCAAACCCCACAAGGAAGGCTTTGTCGACTTGTAGTGATCGAGAATATTCGGATAGCGCGCCCAGTCGAACAGGCCGGTATCGGTGATGCTGCCCGCGAGCGCGTTGCCATGTCCGCCGATATATTTGGTGAGGGCATTGACGGTAAATGTCGCGCCGACGCGTTTCGGCACGAACAACCACGGCGACGTCATCGTGTTGTCGACGACGTAGATCAATTCCCGCGCGCGGCACAGCGCGCCGATTCGCGCGAGATCCGCGATCTGCGTGCGCGGATTGGCGATTGTCTCGACGAACACCAATCGTGTCTGCGGCGTGAGCGCGCGCTCGACTTCATCGACGCCTGTCGCATCGACGAATGTGACGGGCGTCCCGTGCGCAGCCAGCGTGCCGAAGAGGCTGTTCGTGTTACCGAACAAGTAATGGCTCGAAACGACGTGGTCACCCGACTTCAAAAGTGACAGCATCGCGGCTGCGATCGCGGCCATTCCGGTCGAGAAGCACACGGTGCCAACGCCTTCTTCCATCGCGTTGACTTTTGCTTCGAGCGCGGCAGTCGTCGGATTACCTTGGCGGCCGTAAGCGTAGCCTGTCTGCCGCCCCTGAAATACCGCCGCCAGATCGCGCGCATCGCGATAGCCATACGCGACCGACGTGTGCAACGGCTTGTGCAATGCGCCGTGCTCGATCGCGGCTCCGCGATCGGAATGGAGAATCGCAGTCGTGAAGCCGCGCGTACCCTTGATATCGTCTGAATTGTCGCTGGCATCGCTCATGTTGTCCGCCCTCGCCTTCGGCGAAAAGTGCCAACAAAAAACCCGTTCGGCAGGCCGCCGAACGGGTTTCGTGTGCCCCGCCCGGTATCTCCAGGCTGAGGCGAACCTCGCTTTAGCGGCATTTATTGTGCGCCCGCAAGCTGAAGCTCAAATCGGCGCAACGAGATTCTACCAGAGCACAGCACGGACAATCAATGCCGAAGCGGCCGCTCGTGAGCTAACGCGATTGCCAGGGCATCGAAACGACGATCGCTTTGCAACTGCGCGAGCGTGAGCGAGAGTTTGCGTTGCCAGTTAGGGTGCTCGGTCGTTGTCCCGGGAAGATTCGTTTGATCGAGCATGCCTACAACATCTTCGAGCTGCACGACCATCAGCCTGGAGGGCGTCCTCGCAAGATAGACATGGATGGCGCGGGCGAGCGCCGGCGTTATCGCCGGCACTGACGCAGGATCGATGCTGATACCTTCAGGCTTGAGATTTGCATGATCGAGCGCAATGAGAAGGCGGGCGCGATCCTGCGCTCGCGACACACCTTGACGGTCACGCTCGTCCTCGGTCGGAAACAATCCCAGCGCGTTGCGAAGCGCGAGGTCGCGCCCCTCCCACCATCCCGCGAGCGTCGGAAGATCGTGCGTGCTGGCGACCGCGATCGCCTGCGCTTCGTATTCGGAAGGGGATTTGAAGTCGCCGGACGAGCGTCGTTCGAAATAAAAAACGTCGTACGACAGTACGCCCGCATCGCTCAACGCGCTCCGTAGCTCATCGGGCACCGTACCCAAGTCCTCACCGATCACCAGGCAGCGATTGCGCTGGCTTTCAAGTGCAACGATTCCCAGAAGCGCTTGCAGTGGATAGCTGACGTAAGCGCCATCGGCGGGCGAGCCGCCGAGCGGAATCCAGAATAACCGCATCAACGCCATCACGTGGTCGATGCGCAACGCGCCTGCATGGCGCATGTTGGCGCGCAGGATTGCGATGAAGGGCTCGTAACGAGCCTCGGCAAGGCGCGAGGGTATCCACGGCGCAATGCCCCAATCCTGTCCGAGCAGATTGAAGTCGTCGGGCGGCGCCCCAACGCTTGCACCGTGCGCGTAGCAATCTTGATACGTCCACACTTCAGCGCCGCCGCGATCGACCGACACTGCCAAGTCTCGATACAGTCCAATCGACAGCGCCGGCATCGATCTTGGCCCACACGCTCGGTCGAGTTGCATATCGGCCTGCCACTGCAGGTAAGCAAAAAATTCCACGCGCTCGGTGTTTTCGTCGAAAAATTGAGCAACAGCAACTGACGCAGGATCGCGGTAGCGCTCCGGCCACGCCGGCCATCCCGTCGCGCGCGGACCGGCATGATCAAAGTGTTCTTGCAACGCTTCGAACAATGCAAAGCGCTGAAGCGCTTCGCCGCCGGCGGCAAAAAAGCGACGAAACGCGTCGGCCCGCGCCGTGCCGATTGCGAGATGACGGACGCGAAAGTTCGCGTACAGCATCTCGAGTACGCGCATGCGCGCCGCCGCGGCACCTGCGCGGTCGACAAGCTCGCTGTCGCGAAGCGTGCGCAGCGTCGCCTGAAATTGCGGTGTTGCGACAAGCGCACGCGCTTCTTCGCACTCGTCGAAATCGGCAATGCGTTCGACGTCCAGGTATTGGATATCGAGGAAGAGCCGGCTCGAGGCAGCGTATGGGCTCGCCTGTGCTGGATTGTTGGCGGCCCGCGCATGCATCGGATTCACGCCGACCACCGACGCGCCGGCATGCGCGCAGCGATCGACGAGCACGCGCAGATCCGAGAAGTCGCCGCTGCCCCAGTTCCGTTGCGAGCGGATTGCGTAGAGCTGAGCGGCAACGCCCCACGCGCGCCCATCGCCGGCGAGTGCGCTCGGGATATAGCACCTACTGGGACAAATGATCAGGGCGCTTTCGCCGACGACCGTATCGCCTTCGACAATGAAGAGTTGGTGATAACCGCAAGGCAAACGAATGTCGAGCGTCAATTCTCGCGCAACGTACGCCGCGCCGGAGAACGCCACCACTTCGCGCCGTGGAAGCTCAGCGGGCTCAAAGGTTGCGCTCGTCTCGTCGCCGGCTTCGGTGACAATCTTCCAGCGGAGCGCAGCCTGATCGAGCCGACTCGGCAAACGCAGCGTAAGCTTCAGCAGACTCGTGCTCTCGCCGATGACAGTCGCGCCGTCGACGACACGTCGCCAACGGGCATGTGTCGTTTCGATCAGCGCATTGCGAATCGATTCGTCCGTCGCGACGTCGATTCCCATGGCGGACAATAGTGCGCGGAGTGTGTCATCGCTGACCCGATGCACTTTTCCCCAGATGTCGCGATACGTGTTGGCGATGCCATGCAGTTCGGCGAGGCGATAAATAGCCCCCACGCTTGCGGCCTCACTGGCCAATGAGGCCGCTGCGCTGCCCCCCGAGGGGGAGTAATTCGCGCCTTGGGACGGCCCTGCGGCGCTCATTAAAGTGCCCCCACGCTTGCGGCCTCACCGGCCAATGAGGCCGCTGCGCTGCCCCCCGAGGGGGAGTAATTCGCGCCTTGGGACGGCCGTGCGGCGCTCATGATGGTGTTCCCGCATCCAGCAGCAGCACGACCGACCGTCCGGCAAGCTCGTAGATCGGCGCAGTGTGAAACGTTTCCTCCGAGACGATCCCGCCGTCGTGCGCAGTGTCGATCAGCACACGCCAACGCCGCGTACCATCTTCGCCGGGCAGACGAAATTCGATCGCGTCGTGATACGCGTTGAACAGCAGTAGGACGTTGTCGTCGCGCACCGCCTGACCTCGCGAATCGGTTTCGCCGAACGCGTCTCCCGCCAGCAGCACGCCTAAGCAACGGGCGAAATCCTGGTTCCATTCGACGACGGTCATTTCCGCGCCGGCCGGCGTGAGCCATGTCACATCTTTGCCGGTCGCTCCTTGCGGCGCGTTTCCCTGCAAGAACCGACGACGCCGGAACACCGGGTGCATCCGTCGAAGCGCGAGCACGCGACGCGTGAACTCGAGCATTTGCTTACTTTCGGCATCAAGCTGCCAGTCGACCCAGCTCAACTCGCTGTCCTGGCAATACGCGTTGTTGTTGCCTTGTTGCGTGCGGCCCATTTCATCGCCAGCGGCGAGCATCGGCACGCCCTCGGAAAACACGAGTGTCGAAAACAGGTTGCGTTTCTGCCGCGCACGTAGTGCGCGTATTGCTGGATCGTCGGTCGGGCCTTCGACGCCCCAATTCCATGACACGTTGTGATCGTTTCCATCGCGGTTGTCTTCGAGATTCGCCTCGTTGTGCTTGACGTTGTAGGACACGAGATCGGTCAGCGTGAAGCCGTCGTGCGAAGTCACGTAGTTGATGCTCGCATGCGGAAGCCGGCCGCTCCCGCCGTACAAGTCGCTCGATGCCGTCAAGCGTCGCGCGAACTCGCCGATCAATCCGCGGTCGCCTTTCCAATACGCTCGGACGATGTCGCGATAGCGATCGTTCCACTCCGACCAGCCCGCGGGAAAATGTCCAAGCTGATAGCCGCCCTCGCCCAGGTCCCACGGCTCCGCGATCAGCTTCACCTGCGCGAGCAGCGGATCCTGCCGCAAGAGCTCAAAGAACGGACCGATGTGGTTGGTGTGATGCAGCTCGCGACCGAGCGCCGGCGCAAGATCGAAACGAAATCCGTCGACATGCATTTCAGCGACCCAATAACGGAGCGAGTCCATCATCATCTGGAACGCGCGCGGATGTCGCATGTCAAGCGTGTTGCCGCAACCGGTGATGTCGACGTAGTAACGGGCGTTATCTTCTTGCAGCCGGTAGTAAGCGGTGTTATCGATGCCACGGAAACACAACATCGGCCCGCGCTCGTTGCCCTCCGCCGTGTGGTTGTAGACGACGTCGAGGATCACCTCGAATCCGGCCTTGTGCAGCGTCTTCACCATCGCCTTGAATTCGCAGACGGGATCGCGGACCGAGTAGCGGGTGTCCGGCGCAAAGTAGCCGATTGTGTTGTAGCCCCAATAATTGCGCAGACCCCGCTCGACCAACGGCCGCTCATCGACGAACGAATGCACCGGCATCAATTCGATCGTCGTCACGCCGAGGCGGCGCAGGTGATCGATGACGGGCGCCGTGGCGAGCCCCGCATACGTACCGCGCATCGGTGGCGGAATGTCCGGATGGCGACGCGTGTAACCGCGCACGTGCAGCTCGTAGATGACGGTCTCGTGCCACGGAACGGCGGGACGTCGATCATCGTCCCACGTGAACGCTGATTCGATGACTTGGCTTTTCGGCATCGCGCGTGCGCTGTCGCGCCGATCGAGCGATAAATCGTCGCGCCGATGACCCGGCGTATGCCCGTAGAGCGCGTCACTCCAGCGCACCGAGCCGACGATGCTTCGCGCGTAAGGATCTAGCAAGAGCTTGTGCGGATTGAAGCGGTGCCCGTCCTCGGGCCGGTACGGGCCACGAACGCGGTACCCGTATAAGAGCCCCGGTCGCGCTTCGGGCAAATAACCGTGCCATACCATGTCGGTACGTTCGGCGAATGCAAAGCGCTTCAACTCGCGGCGGCCGCTGGCGTCGAAGACGACGAGGTCGACGCCCGTTGCGTTCGCCGAGTAGATCGCGAAGTTCACACCGGCGCCGTCCCACGTCGCGCCGAGCGGATACGGGCGGCCGGGCCAGATGACGCTTGGTATTGTCACGCAGAGATTTCCGGGCCGAGCGCACGACGCCCGCAATCCTTCACTTCAACGTACTCGCGCTCTTGGCGATTCTTCCCTTTCTTCGTCGTCGCGCTGCCGCGCCCATCGTTCGAGCAACTCGGCCGCGCGTTTTTGTCCGCCCAACCCGAACGCAATCGCCAACGCCAATGCGACCGCCGCGAGAATGATCAAAAAGCTCTGCCGGATGATGTCGCCGAGCCCGAGCTGATCGAGCGCGACGAGCACGACGAACACGAGAATCGCCCAGAACGCGAGTCGGCCTACCAGCGGCGCATCGGGGAGCGCAATGTTCTTGCAATAGGTAGCGACCGCCGCGCCAACGAAGCGCGCGAGATACGCGCCGAACGCGAGGATGACGACGGCGACGATCACTCTGGGGACGAACAGCAGCACGCGTCCGACGAGATCGGTCACGTACGAAAGCCCCATGCTGTTGAACGCGATCATCAACGCCGCGAGAATCGCAAGCCAGTAGATCAGCAAGCCGAGAATTTGCGTGGTGTCGAGCTCGCTGCCGCCTTGCTCGATGAAACCGTCGATGCCCGCCTTTTCGGTAAGGATGTTGAAATTGATCGCGCGCAACGCTTTGACCGTCGCAAATCGCAATGCCTTCGCGATGAGCCATCCGATAATAAGAATCACGATGGCAAGCAGCACGCGCGGAAAGAATTCGCCGACCTGCACGAGAATCACGCGGACCGGTTCCCACGCCATATCGATTCGTTCCATACCGATCTCCTGTCATTTCCCGGTTTCCGCCATTGCCAGCTCCTCGACCGCTGTCGCGACGGGTGGCGATAGCGATTCCAGCACACCGCGAAGCGCCACGTGCACCCAGTCGGGGCGATTCCCGAGCTCGTAACGAAGCTCGTAGCACGCCTTTTCAAGCATGAACATGTCGAGCATGCTTTGCGCACTCTCGGCGGCTCCAGGCGATGAATCGGTGACCATGCGCTCGCGATACGCGTCGAGAAACGTCTTGCGTACCTCCGCTTCCCATGCTCGGCCATGCGCTTCGAGTGCGCTCCGCGTTTCGGGGCGATTGACGCATGCCAGATCGACCGCGACATGCATCGCGTAATTGAACGACCGAAGCATGCCGGCGACGTCCTTCAGTGGCGAATGCTTGGCGCGGCGTTCGTCGATGCCCTTCTGCGGTTCGCCTTCGAAGTCGATGATGACAAAATCGTTTTGCCTCAAGAGCACTTGCGCAAGGTGCAAATCGCCATGAATGCGCGATTTCCGCCCTGTCTGCTCGCGCGTGCCCGCCGCGTCGATTCTGCTTAGCAGCTCGGTGCGGCGCGAAAGCACTGCGTCGACATCGGGCCGCGCTGTCTCGGGCAACGATGCGCGGCGTTTGGCGAGCAAATCGAGCGCGGCGACCGCTTCCTGGCGCGCCTCGCGTGACCAGTTCGCTATTTCGCGCGCGTCGATTGGCTGAGGATCGAAAGCCGGATCGCCGGTCGTCAATGCGAGCGCGTGATGCAGCTCGGCAACGCGACGCCCTAACGTACGAACAAGCGCGAGATAACCGCCGTGAAGCTCCGCCGGCGGCGGCATCGCCGTTTCGTTCCCCGGACGATGCTCGAAGAATTGGCCGAGATAATTTTGTGTGTAGTTCCAGCCATCGCCCTGGTTCTCGATGTGCGCTTGCAGCAGCGCCAGCGTATAGCGGCCTTCGGTCCCGACGTACTCGAGCGTACCGGCGACGGGAACGACATTCGGGAAATGCGCGACATCGGTCAGAAAGCGGCCGATCTCGGCCTCCGGATTGATGCCCGGACGCAAACGGCGGTAGACCTTCAGGAACCAGTGATCGCCGAGCACGACGACGGAGTTGGTGCTCCGTGCGCCGAGCGATCGCATCTTGAGCGCCTCCAGGTCGGCCTGCGCAAGCCCGGCGTACGCAGCGGTCGGCTCAAAGCGCAACGTCCCTGCGCCAGTCGACAGCTCGCCGCGTTCGCCGATGGCGCGCACCAACGCTCGACAAAAGATTTCGTCGCCGAGCGCATCGGCCAGAATGCCGACGTCGGCTTGCTGACGTACCTTTGCGATCGCATCGGCATGCAACGCACGATGCCGATCCGTCTCGCGTTCGTCGAAGGCCAATGCAAGCGGAGCGAAATAGACCTGCGATTCCGCGTCCTTGTGCTCGGTACGAAACAGCGCGACCAGATAGTCGATACCGCCCACTTTCCATTTCGCATGATCGATCAACGCGACGCGCGATGCGACTTCGCCTTTTGCCGCGTACCAGCGCTGCAGCACGAAGTACCCCGGAAGCACTTCGCGCTCGAATCTCGCGCGCACACGCTCAGCGGCGCCGATCCTCCATGGCACGACGCGATCGCGGAACAGGCTTTCCCAGCCGTCGAACAGCACCAGTACCGGCAGCTCATCGCGCGGCAGGCGCTCCTCGTGCCATTCAGGAATTTCGGCCTTTTGCGTCAGCTTGAACCACAGAAAGCCATACGCCGGCAGCGTCAGCAGATAGGGCAGCTCGCCGACCGGCGGAAACGGCGTACGGCCCATCAGCTCCACCGGCACGCGCCCTTTGTACGTGCCAAGATCGAGCTCGACGGGCTGCGCCGAGCGCGCGAGGTTGGCGACGCAAAGCACCGACTCGTCGCCGTATTCGCGTAGATACGCCAGTATTTTGCGGTTGCCGGGGCGTAGAAACGCGAGCGTTCCTCGGCCGAACGCCTTGTAGGCCTTCCGCGCGGCGAGCATGCGCCGCATCCAGTTCAGCAGCGACGTCGGCTCGCGTGCCTGCGCCTCGACGTTGACCGACTGAAAACCGTAGAGCGGATCCATGATCGGCGGTAGATAGAGGCGCTGCGGATCGGCCGTCGAGAAGCCGGCGTTGCGATCGGGACCCCATTGCATCGGCGTGCGTACGCCGTCGCGATCGCCGAGATAGACGTTGTCGCCCATGCCGATCTCGTCGCCGTAGTAGATGATCGGCGATCCCGGCATCGACAACAGCAGGCTGTTCATCAGCTTGATCTTGTCGATGTCGTTTTCGAGCAACGGCGCAAGCCGACGGCGAATGCCGAGGTTCAGCCGCGCCCGTGGATCGCCCGCGTACATTTGGTACATGTAGTCGCGCTCCTTCTTCGTCACCATCTCGAGCGTCAGCTCGTCGTGGTTGCGAAGGAAGATCGCCCATTGGCAGTTGTCCGGTATGTCTGGCGTCTGTTGCATGATTTCGGTGATCGGGTAGCGATCCTCCTGCGCGATGGCCATGTACATACGCGGCATCAGCGGGAAGTGATACGCCATGTGGCATTCGTCCCCGTTACCGAAATAATCGTAGACATCCTCGGGCCACTGGTTGGCTTCGGCGAGCAGCACGCGGTTGCGGTAACGCTCATCGATCAAACGGCGGATCTGCTTGATCACTGCGTGCGTTTCGGGAAGATTTTCGTTGTTCGTGCCTTCACGCTCGCAAAGGTACGGAATCGCGTCGAGGCGGAAGCCGTCGACGCCCATGTCGAACCAGAACTGCATCGTCTTAAAGATCGCCTTCAGCACGCGCGGATTGTCGAAGTTGAGATCCGGCTGATGGCCGAAGAAGCGGTGCCAGTAATGCGCCTGTGCGACGTCGTCGAACGTCCAGTTCGACTTCTCGGTGTCGGTGAAGATGATCCGCGTGCCCGCATACTTGCGCGGATCGTCGCTCCACACGTAGTAGTCGCGCTTGACCGAACCCGCCGGCGCGCGCCGCGCAGCCTGAAACCACGGGTGCTGATCGGACGTGTGGTTGACGATCAACTCGGTGATGATCCGCAAGCCCCGGCGATGCGCCTCGCGGGTGAAATGACGGAAGTCCTGACGCGTCCCGTACGCTGGATAGACGTTGTGGTAATCGGCGACATCATAACCGTCGTCGCGCATCGGCGACGGGTAGAACGGCAGGAGCCAGATCGTGTTGACGCCAAGCTCCTGGATGTAGTCGAGCTTTTCGGTCAGTCCCCGAAAATCGCCGACCCCGTCATTGTTGGAATCGAAAAACGCTTTGACGTGCAACTCATAGACGATCGCGTCCTTGTACCAGAGCGCGTCGTCGGGAAGCGTCGTCGTGTCCTGCGCCTGCGCGGGTGGCAATGTCGCGACGTCCATTGCTAGGAGCCTGTCGGGTTTACCGTCGCGCATGCGACGTGGGTGATTTGGGCGCAGTTCAAGGCGCGAGCTCGATGGCATACCGAGAGTATGGCGAGGGCGAGCAACGTAGAAATGCGCCCAAATCGCCCCGTCCCTCTGGGTTGCTGCCAAAAAGCGCGTCTGCGTCGTTGCTCGGCTTGCGGATATTCTCGATATCCGCTGCACCTCGCGCCTAGCATCCATCGCTTTTTGGCCAAGCAACGCATACGTGACGGTAAGCCCGACAGGCTCCTAACCCGCGAAATAATCGAAGTCGCGCTCGCTGCGCACGTGGCGCCGCACGCGAAACACATGCGCGGGCACGCGCGCGGGATCGAGTACCACGAAGTTGCGCGAACCGTTCCACAGATAACGCGCACCGGTCAACAGGTCATGCATTTGATAGGACTCGCCTTGTTCCAGACCAAGCCATTGGAGATCGAGCTCCATCCACCCGGATTGCACATGATGCGGATCGAGATTGACGACGGCTACCATGATGTTCGACCGGTCCGGCGTGGTCTTGCCGTAGCCAATCAGTTGATCGTTGTCGATCGGGAAAAACGCCAGCAGCCGGTCCGATTGTAGCGCGACGTTATCGCGCCGCGCGGCATTCACGCGGCCGATGAATTCGGCCAAGCTGTCGGGCCGGTCGAGATCCCACGCGCGCAGTTGATATTTCTCCGAATCGAGATATTCCTCGCTACCCGGCTCGCGTGGGCGATTGTCCGCATGCTCGTACGCAGGGCCATAGATGCCGTAGTTGGCCGACAGCGTTGCCGCGAGCACGAGCCGCGACATGAACGCCGGCCGCCCGCCGACCTGCAGATATTCGGTCAGGATGTCCGGTGTGTTCGGCCAGCAGTTCGTACGGAAATATTCGCGTCCCGGCCCCTGCGACAGCTCGGTGAAGTACTCGGTCAGCTCGTATTTGGTGTTGCGCCATGCGAAATACGTATACGACTGCGTGAAGCCTAGCTTCGCCAATCGATGCATGACCTTTGGCCGCGTGAACGCCTCGGCAAGGAAAATCACGTCGGGATGCTTCGCGCGGATCGTCGCAATCGCCCATTCCCAGAACGCGAAAGGCTTCGTATGCGGGTTGTCGACGCGAAATATTCTTACGCCCTGCTCGATCCAGTACTCGAACACACTTTCGAGCTCGCGCCAGAGGAGAGCCCACGCGTCGGACTCGAAATTGAATGGGAAGATGTCCTGGTATTTCTTCGGCGGATTCTCCGCGTATTGAACCGTTCCGTCAGGCCGCCAGCGAAACCATTCCGGATGCTCCTTGACGTACGGATGGTCGGGCGCGCATTGAAATGCAATGTCGAGCGCAATCTCGATACCCGTTGCGCGCGTTTTTTCGACCAGCCGTTTGAAGTCGTCGAGCGTCCCGAGCTCGGGATGAATGGCCTTGTGACCGCCCTCCGCCGCGCCGATCGCCCACGGGCTGCCGACGTCAGTTGGCGTCGTCGTCAACGCGTTGTTACGCCCCTTGCGGCGCTCGCGCCCAATCGGATGGATGGGAGGCAAATACAAGACGTCGAAGCCCATCTTTGCGATGTACGGCAAGCGCGCCTCACAATCGCGAAACGTCCCATGCTTAGTCTGCGTCGCGGCTGCTGAGCGTGGAAACATTTCGTACCAACTCGAAAATCGCGCGCGTTCGCGATCGACGGCAACCTCGAATTCGACGGGGTGCTTGAACGCGTGGCGAAGATCGGGGTAGCGCGTTGCCAGGACGAGCAGCGCTTCGTCTTCGGCCAATGCGTTCAGCCGCGCAGCGTTGTTTTCGGCACGCAGCCGTGTCGCCCATTCGATGAGCGATGCGCGATCGCGAGGCTCTGCGCGCGCCGCCGCTTCGTCGATCAGCGACGCGCCGACTTGTGCCGCGATCCGCAAGTCCTCCGCATCGACGCGCCGCAAAAAATCGTGACGCCACGACAAAAAAGCGTCGACCCACGCGCTGATCGTGTAGCGATAGCGCCCCGGCGCGCCGACGACGAATTGCGCGCGCCAGCGATCGTTGGTGAGCAGCGTCATCGGCACGAATTGCCATGTCCGCTCGTTATCACCGCGATACAACAGGCGGCACGCCAATGTGTCGTGCCCATCGGTAAAGCAGTCGGCTTCGACGCTCACCGTTTCGCCGGCGACACGCTTGATCGGAAACCGGCCGCCGTCGACGGCCGGTGCGACGTTTTCGATAACGACCCGGATGCGGCCATCCGTGGGCAACGATGACGGCATTGCACCTCTCTTGGAAGCCGTCTCCAAAACTACTGCGCGCCCCGATCGCTTTTGTCGTGTCCTCGCTCGTCCCTCGCCGTACGTCCATGTACTGCCTCGGGACTCGCTGCGGGCCTTCGCGCGCTCGGGGCTGCTCGCTACGTTTTTGAGACGACTTCTTGCTAAGTGGACGCTGGCTCCAGGAACAATACCGCAAGCGGCGGCAGCGTCAATGCGAGCGAGTGCGAACGGCCCTGAGCCGACACTGGTGCCGCTTCGACGCCGCCCAGGTTGCCGATGCCGCTGCCGCCGTAGATTCCGGCGTCGCTATTCAAGCGCTCGCGCCAGAAGCCGCCCTGCGGCGCACCGACAACATAATTGTGGCGCGGAATCGGGGTGAAATTGCATACGACGATCAAGGGTGCCCCGGTGCGAGATTTGCGCAGGAAGCTTATGACGCTCGTCTCGGCATCGTTGCTGTCGATCCATTCGAATCCTGAGCGATCGAAGTCGACTGCATACAATGCGGGCGTCGCCCGATAAAACGCATTGAGATCGGTGACCCACCGCTTGATGCCGGCGTGTTGCGGCTGATCGATCACCCACCATTCAAGCGCATCGTCATGCGTCCATTCGCGGCGCTGGCCGAACTCGCCGCCCATGAACAACAGCTTCTTGCCCGGATGCGCCCACATGTAGCCGTACAGCAAGCGTAGATTCGCGAACTGGCGCCATGAATCGCCCGGCATCTTTCCGATCAGCGATCCTTTGCCGTGTACGACCTCGTCATGTGAAAGCGGCAGCACGAAGTTTTCGGAGAATGCATACCAGATCGAGAACGTCACATGATCGTGGTGGAATTTTCTATGGATCGGATCGTGTCGCAGATAGTCGAGCGTGTCATGCATCCAGCCCATGTTCCACTTGAGCCCGAAGCCTAGCCCGCCAACGTAAACTGGTCGCGACACCATCGGCCAGGACGTCGATTCCTCGGCGAACACCTGCACATCCGGATGATCGCGATAAACGGATTCGTTGAGCGTTCGCAGGAACAGAATGGCGTCGAGATTTTCCTTGCCGCCGTAGCGATTCGGAATCCATTCGCCTTCTTTGCGCGCGTAGTCGAGATAGAGCATCGAAGCGACGGCGTCGACGCGCAGGCCATCAATGTGGTACTTCTCGAGCCAGAACAGGCCGCTCGACAACAGAAAAGCGCGGACTTCGTTGCGGCCGTAGTTGAAGATTGCGCTGTTCCAATCGGGGTGGAAACCCTGTCGCGGGTCGGCGTGCTCGAACAGATGCGTGCCGTCGAAGTACGTGAGGCCATGCGCATCGTTGGGAAAGTGCGACGGAACCCAGTCGAGAATCACGCCGATGCCGTGCTGGTGCAGCGTATCGACCAGGAACATCAAGTCCTGCGGCGTCCCGTAGCGCGCGGTTGGGGCGAAATAGCCGGTTGTCTGGTAGCCCCACGATCCGTAGAACGGATGCTCGGTCAGCGGCAGGAACTCGACGTGCGTAAAGCCGGTTTCGCGCAGATACGCGGCGAGCGGTTCAGCGATATCGCGGTACGTCGGCATCCGGCCTTCGGCGTTTCGTTGCCACGAGCCCAGATGCATTTCGTAAATTGACATCGGCGCGTCGAGCGCATTGCGCGCGCGCCGATTGCTCATCCACTCGCGATCGTTCCACTCATAGTCGAGCGCCCAGACGCGCGACGCGGTCAGCGGCGGCGCCTCCGCGTAGATCGCAAACGGATCAGCCTTGTCGATTTCGTAGCCACGTTCGGAGCCGACAACGCGAAATTTGTACGCGTTGCCGTGAACGACGCCGGGGACGAACGCCTCCCATATGCCGGAACCCTCAGCGCGTGGCTGGAGCGTGTTTACGCCGGCATCCCAGTGATTGAAGTCGCCGATGACGGAGACACGGGCCGCGTTGGGCGCCCACACACGGAACCGCGCACCATTGGCGGCGAGATGGCAGCCCATCGCGTCGTAGAGCCGGCCATGCGTTCCTTCGCGGAACAAGTAGATATCGTGATCGCTGAGCGGCGGACCTTTTCGCGCCTCGGCGCTTTTGCCGCGACGCGCCACTTGTAAAATCTGCACGGCCGCACTCCCCAAGTGGGCAAATCGATAGAGCGCGCAGGATCGAACGGATCGGCCTCGCGCTGCGCGGATTCAACCGTTCCCCTGCACTCCCATGACACGCTGGCCTTCATGGTTCGAGACCATGCGAGGACGTAAGAGGTTCCCGAATAGTGTCATCCCGAGCGCAGCGAGGGAACTGCTTCGCCTATTTGTCATCCCGAGCGCAGCGAGGGAACTGCTTTTCATTGAACCAGCAGGTCCCTCGAACGATAGAGCGTCGTCCTCGGGATGACATGTTACGTCCATAACATCAGTCCCAGCTCGAACGGATGCGTGAGATCGGCATGACAAGGGAACGCGCGAATCCGATAATCAAGCCTGCCGCATAGATCGGGCTCGAGCGTCAATGCGTAACGGTATTCATCGCCTTGTTTCTGGCGCGGCGTGAACAGATGACGCTGACGCTCGTCGAGACCGGAGTCGTATTCGCTTCGCGACAGCAAGAGCTCGACGGTGACATCGTCAGGCGACAGCCCATTCAGCGCGAGTGCGACCTCGATCTCGATCTTCGAGCCGAACGTCACCCGCGTCGCAGGTCGATCAATGCGCTGGATGCGCACGCCGGGCCACGCCTTCCTGACTCTTGCTTTCCACGCCGCGATGTCGTGCGCGCATGCGTGGCCGCGCTCGGCGTAACGCCGGCCCTGGCGCGCTGCGGGTTGGTAGAATTTCGCCGCGTATTCGCCGACCATTCGGTCCGCGTTGAAGCGCGGCAGGATCGTCGCGATCGACCGCTTCGCCATGCGGATCCATTGCGGCGATGTGCCGCCGCCGTCACGACGATAGTAGAACGGCACGACCTGATCCTGCAAAATTTCGTAAAGCGTGCGCGCTTCTTCGCGATCGCGCCGTTCCGGTTCGACCGTGTCGTCGGTGGGCTTGATGGCCCAGCCGTTGTCACCGCAGTATCCTTCCCCCCACCAGCCATCCAGGACGGACAGATTGATCACTCCGTTGATGCCTGCTTTCATGCCGGAAGTGCCGGATGCCTCGAGCGGATAGACCGGCGTGTTGAGCCACACGTCCACCCCGCATACCAGCCTCCGCGCGAGCCGCAGGTCGTAACCTTCGACCAGCAACACGCGCCCCTCAAGGTCGCGGCTTCGCGCGATATCGGCGATCCGGCGGATCAACTCTTGCCCCGGGGTGTCGGCCGGATGCGCGCGGCCGGCAAAAATGAAGAGCACCGGGCGTTGCGAATCGCCGACGATCTGACGGAGCCATTCGAGATCGTTGAAGATGAGCGTCGCCCGTTTGTAGGTGGCGAAGCGGCGTCCGAAGCCGATCGTCAACACGTCCGGAGATTCCGGATTGCAATATTGCAGCAGCCGATCGAGGTGCGCCTCGCTGCCGCGATTGCGAAAATGCTGGTCGCGAATACGCTCGCGCACCGTGTTCAGCATCCGCGTCTTAAGGTATTGATGCACTGACCAGAACATGTGCTCGGGGATGTTTTCGACGTCATCGAATGCGCGGTCGCCATACAATCGATGACGCCAATCGAGCCCGAGAAAACGATCGAACAGATCGCGCCACTCGACCGCCAAAAACGTCGGAACGTGGACGCCGTTGGTGACGTAATCGATCGGGTTTTCCTCGGGCGGCACCTCCGGCCAGAAGCCTTTCAGCATTTGCGCCGACAGCTCACCGTTGATGCGCGAGACGCCGTTGTGGAAGCGCGAGCCGCGAAGCGCAAGCGCTGTCATGTTGAATTCGCCGTTGCCGGGCGTTCGCCCCAGCGACAGGAGCGTTTCGCGTTCGATGCCAATGTCGCGGCAATAGCCGGTGAAATACTCCGCGACCATCTCCTCCGCGAAGTGATCGTGACCGGCCGGGACCACGGTGTGCGTGGTGAAAACGGTGTTGGCGGCAACTGCCTCGAGCGCGCTCGTGAATGCCAAGCCGCCGGCGACGAGCATCCGCATGCGTTCGAGCACGAGAAACGCCGCGTGTCCTTCGTTCATGTGCCAGACGGTAGGCGCGAGTCGAAGCGCCGCCAGCGCGCGCACGCCGCCGATGCCGAGAATGATCTCCTGCTCGATGCGCGTGCGGCGATCGCCGCCGTACAACCGATAAGTGATTGCGCGATCGGCGGCGGAATTCTCAGTAACGTCAGTGTCGAGCAAGTAGAGCGTCACGTGGCCGACGCGCGCTTTCCAAACACGAACGGACACATTACGCCCGGGCATTTCTACCTGGACGCGAAGCTCATCGCCGTTGTCGGAGTGCACGAGCTCGACCGGCAATTCGACGAAGTCCGAATCGGTATAGGCGACGTGCTGCTTGCCTTCCGCGTCGATCCGTTGCTGGAAGTAGCCCTGCCGATACAAGAGCCCTACCCCGACGAAGGGTATCCGCATGTCGCTCGCCGACTTGCAGCAGTCGCCGGCGAGGATGCCGAGACCGCCCGAATAGATCGGCAGGCTTTCATGAAAACCAAATTCGGCGCAGAAGTATGCGATCAGGTCATCTTCGGATAATCCAGTGACGAGACCGCGCGTTGCGCGTTCGCTGTGATACGTGTCGTACGCCGACAGGATCCGATTGAAGTTGTCGAGAAAGATCGGATCGTCCGCAGCCTCGCGCAACCGCGCTTCGTCGACGCGCCGGAGAAACGCCTTCGGGCTCTGCCCGATCGCGTTCCACAACGTCGGATGCAAACGCCAAAAGAGCTCGCGTGTCGCGCGGTCGAAGCTGTACCAGAGGTTGCCCGCAAGGTCCTCGAGCCTCGCGAGCCGCTCGGGGAGGCGGGGATTTACCTCGATGACATACGGCGTTCCGGGCAACGGCATGTTGTCAAGACGCGAAAAACCGAAGGGTAAAACCTAGTCGACGGCGACGGGTCGCTTAGCGTCGTCGAGCAAATCTTCCGATTCGCCGCGTTGCTCGTCGCGCTCGTGCGCCAGTTGCGATAGATAATCGGCCGTGATGTCGCCCGTGATGTACTTGCCGTCGAAGCACGATGCTTCGAACTCTTTGAGCGCCGGGTTGGTTGCGCGCACCGCCGTCTTCAACGCATCGAGATCCTGATAGATCAACAAATCGGCACCGATCTCGTGCGCGATCTCGGCTTCGTTCCGGCCCGTGGCCACGAGCTCGCGCTGGTTCGGCATGTCGATGCCGTAGACATTCGGAAAGCGAACCGGTGGGCTCGCTGAAGCGAAATAGACTTTGCGCGCGCCGGCTTCGCGCGCCATCTGGACGATCTCCCTGGATGTCGTGCCGCGCACAATCGAATCGTCGACCAGCAACACGACTTTGTCAGCGAACTCCATGCCGATCGGATTCAGCTTGTGACGCACGCTCTTCTTGCGCATCGCCTGTCCCGGCATGATGAACGTGCGGCCGATATAGCGATTCTTGACGAAGCCTTCGCGATATTTGAGGCCAAGCGTGTTCGCAAGCTCGAGCGCGGACGGACGGCTCGAATCCGGAATCGGAATGACTACATCGATATCATGCGCTTGTCGAATCGTGCGTATTTTGCGGGCCAGCTCGCCGCCCATGTTGAGCCGTGATTCGTACACGGAGGCGCCGTCCATCACGGAATCCGGTCGCGCCAGATATACGTATTCGAAGATGCACGGATTAAGCGATGAATTCTCGGCACATTGACGCGAGTGGAAGTCTCCGGCCTGGCCCACGAATATCGCCTCGCCGGGGGCGACGTCGCGTAACACCGAAAAGCCAAGCGGCTCGAGCGCGACCGATTCCGACGCGACCAGGTACTCTGTGCCGCCCATCGCTTCGTTGATGCCGACGATCAGCGGCCGGATGCCGTACGGATCGCGAAACGCCAGCATGCCGTAGCCGGCGATCATCGCAACGACCGCATAGGCCCCACGACAGCGTCGATGCACGCCCGCGACAGCCTTGAAAATTGCGTTGGGATCGAGCCGGTGATGCTGCGCGGCGCGCTCGAGCTCGAGCGCCAGCACATTCAACAATACTTCGCTGTCGGAGTTGGTGTTGACGTGGCGAAAGTCGAGCTGGAACAGCTCACGCTTCAACGCCTCGCTGTTGGTGAGGTTGCCGTTGTGGCCGAGCGTGATTCCAAACGGCGAATTGACGTAGAACGGCTGCGATTCTAGGTCGGAGAACGCGGAGCCGGCGGTCGGATAACGGCAATGGCCGATGCCGGAATTGCCGTTCAGCTCGCGCATGTTGCGCGTCCGAAACACGTCGCGGACGTACCCGGGACCCTTCCACACGTGGAACACCTGGCCCTCCGACGTGGCGATGCCAGCGGCGTCCTGGCCGCGGTGCTGCAATAACAGCAGCGCGTCGTAGAGAAGCTGATTGACCGGCGTATGCGCAACACCGCCGACGATTCCGCACATGTCTACTCTAAGCCTTAATCTTCATGGGCGCTGACCGCGCGCCTTCCCGCGAGTAATCAAGCCGGTCTGCCCACTGCGGCGGCAGCCAGGGCTTGAGCGACAGCGCCAGGACCACCAACGGTGGCGCAAGCGTTGCATTCTGCCACCAATCGGCGCGCGGCAAGGACGTGAGACCGGCGACAAGAACAAATGCCAGAACCAGCAGCAATCCGCGCGCCAATCCGAATATGGAGCCTAAAAAGCGATCCACAAACCCCAGCCCGGCCGCCCGAATCGCACGGGCCAGCGGATAGGCGATTAACGCGCCCAAAAGCAGTGCACCGATCAAAATCACTGCGAACGCAATCAAGTAGCGCACGGCGGGATGCCCGAAATCGGGAATCCATGTACCGACAACGGGCGTGAACGCGAGCGCAGCGATGAAACCCACGACCCAGGCAATCAATGCGATCAACTCGCGGACCACGCCGCGAACGAATGCAAACAACGTAGACAGCGCGATCACGAAGATCACGGCGGCGTCGAAGACCGTCATGCGAACGCGCTAATGCGCTGACGCCACGATCCCGCTCTGCCCTTCGGCTTTGAGCTTATCGCGAACGCCGGTCGCGGCGTCGCGCGACGGATAAGGACCGACCCGCACGCGCCACAATGTCCCGCGGCTTGTCTTGAGCGGCTCCGTGTACGCCGGATAGCCCGAGCGTTTCAGCCGGTTCGCGAGCGCGTTGGCGCCCTTGTCGTCCGAATACGCGGCAAGTTGAACGGCGAATCCTTCGCGTACGGCTTGCACCGGTGCGGTCGCGGCGGCGTCCGGCTGCGATCTCGCTTCACTTTTCACCGGGGGCGTTTCGGGCGCCGCTGTAACGGGCGGCGGAGGCGCGGGCGGGACGGGAGTGCTCGTCGTCGCTTTGTCGGCAGAAATCGCCGTGTCGTATTTCGAAATCCTCGTCGGCGGGGTAACGACCGCTTTCTCAGCCTCGGCCACCGATTTGCGCGCGGCCAAATCGGTTTGCGGCGAGGTTTCCTTACGCACGTCCTTCGCGGCGCTCGCCGGCGCTTCGATCTTTTCTTGCGGCGCGTTCAAACGATTGACGAACTTGCCGTCATCGACAGGCGGAATCTTGACTGCAACATCATCGCCGAGCGGTTTTGGATCGCTTTCGAGCAGCATCGGAACGATGACCGCTGCGCCAAGGGCAAGCACGATAGCGCCGACCAATCGCCGCCGCGCGCGCCGCCGCAATTCGTCAACGTTGATATCGGCCGGTTCAGCCATTGATCAGGAATGGGAAAGGGTCTGTTGGAGCGGCCGGCTTGCGGCAAGTGCAGCAGCGACCGTAAGAAACGATCCGAAGACGACAATTCTATCAGCGTTGGACGCCGCATCGCGCGCGGCGCGAAACGCAGATGCAATTGTATCGAACGGATGGATCGCGGTTTGCGCAACGCCCGCGGCACGAAGCTTTTCAATCATGATCAAAGCCGGCGCGCCGCGCGCTCCCGGAAGACCCGCCACATACCAATGATCGATTCGCGGTTTGATCGCATCGATCACGCCGCCGATATCCTTGTCGGCGTACATGCCAAACACCGCATACGTCTCGGGATGAAACCCCATTGCGCCGAGTGAAGCGGTCAGCGCGCGAGCGGCGTGCGGATTGTGGGCAACGTCCAGCACGATCGTCGGGCGACCAGGCAGGACCTGAAACCGGCCCGGCAACTCGACCGATACCAATCCTTCTCGAATCGCACCTGTCGTGATCGGAATCCGATCGCGCAACACGTCGAGAGTCGCCAAAGCGACCGAGGCATTCGCGAACTGATAGTCGCCGCGTAGCGCCGGCACCGGCAATCCGTAACGCTCGCTGCCCGGTCCGCGATAGCGCCATTGTCTGCCTTCGGCGACGAAATCGAAATCGCGGCCGATCCGCAGCAACTGCGCCCCAATGCGGTCGGCGTAGTCGACGAGCGCCGCCGGCGGGTTGCGCTCGCCGCAAATCGCAGGCCGACCGACGCGAAAGACGCCCGCCTTCTCCCGCCCGATGTCTTCGCGCGTCGGACCCAAGTAATCCATGTGGTCGAGATCGATGGATGTGACGACCGCGACGTCCGCGTCGATCAGATTGACCGCGTCGAGACGTCCACCCAAGCCGACTTCAAGCACGAGCACGTCGAGCTTGGCACGCGCGAACAGCCACAGCGCAGCGAGCGTGCCGAATTCGAAATACGTGAGCAGCGTTGCGAGATTGTTTGCGCCGGCGATCCGGGCATCTTCAACCGCATCGAACGCAGCGAGGAGTTCGTCATCGGAAACGAGGGCACCCGCGATGCGCACACGCTCGTTGTAGCGCTCGAGGTGTGGCGACGTATACATGCCGACGCGATAACCGCCAGAGCGCAAGATCGCCTCGAGCATCGCGCAGGTCGAGCCCTTGCCGTTCGTTCCCGTGACGGTGATGGCCGGGCACGCGAGCGCGAGCGGTAGACGCGACGCAACATCGCGTACACGCTCCAAACCCATCGCGATCGACTTCGGATGCAGCGTTTCGAGATACGCGAGCCAGTCCGCGAGCGTCGTCGGACGCGTCATCGTTTGGGAACGTTCGAGTACAGCTTCGTCAGGCAGCCGGGGACGGCTGCAGCGTCAGCATCGTCAGCAGGCGGGCGAGTTCGTCGCGCAACTGCCGGCGGTCGACGATCATGTCGAGCGCGCCCTTTTCGATCAAGAATTCAGCGCGCTGGAAACCCTCGGGCAATTTTTCGCGCACGGTTTGCTCGATGACCCGCGGTCCGGCAAATCCGATGAGTGCACCAGGCTCGGCGAGGACAAGGTCGGCGACGAAAGCGAACGATGCGGAAACGCCGCCCATCGTCGGATCGGTCAGGATCGATACAAATGGCAACCGCGCCTTCGTCAACTCCTGCAGCACGGCCGTGGTCTTCGCCATCTGGAACAGCGAATTGACGCCCTCTTGCATCCGTGCGCCTCCAGACGCGGAGATGCACACGAACGGCACGCGATTTTCGTATGCGACGCGAACGCCGCGAACGAAGCGCTCGCCGACAACCGAGCCCATCGATCCGCCCATGAACTCGAACTCGAACGCTGCCAGGACAAGCGGTACGGTCTTGACGCTGCCTTGCATGACGATCAGCGCGTCCATCTCGCCCGTCTCGTCGAGCGCGGCCTCGAGTCGCTCCGAATATTTTTTCTGATCCTTGAACTTCAGCGTATCGACGGGAACAACTTCCGAGCCGATTTCGAAGCGACCCTCCGGATCGAGGAGCTGCTCGATGCGAAGCCGCGCCGATACCCGCGTATGAAAACCGCACTTCGGGCACACCATCAGATTTTTTTCGAGATCAG
Organism: Casimicrobiaceae bacterium; assembly: GCA_036505865.1. Lineage (GTDB taxonomy): Bacteria > Pseudomonadota > Gammaproteobacteria > Burkholderiales > Casimicrobiaceae > VBCG01. Next base: position 69,310 of record DASXSP010000025.1, read on the forward strand.
TGCGATACAGCACCGCCTCGCACGAGACGCATTTGATCCACAGACCTTCCGGCACCGGCGTCTTGCGCACGCCCGGCGTGCTCTTGATACGCGGCGGCAGAAGTTTGGTGAGCCAGCTCATTGATTCAGATTCATTTAGGCGGCGCGCTTTCGTTCCATCGCATCGAGCGCCTGGCGGATGCCGGCCAACCAACGTCCCGCGCGCGCCGCGGTTTCGCTGTGTGGCGCTTGCTCGATTTCCTCGATGATGCGGCTGCCGATGACGATGGCGTCGGCATGCGCCGCGATCGCACATGCGCTCGTTGCGTCACGAATGCCGAAGCCGACGCCCACAGGCAGACGAACGTGGCGCCGAATGTCGGCGAGTCTTCGTGCGACGTCAGCGGTGTCGAGGTGGCCTGCGCCCGTCACGCCCTTGAGCGAAACGTAGTAAACATAGCCGCGAGCGAGCGCGGCGACCGCGCCAATGCGAGCTTCCGGCGTCGTGGGCGACAACAAGAATATCGGGGCGATCTCACGCGCATGCAACAGCTGCGCGAAATCGGTTGCTTCCTCGGGCGGGTAATCGACGACCAGAACGCCATCAACCCCTGCCGCCGCAGCGCGGTCGGCGAACCGCGTCTCGCCCATCGCCTCAATCGGGTTCGCGTATCCCATCAACACGATCGGCGTCGTGCGATCGCGCTTCCGAAAATCGTGCACGACGGCGAGGACGTCGCGAAGGCCGACGTGCTGGGCCAGCGCGCGCTCCGACGCGCGCTGGATCACTGGACCGTCGGCCATTGGATCGGAAAACGGAACGCCGAGCTCGATGATATCGGCGCCCGCCAAAGCGATTGCATCCAACAGCGCCGGCATCGTCGCCAATGATGGATCGCCGACGGTTACATACGGAATCAGCGCCGTGCGACCGGCAGACCTCAACTTGGCGAACGTTGCGTCGATCCGATTCAATGGGTAAGCGCTATTGCTTGAGGAGGGCTATCAGCGCGACGGATCGCATTCGGGCCGACAATAAAACTTGAGCCCCGACCGCTCGGCAACCGTATTCATATCCTTGTCGCCGCGACCGGACAGATTCACCAGCACGATCGCATCATGCGAGAGCGTTGGCGCGAGTTTTGTCGCATACGCGAGCGCATGCGCGGATTCGAGCGCAGGAATGATGCCCTCGACGCGGCAGCAGTCGTGAAATGCGGCGAGCGCTTCCTCGTCGGTGATCGTCACATATTCGGCGCGGCCGCTATCCTTCAGCCAGGCGTGCTCGGGCCCGACGCCCGGATAGTCGAGACCGGCCGAAACCGAATGCGTTTCGAGTATTTGCCCATCATCGTTTTGCAAGAGATACGTCCGATTGCCGTGCAAGACGCCGGGACGGCCTGCGGTCAGCGACGCGGCGTGCTTGCCCGTCGCGATGCCTTCGCCTGCGGCCTCGACACCGACGAGCTTAACGGCCGCATGCGTGAGATACGGATAAAAAATGCCCATCGCATTGCTGCCGCCGCCCACGCAGGCAATCACGTAGTCGGGCTGCCGTCCCGCGGCCTCCGGCATCTGCAGCAGGCACTCGCGCCCGATGACGCATTGGAAATCGCGGACCATCATCGGATACGGATGCGGTCCCGCAACGCTGCCGATGATGTAGAACGTGCTCTCGACGTTGGTGACCCAATCGCGCATCGCTTCGTTCAGCGCGTCCTTCAGCGTCTTCGATCCGGACGTGACCGGCACGACCGATGCGCCGAGGAGCTTCATCCGAAAAACGTTCTGCGCCTGGCGCTTCACGTCCTCGGTGCCCATGTAGACGACGCATTCCATTCCGAAACGTGCCGCGACCGTCGCTGCAGCGACGCCGTGTTGGCCGGCGCCCGTTTCGGCAATGACACGCTTCTTGCCGAGCCGTCTTGCGAGCAGCGCCTGCCCGATACAGTTGTTGATCTTGTGTGCGCCGGTGTGATTGAGATCTTCGCGCTTCAACCAGATTTGCGCGCCGCCCAATTCGCGTGACCAACGATTCGCGTGATACACCGGAGACGGCCGGCCGACATAATGCTTCAGCTCGTACTCGAATTCGGCACGGAATTCGGCGTCGTCGCGGTAGCGCGCGTATTGGGTCTTGAGCTCGTCGAGCGCGCGAATCAGTGTTTCAGCGACGAAAACGCCGCCGTATTGACCGAAGTGGCCACGCTCGTCCGGCAGGTCATACACGCCCGGTAGATCCGCCATCTGCATTGCGCACTCCTTGCATGAACGCCGCAATCCGCGTCGCATCCTTCAACCCGCGTCGCGGTCGGCCGTCAGCGTCGAGCTCCTCGACTCCCGAGGAAACGTCGACGCCCCAGGGTCTCACCGCGCGGATCGCGCGCTCCACATTCGCAGGATCGAGTCCACCCGACAACACGATCGGCGGGCGCAAACGCGCGCGCACATCGTTGGAAAGTCGCGTCCAGTCGAATGCGATTCCGGTGCCACCGGGCAGATCGCCTTCTACAAACGCGTCGAACAACAAACCCGACGCGTCATCGTAGTGCGCAGCGTATTCTAGCAAATCGACTTCGGGCTTTACGGCGATCGCCTTGAGGTACGGTCGGCCGAAGCGACGGCAGAACGAAGCGCTTTCGCGGCCGTGGAACTGCAACGCGTCGAGCGGTACTTCGGCAAGCGCCGCACTCACCTCCTCGGGCGTTGGGTCCACAAACAAACCGACGACTTTTACAAACGGCGGCAATGCTCGGGCGATTTCGCGCGCGCGATCGAAATCGACATGACGAGGCGTACCGCGCCAAAGCACGACGCCGATAGCGTCGGCACCCGCCTGCGCCGCAGCGACGCCGTCGTCCACACGCGTGATGCCGCAAATTTTGACACGTGTGCGCATTCGATTCGTTATAGCGACACCGCGACGTCTCGACGCGTATTCGGCAATGCGAAACGCTCTGGATAATCGGCGCCGGTGAGATACAGGCCGTCCGGCGCAAATGTCGGCGCGGCTCTCGTCCGGTCACGCGCCGCCAGCAACTGCGCGATCCATTCCGGCGGACGCTTGCTGGCACCGACGTAGACGAGCGAACCAACAATATTGCGAAGCATGTGATGAAGGAAAGCGTCGGCCGAGAAATCGAAGCGTATGAGCGGGCCCTGCACGTCGACGTCGATGCGCGTCAATGATTTAACCGGCGATTTCGCCTGACATTCCGCCGCGCGGAACGCCGAGAAATCATGGGTGCCCGCAAGATGCGCTGCACCTTCACGCATCGCAGCAACGTCGAGCGATGCATGGTACCAGCCGACGCGCTTGGCCAGCAGCGCGGGTCGCGCCCCGCGCGTCAGCAGCAGATACGTGTAGTGGCGCGCAGTCGCCGCGAATCGCGCGTGAAAATCATCGCCAACCGGCTGCGCCCACAGAACGGCCACCGCCTTGGGTAATAGCGCGTTGACGCCGCGAACCCATGCGCTCTCGGGTCGATCCACGTCGGCATCCAAGTGCACGATCTGCGACGTCGCGTGAACGCCGGCGTCGGTGCGCCCCGCGGCAACCGTAGCGACGCGCTTCGCAGCGATCGACCCGACCGCACGTTCGAGCGCATCCTGCACGCTGCACGCGGACGCTTGCGATTGCCAGCCGCAGAATGCGTCGCCTGCATATTCGATGGCCAATGCAATGCGCATTAGGGTCCTCAAAAGATTCGGGCGGCGAATCGATCGATCCGCCGCCCGTTTCTGAGAGATGAAGGAATCAGCCGAGCTTCGCGAGCAGGCTCTGCGCTTCCGTCTTCTGTTGGTCGTCGCCTTCGTGCAGCACTTCCTGCAGGATTTCGCGCGCGCCTTCGACGTCGCCCATTTCTTGATACGCCTTTGCGAGATCGAGCTTCGTCGCGGCGTCGTGCCATTGGCCATCGAGCACCGACGGCGTTGGATCCTCGAACGTCGTACGCTCGGGATCGAACGACAAGTCGAGCTTGTCGAGTTCGAGCGCGGCCGCGGGACGGGTGAGCTGCGACGGTGTCGGCGTGTTCTCCGCGATCGCCGCAGTCAATGTCGGTGCTTCTTTGAGCTTGAACGGGGCCGGCTTACCGCCATCGTCCAAGTGGAAATCGAGATCGAAAGGTGGCGTGTCCATCGCGGCCGCCTTCTCGGCGCGACCGGACACCTTCGTTTCGATCGTCGGGCTGTTTGCCGCCATCGCGCCCGCCAGCGCAACCGTCGCGGCGCCAACTTTTTGCGTGTCCGCCGCCGAATTGACCATCGCCTTGTCGCGAGCCGTCACTTCGGGCACGTGGTCCGGCGCGGCCAGTGTGCCGTCGGTCGCGCGCTTGGGGATGCCGGGCGACGGCTGGATCGTGATGTCGTCGTCGATCATTCGATCAAGCGCCGGCGGTTCGTGTTTCTTCGCGGCAGGCTCGTGCGCTGCTTCGACGTGCGTTGGCGCAGATTCCATTCCCGAATGCGTTGTCGCGCCACCTTCGCTGAACATCGGATTGTTGGGGTCGAGCTGGCGGCCGAGCGCGACGGCTTTGGTCCAAGCGTCGCCCTGGCCCTGCGAAACGGCAAAGAGCTCTGTCGCGACTGTCTCGAACGCCGACGGCTTGTTGTGTTGCGCATGGATCTCGAGCAGCTTGAGATAAATCTCCTGCCGCTGCGGATCTTTCTTGAGCGCTTCCTTCAGGATCTCTTCGGCCTGCGCATCGCGTCCGTACGCGAGATAGACCTCGGCTTCCGCGATCGGATCGACCTCGTCGGTGTCGATGTTGCCGAGACCTTCGCGGCTGAAATCGCTCGCGAGCGAATTCTCGCCGGTGTTGACGACGCCGCCGCCGGTTGAGCCAAACACGGTATTGGTCTTGATGTCGGTACCCGAGATGATGCTGTCCTCGAACTTGGTCGCCTTGCGACGCCGCCCGGCGACGAACGCGGCGATTCCGGCAAGGATCGCGAGCGCCCCGGCAACGATTGCCCACGCGGGCATATTGGCGAGCAAGTCGCTGAAGAATCCCGGGGGTTCCTTAGCGGGCGCCTTGGCTTTCGCGGGTGGGACGGCAGCCGGCGCGGCCTTCGCTGACTCTGCAGAAGCGGGTTCGGCGGCTTTCGTCTCCGGCGCCTTGGCGGGCTCTGCAGCCTTGATCGGCTCGCTCGCTTTACCCGGCTCTGCTGCCTGACTGGTCGCCGGTGCGGCGGCGACCGGAGGCGGCGGCGTTGCGACGGCCGCGTCCTTCGCAGGCTCCGGCGCTTTCCCCTTGGACGCATCGGCTTGCGACTGCACTTGCGCCAGCGATTCGTTCTTGATTTCGATCGTCCGCTGGAGATCGCGGACGGTTTTCTCGAGCGCGGCGATCCGTGCTTGGGCTTCGGTGAGCTGCTTGTCGCGCGCGATCCGTTCTTCCGCGATGCCGGCCTTGGCGTTCGCTTCTCGCGAGACTTTGAGTTGATCGCGTCCGGGCGGCGCTGCCGGTGTCGTCTCCGCCACAGCGGTACCGATACGGCCCGCCGTTTCGCGGCTGGCACCACCAGATGCTGCAGGCGCCGATCCCGCGACGCGGTCACGATACGAACGCCAATCGGCGGCTTGCATTCGAACGATCCGTGTTGCCTCGGCCGATTCGGTTGTCGCGGCGTCCGCGGCGCTCGGTACGTTCATGATCGCGCCACGGCGCAAACGATTCATGTTTTGCTCGTCGAACGCGTTCTGGTTGCTGTTGAAGAACGCGACCAGCATCTGATCGAGCGTGACGTCGTTGGGCTTGAACTGTCCGGCGATCTTGGCGAGCGTATCGCCCGATTTGACCGTGTATTGGTCGCCACCGCTGGATTGCGTCGTTACCGCACTCGTTGAAGCGCGCGGCGCTACCGCTGCGGGAGCGGTGGCCGTACGCGCGGCACCGGTACGGGCCGGAGAAATCGGTTCCGCAACCGCTGGCGCTGATACGCCGGGTGGGTCGAGAAGGAAGGTGTATTCGCGTACGACGCGTCCCGACGCCCAATTGAGCTCGACCATCAGATCAAGGAACGGCTCGTTGACCGGTGCGCCCGACGAAATCTTTAGGACCGGATTGCCGCCGACATACTCGACAGCTACCCGTGTGCGCGCAAGTACGCCCTGGTACGTCAGATTGTTCTGCCGATAAAGCGAAGGATCGGCGATCTTCGCGGACAACGATTCGAGCTCGTCGCGCGATACCGAGGTCAATTCGATTCGTGCGTTGAGCGGCTGCCCGAGCGCAGAGTCCACGGTCAATCTGCCAAGCCCGAGCGCCAACGCGGACGGAGGCATCGCCAGCGTTCCCGCCACGAGGCCGAACGTAATCAGGGGTTTTGCTCGCATGCCGACCTCTTCGCAGGTGCAGGTTACTCAAGAAAACATAACATCATGGGCTTAGCGGTGCAAGCTAAACCTCGGTATTAGCTTGCATTTTTAAACCGTCGTTGCAAGACCGCGCCCCCAATCGAACAATGCGCATACGCCAAAAAACGCAAACCGTAGCGTAGTTCGCACTAGCCGCCACTAGATATTGTACTCACGCCGACGTCCGCTCGTGTTGCATTCGCGCGGTTCAGCCCGCAGTCCGCGTCGATTCATTCCAAGCGGGAAAAACGTGCGCAAATCGCAGCAAAAATCGCGCCCAGCCGAGTAGTGACCGCGCAAGATCACCGTTTAAGGAGGATGCGAAGCATTCGTCGCAGCGGCTCGGCGGCACCCCACAGCAGCTGATCTCCGCACGTGAAGGCCGACAGATATTGTGAACCCATCTGCAGCTTGCGCAAACGTCCGACGGGAATTTCCAGGGTGCCGGTGACCGCCGCGGGGGTCAGCCGACGGATGCTTTCGTCGCGCGTGTTCGGCACGACGCGCACCCATTCGTTCCCCGCCGCGATGACTTGTTCGATTTCCGGCAGCGATAGGTCACGGCGAAGCTTGATCGTCAGCGCCTGCGAATGGCAGCGCATCGCGCCGACCCGCACGCACAACGATTCGATCGGAATCGCGGGACGACCGCTGGCGCCGCGGCCAAGAATCTTGTTCGCTTCAGCGCCGCCCTTCCACTCTTCCTTGCTCATGCCGTTGCCCAAGTCTTTGTCGACCCACGGTATCAACGACCCCGCAAGTGGCACGCCGGTGTGCTCGGTCGGAAAACGCTCGTCGCGCAAGATGCCGGCGACTTCGCGGTCGATGTCGAGAATCGACGATGCGGGATCGTCGAGCAGCGCTTTTGCAGCCAAGTGCGCTTCACCCATCTGCTGCAACAGCTCGCGCATGTTCTGCGCGCCTGCGCCCGAGGCCGCCTGGTAGGTCATGCACGTCATCCACTCGACCAGGTCGTGCTTGAAGAGCCCGGCAAGGCCCATCAACATCAAGCCCACCGTGCAGTTGCTGCCAATGAAATTCTTGACGCCGTGCGCGAGCGCGGCGTCGATCACGTCGCGATTGACGGGATCGAGAATGATCACTGCGTCGTCGTTCATCCGCAACGCGTTCGCAGCGTCGATCCAGTAGCCGGTGAATCCCGCCGCGCGAACTTTCGCGTACATCGCATTCGTCCAATCGCTACCCTGGCAGGTGACGATCGCGTCAAAGCCCTTGAACGCTGCGGCATCGTTTGCGTCCTTGAGCGCGCCCGTGATCTCGCCGACGACCGGTGCCGCGCCGCCGGCACGGGTTGCCGAAAAAAACTCGACCTCGATGGCATCGAAGTCGCGCTCCTCGCGCATGCGTTGGAGCAGCACCGACCCCACCATTCCCCGCCAACCAACGAATCCGACACGCATATTCACTTCCATTCGCTAGAATTATTTCGAGACGCGCATCGCTGCCGCGACGGCGTCGCCCATCGCGCAGGTGCCGACGATACGCTCACCAGGTTGCGCGATGTCGCCGGTCCGAAGCCCGTTTGCCAGAACGGCGCGTACCGCTTGTTCGATTCTGGCCGCCACGTCCTCGCGCGCGAACGTGTAGCGGAACATCATCGCGAGCGACAGGATCGTCGCCAGCGGATTCGCCTTGTCCTGTCCGGCGATATCGGGCGCCGACCCGTGAATCGGCTCGAAGAGCCCTTTGCGCCGCTCGTCCAGCGACGCCGAGGGGAACATGCCGATCGATCCGGCGAGCATCGACGCTTCGTCGGACAGAATGTCGCCAAACAGATTGCCCGTGACGATTACGTCGAACTGCTTGGGGTCGCGAACGAGCTGCATTGCCGCATTGTCGACGTACATGTGTGAGAGCGCGACGTCTGGATAATCGCGGCCTGCTGCTGTGACGACTTCGCGCCACAAAATGCTGGTGTCGAGTACGTTCGCCTTGTCGACTGAGCAGAGTTTGCGACGGCGCGCGCGCGCCGTTTCAAAACCGACGCGCGCGATGCGGCGGATTTCGCTTTCGCTGTAGCGCATCGTGTCAAAGCCTTCGGGCTCGCCGGCGGCATTCGTTCGCCTTCCGCGCGGTTGGCCGAAGTAGATGTCGCCGGTGAGCTCGCGGACGATCATTAGATCGAGCCCGGAGACGACATCGGGTTTCAACGTTGTCGCGGCGGTCAGTTCCGGGAAAAGCATTGCCGGGCGGAGGTTCGCAAACAGTCCGAGCGCCTTTCGTATCGCGAGGATTCCTTGCTCGGGCCTGAGCTCACGCGGCAGATCGTCATAGCGCGGACCACCGACGGCGCCGAGGAGAACTGCATCGGCTCGACGGGCAAGTGTGAGCGTCGCGTCCGGCAACGGGTGCCGCGCGGCGTCGTAACCGGCACCTCCGATGGGGGCGGTCTCGGTCTCGATTGGAGCGCCCTCATCCACGAGCACGCGCAGAATCTTCGTCGCTTCGCCGACGATCTCCGGACCGATGCCGTCGCCCGGCAGGATCGCAATCTTCACTCGATCACTTTCAAGTGAGCTTAAAAAAACGCGGCGCCTTGTTCCCGGCGCCGCGTCGTGATTACGTGTTGCTTACGCGAGCCAGGGTTGCTCTGCCAGTCGTTTCGTTTCGAAGGCGCGAATCTCATCGGCATGCGCGAGCGTCAACGCAATGTCGTCGTGGCCGTGAAGCAGGCACTGCTTTCGAAACGGGTCGATGTCGAAGCGATACGCATGCTGGCCGTCGGGCGTGTGCACCGAATTCGCTTCCAGGTCGATCGTCAACTTGAATCCAGGAAACGCCTTCACCGCGTGGAAAAGGCGGTCGACTTCGTTTTCCGTGAGCACAATCGGGAGCAGGCCGTTCTTGAAGCAGTTGTTATAGAAAATGTCGGCAAAGGACGGCGCGATCAGCGCGCGGAAACCGTAATCCAGCAGCGCCCATGGCGCGTGCTCGCGCGAGCTGCCGCAACCGAAGTTTCGTCGCGCCAGAAGAATCGATGCGCCGTGATAACGCGGTTGATTCAACGCGAAATCCGAGTTAAGCGGGCGCGTGGAATTGTCCCGGCCGGGCTCGCCGCGATCCAAATAGCGCCACTCGTCGAATAGGTTCGGACCAAAGCCCGAACGCTTGATCGACTTCAGGAACTGCTTCGGAATGATGGCGTCCGTGTCGACGTTGGCGCGGTCGAGCGGGGCGACGATTCCGGTATGAATGCGAAACGGCTCCATACAATATTCAGTCTAAATAGCTTCCGCGAAGCGCCATTCTACGCGGTCAGGCAAGGCGCCGGACATCGACAAAGCGTCCAGCGACCGCAGCCGCCGCCGCCATTGCGGGACTCACGAGATGCGTACGGCCTCCCGCACCCTGACGTCCCTCGAAATTGCGGTTGGACGTCGATGCGCAGCGCTCGCCGGGTTCGAGCCGATCATCGTTCATCGCGAGGCACATCGAACAGCCGGGCTCTCGCCATTCGAAGCCGGCGTCGCGAAAGACGCGGTCCAGACCTTCGGCTTCCGCCTGCGCCTTCACCGGACCCGACCCCGGCACGACGAGCGCGAGCTTGACGTTGTCGGCCACATGGCGGCCGCGAATAATTGCAGCGGCCTGACGAAGATCCTCAATCCTGGAATTCGTGCACGAGCCGATGAACACTTTATCGATGCGGATGTCGGTCATCGGCGTATTCGGCGCGAGACCCATGTAGGTGAGCGCGCGTTCCATCCAATCGCGGCGCGATTGATCGGGTTCGCGGTCGGGATCCGGTACGCGATCCTCGATCGATACGACCATTTCGGGCGACGTCCCCCACGTCACTTGCGGTCGGACGCTCGTTGCGTCGATCGTATGCGTCAAATCGAACTTCGCGCCCGAATCGCTCACAAGCGTGCGCCAATAGGCGGTGGCGCGATCCCATTGATCGCCCGCCGGAGCAAGCGGTCTTCCTTGGATATAGTTGAGCGTGCGCTCGTCTACGGCGATCATGCCCGCGCGCGC
>DASXSP010000026.1:0-12622 GCA_036505865.1 Casimicrobiaceae bacterium
TGCATCACCTCGCGCGGGAACGCGCGCAGTTGCACGCCGTTGGCGATCAGGCGGCGCAGCGCGGCGGGATTTGCCGCGTCGTATTTCGCCATCGTGTCGACGTTGGCTTCGTAGCAGGCGCTTTCGAGGATCGCCTGATAGTCCTTGGGCAGATCGGCCCAAGCCTTGGTGTTGACGAAGAGATCCAGCTCCGTGCCGCCTTCCCACCATCCCGGGTAGTAATAATTCTTGGCAACCTTGTAGAAGCCAAGCTTCTCATCATCGTACGGGCCTACCCATTCGGCCGCGTCAATCGTGCCCTTTTCCAGCGCCGGATAGATGTCGCCGCCTGGAATTTGCTGCGGGACGCCCCCGAGCTTCGCAATGACGGTGCCGCCGAAGCCGCCGATGCGGAACTTGAGACCCTTCAAATCGGCGACGCTCTTGATCTCCTTGCGGAACCAACCGCCCATCTGCGTGCCGGTATTCCCCATCGGAAAGTTGATGATGTTGTAACCCTTGAGAAATTCCCGGGTCAGCTCCATCCCGCCCCCGTGATACATCCACGCGTTCTGTATCCGCGTGCTCATCCCGAACGGTACCGCGCAAGGGAAGGAAAACGTCGGATCCTTGCCGAAGAAGTAGTAAGGCGCTGTGCTGGCGCACTGAATCGTCGCCTGCTGCACGGCATCCACGACGCCAAACGCGGGAACGATTTCGCCGGCGGCGAACACCTGGATCTGGAACTTGCCGTTGGTCGCTGCCGCAACGCGATTCGAAACCACGACCGCGGAGCCGTAGAGCGTATCCAGGCTCTTGGGAAAGCTGGAGGCCAGCCGCCATTTGACTTCCGGTTGTGCCTGCGCAAAAGCGGGCGCTGAGCTCGCGGCCAGAATTCCGGCGAGTCCCGTGTGTTTGATGAACGAACGACGTTCCATCCAAATCTCCTCGTAAATGTCGGTCGTGCCGACGACTTAGATCCGGTCTTGATCAGCGCAACTCGCGCGCCTTCCGCATGCTTGGTGGTGAGATGCGCGCGCCGCCGGGGTGGCGCGGATTCTAGCGGATTTTCCCGCCGCAACCTTAAGGTTGTCTTAGAGGCCGCTACGGGTCGCTACGTTCGATTCAGGCAGAAAGTTTTCGCACGGCGTTGAAAAGCGCCCATGTCCAGCCCGCCTGCCGCTCGAGCGTCTGGCTGAATCGAATGAGATAACGACCGTTGCCGGTGTCGAGCTCCACCATCCCGCCGGACGGAAATTTATCCTCGGGGCCGATCAGGCTCCGTTGCGACCCCTGACGGTTCGCGGAGTGCGCGGGAAGGTAAACGCCGAAGAACGGCCGCTCATCTTCGCCACGGCCGGTATCGGCGGGCGCCATCCAGCTCCGCATCAGCACGCGCACGATCCGCCGAGCGATGACTTCGACGCCGACGGTCACTTCGTCGACCTGCTGGCGTTGCATCCGCCGGACGACGGCCAATATCCAGTGGTCGCCTTCCTTGATCGCGATGAGCTCGCCGAGGCGCGCTGGCGCGTCCTTGACGGGCGCAATCAGCCGGCAGCCTGTGTCGCTCCGGTCAACGATTTTCCAAGTCGTGCCCCGAATCTGCCGCGTGATCGATTCCGGGTTCGATCCCGGCATGACCTGGGTCACCTCGTCGAAGCTCGTCGAGACGCCAGGCGTACGCGCGATATCGGGCAGTCGTTCGATCTCGGCGACTGCGCGCGTCAGCGCCTGCAATCCGACGACGACCCGCACCTCGCCATCCGTCGTATGGCGCGCCGCACGCGGCGCATGCGCGATGGCTTCCGGTCCAAACAACGCCGCAAGTCGCATCAGCAACAGCCGTTGCTCGCGTGGCGGCAGATCGCCCGGTTGCGGCATGTCTTCGTCGTGCTCGGGCAGCCAGCGCATTCGCTCGACCACGCGTGCATAGATCGGTCCGGCGTCGAGAAAAAGATTGCGACCCCCCGCGTGCGGCTTGTCGCGCCGTCGCAGGCCCTGCGCGCCGGTCAGATCGACAAAGAACCCGGTGCCTTCTCCGGGCGGCGGGACAAGCGACAACGACGGCGTCCAGTCTTCGAGCTGGCGCGCCGCCCACTCCACTTGATCGGGCGTGAAGTTGCCGGAGTCGAGCCGCATCAGCAACAACGAATTCAAGTACACCTGTTCGAGCGATACGCCAGGCTTCGCGAACGCGCCCGCACCGAACACCAGCTGCTCACGCTGCCAACTGCGAATGCGGCCGAACTCATAGAGCTCGTGAAAATCCCGCCACTGCGCCGGAATCCAGTGGCTATAGCGAAACAGGCGGAACTTGCCGTCGAGCCCTTTGTAATGGACGAGTCGCACCAGGACCCATGGGAGGATCGCGCGCCAGCGTTTGCTCTCCGCACGCGGAAAGCCCGACATGAGCGACGCGTGATAAGCGGCGACAAACGCCTTGACGAGATCGAACACTGAGTGCCAAAGCCGCGATTCGACGGCCGAGCTTTTTTGATAGTTCGTGACATACTGCTGCGTGAGCTGCGCGATGATCGGCTCGAGCCGCGCGTCGATCTTGAGCAGCGCTTCGACTTGCGTGGCGCCGACGCCCTTGCGGGCGCCAGGAAACTTCGCGACAAGATCGAGCGCTTCCTTCTGGATCGCCATTGAGTCGCCGGTCGGAAGCTGCGCGATCCAGCGGTCCGCGTGCGCGGCGTTACGCAGCGGATCCGCGAAAGACTTGACCCACGTGAACACCGTTTCAATCATCACGCCGGCGGGTCGTATCGCACCGTGCATTCGCGGCAGGCTCGCGCGTTACTGCCCGGCGACCGTCATTTTGGCGATCAGGATCGAGCCCGTGTGTCGCGATCCTCTGCGATCGACGTCGCGGCCGACCGCGACAATGTCGCGGAACATCTGCTTCAGATTACCTGCGATCGTGATCTCTTCAACCGGATAGGCAATCCGCCCGTTTTCGATCCAGAATCCGGCGGCGCCGCGCGAGTAGTCGCCGGTCACCGGATTGACGCCGTGACCGAGCTGCTCGGTGATCAACAGACCGCGGTCCATCTGTTTGCACAGGCCATCGAGATCGAGCGTTCCGGGCGTGACGACGAGATTGTGCGCACCGCCGGCGTTGCCCGTTGTGGCAAGACCCAACTTGCGCGCGGAGTAGCTGCCCAAAAAATAGCCGTTCAGTACGCCCGCGGTAACCAGATCGCGCGCGACCGTTGCGACGCCTTCGTTGTCGAATGGCGCGCTGCCACGCGCGCGCGGGAGATGCGGTTCTTCACGAATAGTCACGAGCGCCGAAAAAACCTGCTCGCCCAGCGAATCGAGCAGGAACGACGACTTGCGATACAGGCTGCCGCCCGATACCGCGTTGACGAAAAATCCGAGCAGGTCCGCGGCTTCCGGCGCCTCGAAGATCACTGGGCATTCGAGCGTCGGCAATTGACGCGCGTTCAAGCGACGCGCCGTTCGCTCACCCGCTTGCCGGCCGACTTGTTCTGCGGACAGCATTTCTTCCGGCGCCCGCGCCGCCGTGTACCAGTAATCGCGTTGCATCGCGCCGTCTTCTTCGCCGACGACCGCGCAGTCGATGTGATGACGCGAGCTCTTGTAACCGCCGCGAAACCCGTTCGAATTGGCGTAGATGAATTCGGCTTCGCCGCGCGCGACTGTTGCGCCCTCGCTGTTGGTGAGACGACGATCCACGGCGAATGCCGCCGCCTCCGCTGCACGGCCGAGCTCGATGGCATGCTCGACCGAAAGCGGCCATGGGTGATAGAGATCGAGGTCGGGCGGATCGTGGGCGAGTCGCGCCGGATCGGCAAGACCGGCAAAGGGATCGTCGGCGGTGAAACGTGCGATGGCGAGCGCCTTGTCGACTGTCGCCCGAATTGACTCATCGGCGAAATCCGCCGTACTTGCATGACCGCGGCGCTGCTCGATGAAAACAGTGACGGCGATACCCTTGTCGCGGTTGTACGCGATCGTTTCGACCTCGCCTTTGCGAACGGTCACGGATAGACCGATCGCCTGCGAAACGTCCGTTTCGGCGGCTGTCGCGCCGCCGGCCTTTGCCGTATCGAGAATGGTTTGCGCGATGCGATCGAGCGTCGCCGTCGATACGGGAAATTGTCCGTCGACCGGCGTTTCTGCGCCGCTAGACTTCGGTGCCCCACGCGTAATGCTTAATGACGAAGTCATCGATAGCCTTTGCGAGCGAATGTCGCGCCGCGCGTGCGCTCCAGCCCATGCCGCAAGCAGTGCGAAGCGCCTATGGGTATGATAGCAAAGCGCCTCGATCAACCCCGCTTCGACTGCATACTTTTGCATCACCGATCATGTTTCCGACCGAAAAGCGACAAAACGCCGTGGATGACGTTCCGCAGGCGCCCTCAAAATCGGAGCGCAAGCGCGCGATGCACGAGCTCCAAGAGCTTGGCGAAGCACTGATCGAGCTCGACCCGGACCGGTTGGCCGCGCTCGATTTGCCTGAGCGCCTTTCCGATGCAATTGCACAAGCGCGCGGGATCACGCAGCACGAAGGTCGGCGGCGTCAACTGCAGTTTGTCGGCAAGCTGATGCGCGATGTCGACGCCGCGCCGATCAAAGCGGCACTGATGCAATGGCAGCGCGGCTCGAATGCGGCGCGCGCGCGGTTCGCACACATCGAACAATGGCGGGACCGCGTGCTCGCCGAACCGGATGGGCTCGCACACTTCGTTGCCGCTTATCCTCATGCCAACCATGCAGCATTGACGGAATTGGTCAACGATGCGCGAGCGGAACGCGCGCGCGGAGGGCCGCCGCACAAATCGCGCGCACTCTTTCGCATGATCACTCGCATTGTCGACAACCCGAACGCATCTCATGTCTGAAGTTTTGATCGGCCTCGTCTCGATATCCGATCGTGCGTCGGCCGGTATCTACGACGACAAGGGGATACCTAGCCTCAACGAATGGTTCGGCGCCGCGCTGAAGACGTCATGGCGCATGGAGTCACGCTTGATTCCCGACGAACAGGCGGTGATCGAGCGAACGCTGGTCGAGCTCGTCGATATCGTCGGTTGCGACCTCGTGCTCACCACCGGCGGCACCGGTCCGGCGCCGCGCGATGTCACGCCGGAGGCAACGCTCGCGGTTGCGCATAAGGTGATGCCCGGATTCGGCGAGCAGATGCGGCAGGTTAGTCTCAAGTACGTTCCGACGGCGATTCTTTCGCGGCAAGTTGCCGTCGTGCGCGGCCGCGCGCTGATCATCAACCTGCCTGGTCAACCGAAGGCGATCAAAGAAACGCTCGACGGCGTGTTTCCCGCGATTCCGTATTGCATCGATTTGATCGGTGGACCGTACATCGAAACGCACGACGAAGTCTGCAAAGCGTTCCGGCCGAAGAGCGCGATCAGGCCGCCGACATCTTGATCACGACCTTGAGCGCAACGCCTTTTCCCAATCAGCCGCCGCCTTACGAGGGACGCAATCTCTATCTGACTGACGTCGCGCTGCAGGAAGCCGTGGCACGCGAAGGCGCCATACACGCGACGAGGACGGAGCTCGAGCATTGGGGCGAGACTCTCGGAAGCGTCGAGACATTCGCGCTTGCCGACGCGGCCAACCGCAATCCGCCGAAACTTCGATCGCATGATTCGCGCGGCGAGCGGATCGATGCCGTCGAATTCCATCCGGCATGGCATACATTGATGCGTCTCGCAACGGCAGCGGGTGAGCATTGCGCGCCGTGGGTTGAAGGCGCAACCGGCGCACATGTGGCGCGCGCGGCGATGTATTTTCTCCACGCGCAAGTGGAAAACGGCACGCAATGCCCGTTGACGATGACCTACGCGAGCGTTCCGGTGCTTCGGCAGGAAGCCGGAACGAACGCAGACATTGCCGATGTCTGGCTGCCACGCGTGCTGGCGCGCGATTACGATCCACGCCCGTTGCCGATCGCGTCGAAGCGCGCCGCGTTGATCGGCATGGGGATGACCGAGCGACAAGGCGGCTCGGACGTCCGAACCAATCTGACCCGTGCCGAACCGCAAAGCGATGGAACGTGGCGGTTGCGCGGCCACAAATGGTTCTTCTCGGCACCGCAATGCGATGGTCATCTTGTTCTCGCGCAATCGGTGGAAGGCGTGTCTTGTTTTTTGCTGCCGCACTTTCTCGCCGATGGATCGCGCAACGCCGTGCAGATCAATCGCCTGAAAGACAAGCTCGGCAATCGTTCGAACGCGTCGTCGGAAGTCGAATTCCACGATGCGTTGGCGTGGCCGCTTGGCGAGCCTGGACGCGGCATCGCGACGATCCTCGCGATGGTCCAGCACACGCGGCTCGATTGCGTGATCGGCAGCGCCGGGATGATGCGCGGCGCCCTTGCCTACGCCGTTCATCACGCCATCCATCGAATCGCATTCGGCCGCACGCTTGCCGAGCAACCGTTGATGATGGCCGTGCTCGGCGATATGGCGCTCGAAGTCGAAGGCGCGACGGCGCTCGCGCTGCGCCTCGCGCGCACTTTCGATGCGACCTCGAATGAGCGCGATCGTGCGCTCGCCCGGATCATCACGCCTGCGGCGAAATATTGGATCTGCAAACGTGCACCGATGCTCGCGCTCGAGGCAATGGAGGTGCTCGGCGGAAACGGCTACGTCGAGGAAACGCCGTTGGCGCGCGTCTATCGCGAAGCGCCGGTCAATTCGATCTGGGAAGGCTCGGGAAATGTGATCTGCCTCGACGTGATGCGGGCCGCCCGGCGCGAGCCTGCAACGCTCGACGCAGCGCTTGCAGAGATCGATCAAGCCCGCGGTGGCAATCGCTATCTCGACGCGTACGCAGCATCGCTTCGCGAACTGTCGGCCGCCACCGATGATCAAGCCGGTGCTCGCCGCTTCACGCAAGCGCTCGCCGTTGCGCTTTCGGCATCGCTGCTCGTTCGCCATGCACCGCCATTCGTTGCCGACGCGTTTTGCGCATCGCGGTTGCGAGCCAACGTTGCGTTTTCGGGCGCCGCATTCGGTACGCTACCGAAGGACGTGGACACCGCCACGCTGATTCGGCGCGCGAGCGGGGTGTAGTGCGCTGCTCGTGTCGAAGCGGGATGAGCCGTGGCACTCAGGGCTTCGGGTGGCGCAACCCGTGTCGGCGAGCGGGTACCCCGCGCGACTGACAGCGTCGACCCAACGCCGCCCGACAGTCGCGCGACCCGCTTTTCGCCGACTGCGCCACAGGCGCCCTTCGTGCCACGGCTCACCCCGCTTCGAGCGCCAGTGCGGTTCGAAGCGCTCAAATCGATCAACTGTCGCAGTTTGCATCGAATCGGACCAACGCTTCGGAAGGCAGTGGGCAGGGTGCGGCGAGCGCGAGTGGAAGCGGCTTGCGTAGCGGGTGGCGCGGCCGTGTCCGCGGCGTTGGGTCGACGCTCACGGCCGCTCGCGCACATCCTCCCATTGGTCGGATGTGCCCCGCAGCAAGACGTTTGCGGACATCCGAGCGCGAAGACGCGCCCTGCCCGCTGCCTTCAGTCGGACAATGCTTCGACAACGAGCCGAAAAAAAGCCACGCAACACGGCGTGGCTCGAGATAGATGCGGTTTGGTTGAAGCGCTATTGCACGTTCAGCGTCTTCATCGCCTTGCCCAGCGTGTCCACCGACTCTTGATGCTTGCCGGCCTTGTGGAGCGCTTCTCCGTCGGCCCGTTGCTTCTTGACTTCTGCCAGCTGTGCGTCGGTTAGCTTCGGATTCTTGGCGAGGGCTGCATCAATCTTCGCCATATCAGCGGGACAGTGAAATGCAAACGCGCTTCCGGTCGCAAAAATCGAGACGGCGGCAAACGTGATTATTCCAAGCTTCATTAAACCTCCTTGACGGGTATGGCGGCGCCAGCGCACCTACAGAGCAGAGCCGGCAACCGCCTGGCGCGTAGGATACGCCCCGCGCGCCAAAGATCAATGGCTCCTAGCGGCTCCGCTCACGCAAAAGGTCAACGCGCGACAACGGATCCTGACGGTAGAACATGCGCAACAGTTGGTACACGGATGGATACTCTCCGTGCAGCAGCTTCGGATCGGCGAAGAACACCTCCGAGAGCACCGCAAAAAACTCCGCCGGATCCTCGGCGGCATAGGGATCGATCGCCGTTTCCTCTCCGCGCGCGACGCGCTGCTCGAAGTCGTCGAATGCCTCCTGCAACGTTCGCTGCCAGCGCAACGGCGAGATATCGGCGTGCAACGGAGGACAGCCATTCGCCACGCCATCGCGCATGTCGATCTTGTGCGCAAACTCGTGCAGGACGAGATTTATTCCCTCGTTTTCCCAATCGCCCGACGCTTCGACGTCCGGCCACGACAGCACGACAGGGCCGCGCGGCATCGCCTCGCCGGCAAGGGGCTCGTCGTCGCGGTGCACGACGCCGTACTCATCCTCCCATTCATGCCCAGGAACGAACTCGCCGGGATAAACGATGACGTTCTCGAAATCGTCGTAGAGCGAGAGATCGAGATTGAGCACGAGCACGCAGGCCTGCGCCGCGATGACGGTTCGCTGCAACGGGGTCACCTCGTGGCCACGGACACCGAAGATCCCCTTCGAGCTCAAGAACAAAATGACCTTTTGGCGCAAGCGTGCGAGCTCGTCTTCCGAATAGATGGCCAGAAACGGCTGCGCGTTGACCGCGTCGCGCCACAGATCGTCGGGAATTGCAGCGCTGCGAAGCACCCGCCGCTCGCGCCACTTGCGGATCGCGTCGAACACGGCGCTACTTTTCGTCGGTTGGCGCGGAGAGCGTAAAGGGCGCGATGCTATCGTCGAAGAGCTGCGGAACTTCCGGGTCGGGAAGCGTTTCAACGTCCTTCAGGCGTCGCTCGATCGTCGTCGACTTGCCGCGCGCCTCGTCGATCGTGTTCGTCGCCTCTTCAAGCTTCTTGCGCGTGCGCATCAGGATCTCGCCGAATTTCGCAAACTCGCCCTTGATCTGGCCCAGAATCTTCCAGACTTCGCTCGACCGCTGCTCGATCGCCAGCGTTCGAAAGCCCATCTGCAGGCTATTCAACAGCGCGGCGAGAATCGTAGGGCCGGTCAGCACGATTCGAAATTCCCGCTGCAGCGTGTCGACGAATCCAGGACGCGACAGCATTTCCGCGTAGAGCGCCTCAGTCGGAAGGAAGAGGATCGCGAAATCAGTCGTGTAAGGAGGACGGATATATTTTTCGCGAATGGACTTTGCTTGCGAGCGCAGAAAATCCGCCAGCGCTTTTCGCGACGCATCCGCAGCAGCGACATCGGCGCGCTCGAGCGCATCCTGCAGTCGCTCCCAATCCTGTAGCGGAAATTTCGCATCGATCGGGATCCAGCACGGCGCTCCGTCGACGATTTGCCCCGGTGTTCGAATCGCGAACTCGACGCGCTCGCGGCTTTCAGGATGCGTTTGAACATTCTTCGCGTATTGTCCGGGCGCAAGAAGATCTGATAACAGGGCTTCAAGCTGAACCTCCCCCCAGCCGCCCCGCGTCTTGACGTTCGAGAGCACGCGCTTCAAGTCGCCCACGCCGACCGCCAGCGCTTGCATTTCGCCGAGTCCTCGATGCACTTGCTCCAGCCGATCGGAAACGATTTTGAACGATGCGCCGAGCCGGTGTTCGAGCGTCGCCTGCAATTTCTCATCGACGGTCGCGCGCATTTCTTCCAGCTTCTTTGCGTTCTCGTTGCGCAAACCGTCGAGTTTCTGTTCGACCGTTCGCGTCAACTCGGAAAGTCGCTCACCGACCTCCTTCCGCAGCGCAACGGCGGTCTCGCCCTGCTCGCGGCGCGCCATCGCAAGATCACCGCGCATATCGCGTTCGTGCTCCGCCGCGGCTTGTGCGAATGCATCGAAGCGCGCACGAAGATCAGCGGCTTCGCGCGTCGACACATCGCGATCGCGCGCAATCGATCCCAGGCGGAAAAACGTCACGACGACGAGGACGAGGATCGCAACAAGCGCGATGCCGGCGAGAACAAATGTTGATTCGGTCATAGCGAAAAGAGTTTAGCAGCCCGTCGGTACGATAGTCGCGCATCCAGAGCCGCCCTTTGTTCGTATTCTAGAGCGACGTGCGAGGTCAGCCGGTCAAATGAACGTCTTTGTCACTGGAGGAAGCGGTTATATCGGTCGCGCGCTCATGACAGCGCTCGGCGCTCGCCGACACGACGTGACCGCGCTCGTCCGGCCTGCATCCATGGGCCGCGTGCCGCCAGCAGCGAGATCGGTCATAGGCGACGCGCTAGACTGCGCGACCTTTGCCGATTCACTTCGTCCCGACACGACGCTCGTCCATCTCGTCGGAACGCCGCACCCTGATCCTTCGAAAGCAAACGAATTTGAGCGCGTTGATCTGGCGTCGATCCGGGCAAGCGTCGCTGCCGCGCGCCGGGCGGATATCGCACATCTCGTTTACGTCAGCGTCGCGCAACCGGCCCCGGTGATGCGCGCGTACGTGGACGCGCGAGTCGCCGGCGAAGCATTGATCAGCGAAGCAAGGCTGACCGCGACCATATTGCGTCCCTGGTACGTGATCGGTCCGGGCCATCGTTGGCCGATCCTGTTGAAGCCGCTCTATTGGATCGCGGAGCGACTGCCGGGCACGCGCGACACCGCCGTTCGTCTTGGCCTCGTGACGCTGGAACAGACGACCGCTGCGCTCGTTCGCGCAATCGAAGACCCCCCACCCGCCGGCACGATGCGAATCATCGACGTTTCGGCGATTCGTGCAGCGAGATTGGACTAACCCGCGAGCGCCCGTGCTTCGTCGGAACCGGCCAACTCGCGAGCGGCGCGCTTACGCTCGTGCTCCTTCAGATGTCGCTTGCGGATGCGAATGGAGCGTGGCGTGACCTCGCAGAGCTCGTCGTCGGCGATGAATTCGACGGCATACTCGAGCGTCAACGCGATCGGTGGCGTCAGCACGATCGCTTCGTCCTTGCCGGCAGCCCGAATGTTCGTGAGCTGCTTGCCTTTGATCGGATTGACGACCAGATCGTTGTCGCGACTGTGAATACCGATCACCATGCCTTCGTAAAGCTTGTCGCCCGGTGAGACGAACATGCGGCCGCGCTCTTGCAGCTTCCACAACGCATACGCGACCGCTTCGCCGTCTTCCTGCGAGACGAGCACGCCGTTGCGGCGCTCCGGGATGTCACCCTTCAGCGGCGCGTAGCCATCGAATACGTGGCTGATGAGGCCCGTGCCACGCGTCAGGTTCATGAATTCGCCGTGGAAGCCGATCAACCCGCGCGCGGCAATGCGATAGTCGAGCCGCACGCGGCCGCGGCTGTCGGACGCCATGTTGAGCAAATCGCCGCGACGTGCGCCGAGCGCTTCCATCACGGCGCCCTGATTTTGCTCGTCGATGTCGACCGACAACGCTTCGTAGGGTTCGCAAGTGACGCCGTCGATATCGCGCAACACGACGCGAGGCCGCGAGAACGCAAGCTCGTAACCCTCGCGACGCATGTTCTCGATCAGAATTGTGAGGTGCAGCTCGCCGCGACCTGATACGAGGAACACGTCGGTGTCCTCGGTTTCATCGACGCGGAGCGCCATGTTCGTCAGCAACTCCTTCTGCAGGCGATCGCGCAAATTGCGCGACGTCACATATTTGCCTTCGCGACCGGCAAGCGGCGACGTGTTCACCTGGAAATGCATCGCGATCGTCGGCTCGTCGACGAGGATCGGTGGCAGCGCTTCCGCCGCGTCGACTGCCGCAAGCGTCGTGCCGATGGACAGCTCATCGACGCCGGTGACGAGCACGATATCGCCGGCCTCTGCCGCGTCAACCGCCGTTCGCTCGAGTCCGGCGAACTTGAAGATCTGGCCGATTTTGGCGCGCACGGGAATCGCGCCTTCGGGCAAGGCATCGCGCAGCACCGCGACATCCTGCCCGGGCATCATGCGACCGCGTCGAATTCGGCCTATGCCGAGCCGGCCGAGATAGCTTGAATAGTCGAGCGCGCTGACTTGGAACTGCAGCGGCCCTTCGGTATCGCCGATCGGCTCAGGAACGTGCCCGAGAATCGTTTCGAACAGTGGCTGCATCGACGCATCCGTCGCAGCTGTTTTCTGAGCGCTTCCGATATCGAGCGTCGCCCACCCCTGCAGCGCCGATGCGTACACGACCGGAAAATCGAGTTGATCGTCGGTTGCGCCGAGACGATCGAAAAGCTCGAACGTCTCGTTGACCACCCATTCTGGCCGCGCGCCCGGTCGATCAATCTTGTTGACGACGACGATTGGCTTTAAACCTTGCTTCAGCGCCTTTAGCGTTACGAAGCGTGTCTGCGGCATCGGACCTTCAACCGCGTCGACGAGCAGCAGCACGCCGTCGACCATGCCGAGAACGCGTTCGACCTCGCCGCCGAAGTCGGCATGTCCCGGCGTGTCGACAATGTTGATCTGTTTGTCGTCGTAACGAATCGAGCAATTCTTCGCGAGGATGGTGATGCCGCGCTCGCGCTCGATGTCGTTCGAATCCATCATTCGCTCGCCGATCTGACTCGTGCGCGTGAACGTTCCCGCTTGGACGAGCAGCTTGTCGACGAGCGTCGTCTTGCCATGATCGACGTGCGCGATGATGGCGATATTACGAAGGTCGCTGCGGGGGTTGGTCACGGTAAA
>DASXSP010000027.1:0-29863 GCA_036505865.1 Casimicrobiaceae bacterium
TACATCTACGGTTATCTCAATCGCATTCAGTCGAGCCGCCGTTTGGAGCGCGAGACGCAGCGCAACGTCGAGCTCATGTGGCTGACCGGACGTTTGATGCCGGACTTCAAGACCATTGCCAACTTCCGCAAGGACAATGGGCTAGCGGTCCGCAACGTGTGTGTCTTCACGCGTTGCTCGACAGCCGAGCGACTGAGACCGAATTCGCGCGCGACGGCTGCATACGCCGTGCCGTCTAGGATTTCCTTCAGCATTTGAATCGACTTGGCGCGTGACTCCGCTCTCATCTCGCGAGGCTCGCATCGGATGCAATCTCGAGATCTTGCGGATCGCCCCGCAGCGGCGCCAGCCGAAAAGACCTTTGCTTGCCGGGCTTTCGGCATTGGCCCCGAGGAAAACGAGCTGCGCAGCAGGTCGGCGCGATGTTCTAATGCGAGTTGAGACGCAGCCTCCGAGTCGCAACGGAACGCCTAAAAGGTTGCGAGTTGCACGGGTGAAGTTTCAAACGCGCCTGGCTGCTCGAACCGCCAATGGTTGCAATCGACGAGACGGCTCGTCGCGTCGATTAGCCCGGTGCGGCCGCGCCGACGGGCGCGATCACGCCGGCGTCCCGCTCGAGCCGGCCGCGCTTCGACAAGAGTTGGAAGAAATCAGCCAGTTGCTCGGTCCGGCGACGTAACGCAAGAGCGACCGATCGCGTTCGGCGCCCTCGTTCGTTTATGCGGTCGAAGTTATCGCTCGAGCGCCAGGTAGTTGTACAGCGCAACCGCCCTGTCGCTGCTCTCGATCAGCCGGGGTAGCACGTCGAGCAAACACTGAAAATCGCCGCGCGACAGCGAACCGAACTGAACATCGTTGACTTGTCGCTGCGTTGGGGCGAGCCGCGCAAGTAATTGATGGCCCTTGCGCGTAACGCTTAACCGCACGCGGCGTCCATCCGTAGGATCCGGCGCTTTCGCGACCAATCCGCGGTCGATCAATTGTCGCATCATCGTCGTGATGAAAGATCCGCTGACGCGAAAGTGGTCGGCAAGCTGCTTCACGCCCACATCGCCGCCGTCCGACAGATGGCGCAGCGCAATAAGGGTCGTATACTCGGCGCCGGACAATCCGACACGGCGCGCGTGGCCGTCGCGTACTGCTTCATGGCGCGCGGCAAGCGCGAATATGTCGGCTACCAGACGGCGGAAGTCTCGGTCGGATCCGTTCACGAGTAACTCAGGACGCGTTGTAGTGAGCGGGGCCGTCTGGCGTTTCGCTCTTCCCGCGTTGGCGACTCGGGCCGTCGACATCTAACCCGCTCTCCTAATAAACGAATAGGTTAGCTAAATTATATAACTATTTGACCGATCAAAGCACGTTCTCGCCGTGCTCGGTACTCGGTGACCGTGGGGCCCCCCGGCGGCTTAATGGATCGGGCGCTCGCATTATGCGCTTGAACTTTCTTTTTTTGCTTGCCTAATTGACATTGTTAAGTTACCTAAGTATGTTGATCATGTACACCGCTCGGCCAGCGAGGAAACGATGAACCAGATTCAGCACGAACTCAAGATCAACGCATCCCGCAAGCGCGTGCTCGACGCACTCACCGATCGTGCCGCGTTGGCCCATTGGCATGGCGCGGCAGTGACTGGCGACGGTCGTGAATGGCGGCTCGTATACCCCAGCGGCACGGTCTTTCGCTGGAAAGTCGTCGCGTCCGGCGCCGACGGTGTGACGTGGCTGTGCGAGGAAGGCCCTGGAAATGCCACCGGCACTCAAGTACGTTTCGCGCTGTCGGATGCCGATGCCCATCGCACACGGGTCGAATTGGCCCACAGCGGCTGGCAGACGTCGGACCCGAAATTACGGACCTGCAACACGCTGTGGGGTGGACTTCTGTACGAGCTCAAGCGGTTCGCGGAAACCGCCGCGGCATAAACGAACCGGGGGAAAGCCATGCAGCCAAAACGGCGAATGATTGTAGGCATCAGCGGCGCCAGCGGAATCGTCTATGCGGTGCGCTTGTTGCAGACGTTGCGGGCTCTTCGTGTCGAGACACATCTGGTCGTTTCGAAGGCCGGTCACCTTACGCGCGAGCACGAGACGGACCTTTCCGCGCAGGACCTGCGGCAGCTCGCGGACGCGAGCTACGACGTCGGCGATATCGGCGCGGCGATCTCGAGCGGCTCGTTCCGCACGCTCGGCATGGTCGTCGCACCCTGTTCCATGCGGACGCTGGCCGAGATCGCCACGGGCGTCACGACGACCCTGCTCACGCGTGCCGCAGATGTCGTGTTGAAGGAGCGCCGAAGGCTCGTATTGCTTGCGCGCGAGTTTCCTTTTCATGGCGGGCACTTGAAGAACATGCTTGCAGTGACGGAAATGGGCGCGATCGTTGCGCCGCCCGTCCCTGCGTTTTACATCAGGCCGAAGAGCATCGACGACATCGTCGACCAGACAATCGGTCGAGTACTCGACCTGTTCGATATCGATTCGGACGCCTTCCCGCGATGGGGCGAAGACATCGCGCTCAAGAACGGCAAACACCTGCCCGCTTCCGCACAACCCCGTCGACGCGAAGTCGAGTCGCCCGCGATCTGATTGAGGAGCATCCCATGGCCGCAGCGATCGAAGTGCCGCCGAACCGTCAGCAAAGCCTCGCCGAATTCGTCGCCGGCATGGAAGCCGCCGGGCTGCTCGTCCGCATCAAGGACGCGAGGCGCGTCGACCAACTACCGATGCTGATGGAGCAATACCCCACGAAAGCGATTTTCGTCGAAAAGATAGTTGGCAGTGAATTCTCGTTCCTCGCCAACGCGTATGCGACGCACGAGCAGTCCGCCTGGGCGCTTGGGTGCAAGCGAAACGAGATCGGCGACCGGATCGTACAGCTGGCAAAGGGTCGTATCAAACCGGAGATCGTCGCCACTGCGCCGTGCAAGCAAATCATTCTGAAAGAAGGCGACGTCGATCTGACCCGACTGCCGCTATTTTTGCACCACGACAGGGATGGACACGCCTACACCAACGACAACCTCGTCGTGACGAAAGATCCGGACACAGGCGTGATCGATTGGGGTGTCTACCGGTCGATGTTCCGCACCAAGAACGAAAAGAATTTCGACATGACATGCACCAGCCACCGCGGGCGGCTCAATGGCCTCAAATACCAAGCGCGCGGCCAAAACATGCCGGTTGCGATCGTGTTGGGCGGTCCGACGCTGGACAAGCTCGCGGCAATGGCCGGCGTGCCGTCGGAGACGAACGACTTCGAAGTGCTGGGCAGCTTCTACGGACACGCTGCGCAGTTGGTCAAATGCGAAACCAACGATCTGCTAGTGCCTGCGAATGCCGAGATCGTGCTCGAGGGCGAAGTCATCACGACCGAAGGCT
Organism: Casimicrobiaceae bacterium; assembly: GCA_036505865.1. Classification (GTDB taxonomy): domain Bacteria; phylum Pseudomonadota; class Gammaproteobacteria; order Burkholderiales; family Casimicrobiaceae; genus VBCG01. The sequence goes on from DASXSP010000027.1 coordinate 3,376, forward strand.
GGGTGCACGACGAGGGTCCGTACGGCGAATTCACGGGCATGTACGGCGGCGGCTTGAAACACAATCCCCGCGTCGTAATTCACTGCATGACGTATCGCAAAGGCGGTATCTATCAGCAAGCAACGATCGGAGGAGCACATCCAGGCTACACCGATAACATGATCCAGCTCCCCTCGATCGAAAGCGACATCTTTTCGGCGCTTCAATTCGCGGGGATCAACGTGCGGGAGGTGCGTTGCCCTGCCGCTGGCCTTTCGAACATTGCCTATGCCCGCATCAAACCCGCCGGAGGCGGTGATGCCAAGCAGGCGCTCGCTATCATGCTGACGTGCTCGAAGCAGGGGCTTCCCAAGATCGCGATGGTTTTCGACGACGATGTCGACATCTGGGACGACAATCGGGTCGCTCAATGCTTTGCGTTCCGGTACATGCCGGATCGCGACACGATCATCATTCCACAATGCAATACAATGTCGACCGATCCGAAAATAGGCGACCCCAACAAACCGTTCTACGCATCGAAGATCGGCATGGATTGCACGATACCGCTGGTCGGCAATTGGAATCGAAACGATTTCGATTGGTCGTCGGCGTGCGATCTCGGCGACCCTCCGGCGAACGTGGCGCCGATGACTGAAGACGCAATGGTGGCGGATATGGCCGCGTTCATCCGCGAAGCGCCGCGCGCATGGAAGGAGATCCTGCAGAAATATCACGGCCAGCATTACGCGACGATTTATCGCGCCTTTGGGCGGCTGCGCCATAAGCTTGGTCGCGCCAGCGACAGCCCCTGGTTCCGCTATACATTCTCGGATCACGACTTCGCGTCCGGTCCGGAGCCGACGACGCGGCTGGCAAACTTCGATCCGCGGCATCGCTGAGCGCGCGATGCAATTCCAAAAGGTCTATACCGGGCACATAGGTAACGGTTTATACCGGAGACATAGGTAACACTTTCGGCTCGAACTGGGTTATCAACCCTTTCGAGCCGACATGTCTCGTGACGTCTGCGTGTGTGCGGTGCTGCTCGACCAATAGCAGCGATTGCGCCACAACGTCGGGATCACAAAGCGCGGAATACGATCGGAATTGGCGAACATCGTTCCCACCGACAAACGGAGTTGAAACACCTGAGTGCTCGAGCCCAATATCGGGCGGCTGGTCAATCAGGGAGACAAGGTGAATAAGCCGTTTGCTGTAGGGCTCGGGATAGTGCTGTCGCTGTGGAGCGTTCTGCTTACGATCGAACGGAATCGAGCGTCCGTCGACAACAAAACAAGCGTCGCGCATGCCGCGGGTTCGCAATAGGTTTCACTAAATCGCACGGATCGATAGAAAACAACGGCGAATCGTCGCTCCTCGGGCGTTGACAAGGCAATCCCCGACCGAAAGGTCGGGGATTGCTAGCGAGTGACTGCGTGGTGACTTTTTTTCGCTATCGCCCGGGTACGCGACAGCAGCGGCTGGCCGCATACACGGTATCTGCGGTGGTTGCGAGGGCGTGACCAAAGCAGTTATTCGCGGGTAAGTCGATGCTGTTCATCCAGCCAGAACCTGTAAGCCCGCATATCGCCGCGCCTACGCGGGTGTAGCCGGTCGGACACGCCGGGAAAGCGACGGAACCGAGCGCGTTAGCCGCAACAGGACTAGTCGCTAAAGAGGTGTCGACACAGTCCAGCGCAGTCGCCAGGTTTTCCACGAAATAGCCGACCACGTCGACGACAACCTGAGCCTGCCCGGTCGGTCCGTTGTAGGCGACGGCGAAGTCCTGAATCGCCCCTCCCGGCCCGCTGCCTGTACGGCCGCCGGCCGGAACAACCGTAGTGTTGGCCGCGATATCGCCCGCATTGTTCCAGTTCAGCACGCTCCCCGGAGGCGCCGGGGACGCGCCACCCCACATAACGAAGTTCCCCGCAGCGGTCGGCGTGACTACGGTAATCGTGACGACGGCCGCCGACGGCGCCCCGCCATTCGGGTTCACCGTGCCCGGGCAGACTGTGCCTGCCGCGCCGGAAGTAACTCCCTGGGTCGTGTCGAAATTGACACCAGCCGAAGACGCGTAAAACTGGTAGTTGCGTGTGAAGCCGGCCGAGATCGGACCCAGGAGATTGCGGGAATCAACGACGCGGCAGGGCGTGATCGGGATGAAGACTTGATCGGTCGTCGTCGAGCCGAGCTTCATGTGTCCTTGCCGGACTGGCCCGCCATGTATGATTGCATCAACGCACTTCTGAACGCGCTCGTGAATTTCGCATAGTTGGCCGTCGCCTCCATTGCCGGGTCAACCTTGACGGCATCGATTCCTTGTACGGCCTCAGCATCCATCCGCGTCAGCTGGGTGGCGAACGTCTCGCGCCACGCCGGCGGATGCGCGCCCGCGGCAATGGCGACAGACTCCCATCGATTAAGAATGTTGTTGGCGACTACGATAGGGCCTGTTGTTATATTGATCCTGATTTTTCCAGTGCGCCGCGGGTATGTACGCTCATAGGTTTAATCAAGTCAAAGCGGAGCCGGTCAAGGCGGAATCCGAGTGCGACGTTGCTAAACCATCTCCTGCCAGTCAGGGAGATATGATGAAAAGGAATCTACTTGCAAGCGCGGCGGCTGCTATTTGTTTCGCGTTGTGGGCCACAAACACCTCTGCCCAGACCGGATATCAGAACGGGGCCATTCTGCGCGTCTACGGAGGACAGCAACTCGGCAGCAAGATTGTCTTCCGACTCGACAGCGGCTATCAGGGGGTCGCTCGCGGAAACATTCCGGCGTGTTCGGTCTACAGCGACGAATGGGCGTTGGACCTAACAACCGACAGCGGAAGGATTGCGTACGGCGTAGTCCAAGACGCCCAGCGCAACAAGATGTATCTTCAGGTATACGGCACCGGTACGTGCCGGATAATGGGAGACCGCGAGGATGTGCTGTTTCTGTATTCGTGCTACCCGGGGTTCTGTTCGCCATAGACAGTTTCATACAGAACGCACGCGCTGGTACGGGCTTTTTACAGTGGGTGGTTCAGCCCGCCCAGAACCGAGATCAAGGTGGCGAGTTACGTAGAAACAATCGTTGGACCCGGCGAGAAGGTGCTCTACATTGGCAAGGTTAGCTTGTTCTCCATTTTGCCGTCGCTGATCGGTGCAATTCTGTTGATTCTCGTCGGTGCGGCGTTTGCTGTCGGCGCCGGTCCGGTAGGTTTGATCTTCGCCGTCCTCGGCTTGACTGTGCTCCTCGTCGCATTGATCCGCCGAAATTCCACCGAGTTGGCCGTCACCAATCGCCGCGTGATCGCGAAATTTGGATTCATCAAACGCAGCACCGTTGAACTCAACCTCGCGAAAGTGGAGAGCATCCGGGTCGAGCAGTCGGTAGGCGGACGTATCTTCGGGTATGGCTCTGTGATCGTGACCGGAACGGGCGCCACGATGGATCCGATCCCCTATGTCGCGGACCCGATCAAGTTTCGCCAAGCCGTTCAGACGGCGACGGACGTCGCTCAGAAGAGTTAGTCCCTCCTCTCGCGTCGTCGTCAGCTGATGTTGCCGAGGGATTACTATGCGCGCGGGTTACGCTGTCGCTTGTCGTAAAGATTCGCGCGAAGCCGCTTGTTAGGCACCTCGTCGAGCAACGAGAACTGCTCCCTAGCCCAATAGCGAAGCTTCCAATCCTGGCTCATGATGCGCGGCCGGTTTGCGGAACCGCGTTTAATAAGGTCGTCGGCCATGGTGTTCACCTACATTCTCATCGACTCTCAGGACTCAACGCTAACCCGGGCCTCGTTGGCGTTATAGCGGGCGGGCCCTGATGCACTTGGCAGCCAAACTCCGATATTCGGCGCCGACTGCCGGCCGCACTTGCCGATTTTGTGTAAGAGTTACAGGGCCTGCCCAGGGTAAGGGACTCAATCTCTGACGTAGTCCAATGTTTCGGTCTATATCCTACAGACGGCACCCCGTATGTTTCATATAAAAAGCGCTCGCTCGACGTTTAAGCGCGCTGCCCAAGCCCAAAGGTGAGATAAATCATGGCGATGTCGAACCACCAACCACGGATCTACTTGGTTGAAGACTCGCCAATCATCTTGAATCTGCTGATCGAGCTCATACAAGCCACGAACGCGAACATCGTCGGACATTCGGACAGCGCAAAAGCGGCAGTCGCCGACATCGATGCGCTCCACCCCGATGTCATCACCATCGACCTGCTGCTTAAACGCGGTAACGGTTTCGACGTCCTGAAGGAAATCGCGAAGAAAAAGCCGGACGAGCGACCGCTTCGAATCGTGTTGACCAATTACACAACGGACGCTTACCGCGATGCCGCCCAGCGTCTGGGCGTGGAGCACTTTTTCGACAAAGCCACCGAAATCAGAAAAGTGCTCTCAGTCTTGACATCGATGGTGTCGAGCTCGAATCAAGGCGCCGTCGCTGCCTAAGTAGGCGCCGCAAACGCGTCTCACTCAAAGAACACCGCTTCGCGGCGCCGATGCCGCGTTCTTTGCAACGTAGAATGGCGACACGTCTCGCCAATCTGCGGATCAAAATTGAATTGCGATGGATCCGATTTGGGCGCAGGGACCGTTAACTTGTCGTTAGGCGCTCATGGCTTTGCGAAACAGCCGCTCGGAATACGAAAGCAGAATGCATCGAGTGGTCGCATACATTGATCAACACCTGGACGAGCCGCTCGACCTCTACACGTTGGCCGAAGTTGCGCATTTTTCCCCGTTTCACTTCCATCGGCTCTTCTCTGCGTGGATGGGCGAGACGCTTGGCGACTATCTACGCCGACGGCGCGTTGAAGTTGCGGCGATGCGGCTCGCGGCCCAACCCCGCTCGACAATTCTAAGTACCGCGTTGTCGGCAGGTTTTGGTTCGGGTGAAGCGTTTACGCGCGCGTTCAAGACGAGGTTCGGCTGCTCGCCTACCGTCTGGCGCAACCAGCAGATCGCGCAACGCCGCGCGAATAGCAATCCTGGTCAGGTGAATAGCAAGTTGAGTCAGGCGCGGGCGCCCCCTCCGGCAGAACATGAAGCCTCCCGAATGTCATACATGGAGGCGAACATGAATGTGAAACTTGTGGACCGGCAGCCAGTGACCGTTGCCTATCTCCGCCACCTCGGTCCCTACGGTGAGCCCATCGCACAGTTTTGGCAAAACACGTACTACCCGTGGGCGGCTGCAAACAACCTCGTCGAACAACCGCGCTACGGCATCAGCCACGACGATCCGAGCATAATGGCTGCTGAGCAATGCCGGTACGATGCATGCGCGGAGGTTGCGCCGGATTTTATCGCGTCAGGCGGAGCCTTCAAGACCGTTATTCCGGGCGGCCGGTATGCGGTCCTCCCCTTCAACGGTAATGCCGAAAAGGTCGGAGAGGCATGGGCTTCGTTGCTCCGCGACTGGTTACCCTCCAGCGGCCTTCAGCTTGATGCCCGTCCATGCTTCGAGTACTACCCGAAAGACGCAGTGTGCGACGCGGAGACCGGGGCGTTCGAATGCGAGATATGCATTCCCGTGGTTCCGCTGTGACGTCTGCGAAATAACCGCAGCGCTACTTCGTCAACCCCGGCAGCCACAGTGAAATGGCTGGAATGTACGTGACGAGCAGAAGCGCCAAACACATCGCACCGTAGAACGGCCACAGTTCTTTCGATACCTGCTCCATCGTCACCTTGCCGATCGCGCATCCGACGAAGAGCGTCGGTCCGACCGGCGGGGTGATCAGGCCAATGCCCAGGTTGAGGATCATGATCATCCCGAAATGCACCGGATCGATGCCGAGCTTCTGAATCACCGGCATGAAGATCGGCGTGCAGATCAGCAGCATTGGCGCCAGATCCATGAACGTGCCAAGCAGCAGCAACAGAATGTTCACCAACAGGAGAAAGACATACTTGTTCTCGGAAATGCCGAGGAAGAAGTACGTCACCTTCGCCGGAATCTGCATGATCGCCATCATGTAGCCGAACGCAACTGAAAACCCGATCAGCATCATCACCATTGCAACTGTCTTGACGACGCGATGCACAAGGCGCGGCAGCTCGCGCCATTGATAATCGCGATAGACGAGAAATGTGACGAGGAACGCGTAGACGCATGCGACAGCGGCGGACTCAGTCGGGGTGAACACGCCCGAAAGAATGCCGCCCATGATGATGAAGACCGTCACCAGCCCCCAGAGCGCTTCGCCGACGATGCGCGGGATCTCCTTGAGCGGAGTCGGTTCCGAAACGGGAAATTGACGGCGGTGTGCGGTCCAGATCACGAGACCGATGAGGCAAATGCCGAACAGCAGGCCCGGAAAAACGCCGGCAAGAAAAAGATGCGCGACCGAGACGACGCCACCCGCAGCGATCGAATAGATGACCGCATTGTGCGAAGGCGGGATCATCAACGCTTGCACCGAACCGCAAATCGTCACGTTGGTGGCGAAGATTCGCGGGTAGCCGGCCTTGATCATCTGCGGAATCATCACCGACCCGATTGAAGCGGTATCGGCCACCGATGAGCCGGAGATGCAGCCGAACAGCGTGCTTGCCAGAACATTCACGATCGCAAGGCCGCCGCGGATGAATCCGACGAACACCTTGGCGAGATTGACGAGACGCGTCGCCATGCCGCCTTCCGCCATGATGCCGCCGGCGAGGACAAAGAAAGGTATGGCCAGCAGCGCGAAATCGTCGGTGCCGTCGGAGATCTTCAGCATCACCGCTTCGAGCGGAATGTCGACATACAACGCGGCAACGATCGCGCCCAGCCCAAGCGCGTAGGCGACCGGCAGCCCCAGCGCGCACAGGACCGTGAACGAGCCCAGCAGTACGAGAATATCCATTGCTACTCCAGCTCCACTTGCTGGTCGTGATACATGATCGAAGTCTCCGGCGGCTCGCCCACCCACACCTTCTCGATCAGAAACAGCAGCGTCAACAAGCCGGCAACCGGAATCGGCAGATACACGAGTCCTTGCGACAACACCGGAAACTCGGCCATCGTCTGATAACGCGTGATGAGGCAAAGGTTGACGCCGTACAAAAGCATGAATAGCGCCGTTCCCCCCATGCAAGCGTCGATTCCCCACTTCATTGCACGGCGCACGCTGGCCGGTACCGCATTGAGGAGCGCCTCGACGGCAATGTGTACGTTCGCGCGATAAACCGCGGCACCGCCGAGAAAGGAGAACGTCACCATCATCACCACGGCAGCGGGCTCAGGCCACGACAACGGACTGTTCATCACGTAGCGCATGAACACGCCAAGAGGGATGATCAGCGTGATCACGACAAGCGCCGTGCCGGAAATGATGATGCAGATGAGATACAGCCACTCCATCGCCTGCTGATAGCGTTGCTTCGCGAGCATCGCTCGACCTCCCTATACTGCTTATCCGCCGGACAAAACAAAGGCGCTCGGTCCATTCGGGCCGCGCGCCTTGGCCGTTCTTGTTACGTCGTTTCTTCGATGCGTTTCAACAGCACCGCGTACTTGGCGCCGTACTTGTCGCGGATCGGCTGCGTCGCTTTGTAAAATGCTGGCTTGTCCGCCTGAACGAACTGCACGCCCGCTGCTTTGAGCTTCGTCTCGGCCTCGGCGACCATCTTGTCCCACAGCTCGCGCTGTTCCATCTGCGCTTCGCGCGAGAATTTCCGCAGCATTGCCTGATCTTCCTTCGAAAGCGAGTCCCAATTCTTTTTCGAGAACACGAAGATCTCGGGAATGATGAGATGCCCGGTCAGGCTGTACACCTTGCTGACGGTGTAGTGGTTCTGCGCCAGCAGCGTCGGCTGATTGTTCTCGGCGCCGTCGACGACGCCCGTCTGCAGCGCGCTATAAAGCTCGTTGAAGCCCATCGCCACGCCGTTGCCGCCCATCGCGTTCATGGTCTCGACGAAAATCGGGTTGCCCATCATGCGGATCTTCATGCCTTTCAGGTCCGCAGGCTTGGTGACGGGCTTGTTCGAATAGACGTTCCGCGTACCGGCGTCCATCCAGCCAAGCACGATCAGCCGCGACGTTGGTGCGTTGGAGACGCGGTCGAGCAAATCCTGGCCGATTGGACCATCGATCACTTTCCGCATGTGGTTTTCGTCGCGGAAGATGAACGGCAGATTGAAGACGTTGAGATCGTCGACAACGGGGCCCATGGCGCCAACCGATATGCGGGCAATCTGCAGCGCACCGACTTGCGCCTGCTCGATCATCTCCTTCTCGCCGCCGAGCTGCATCGACGGGAACATCTGGATCGTGATACGGCCGTTGGTTGCACCCTCCAGTTTCTTGCCCATCCGCTGGATCGCCTCCACCGTCGGATACCCAAGCGGGTGCACGTCGGAGGCTTTCCACACCACCTTCTCCTGACCGCTGCTGGTCCCGGAAATGCCGGCCGCCGCGACGGCCAGCGACGATCCGCACAACTTGACGAATTCCCGACGCTTCATGACGTCCTCCTCTTTGAAATTGGACGGGTCCGTACCGGCAGACCCTATGGGCCCGTGAGCTTAGAGCAAACGCGGGCAAGGTGAAAGTGCCGGGGGACGCGGGCCCCGGGGCCGATCAGCGGTAGAGATTGACGACGCGACCCGCACCGAGTTGCGTGTAGTCGACGACGCACGGCCGTGGAAAAGGCGTGGCGATGGCCGTGAGGTTGGCAGCAATCTCGACGGCTCGATCGGACACGTCCGCCGGGACGTTCGTGACCGTCAAAGCGGCGTGCAAGTGATTGGCGGTACGCCGGTATACCGCAATCGTCCGGTCAGGCAGGTACAGCACAAAGTGAACGGTGCGCGTTGCTGCGCGCGCAGCATTGACCATCGCAAGCCCCATCAATGGAAAAAAGAGCAATCGAACGACTAAGCATCCGTTGTGCCGGACGCGGCGCTTATCGTACGATCAAGGGGTTGCGAGCGAGCGTTACCGTTTTTGCGCGGCTGCCGTAAGCGAATCCGACACCGGCTCGCGCGTCTTCGATGTCCCGTGGTCCATAACCGTTTACCCTGCCTTCCCATCGCCGTGCTCGCGCTCGCGAGCGCCGCTTCAATCGCCAACGCGTTTGATCTGGAGGGCCATCGCGGCGCACGCGGTCTCGCGCCGGAGAACACGATGGCGGCCTTACGCAAGGGCCTTTCGATCGGTGTAACGACGATCGAAACCGACATGGCCATCACTAAGGACGGCGTCGTCGTGATCGCGCACGATCGCGATTTGAATCCGGCAATCGCTCGCGACGCGAGTGGACAATGGTTATCGGCACGAGGGCCGGCGATCCGCACGCTGACGCTGTCCGAGCTTCGCACGTACGACATCGGACGCGTGAATCCCGATAGCGACTATGGAAGACAGTTTCCGCTACAGCTTGCCAGTGACGGCGAGCGCTATCCCACGCTCGACGACCTGATCGCGCTCGTCAAGCCGACCACGGTTCGCATCGACATCGTCAAAGCAGACGCGAGCGGCCGATCGCCGTGGCACGCAGGGCTCGTCCTCGTCGATTACGGAGGATCCATGCCAAAGCTTGTGCAGGCGGCGGGATGCGCCGTCTGGTCTGCACAGGCGCGAAGCCTTTCGCGTGACCGCATCGACGACGCGCACGCACTGAAGCTCAAGGTGCTCGCATGGACTGTCAATGACCGCGCCGAGATGGCCCGCCTGATCGATCTCGGCGTCGATGGTCTTATCACCGACTACCCGGATCGGCTCGCCAAGCTGCTCGAGGAGAAGGGCATCGCATGGCGGTGAGGACGCATCTCACGCCTCCGAGCGCGTGCGCTATAGAACAGGCTGAATGCGCAGTTCGACTTCCGGTCTGGGCGCCGTCTTGGCAAAGTCGATTCGAGCGTCCTGCAATTCATGATCGAGCTGGTCGAGCGTGTCCAAAAGCTTCGCGGCCTCGCTGCGCGCGAGATCGGTAAGGCGATAGCTTCCTCCGACGTACGCGGGCGCATCGCGGACGAGATCCGGATACGGCGGATGATTGTCGAGCGTCGTCACGCCTTGATGGATTTCGCGCATCGCGCGCTGCAGCACATTCAGCAACGAACGGATGCGGACCCAGCGGTGGTACGTCAGGAAGTCGGCGTCGATATTCTCCGGCCGCGCGAACGCGGCGATCAATTTCTCCGCACCCATTTCCCCGGACGCCGCCATCGCTTCGATAACGTTCGCCGCCATATCGAGATTAAGACCGCCCTCCTCTTTCGCGTGCCGAATCGTGACAATGCGATCGCGAAAGCCAGGCGCCGCGCGCTGAAGATTGTCGCGCCAGTTCTGCATTGTCTTGATGATCGCCGTCGCGAACGAAAGGATCGCGGACGCACCGCTTTGCGAGATCGCGTAATTTTCCGGCGAAAGCGATTTCGCGCGATCCGGAAGATACGCTCGATCATCGTCGTTATCAGCAATGGAAAGATCATCGCGAAGATTGATGCCGAACGTCGGCCAGCCCGGAAGTACGGAGTCGAACATGTGCACTGGAAAATTGCTGCAGATTCCGCCGTCGCTGAACAACACCTTGCGGACGTTCCTCGGCGCAAAACGCGGGTCATCGGGCACAACGGCAGCATCGCCCTCGCGGCCTTCTGTCGCTGCGATCTCCCATGCGTACCGGTAGAGCGGAACGCCGGCCAACAGCAGCGGAAAGGACAAGCTCATCCGCGCCGCGACGACCACGGGCAGCGTTGCGCGACTCGGAAACGGAAAGAAGCCGAGCGTCAGCATCGCCTTATCGCGAGACGCGTTCGCTCTGCTGCGAAGACCGGGATTGGCGACCATCCATGCGATCACATCGTCGGGAAAATAGCGCTCGAGCTCCGATTGACTGAAATAGAACTGCTCGGTGCTGAACGGCAGCGCAAACGGACGGCCCATCGACAGCGCCGTCGTCATCATTTCGAGGTTGATGCCCTGAATGCCTTTGCTCTCATCGAGCAGGACACCGTCGAGGTCGCCGAACGTGAGGGGATGCGCCGAAGGCTTGCCCGCAAGGTCTTGCAGGTAAGCATGCAGCCAGTCGGTCAGTGGGAAAGGCTCGTCTTTGCCCGTGCGCACAGAGTGTCCCGTCGAGAGTCCGAATTCCTGCTCGGGGAGTATTCGCGCGAGCGAGATCGCCGCAACGACCACCGCCATCAGCGCCGCGCCCGCGATAAGCACGAATGCGGCGATAATGGCCGCGGCGACTTTGATCGGTGTCGCGCCCCAAACGGCTATCATCAAGATCACGCCGGGAACCGCACCGCCCAATGTCGCGACTGGGAACGCTCGCGTGGCGGCCAGAACACCACTGACTGTCCGCGTCGTTGCGCGTCCGCGATTCAACATCGCCGCCAGAATCGCGAAATGCTTGCGGGTCGCGACCTCAGGCTGGAAAAGGCTAAACAGGCGCGAGTGGTCGCCGGTCGGTCGTTCACCAAGGAGCTCGGCGAGATTGGCGAGCGTTGCAAATCCATAGTGCGGATTCACGGAGTCGGTGGCGCGCCGGTATTCGGCGGCGGCGGCGCCTGCCGCGGCGATTGCGCCTGCTGACGTTCCGCCAATGTTGCGAAACCGGTATTGATTCGACAACCGCGCGACGGCCTTCGGAAACACGACGCCCGAGGTGATTCCACCTTTCATCACCAGATCGCAGAATCTGCGGCCAACGTCGTCGGAATCGATTTGCGTGTTCGTCATGATTTCGTCCCGGCTAACCGATAATGCATAGTAGACGACCCGTTCAGTCTTGGAATGGATATGGCGCTACTGCGCAAGCTCTACAGCGGTAACGACTTCCGTCGCGCGCTGTCCATCGAGGAATTGCGTGCGATTGCACGCCGGCGCGCGCCACATTTCGCTTTCGAGTACGTCGAATGCGGCTCCGAAGACGAACTCACGTTGCGCTGGAATCGCGCGGTGTTCGAATCGTTCCGCTTCATGCCACGCACGCTCGTTGATACCAATACGCCTCATCACCGGATCCATCTGTTCGGGCGCGAATCGAGCTCGCCTCTCATCATCGCCCCAACCGCTCTAAACGGAATGCAGTGTCATCGCGGCGATGTGGCGCTGGCACGCGCCGCCGCCGCCGCGGGAATTCCCTTCACGTTGAGCACGATGTCCAACGTACGTCTCGACGAGTTGCCGACAGCAGCCGGCGGCCGATTATGGATGCAGCTCTACATCATGACCGACAGAGCAATCGCGCGTGACATCGTCGAACGAGCCGATCGTGCCGGCTACGAAGCACTCGTGTTAACGTCGGATGACAATGTGTTCGGATTCAGGGAATGGGATCGTCGCAACTATCGCGCACCTGCAAGGCTTACGTTCCGCAATGTCGTCGACGTCGCCCGTCACCCGCGTTGGGTCTTCGACGTGATCATTACCCACGGGATCCCTCGCTTCGAAAATATCTTCGATTTCATGCCGCCAGAAGCTCGCAGCGCCAGCGCCGGCGTCGCATACCTTCCATCTCTCCTCGCACCAACCATCACCTGGAATGACGTCGAGTGGTTGCGCGCGATATGGCCGCGTAAGTTGATCCTAAAAGGCGTACTGAATGTCGCTGATGCAAAACGCGCCGCCGATGCGGGCTGCGATGGAATCGTTCTGACCAATCACGGCGGGCGTCAGCTCGACGGCTGTGTTTCGCCGCTCGATGTCTTGCAGGAGATTGCAAAATGGGGTCGGTGATCGACTCGTCATCATCGTCGACAGCGGATTTCGTCGCGGCACCGACGTACTCAAAGCCATTGCGCTCGGCGCGGACGCGGTAATGGTCGGGGCGGCAACGCTCTACGGCCTTGCGGCAGGAGGAGAGGCCAGTGCGCTGCATGCGCTTCACATTCTCACCCGCGAAATCGATCGCGCCCTCGGGCAGCTCGGCTGCAACTCGGTGGACGAGCTTGGCCCGGACCTCCTCGTGTCGTCGCGGAGCCAGTCCTGAGCCATGGCCGCGATCAGACACCTCGTTCCCACTGAGGCGTCGGAATATCGCGCCCTGATGCTCGAAGCGTATGAGCGACATCCGGACGCCTTTACGTCCAGCGTTTCCGAGCGGGCGGCGCTTCCGTTATCGTGGTGGGAATCGCGTCTCGCCAGCGGCGACGAACCGTCTGAAGTCGTCTTCGGCGCGTTTCAGAACGCAGAGCTCGCCGGTGTCGCCGGCTTGTCGTTCGAGTCGCGTCAAAAAATCCGTCATAAGGCGACGCTCTTTGGGATGTATGTGCCGTCGCGCTTCCGCGGTCTTCGACTTGGCCGTCAACTCGTCGTTGCTGCGTTGGATTGTGCGCGCGCACGCGCGAGCATCAAGGTCGTTCAACTGACCGTCACCGAAGGCAACGCTTCGGCGCAGGCGCTGTACCGAGGCTGCGGCTTTGTCGAGTTCGGCGTTGAACCGTTTGCCGTCGCGGTCGCTTCGGGTTACGTGTCCAAAGTGCACATGTGGTGCAGCGTCGACCCGGACGTCGGACGCGTTCGTCCGGGTTCGTGATTACACGGTCGCGATGTGTTGCCGGTACGCCGGCCGAGTGTTCAATCGCGCGTACCACTCTCCAACGTGTAGCATCTCGGGCCGCTCGCGCGGTAACGTAAACCAACGATGCGCCGCATTGCCGAGCGCGATGTCGCCCATCGTCAGCGCGTCTCCGGCGACAAACGAATGCCGCGCGAGCTGCGTATCGAGGATCCGGAAAGCTTCGGCGGCTTTCTGCATCGCGCCGTTCATCTGCTCGGCATCGATGACATCCGGCGGCTGTTTTAAGAGGCCGCGAAAGAGGATGCCCATTGGCGGTGCCAGCGTCGTCTGCTGCCAATCCATCCAGCGATCGGCGTCGGCTCTGCGCGCAACTTCGGTCGGCCACAGGCTTCCCACGCCGTGCTTCGCGCAAAGATATCGAACGATCGCATTGGACTCCCACAGGATGAAGCCATCGTCGTCGATCGTCGGCACCAGGCCGTTCGGATTGAGCGCCCGGTATTCGGGCGTGTTGTTCCTGCCGAACGGGCCGCCGACGTCCTCGCGCTCGAATGGAATGCCGAGCTCGCTGCAACACCACAGAACTTTCTGCACGTTACTGGACGTTTTACGTCCCAGAATCTTCAGCATCGTCATTGTCCCTTGTTTAATACGCGAATCGGTTTCCCATCGAGAAACGCCAACGCGTTCTCGATCGAATGCCGGTAATACTCCTCGTAGACTTCGAGCGCACTGTAACCGAGATGCGGTGTCAGCACGGTGTTCGGGGCGCGCGCCAATGGATGATCCGCGGGCAACGGCTCGACACTGAAGACATCGAGCGCGGCGAATACTCGGCCCGATTTGACAGCTTCAATCAACGCCGCCTCGTCGACAAGGCCTGCGCGCGCCGTGTTGATTAGGATGGCGCCGCTTTTCATTCGCGCCAGATCGGCAGCGCCGACGACGCCGCGCGTGCGATCGGACAGCACCAGATGAAGGCTCACGATATCCGAGCTCGCCAACAATTCTTCTTTTGTCGCGTGCTGAGCGCCCGCCGCCGCGGCCTTTTCGTCGGTCAGATTCCGGCTCCACGCCAATACCCGCATATCGAGCGCACGGCAATAGCGCGCCATGAGCGCGCCGATTCGACCGAGACCGATCAATCCTATGGTCTTGCCTGCGAGCACAACGCCGACCGGTACACCCCGCTGAAAACGTCCTGCGCGAACAGCCGCATCACCGGCCGCAATGTGACGCGTCGCCGCCAGCATCAGTCCGAGCGCAAGCTCCGCAGTGGTTGCGCCCGACGGACCTCCGCCGGTGTAGCAAACGGTCACCCCGCGATCGATCATCGCCGCTACGTCGACAAGCGCGGCGCGTGCGCCCGTAAGTCCGAACATCTTGAGCTTCGGCAGCCGCTTCGATAACGACGCCGGAAACGGCGTCCGTTCGCGTACGGCGAGCACGATATCGAAGTCGACCAGTCTGCGCGCAGTGTCGTCCTCGCCGCTGAACGGCGTCGCGAAGAATTCGACATCGGCCCGCGCACGTAACGGCGTCCAGTCGGCGCAACGTTGCGCGACTTGCTGCCAATCGTCGAGAACGGCGACACGAGTACGCCCTACGTCGCTCATGTCACTTGAGGTTGCGCTCAAAGAGGTCGAAGATCCGCGTCCACGTTGTCTCCGCGGCAATGGCGTCGTAATCAGCACGCGCAGCGAAACAGAAGCCGTGATGCGTGTCGGGAAAAACCTCGAGCCGATGTTTGATGCGCGCCTTTTCGAGTGCGGCTTGCAGCTCGGAGACGACGTTTGCCGGAACGGACGGATCGACTTCCGCAAAGCCGAAGTAGAGCTCGCCTTCGATGCGATCCAGCAGCAGGTGCGGCGAATCGGGCTTATCGGTGACGATGTTCACACCGTAAAGTGCGGCTGTCGCCTTGACGCGCGGGAAGTGCGCGGCAATCGAAACAACGAACGATCCGCTCATACAGTGACCGACACAGCCGAGCGGGCCTGGCTTCACCTTGTCCTGGCCGTCGAGGAACGCAATCATGCCAGCGGTATCTTCGACAATCGCTGCATTTGTCAGGCTTTGCATCGCTCCGCGAATCACAGCCGACATCGCGTCGTTGCGGCGCGGAATGTCGAAGCGGAGCGTGCCGAGACGGTAGTAGAGATCGGGCAGTAGACAGAAAAAGCCGTGCTTCGCGATCCGTCGTGCCATGTTGCGCAACTCGTCGCGTATGCCGGGTGCGTCCATGTAAAGAATGATCGGGGGGAACGCGCCAGGCGCGTCGGGACAGACAGCGAAGCTCGGCAGACAGCCGTACTTCGTTTGCACGATCACATCATGTTCGATCATGGCTCACACTCGGCGCTTGTCATTCAGAGGACAGGGCTCTATCGTCCGAGGAACCTGCTTTGCTTCATCGATAACAGCAGGTCCCTCGCTCACGCTAGGGATGACAAAGCAAACCGCTCAAGATGACAACATCAGCGATTGTACTCAGTTCTCGATGCGCGCCGCGTCCGCCTGTGTTGGAGACATCGTGCGAAAAACCGTTCGCTTGGTGTCGCGAAATGTCGGCCGCACGCGATCGCTCCATGGCGTGCGCCGCACTGCGAGCCATGCATCACTCGTCAGCGCACCCGGCGAAACGAGCTCGTAGCAGGCGAGATAGATCGAGCGTCCATCCGGCGTGTCAAGCACACGCAATCGACGTGCGCGCACGCAACCGGGAACCGCAGCGAGGCCGGGCAGATGCTCGGAGTCGTACCAGCCATTGAATTCGCTTTCGTGCTCGGCATCGACGCCGGCTTCCACGACGTAATGAAATGGCGCCGGTTTGCCTGCTGACGCGCCTTCGAGGTCCACCAACAGCTGCAGGGGCAGAACGGTTAAGTCCATTGCCCAACGTTGCCGCAACGCGTGTGTGAATGGAGCGAGATCGTCGTTCAAGTCCGATGCGGGTACAGCGAGCCACGCGTAGGCATAGATCCCAGTGCCCGCCAAGGCCGCATGAACGGTGATCGAGGCACAGTCCACGCGCGCCTCTCGCGCCGCCTCGCGAAGCGCGTCCTCGAGCCGATCCGGCGATTGCCGGCATTTGACGAGGAACGCGTCAACGGCCATGTTGCGTTCGCTCCATACCGATTCGCAGCGCGACTAG
Source organism: Casimicrobiaceae bacterium (assembly GCA_036505865.1). Lineage (GTDB taxonomy): Bacteria > Pseudomonadota > Gammaproteobacteria > Burkholderiales > Casimicrobiaceae > VBCG01. The sequence goes on from DASXSP010000027.1 coordinate 19,976, forward strand.
AAATCGCGACACCATGTTGTACGCGGCAATCGTCGCCGTCAGCTCGACAATGGTTTTGGCGTCGAGACAGTCGGAGAGGCGCTCGAACAAACTGTCGGACACATCGATGTCGCGCGTCATGGCGTCGGTGTACGCGAGGATCAACCGTTCGAGATCGTCATAAGGCGGCGATGCCAGCGTTGTCTTTACGCCGTCGATCTTGGCTTGCGCGACCCCTGCATCGCGAGCATGCGGCAAGTGCGCGTCGAATTCGAACGGCGCGCGATTCAGCACTGCGATACGCAGGATGACAAGCTCACGCAAATCCGGACGCAACGACGTTCTTGAGCGTACAGCCGTGAGCAGTGTCTCCCAGCCTTCGGCGACCGGCACGCTGTTCAGCAGCGCTTGATAGAGCGGCGAAACACGCCCGCGCACCTCGACGATCTTACGTTCGATGCTGGCCAGCGTCGGATCGGTGCCGGGCTCAACCAATGGAACACGTGCAGAGGCCATCTACTCGGCTTTGATCCGCTTTTCGTGGATGACCTTCGCCCATTTCGCACTGTCGGCTTGAATCAGCGCCGATACGTGCTCGGGCGTCGATGGCGCAGGCTCTGCGCCGGATTCGACCAACTTGCGCCTTACATCATCGGACTGCAAGACTTTGCGAACCGCGGCGTTCAGCATCGCCACGGATTCTTTTGGCAGCTTCGCGGGCGCGAGCAACGCATACCAGTTGTTGGATTCGACGCCTGCGATTCCCTGCTCCGCGAGCGTCTTGACGTCGGGCAATAACGGGTGGCGCTTCGCCGACGCAACGCCCACCGGCTTCAACTGCCCTGAACGAATGTGACCGATCAATCCCGGAAGATCGCCGAAGAAACCGTCGACATGGTTGCCGATCACATCGTTGATCACCGGCGCGGCGCCCTTGTACGGAATGTGCGTCACGTTCGCCTTGCTGGAGGCAACAAATAGCTCGAGCGTCAGATGCGGAATGCTGCCCACGCCCGAAGAGCCGATCGGCACCGGCGCCGGCGCCTTCAGGCTGTTCGCGACGAATTCAGCCACGTTCGATGCTGGGTTGCGCGGATTCACGACGAAGATCGTCGAGTTATTGACGACGAGAGAAATCGGCGCGAAGTCCTTCTGCGGGTCGTACGGTAATGTCTCGTAAAGAGCGGGGCTGATGGCGACGGCGCCGACCGTCGTCAAAAACAACACCGATCCATCGGGCGGCGCCTTGGCGACGTAGTCCGCTCCAATGTTGCCGTTCGCGCCTGGCTTATTCTCGACGATGACGGTCTGGCCAATTTCTTTGGAAAGCTCGGTTGCGAGAACGCGCGCCACGAAGTCGGTAGGACCGCCCGGGGGAAACGCGACGATCAAATGCACGGGCTTGGCGCTGGTTTGAGCGAGTGCGACCTGCGACGCGAGCATCACGCAGGTGACGACAACGAGGCGAACGATGAGCTTCATAAAGCAGGTCCCTCGCTGACACTCGGGATGACAAAGTGAAAGGTCATCTTGTCATTGGCATGAATAATTGCTTGCCACGCTGATATCGCTGCCGACCGGACCCGTATACCGGAGCGTCTTCGGATACGCACACAACGGTCGACTGCGCGTTGTCGGGAGTCCGGTGAGCGTCCCCAACGTGCTGCTGAAATTGGTGCCGAAGGCGACGATCGAGTCCGGCGCGACGTCGTTCTCGATCCAATTGACCATCGGCGTCAGCATATCGAAGCGATCGGTCGCCGCGTTGCCGCCGCAGTGGCCCATGTTGGGAACCAGATACATCTTCATGAATTGCGACACGCCGGCGAGCCCGCCCCCGTGATCCTTTTCGACCGCGCGGAAGTAGTCGTACGTGTACGGCCATGGCGGACCAGAATCGGAGAGGCCATGATAGAAAATCAGCTTGCCGCCGCGATCGATGAACGCGTCGATATTCGTTGATTTGTTCACCGCCGGCGAGCTTGCCGTCACGAGCGGGATGTCGGTGTCGTAGTTGACGGTGAGCGGGTTATAGGTTGGATCGGGTGTCGTAAACCAGAAGAGCGGCAGTTGCCCCGAACCCAACCCGATATTCCCGGGCGGCGAAGTCGCCGTTCCGATATCGCGTGTCGGAATGCCCGATGGTTGCATGAAACCGCCGTCGAAGGGATAACCCGACAGCAACGTTCCATCCGGCGAGGTGATCCGCCTTCCATCCGACGTCCGCGGTCCCTCCGCGATTTTCTTCACCGCTGTTACTTGTGCGGGCGACAAGCACGTCGGGATCTTTGCGCCTGCGCATTGCAGCGGCTGACCGGGCCCAATCGCGCCGTAAGGTCCCGACGACGGAAATACGAATGTCGCGGGATCGAACGTGCAGGCGGCGAGATTATCGATCACACCGTCCACCAGACCATCGAGGCCGTCACATGCAGCGAGGATTGCGTTGGTGAACAGTTGTTGATCTGCGAGCGGGAAGCCCTGCACATAGAGCGGGTTGCCGTTTGCGTCTTTCGGCGAAATGGAAATGATCTGCTCGAGTCCCCATGTTTCACTGAGCGAGATATCCGGCGGCAGATAGAACGGATCGCCGGCGATGATGCCGTCGTAGTGCGCCGGAAAGAGCTGCGACATCGCCATTCCCTGGCGTCCGCTGGTCGAGCAACCGACGAAATACGAGCGATCGGCGCCGCGACCGTAATAGGCGTTGATCAAGTATTTTGCGGTCTGCGTGGTGACGTCGATCGAGTTGTACGCCCAATCCTTTACCGCGAGCGCGTCCGGAAAAAACATGTTCACTTGAAGAATGCTGGGTGACGTCGCGCTGGCCGGGATCGTCGCCGGAAGTTGCGATGTCGTATGTCCTCCGTTTTGCGACGCCACCGCGAATCCGTTGCGGAGCTCCGGAAATGCCGCTGTTCCGGTCTGCGCACCCGTGGCTGCCGGAAGAGAGCCCTCGGTTCCGCCGCCGCCTTGAAACATATAGCGGCCGTTCCAGAGAGTCGGCAGTCGCACCTCGAAACGAGTCCCATACGATTGAGCCGTCGTGAATGACGGCGTACCGGGAACGCCGGCGAGACCGGTGCGAGCCTGAAGCATGCCCTGCACCTGGCAGTGTTCGGGAAGGCCATTGGATCCGGTCGTCGCGGGATTGAGTTGCGCCAACGTTATCGTCGTTCCGCCTGCGATCGCACTTGCCTGAACTGGAAAACCCGTCAAGTTCGCAAGTGCGGCGCACGCCATGGCGGGCGTCGTCGCTCGTTCGATCGTGAGTCGCGCCACGCGTTCGTTTGCGGGATTGGCGCGGAAAAGCTCGAAGACATTCGCCCCGACGCGCAGTCCGGACACCGCGCCGGTCATCGATCCCGGCTCGGCGCCTGGATGGAATACCGCCGTGACGTCGTGACCATTCAACTTGAGCGTTGCGCGCTGGATCAAAACGTCAGACGGCGCCGTGACGTTGATCGTCACCGTATCGGACGACGCGAGTCCCACCAGGGCGACATCGGGACTGGAGATCGTGAATGCCGGATCGGCCAACGCGGAAGGCGCGAAGACGGCGCCCTCTATCGCCAGCACGACAAGCGCCGCTACGATCCCGCGCGCCCTGGGCTTCGTGGTTACCGCCATCGCTCCTCCTCCGTTTATCGCGACCGCATTGAATGGCCGTCTATAAAGATTCTTTCGCATTTCCCGTAAACATGGAATAGTGATAACTGGCAATCTGTTATCTCGATTGGCGATTTCGGCTTCCGGAACATGTTCGATGGACTTGCGGCAACTCGGTTATTTCGTCCACGTCGCCGAGCTTGGCAGCTTTACGAAGGCAGCCGCGATGCTGTCGGTCGCGCAGTCCGCGCTCAGTCATCAGGTACGGCAACTCGAAGTCGAGCTGAAGCAAGCGCTCCTCTATCGCAACGGCCGCGGCGTGACGCCTACCGATGCGGGCAAACGGTTGCTCGGCCATGCGCGAGGGATTTTGACGCAAGTCGAACGCGCGCGTGACGAGTTGGCCGCGACGCGAGGTGCACCCGTCGGCAACGTTGTGCTGGGCCTGCCGGCGAGCATTGCAAGAATCCTGACGTTGCCGCTCCTCAAAGCATTTCGGCAGTCGTTTCCAAGCGCATCGCTCGGCATCGTCGAGGGACTTTCGGCTTACATCATCGAATGGCTCGTCGCGGGACGCGTCGATATCGGGCTCGTCTACAACGCGTCGCCGGGGCCGGCGATCGAGATCCATCCACTACACGAGCAGGAGATGTTTCTTATCTCAGCGAAGAGCACGGCGGGCTCACGGATCTCTGGACCCGTGCCCACTCGAGCGTTGCCGCGGTACCCATTGATTATTCCCAGCCGTCCCAATGCCAATCGGATGCGCATCGAGACGTTGCTCGCCGACCGCGGCCTAAAGCCGCGGATCGCTTACGAGATCGACGCGATCGCATCGATTCTCGATCTGGTTCATGAAGGCTTTGGTTACGCGATCCTGCCGCTCGATTCGTTGCGCGGACACGCGCGGGCGCGCGAGCTGATCGCGAGCCCGATAGTGAAACCCAAGCTTACGATTCACATGTCGCTCGTCGTATCGTCGCAGCGGCCGGCGACCGCATTGACCACGGCAATGCTTGCGCTTGCGCGGAAAACCGCGTTGGACGAGCTGCTGGAGAAGCGTCGGTGAGTCACGCCGCGGCGGCGTGACTCTTGACGACTTCGAAGGCGCAGTCGGGCGACTGCCGCACCGGAAGGAATACGGTAAAGCGCGTTCCACGACCTACTTCGCTGTCGACTTCGATGCGTCCACCGTGCTTGCGCACGATTGCGTACGAGACGGAAAGGCCGAGCCCTGTCCCCTGCCCTACCGGCTTGGTCGTGAAAAACGGCTCGAAGATCCGGTTCAGATGCTCCGGCGCGATGCCAGAACCGGTATCGGAAATCCGGATCCACGCTTCGGCGCCTGAGACGCCGCTCGAAACGGTAATGGTCCCGTGTGCGTCGATCGCATGGCCAGCATTGACGAGGAGGTTCAAGAAAACCTGGTTCAATCGCGAGGGTAAGCACTCGATCTCAGGGAGCTCGCCATAGCTTTTCACGATGCTGGCTTTGTACTTGATCTCATTGCGCACGATGTTAAGCGTGCTGTCGAGCGCCGCATGCAGATCGACCATCTGCCACGTTTCGTCGGCGCCGCCGCGTGAGAAATCCCGCAAATCCTGGACGATCCGCTTGACGCGCATCAATCCGTCGCGCGACTCGGCGAGCAATGCAACGATGTCGCCGCGCAGAAAATCGAAATCCTTCGCTTCGCGCAGTGCACGTCCCGATGCAAGAGCCGCCGGCAACGGCGAGAGCGTGCGTTCGGCATCGACATACGCTGAAAGCAGCTCACAGATTTGCGCCACATAGGATTCGAGCGAGCCCAAGTTCGAAAGTACGAAGGCCACCGGATTATTGATCTCGTGCGCGACGCCGGCGGAAATCTGCCCGATCGAGGCAAGCTTCTCGGCCTGGATCACTTGATTTTGCGCGTCCTCGAGCGACGCGTTCATCCGTTGCATCGTCGCATTCAACGTCTGCAATTCGACGATGCGGTTATCGCGCTCGACGTGCATTTGATGGTTTGAGATGACGAGCGCGAGAAGGCTTGTGAGCGACTGTCCCTGGTCGAGATCGGTGACCGTATAACGCGGCCGGTCAACCGCACGATTGACGGCCAGAGCGCCGATCGTGCGTTCTTGCACGCGTAACGGCCAGCACATTGCCGAGTGCGTCGACCGGTTGCGCGCTTCGTTCGTACGCACCGGCAATCCAGTTTCGGCGGCGTCACCATTGACGAGAACGGGTTGACCCGTCGCCACCACATGACCGAATACGCCGACGCCACGCGGCAACGCGCTACCGATCACGCCACGGGGCAAATCCGTACCTGCGGCAATCTCAAGCTGATCGTCGCTACCTTCGACGATCAACGCGATCGAGCCACTCTCCGCGCCGAAGCCGCGGACGATGTGCTCCAGGATCTCCTGCTGGACTTGTCGCGGGTTGGCGCCGTTCGCAGCCTTGTGCCCCAACGCGTAGAGCGCGCTGATCCAGGCAAGATCGGTGATGCCGCCCGCTGCAGCTTCCATGAAATGTCGTCGCTTGCCTAGTCTTGCAACAGGACGCCGCCGTCCTCAGACCAGCGGACTTGCGTGATGCCGGGCGATTCCATCTCGAGTCGCTCGAGCTCCAATTGCTGGCGCGAGATCAGGCCGCGCTGCGAGCGCACTTCATCGGCCAAACGGCGATTCTCGAGGATCAAACTGCGATGACCGAGCACGTCGATGATCGCTGCTTTGAGATCGTGATCGGACCACGGCTTGCTGACGAACCGAAAGATGCCGGCATGATTGATCGCGCGGATGATGCCGTCCGTATCCGTGCACGCGCTCAGGATGATCCGCGCGGCATCCGGTTGCAGCTCCTTGACGCGCGTCAGAAACACGGCGCCGTCCATATCGGGCATTCGATAGTCCGAGATCACGAGATCCACTTTGTGGTCGGCCACGTGCTTCAGCGCGGCAAGCGGCGATGTAAATGTCGTGATCGAAGGATCGGGCAACGCTGGAAGGATGGCGCTGTTTTGACATAGCCGCCGCAATGCGCTTAGCACATTCGGTTCGTCGTCGACGATCAACAGATTTGACATGGCGAGGTCTCCATCAATAGCAAAACAAGTACGTCACACGATGTGGAGACTCTTGAGCAAGGGGTATGCCATCGCCGCACCAAACCGACGCGCGGCGATGCGCAACATCGAGTTGAAGTATCTGCGTTGTAGGCGACATTACGAGGGCGTATCGGCGACAGATCACGACGCGAATCGGAATCGCAGGAGAGTCGTTGCGATTGATGTGCCGGGCGGCGCAAAAAAAGGCCGATCTCGCGAGATCGGCCTTTGACAATGCGTGAACGAAATCTAGCGCATCGAAAATCGTTTACGTCACTTCGATAGATCGAGTTTCCAGGCGCCGCGACCGTGCGTGGCGGCATACAACACTCGCGCATTCGAGTCGATCGTGAGGCCATACACAGCGACCGGGGGCAGGCTGCCGGCCGCCGGAACCCACGTGGAGCCACCACTCGCGAGCGTCGCCACTCCAAAGTCCGTGCTCGCGAAGAGATCGCCGGTCAGGTTGTCGCGCACCAAGCCCGTGATCGGCAGATCGCCAAGGTTGTAGCTCAAGTCGGCCCAGGTGGTTATAGCCGTCGCGGGATTGTAGGTCGCTTCGAAGACATGGCCTGGCGTGGTCGGCGTATAAGCGTTGTAGCCGGAAAACGAGATGAACGCGTGATTCGCGTTCGCCGGGTCGATCGCGATCCCACTGACAAAACGACGCGGCTGCGCCGGTGTGTCCAAGCGGGTATAGGTCACCGCACTCGCAGTAGCAGCATCGGCATTCTTGCTGAGAAACACGCGGCCGCGGCGGGTGCCGACCCACATCGTGCCGGCATCCTGTGACGTACGCGCAATGGCAACCACGTAGCCTGTACCCTTGTCCGCCGCGGTGCCCGCGATCAAATTCCCGGCCGCACCGCCCAGCGTCACCCAATCGCCACAAGGCTGCGGCCGATTGGGGTAGTCGCCGAAGAATTCATTGCAGTATTGCTCCAGGAACGCCTGCGGTCCGCCATTATCTTGCGTGCGCCATACGTGCCCGAGCCCGGCGAACCAGGTGCCGCTGACCCGCGGGTCGTTGATCACCGGGAAATAGAACGACGACGCTTCGTTGAAACGATCGGCCATCCAGTTCCAGCCCAGTGGGTCCACGCCACGGAAATTCACGTCGCCCTGGGCACCGGAAAACGTATGCATCCGGATGTTCGGGTTACCCACATCGATGCCCGATTGCCCGCCGTCACCACCCGCCGATTCGAACCACGTTCCCTGACCCTGTCCGTTGTAGACCCAGGTACCGTTGTCCTGCGTGCCGCCCATGATGTCGTTCAGCGGATCCTGAGCGTTGATCGACAAGCTTTGGAACTGCAGCGTCGCAAGACCTCTGTTCAAACTGATGATCTGCGTCGGGATCACGGAGAGCCACGCTTGGCAGTCGATCAGCTCGGCTCCGGAAATGCCGCGATTGACGCAATCGGCTGATGCGTTTGCGAACGATCCATCGATCCGCACGACACCGCCGTCGGAACCGAAGAAAACGACATTGGGATTGCCCGGCACGGCAACGATCGCGTGCTGATCGGGGTGCATCCCGAGCGGCGGACTCAGCGTGTCGTTGGTCATGTCGGTGAAATGCACACCGGCATCGGCCGAGCGCTGCACGGTTCTGCCGTTCGAAGGCGGATTGGCCGTGAAGATCTCGTCGTACTGCATTTGGCCGCCGATGTAGACGATGTCAGGCGCGCCCGGCGGCGAATACACGGGCATGTCATACGAGCATTGCCCGCCGCAATAGTTGTACGAGCTGAAGCCAGGTGTACCTTCGGTGGAGTTCGACAGCTTGATCCAGCCCGGATTGGTCACGCCGTTGGTCAATGCGGACGCGGGAACGTTGGCGTTGTCGACGCGATAGAAGTCGGCGATGCCGGACCCCGTGTCGCCGACATAGATGCGCAAGTTGCCGTTCGGCAGCGGCGCGAGCGAAAACTCGGTGCGCGCCGACAGCGAATTTGCAACGAGCCCCCCACCGGCCGATGCGAACACTTGTTCGAATCCGGCGCTGCCAACCGAGCGATACAGGCCGTAGTCGAAGACCGATACGTACACCCTGCCATCCGGCGCGTAGTCAATCTTGCTGATGCCGCCGCGGAAGAAATCGTTTCCGGTCGGCGACGTGGGATCGACGACGTCCGCCGGTTTGTTGAACACCAATGCGAACGTTGCGCCGCCGTCGGTGGATTCATAGACCCCGATCAGTGGCGCGCCGGGCGGCGTGAACCGTCCGCCGTTCACCGACGAAGAGCCGTGGCGAGCGACTGCCGTACCGATGTAGAGGTGATTCGGATTCGACGGGTCTACGGCAATCGCCGCGAGCGACCGGTCGATCGCCACCGCAAGGCTGCCCGGCACGAGCGTCCACGACGCGCCGGCGTCCGTCGACTTGTACAATCCGACGCCGGCTTCGGAATCGGATGAGCCGTTCGGCTCGCCCGTTCCGACGTAGAGCGTCTTGCCCTTTGCATCGGTCGGATCGAAGATGATCGAGCCGATCGCGTTCGACGGAATGCCGCTGCCGGTCGGCGTCCAGTTTGGTTGCTGTGCCAGCGCATTGTCGGCTTGCCAGACGCCGCCGCCGGCCGCCGCTACAAAGATCTTGCAATCGTTCGCGTGGCATTGCGGCGACAGCGCCAATGCCGTCACGCGGCCGGAATCGGTGGTTGTGCGGCCGGTGTACGTCCAAGGGCCGACGACCGAGGATTGATCGGGCCAAGCTCCTGCCAGTTGCTCTTCTTGCCGCCCGGCAGCTTGCCGATCGACTGGAACGCCAAATAAGCGGCAAGCTGCTGCTGCGCGGCGATGTAGGTCTGCGGAAACGCGCGATTGTCGTATTGCTCCTGATTAGGACCCTCGACCAACGTTCGGTTCGCCTCGCCGCCTTCTTGGTCGTCTTGCGTGAATTCGATCGGTATCCCCGCAGGATTCTGTTGTGAAGCCGGCGTCTTTTTCTGCATGGCTTTGATACGAAAGCCGGATGGCTGCGCGGACGATGCGTAATCAGTGACCGTGACCGCGGCAATCAAAGCGGCGGCCAGCGCTAGACGCTTAGCATGAAAAGACATGAATCCCCCAGATTGGTGACGATCCGGACGAGCGCGTAAGGTGGCGCGCGTCTTCCTATCAGTCAACGTCGCGCCGCACACTCGACGCGAGAAGTGCGCGAAGCCTAGCAGGAAAAAAAATGTTAGGGAAACAGG
>DASXSP010000028.1:0-45629 GCA_036505865.1 Casimicrobiaceae bacterium
TTGTGGGTCCTGATCACGTAGTTCGCCAAGTGATAGGTTCAGTTTCGTAAAGCCCCGAAAGTAGAATCGTCCATTGGCGTCAGTGATCGTCTCCATGACTTCAAGTTGTCCGCCCTTCCTGCCGCCGGTATCCAACGTAAAGCCAACTAACTGCCAATTCGCCGTCACCACCGCGCCTTCGATCGGTTGACCCGTCTCGGCATCGACAACCCAAGCCTCGATCGGATCCGATGTGTAATACGGAGAACCGCATGCGTTGAGTGCGAGAGAAACCAGTGCGACCATGACGTACTTCGCTCGGCTCACCGTCGTGTGCGCGGGTTCACATCGACCCCAATCGCCACACGCCATCACCGTTGCGTCCAAAGTAGATAAAGAAGATGCGGTTTTCGCCATTGATTGTCCGATTGATAGCGTATTCACCCATCCCACCCGAAAGCGTCACGGTCTGAGGGTCCGAGAAGCTGCCGACTATTTGCGGCATGGTTGGAAGGAGGATATCGAATACCGGTCCATATCTTTGCTGAGCCGACGCATCCAAGTACCGCAGCGCGCGTACCTTATCGCCCGCACTGAGCGCAGTCTTCATTCCACTCCAAACGGCGCGCAACGTCTGGTCAAGCGCGGTTTGGCTGGTCAATACAATCGGAATGGGCTGCGTATAGACCGCTCCGGCAGCGTCCGTCACACGCACAACGGCATTGAGGTTGCCAGAACCGGTGTAGGTCACCGTTGTTGTCCATGGCGGAGCGACAAGGGTTTGTTCGACGCTTCCATTACCGTCCAAGTCAAATTCAACTTTCTGGATCGTGACGTCGCTCCGCGGCGTTATGTCGAACATGACGCCAAGTGGCGCGAGTCCATCAGTCGGAGTCGCGCTCACCTTGATCGGAGCCGGCCCGGTGCTCGAAACGACGACCGATTGTGTCGTCGTTTGGCCGTCGAGCGTTGTCAGCGTCGCGGTAATCGTGTTGGTTCCCGGCGTTAGCTGAATACCATTGGCGTAGAAGTTGCCGTTGGAATCAACTGAAGCGACGGCGCCGTTCACGGTGACGCCGGAATTAGGCGGTGCTTGCATAGTGCCTGTCACGGTGATGAAGTCGCTGTTGATAGTTGCGTTGTTTGCCGGCGAAACGATGACAAAATTCGCGCCCGACACTACGATGTTTACCGCAGGTGAGGTCGCCGTAGCGCCGCGGTTGTCGGTGGCGCGTGCGGTGAGCGCATAGTCTCCTGCCGCGACGTTCGTCCATGAGTACGTGTACGGCGCCGATGTAGCGGTACCAATCAAGGCGGTCCCTTGATAGAAGTCGACCTTCGCAACGGTACCGTCGCTGTCGCTTGCAGTGGCCGCCAACGCAATGGTCGCTGGAGCGAAATAGCTCGCGCCCATGGAGGGGCTCGTCAAGCTCACGGTCGGGGCGTTGTTGGCAGCAACAGCGACGTTGATAGGCGCCGATGTCGTAACGGCGCCGCGATTGTCGAATGCCTTCGCCGTTAGTGTGTAGTTGCCTGCGCCAACGTTCGACCACGTCGCGACATACGGGGCGCTCGCTGAAGATCCGATCAACGTTACGCCCTGATAGAAGTCCACGCGTGTGACGGTTCCATCGCCGTCGGATGCATTGGCGGCGAGCGAAATCGTTGCCGGCGCAATAAAGCTGCTTCCAGCTGTGGGACTGGTCAAGCTGACCGTCGGCGGATTGTTCGCTGCGCCTACGCTGATCGTAATGGGCGCCGACGTTGTCACTGCGGATTTGTTGTCCGTCGCGCGAGCACTTAACGCATACGACCCAGCCGCAATGTTGCTCCACGTCGTGCTGTAAGGCGGAATATTCGTGACGCCGAGCACAGCGCCGTTCTGCAGGAACTCCACCATCGTGATCCAGCCGTCCGTATCGCTCGCGGTCGCCGACAATGTGATCGTGGCAGGCGCAGTGAAGCTCGCACCGTTGGCCGGCGCGGTCATCGCAACGATCGGTGATGCATTGGCCCCGTTGACCGTGACCGGTAGAGACGTCGAGCTCGTATAGCCGCTCGCGTCCGTTGCCGTCGCCGTCAACGAATAGTTGCCAGCCACGACGTTGGACCAAAGGAATTGATAAGGCGGCGCAGTTGCCGCCCCTAGCAACGTTCCATTGCGGAAGAAATCTACCTTGCTGATCGTGCTCGCCGGACTCACCGCGTCAACGACGAGATTGACATTCGCCGGCGCGTTGAAGACCGTCGTCGCCGGCGCGGTAAATGTCAGCAGCGGATTGGCATTCCCGGTGACGACAACGCTTGCAACGTCGGACGTCTTGTCTCGCCGCGCGACGACGACACGAACCGTATTGGCGCCGAAATAAATCGGGATCGTGGCCGTATACGCGTTGCCGTTAAGCGACGCAATCCGGGTGCTGTTGCCGTTATCGACTAGAACCGTGCTATCCGTAGCGCCGGTGAAAGAACCACTGACGGTGACGGAGCTGGCGTAGACCATCGACCCGTTGGCGGGCGTGGCAATGATCACGCGAGCGCCGGTGACCGTGATTGAAACGGCCGTCGATGTCTTGCTCGCGCCCAAGTTGTCGACTGCCTGAGCGGTGATCGAATAGCTCCCTGCAGCGACGCCGCTCCATGTGATCGTGTACGGCGCCGCCGTACGCGTTCCGAGCAACGTTGTGCCTTGATAGAAGTCGACGCGCAAAATGGTTCCATCGGAATCGGAAGCATTGGCGCTCAGGGTGATCGTGGCGGGCGCCGTGAACGTTGCGCCGTTCGCTGGCGATGTAAGTGTCACCGTAGGCGCTTTGTTGGGAGGAGCTGCCCACGTCGGCTGAGCGCCAAGCATCATCAGGGTGAGTGCCACCACTGCGCCGACACGGATCATCATGACGCTCTCCGATGGAATGCAGTGCGGCTGACTATTGCCCGCTGACGATTTGAAAATACGTCGGCGATACCTTTCCATCCGCGCTGTTCGTCGCGGTTATTCGGTGTATGCCGGGAGGGAGCGTGACGCTCACGACGGCGGTGCCGTTGCTTACGCTCGCGGTCCCGACGATATTCGTACCTTCTTTGAACGTCACAACGGCTGCCGGAGAAGGATTCGAGACATATGCAGTCAGCGTGATGGCTTGTGCCGCGCCGGCCGGATTGATCGACGACTTCACCGTGGTCGGATAGACGCCCGTCGTGACCTTGAACATGTATGACGCGCCCTTGCCCTGGACCGCGCCAGGCGTGAGCGGAAACAAGGGCTGATATGGAATGCTGCCGACCGCTATGGCCCCGCCGGTCGAATCAGTCGCAATCTGGCTGAGCGTCGCGTCCTGCGACTTCGTACCGAGCACGGTCGCAAATACCACGCGGTCGCCGACCGGTGCGACCTTCGCCACCAACGGCACGTGCCAGCCGTCGCCCATTGGATCGACGCTTTCGAACGAATCGACGAGCGGGAATTGGGTTGAAGTTCCATAACCTCCAACGTAGGCGTATCCGGCGGCATCGACGGCTACCGACGTCGCGACATCGATCCCTTCATCAATGCCGAAAAAACTGAAGCATGAGTAAACGGTCGGACTGAAGCACCACGCGCCGCCCAGATAGGACGAGTAGATAAATCCATTGCCGGCGATGTTGACCTTGGTGACAAAAGCATTGCTGATGACGTCGCCGTGGTAGCCCTTTCTTGGTTGAAAGACACCCGGCGTCACCGGAAAATCGTCCGACTGCGTCCAGCCGACCGCTATTGCCTGCCCGACGTTGTCTACGGCGACGCCAAATCCCCTTTCATCTGCGGATCCGCCGAGATACGTCGAATACACAAGCGCAGTGCCCGAAGGATTGACCTTTGCGATGAATGCGTCGGTCAGTCCACTTAGCACCGGACGAATTGCATTTTTCGTCGGAAAATCGCTCGATCGCGCGATGCCCACGACATACGCGTTCCCGCCGCCATCGACCGCAATCGCTTTGCCTTCGTCGTTCGCACTGCCGCCCAAATACGTCGCGTAGCTGATCGCAGTTCCGCTCGCGTTGAGCTTGGCGACGTAAGGCGCTGTGCTTCCTGACTTGGTCGGCTGGAATGCACCGGGAGTCGTGGCCAGCCCGAACGACGTTCCGGTCATGAACGCATTGCCTGCGGCGTCGATGGCGATCGCGGCAACAGGACTGCTTACATAAGTCGAGTAGGCAAGACCATTGCCCGCCGCATTCAATTTGGTCACGAAATTGGTTCCCGTTACCTGAAACGCACCCGGCGTAATCGGGAAGGCGGTAGAGCTTGTTGTCCCGGTGACATACGCGTTTCCACTGCCATCGACACCGATCTTTTTGCCGGTGGTCGTTGCGCGACGAGCGCCGAGATAAGTCGTGTAGATTGCGGCAGTTCCCGCGGCGTTGAGCTTTGCGACATATGCGTCGACGTCACCCGCGACCTGTGTCTGGTAGCCTCCGGCGACAGGAAGGAGATCGCTTTTCGTCGTTGAACCGACGACATAAATGTTGTCGGCGGAATCTAGTGCAACGCCCGTCGAGCTGCCCCACAAATTGGTCGAGATCGAAAGAATGGGATCGATGACCAACGGGTAAGCCGTGTCGTAGCGCCCCAGGCGGAAGCCGATTCGGTTCTTCGCCAATACCACGTAGCGAGCATCGACATTGCGGCGCGTTCCGCCAATGTTCTGGTACGCAACGGGCTTTCGAAATTCGACGTCGCCCGCAGCAGTACGCAGTTCGAGCGAGCCCGCCGGGGACAGCGCTAACTGATCGATACCGAGAAGTTCGAGCGCGATCGTTCGTGGATTGGCTTTGGGTGCAACGATCAAGTCGTACTCGAGCTCGCATTGCGTGCCGTAAAAGACCATGTCGATGCCCGGATAGACCGACTCGTACTTGACGCGCGCAAACGTCTTCGCATCGACGATGTATTGCGAAGGATCGTCACCGAGAAAATAATTGGTCGCGCCGCCCAGCGGATCCAAAGGCGTGGGTACCGTTGATTTGCGTCCATGGACCGGCCGGATCTGAATGACAGAACCGCGGTGGCGCGCCGACTGTCCGACCACGACATTGGCGCCCTCGTCAGTGAGAAAAGCGTCGAAGGCGGCGCCCCGCGCCACGAAGCGAACCCGTGGATGGCTCTGCCCGAGGTTTTGCTCGAACGCCAGCGGAAGCGCGTTAAATGAGCCGACTGAAGCTTCGGCCAATCGAGGAACCGAATCGGTCTCCGCCGTGCGCATGTCGTTATCGGCAAAGGCCGGCGCGATAGAGGCGGCAGCGATCGACGCAAATAAAAGAGACGCCCCTTTATCGAATCGGATCGTCATAAGCGTTTTCCCTGGCGTCGCTATCTGAAGTTGTTGCAAGGACTCGTCGTGCAACGATTGTTGTCGTTGTATGCTGCCGAGCGCCGTTGTTGTCGTGGACCTGGACGCGGATCGCGGTTGCTTAACTCACATCGCAGAGTCTGTTCTTTCGCCGTATGAAACCAACTGTCACAATCGTCTAGATCGAACGGATGATTGCGGCGCGCGACAAAATCGTTGTCACGTGGGTGCGCGGCGAGCGCACCGGAGCGGCCACTCAAGCGAGATGACCCGAATATGAAACTCGCAAGCTGGAACGTGAATTCGTTGAACGTGCGGATTGCGCGGCTCATCGATTGGCTTGCCGCAAACGATCCCGACGTCGTTTGTCTGCAGGAAACCAAGATCGAAGACGCCAAGTTCCCGGTCGCCCCGATCGAAGCTGCGGGCTATCAGGCGTTCTATGCGGGGCAGCGGACGTACAACGGCGTCGCGATCCTGGCTCGAAAGGGGCTCGACGTCGCCGACATCGTTCCCGGCGTCGATGATTTCGTCGATGAACAGAAACGTTTGATCGCGGCGACGATCGCCGGCATTCGCGTCATATGCGCGTATGTACCGAACGGGCAGGTCGTCGACTCGGAAAAATACCGCTACAAGCTGACATGGTGCGAAGCGGTCGGCGCGCATTTGAAGAATGCGCTTGCGCGACATCCATTGCTAATCGTCGCCGGCGATTTCAATGTCGCACCCGACGATCGCGATGTTCACGATCCGGCGCTATGGGCCGGACAGATCATGTGCTCTGAGGCCGAGCGTACGGCGTTTCGCTCGTTTCTCGCCACGGGCCTCGTCGATACGTTCAGGTTGTTCGAGCAGCCTCCGAAAACGTTCAGTTGGTGGGACTACCGCCAGCTCGCATTTCCAAGGAACTGTGGCTTGCGCATCGATCACATACTGGTTTCCACGCCGCTCGCCGAGCGCTGCCTGTCGTGTCGCATCGATCGCAATGCCCGCAAGGGACAAAAGCCCTCCGATCACGCTCCGATACTGATTGAATTGCGCGACGCCTGACTCCTCGTCAGCTGCTGGCCCCTCGGCCTCCTTGTAACGACGTTACGTTGCGTTATGCTGGAGTGTCGGCCTCTGGCGGCGACTCGCATTCGCTGCCGATCCCCACTACGTGGGGCCCCTCGTCAGCTACTCGCGCCGCCGCTCTTGCGCAACTCCGGTTCGAGGCCGAGCTCCTGAATCTTTCGCGTCAGCGTGTTGCGCCCCCAGCCCAACCACGCGGCGGCTTCCATCCGATGTCCGCCCGTATGCGCAAGCGCGCGGCGAATCAGCGTTTTCTCGAATTCCTGCTCAAGTCGATCGCCGACATTGCGCTCACCGCGCAGAAGCGCCTGCGCGAGCTCCCGATCGAGCGCCTGTTGCCAGCCGATTTCCGCGGCGCCGCCGGCCCCGCTACGCGCAACCTCGCGTACCTCCGGCGGCAGATCGGCAACTTCAATACGCTGACCCGGCCCCATCACGGTGACCCAATGGCACACGTTCTCCAGTTGGCGAACGTTGCCCGGAAACGCAAAAGCCGCAAGAACCTTCAACGCATCGTCGGATAACGTTTTCGTTTCAACGGCAAGCTCGCGGGCGCTTTTCTGCAGGAAGTGGCGCGCCAGCGGCGCGATGTCCTCGGCGCGCTCCCGCAGCGGCGGCAATCGCAATCGCACGACGTTCAACCGGTGAAGCAAGTCTTCTCGGAAAAGTCCCTGTCGCACGCGCTCATCCAGATTCTGGTGCGTCGCGGCGATGATGCGCACGCTGGCTTTCTGCGGGGCATGCCCGCCGACCCGGTAGTACTCGCCGTCGGAAAGTACGCGCAGAAGGCGCACTTGCAGATCGGCCGGCATGTCGCCGATCTCATCCAAGAAAAGCGTGCCCCCTTCCGCCTGCTCGAATCGGCCGCGGCGCAAGCTCTGCGCACCGGTGAACGCGCCCCGTTCGTGTCCGAAGAGCTCCGATTCGAGCAGGTCCTTGGGAATCGCCGCCGTATTGATTGCGACGAAGGGCCCTGCTGCGCGTGGACTGTGCCGGTGCAACGCGCGCGCCACAAGCTCCTTGCCGGTGCCCGATTCGCCGGTGATGAGCACGGTCGCGCTCGACTGCGACAGTCGACCGATCGCGCGAAACACTTCCTGCATCGCCGGCGCCTGTCCGAGCATTTCGGGCGCTTCGGTGCCGACGACGCCGTTCGGCGCCGCCGTGTGCGTTTCCGCTGTCGCGCGGCGGATCAGCGCGAGCGCATGATCGACGTCAAAGGGTTTCGGCAGGTATTCGAAGGCTCCGCCTTGAAATGCCGCGACGGCGCTGTCGAGATCCGAGTAGGCCGTCATGATGATCACCGGCATCTGCGGATAGCGCTCCTTGACCTTGTTCAACAGCACGAGTCCCGACTCGCCCGGCATTCGGATATCGGAGACAAGCACCTGCGGTTGGCTGATCGCCAGCGCCTGGAGCACCTCGTACGCCGACGAGAAAGTCTTGTACGCAATACCCTCGCGCGCGAGCGCCTTTTCGAGCACCCAGCGGATCGAGCGATCGTCGTCGACAATCCAAACGGCTTTCGTGCCGTCGCTTTTCGGCGGCTCGTAATCGTAGGCGTACATCTTTTCGTCCATTTCTTTAGGTAGAAGCAGTGCGAGACGTCTCGAGCGGCAGCAACACGGTAAACGTCGTCTGCCCCGGAACGCTTTCGCATTCGATGTTGCCGCCGTGCTGCGCGACGAGCGTCTGCGCGATCGTCAACCCCAATCCGCTGCCGCCTTCGCGGCCCGATACCAACGGATAGAAAATCCGGTCGCGGATTTCCGGCGCGACGCCAGGCCCGTTATCCTCGACCGCGACTTTGAGCGCGAGACGATGGCGCCGCTTTGCGAGCGTGACGCCTCGCGCAACGCGGGTTCGCAACGTGATCTCCGGCCCGCGCGTCGTTCCCGACAACGCCTGCGCCGCGTTCTTGACGATGTTCAGCAATGCCTGCGTCAATTGCTCGGCGTCGGCATCGAACTCCGGAAGGCTTGCGTCGAAGTCGCAGTCGATCGGTATCGATGGAAATTCGGCCTGCACGACGCCTTTGATGCGCACGAGCACTTCGTGGACATTCGTGCGCCGGTACGACGGAAGCCGATGCGGCGTCAGCAAGCGGTTGACAAGCGATTGCAGCCGGTCGACCTCGCCGATGATCACCTGTGTGTATTCGATCAACTGCGCGCGATCGAGCTCGCGCTCGAGCAATTGCGCGGCGCCGCGGATCCCGCCGAGTGGATTCTTGATCTCATGCGCGAGGCTGCGAATCAATTCGCGATTGGCCTGTTGCTGCTCGAGCAAGCGTTCCTCGCGCGCGATTTTCAACTGCTGGTCGATGTGACGGAACTCGAGCGCCAGCGGGTGATCGCCGCCTTCGACCGGGGACACCGTGCATGTCAGGTGAAGCTTCGCCTTTCCTGCAACGCTGAGCTCGATCTCCTGTTCGGTGTACGACGCGCCGGATAAAACGGCCTTGTCGATCGCCGCAGAAAGCGCGGGCGAGTAAGCGAAGATTTCATTGACGCGCTGTCCGATGAGCTTGACGCGCGAGATTTCGAAAAGGTTCTCCGCGGCGGGGTTCGCGTAAGCGATACATCGATCGAATCGCAGCAGAAAGACCGCCGTCGCGAGCAGCTCGAGACCCGGATACGCTGCGGGAGCGTCGGCAATGACCGGCATTGGGAGAAAGCGCAACTTCACTGCAACACCCACATCCGGAGCACCGACTCCGGTGCGATCGCACAACGCCGATTGCTTAGCAATATCTGCGCCGGGCGTTGCTCGCGATGTTCAGCGCATGTTGCCGAGCTCTTTCTTGAGCGCTTCGATGTTGCGCTCGTGCAATTGCACGGCCTGACGAAGCCTTGAAATACGTTGCCGATATTTTTCGGCGTCGGCCTGTTCTTCGGGCAACGGCGCCGGCGCGCCGTTGCCGTACGCGGTGCGCGCGTCGGCGAGAAATTTCTCTTCGGCGGACAACTCATCGCTGAGAACTTTCCGGCGAAGATCGTCGCGTCCCTTCTGCGTTTCGGCGTCGACCCGAGGAAATCCGGGAGGAGAAACCGGACTGTCCGAGCGGCGAACGCTGCGTTCCGTCGTGCTCGCAGCGCTCCCGCCTCCCGATCCCTGCAAATTGAAGAACGCGTCACTGCCCGAAGCCGTGACGCATTTATACAGCCCGCTGCTGATCGCGACAGGCTTACTGTTGCACCCCGATTCGCGCGCCTTCTCGGCAAGCGATGCAGCAACGCCGTTGCTCGCTGCAAGTGCGCAAGCAAATGCGGAGCAACACGCAAGTGCGCGACAGCACCAAATCCCGGCAACGGCATCGACACATCCACTCATGCGCCCCAGTGTAACCGCCGCTCCTCTAAGGCAAAAGGGGCGGGTTATCGGCCCGCCCCTTCCGCGCTGTACGGGAATACGCGATGCAGCGGGCGCGCGCTCTCGCTACAAGCTGTAATACATGTCGTATTCGATCGGATGCGTCGTCATCCGGAACCGCGTGACCTCTTCCATCTTGAGCGCGATGTACGCGTCGATCATGTCGTCAGTGAATACGCCGCCGCGTGTCAGGAACTCGCGATCCTGATCGAGATTTTCGAGCGCCTCTTCGAGCGATGCACAGGGATGCGGCACCTTCGCAGCCTCTTCGGGCTCGAGATCGTAGAGGTTCTTGTCGATCGGATCGCCCGGATGAATCTTGTTGTGAATGCCGTCCAATCCCGCCATCAGCATCGCCGAAAATGCGAGATACGGATTACACGTCGGGTCCGGGAAACGCACTTCGATTCGCCGCGCCTTCGGGCTCGATACGTAAGGAACGCGGATGGCGGCCGAGCGATTGCGCGCTGAATACGCGAGATTGATCGGCGCTTCGAACCCCGGCACGAGCCGCTTGTACGAATTCGTCCCCGGATTGGTGATCGCGTTCAACGACTTCGCATGCTTGATCACACCGCCGATGTAATAGAGCGCAAGCTCGGACAGGCCGGCATACCCGTCGCCCGCGAACAAGTTCTTGCCGTCCTTCCAGATCGACTGATGGACATGCATGCCCGAACCGTTGTCACCGACGATCGGCTTCGGCATGAACGTCGCGGTTTTGCCGTACGCGTGCGCGGTGTTGTGCACGCAATACTTGAGAATTTGCAACCAGTCGGCGCGCTGCACGAGCGGAGCGAACTTGGTTCCGATTTCGTTCTGGCCTGCTGCCGCGACTTCGTGATGGTGCACTTCCACTTCGACACCCATCTGTTCCATGGCGAGGCACATCGCCGAGCGAATGTCTTGCAGCGAATCGACCGGTGGAACGGGGAAGTAGCCGCCTTTCACCGGTGGACGGTGGCCCATGTTGCCGCCTTCAAGCTTTTCCGCCGATGACCACGGCGCTTCGGCCGAAAAAATCTTGCAATAGCTCCCCGACATGTCGACCGACCACTCGACGGCGTCGAAAACGAAAAATTCGGGCTCTGGACCGAAGTACGCCACGTCGCCCATGCCGGTCGACTTGAGATAGGCCTCGGCGCGCTTCGCGAGCGAGCGCGGATCGCGCTCGTATCCTTTACCGTCGGCCGGTTCGATCACGTCGCAGGTCAGCAGAAGCGTCGTCTCGTCCAGGAACGGGTCGATGTTGGCGGTGTTCGGATCAGGCATCAGCAGCATGTCCGACGCCTGAATGCCTTTCCATCCCGCGATCGACGATCCGTCGAAAGCGTGTCCGAGTTCGAATTTGTCGGCGCTAAACGCCTTGACGGGCACCGAGACGTGCTGCTCCTTGCCGCGAGTATCGGTAAACCGGAGGTCGACAAACTTGACCTCTTTTTCCTTGATCATCTTCAGCACGTCGGCGGGCGTGGTCATGCAGGATCTCCTGGGATAAAAACGGGACTGAACGCGCAACGCACTGCGTCGCAGAATCGGGGCGCAAGTGCAAATAGCGAGAAATATGCCATACGGCGAGCCGCTGCAAACCCGCGCTTTAGTGCAATTTTTCCATAAAAACGGCCGCAATGACATACCGCATGCACCGCTTTGGGACATGGACGGGTGGCATTGCCTCTATTCGGTGCGCCGCCCGACCGTGTGGATACCGCGCCGCAGCACGCCTCAGGCGTCACGGATAAAACAAATATAAACGGTAGCCCGCCTGAGACGTGGCGCTCGCATCGACAAAAAGCTTGACCAAGATTTCGCCGTTGGCCGGGATGCCATTTGCGATTTCGGCAGTCCCGGTCGCGTATTCCGGCGGGGCGAGCGCACGGCGTACGACGATCTGGTCATTCGAATCGGTGAGCGTGAGCTCGAGGTAAGGGTAGGCGAGCGCAATCGCCGCACGGTTCCGTATTGTGGCGGACAGGATCAGAAGACCTTTGTGTGCGGGGTCCGCCTGCAAATCCGACGCGTCGATTGCAAGCCCCGTGACATCACGCGGCGGTCGAATGGCGCAACCCGCAGCCCGGCAAAACAATGCAAGCACCGGCTTGGAGGCCGGCCAATGCGCCGCAACTGCATCGCGGAAGTGAAACAGCGCCTGGCCGACCAGCAAGGCGATCAATACTGGGACAGCGGCCGCCCACATTCGCCGCTGCATCCGCTTCTTTCGTCGCGCGCGCCTGTCCGGCGTCGATCGCTGCGCGGCATCGGTGTCGGTGATCGTGCGGATCGTCCCTTGCGGCATCATCCGCGCAGCGTCGGTCGTCTCGGTGCGAAATGACGGCTCGGGGATCGCCCGCGAAAAGTCCGGCGGCGGATCGAGCGCGCGGGCGCTCCGCAACGTCACGGTGGGCGGCCCCTGCGCCAACTCGTCGCGCTCTGTGTCCATGCTTTCGCGTGGCATCGGCGCGAGCGAGATCATCTGCGCATAGCCATCGAACACGGTTCGGCAGTGGCCGCAGCGCACTTGGCCCTCTCGGAGTGCGAGTTGCGCAGGCGTGACGCGAAACACCGTCAAGCATCCCGGGCAACGTGTATATTTTTCGTCGACGGCCGGCATCGCCAAAGTTACCTTGTAGTGCCCGATTGACGTCGCACGCCAGCGAAGAGCGACCAACCATCGATGCTTCGCCATGTCGACATAGCGAACCAGCGTCGGTAGCTGTCGGCAACGGCTTCCGCTTGTGACGCGAGAATGCCACAAAGCGCGATGCGGCCACCCTCGCGAACATGCGACGCCAATCGCGGCGCAAGCCGGACCAACGCGTTGGTCAGAATATTGGCGACGACGATGTCGAACGTCTCGTCGCCAATTTCGTCGGGCGCCACAAACGCAGCGCCGACGACCGCATTGCTGCGCGCATTTTCGGCGCTGGCCAGTAGCGCCTGGGGATCAACGTCCGTTCCCACGACACGCTTCGCGCCAAGCTTCGACGCAGCGATCGCGAGTATCCCCGAGCCACAGCCGTAGTCGAGCACCGAAACAGGTCCCCCCGCGCCCGCGGCGACATGCATACGCAGCCACATCAGGCAAAGTTTCGTTGTCGGATGCGATCCGGTACCGAACGCCAGCCCCGGATCAAGCGATAAATTGAGCGCGGACGGGTCGGGCGCGGTGCACCACGAGGGAACGATCCAGAACCGATCCTCGATTTGAATCGGCTCAAACTGCATCCGTGTCGCCAGTACCCAATCGCGTTCGGGCACGGCAAACGCTTCATGCGGCGGCGGTGAACGCTCAAGATGCGCAGCCGCGCGTTGCAAGGCCGCGTTCGGGTCGTTGGCGGCATCGAACAGCGCCGTCAGCTGGGTAATCGGCCATAGCGCCTCATGATGCTCGCCGGGCTCGGCGTAGATCGGCGTTTCAGCGGACGTCCCAGCGCGCGAATCGCAGGCGTCTACCGACAGAGCACCCGCTGCGAGAAGCGCGTCCGACCATACGTCGGCCTCTTCGGCTCCGATATCGAAGCGCAGTGCTACGTAACTCATCCGGAGGGTAAGCGTTTGGCGAGCCGCTCCTCGAGATAATGGATCGACGTGCCGCCGGCGATGAACTTGTCGTCCAGCATGAGCTCCTGATGCAACGGAATGTTCGTCTTGATGCCCGCGACAACCATCTCGGAGAGCGCGACGCGCATCCGTGCAATCGCCTGCTCGCGCGTGTCGCCGTATGCGATCACCTTGCCGATCAGCGAATCGTAATTCGGCGGCACGAGATAGTTCTGGTAGACATGCGAATCGACGCGGATGCCGGGGCCCCCCGGAACGTGCCATGACGTGATCCGGCCCGGCGAAGGCACAAATGTCCACGGGTCCTCGGCGTTGATCCGACACTCGATCGCGTGTCCGCGCTTGACGATGTCGCGCTGGCGAAAGCGAAGCTTCTGTCCGGCGGCGATGCGGATTTGCTCCTGGACGATATCGATTCCGGTTACGAGCTCGGTGACCGGATGCTCGACCTGGATGCGCGTGTTCATTTCAATGAAATGGAATTCATCGTCCTGAAACAGAAACTCGAACGTGCCGGCACCGCGGTACGCGATCTTTCGGCACGCCTCGGCAGCGCGTTCTCCGATCCGGGCGATCGCGCGAGCGTTGATCGAGGGCGCCGGCGCCTCCTCAATGATCTTCTGATGCCGGCGTTGCATCGAGCAATCGCGGTCGAACAGATAGATGGCATTCTTGTGCTCGTCGGCCAATACCTGGATCTCAATGTGTCGCGGATTGGCGAGAAACTTTTCCAGGTAGACGGTCGGATTGCTGAACGCAGATTGTGCTTCCGTTCGCGTCAACATCACCGCAGGCAACAGCGCCGCCTCGGTGTGCACAACGCGCATGCCGCGGCCACCGCCACCGCCCGATGCCTTGATGATTACGGGATAGCCGACGGCGCGCGCGATCCGTACGATCTCTTTCGGTTCCTCGGGTAATGCGCCTTCGGAGCCCGGAACGCAAGGTACGCTGGCTTTGGCCATTGCCACTTTTGCGCTTACCTTGTCGCCCATCAACCGGATCGTTTCCGGTTTGGGACCAATGAACACAAAGCCCGAGCGCTCGACCTTTTCCGCAAAGTCCGCGTTCTCGGACAAGAACCCATATCCCGGGTGAATGGCCTGGGCGTCGGTCACCTCTGCCGCAGCGATGATCGCGGGAATGTTGAGATAGCTCAACGACGAGGGCGGCGGGCCGATACAGACGGACTCGTCGGCCAGCGCCACGTATTTCGCGTCGCGGTCGGCTTCCGAGTGAACGACGACGGTCTTGATGCCCATCTCACGACAGGCGCGCTGGATACGCAACGCGATCTCGCCGCGATTGGCGATCAGGACCTTCTCGAACAGCTTGTCGGACTTAGCGGCCAACCGGGCTCACGCGATGATGAACAACGGTTGCCCGAATTCGACGGGTTGGCCATTTTCGGCGATTACGGCTTTGATCGTGCCGCTCGCGTCCGCTTCGATCTCGTTCATCAGCTTCATCGCTTCTACAATGCAAAGAACGTCACCTTGCTGGACCGCATCGCCGACTTCCACGAATGGTTTAGCGCCCGGCGACGCCGACCGGTAGAAGGTACCCACCATTGGGCTCTTGACGACGTGTCCTTCTGATTCCGCTGGGGCGGCCGGTTCTGCCACCGCCGGAGCAGTTGCCGTCGAACCGGCAACAGCGGCTGGCGGCGGTTGCGGCGTGGGTATCGCGGCTGGATGTTGCGAAGGCATCAGCGCGCGCGTGATGCGCACGCGCTCTTCGCCTTCCTGAATTTCAAGTTCCGCAATGCCCGAGGTTTCGACGAGCTCAATCAGTGTCTTGAGCTTGCGCAGATCCATCGCCACCCCCGAATGCTAGAAGTTCTGGCGTCTACTCGTTGTAGTGTTCTCGCCCGACGCAATCGAACGACGGGTAGACCGTCGTCGGCAAGGGCGCGCTTCTTAGCGAACTATGCGAGTTTGCAGGAGATAAAGGGTTGTTGTCTAGCAGTTACCGTGAGAAGGGCAAAGATGATCGGCGAGGCAGCCTCTCGCTAGAGCAGCTTGCCGATTATCTGCTCGAGCTGCGCCTGTTTGAGCGGCCCCAATTGCCGATGGACGATCTTTCCGTCCCTCGACACAATGAGCGTAAAGGGTAACGCCATCAGGTCGTTGCCCATGGCCTGCGACAGCTGCATTGCGCCAAGGCCGCCGATCAACGCCGGATAGTTCAAGCCGATCTCGCTTGCGAATTGACGTACTTTGTCGGTCTGATCGACCGCAATTCCGACAAATTGTAGCCCTTTGGCGCCGTCGGTCCGCTGGATGCGAATGAAATCCCGCATCTCGTCTCGGCATGGGGCGCACCACGTCGCCCAAAAATTTACAACGACAACTTTGCCGCGCCACTGGTCGAGTCGCTGTTCCTTGCCTTCGGCGTCGGGCAGCGCCACATCGAGCAGAGCCGCCGCATCGGCGACGTTGGCCGTCGACCATACGCCACGCGCAACATAGGCGCCCGCCGCCAGCGCCACGACGCCTGCCAGCGCAATCGTGACCCATGCGCCACGGCCGATCTTGGTTTTCATCGCAGCGAGCACTTACATATGGATATCGGCGCACATGGCGTCAATCGAACAATCCTTTTCGCGGCGGCGTCGCAGAGACGGAAGGACCGGCCGCCGCTCCTGTCGGCGGCACGGTCAACCGTACCTGTTGACGGTTGGGCGGGTAGCAGACCCCGGCATCTGCGCAACCCTGAGAATCGGCGACAAGCACGAACGATTGTCCGGCGGTTCCATCGACGATGGGCAGCTTGACGATGAGAGCGCCACGGTAGATTTCCACGTCGCCGAAAAATTCGTCATGTTTGCGCTTGCCCAACGGCAGTTCGGCGCTTGCAATTGCCGGCGGAACGGCTTGCGTCATGAAGTGCAATTTGTCCCGGTAGAGGTAGTACCCGTCCACGACGTCGAATCGGCCTTCCACCGTTTTCGCGTCCAGCACGCGCGCCGAGAAGCGAAAGGCCTGTTCCGGCGGCAGTAGTTTTGCCTCCGCGCCGGGTAGATCGAGGCCGGCAGCCCGCGCCGCCGCAATTGCGAGCAACAACATGGCGCCCGCGATCATCTCAGCGAAGGGTTTCAGTCTTGATCCAATCGAGATACGGCGCGGATGCATCGCTTATCGTTACCGCAACCACTTCCGGTAATTCATAGGGGTGGATTTGCCGGATCGCCGCCTCCACCTCTGAATACAACACACGACGGGTCTTGATAGCGATCGGTATCTCATTTCCAGTTTCGATTTGCCCGTGCCAGTGATAAATTGATTCGACGCTCGCGCCGATGTTGACGCATGCGGCGAGCCGCCCTTCGACAAGCTTCCGCGCAAGCGCCCGCGCGGAGTTCTGATCGGGCAGGTTCGTCAGCACGACGATCGCCGCGTCCGTCAAGGAGCTCTCCATGCGTTTCGTCCTGCTCGGAATTGTACTGGTATTCCCCCTTTTCGACCTTTACGTGACCGCTCGCTTCGCGCGCTGGACCGGGATACCGCTCTGGATCTGGCTCACCGCGGCGCTCGTCGCCGGCTTATGGTTGATGCGTAACGAGCGCCTCGCATTTCGCCGCAACACCGTCGCCGCACTCCACGGCGAGCAATCGCTTCTGCGTGGTTTGCTCGACAGCGGACGCAAGGTATTGGCGGGAATTCTCTTCATCGTCCCGGGAATTCTCACCGACGCGATGGCGCTGCTATTGCTCTTATTACCGATCAACCATGGACGTCTGCGACCTCAGCCGGCCACAGCGGGTCGAGCGACGTTCCGTCGCAACGAGACGATCGAGGGGGATTTTCGCCGCACAGAATAACGGCCCCACGCTGATGGGATCATTTAAGACGATCGAGCAGCGTCGGCTCCGCTTTGCCGGCGCGGCGATACGCCCAGATCATCATCACCATGCCGGCGACGATCATCGGCAGCGACAGCCATTGTCCCATCGTGAGATCGGCTGCGAGATAGCCTAGGAAGTTGTCCGGCTCGCGCGCGAATTCGGCAATGAATCGCAGCGTCCCATACCCCAAAAGAAACAGACCTGAGACGGC
This sequence comes from Casimicrobiaceae bacterium, assembly GCA_036505865.1. Taxonomy (GTDB): domain Bacteria; phylum Pseudomonadota; class Gammaproteobacteria; order Burkholderiales; family Casimicrobiaceae; genus VBCG01. Next base: position 17,378 of record DASXSP010000028.1, read on the forward strand.
CCCCATCGGCCGACTGCGGCTCGCGTACAGCCAAAGAATGACGAACAACACGACGCCTTCGAGCGCAAACTCGTAGAGCTGCGACGCATGCCGCGGCAGATTGTCGACTTGCGGAAACACCATCGCCCACGGGCCATTGGTGATGCGGCCGACGAGCTCGCCATTGATGAAGTTCCCGAGGCGGCCGGCTGCGAGGCCCAGCGGACACAGCGGCGCGACGAAATCGGTGACATCAAGCCAGCGCCGCCCGCGCTTTCGCGCGTAGAACCACAGCCCGATCAGCACACCGAGAAAACCGCCGTGAAAGCTCATTCCGCCCTGCCACACTTGGAAGATCTCGAGCGGATGAACAAGATAATAGAGCGGCTTGTAAAACAGCACGTAGCCGAGACGACCGCCCACGATCACGCCGAGCACACCGTAGAACAGCATGTCGTCGATGTCGCGCGGATGCCAACCGGTCAGCAGATTTTGACGCGCGCGTCTGCGGCCGAGAATCACAAAGAGGATGAAGCCGACGAGGTACATGAGACCGTACCAACGGATCGCGAACGGCCCTATCACGATGCCGGCGATGTTGAACGGTCCGATGTGCAGCGCGACTGGATCGAACTGAGGATGAACGAGCATTCGATTTGGTTTTAGTTATACGCGGCGATGGCGTGATTGACGAATGCGGCGACCGCCGGCTCGATCTCGCCGTTACGCCACGCGAGTCCCACCTCCATCAACGGACTCGTCTCATCCAAGGGGCGATATACCACACCCATCCGGCGCATGTGCCGCAGCGAGGCCGGCACGAGCGATATGCCCATGCCGGCGGCGACGAGACTCACAATCGTGGGCATCTGAATCGCCTCCTGTTCGATCCGCGGCGTGAAACCGGCATCGCGACAAAAACCTACGATGAGATCGTACAGCCCGACGCCGGCCTTGCGCGGGAAAAGGATAAAGGGCTCGTTCGCAAGCGTTGCAAGCGAGATACGCCGCGGCCAGCGTCGACGCGCAGGCAGCGCCGCGATCAACGGCTCACGCAACAGCGGCTTGTAAGCGCAGGTCACCTCGAAGAGCGGCGGGACGACCAAACCGACATCGAGCTCATCGTCGCGAAGCATCGCCGCCTGTGCGTCGGAGGTCGCCTCCTGCAAATGAAGCCGAACACCGGGGCGGCGACGATGAAACTCGGGCAGCACACGTGGCAGCACGTTGTACGAAGCCGTGCTGATGAAGCCCAATCGCACCGACCCAATTTCGCCGCGGCCAAGTGCGTGGGCGCCGGCTCTGATCGCATCGGCTTCGCGAAGCAGGCGACGCGCCTCGGCAAGGAGCGCGGCGCCCGCCGCCGATAACCTGACACCGCGCGTCGTTCGCGCGAACAACGGCGTTCCGAGCTCCGTCTCGAACGCCTTGATCTGACGCGATAGCGGCGGCTGCGACATGTGAAGCCGTGCCGCGGCGCGGCCGAAGTTGAGTGTTTCGGCAACTGCGACGAAGTAGCGAAGCTGCTTCAGCTCCATCAGGCCACGATACCTTTTTGGTATCACTGCTGCAATTTTATTGTATTGGACGGTATCGATCCCCCGCGCTAAAGTATCTTTGCCACCATGACTCTCGCTCCGCGCGGCGCAGCTTACGCCGCCCTCGTGCTCACCGCCGCCCTTTGGGGCAGCAGCGCGGTCGCGGCACGCGGTCTTCTCGACACGCTGCCGCCCGTTGCACTCGCGTACTTGCGCTGGACAGTTGTGCTGTTGCTCCTTTTGCCGTTTGCGTGGCCCGAACGCCGCGCGATCGTAGAAGCCCTGCGCGCCCATCCGCGCGCGTACGCCTTCCTGACGCTGTTGGGATTTGCGCCGCAAACGTGCATCGTCTATTTCGGACTTGTTGGATCGTCGGCGACGCTGCTGGGCTTACTCAACTCGGCGATCCCGGTCATGATCGTCGGACTTCTCGCAGTTTGGCGCGGCCGCCGCCCGCGTTCGCTCGAGATGGCTGGGCTTGCGCTGTCGATTTCCGGCGTCGCTTTCATTCTTGCGCGCGGCGATCTTCCCGCGCTCGTCACGCTGCGATTCAGCCCGTCGGATCTTTTGCTGCTCGCGGCGATGGTGGTGTGGGCGCTCTACACGATCAAGCTCACCGAGCGGCCCGGCAAGTTGTCAATGTCGGCATTCGTTTTTATCGGCGCGGTATTGGGCGAATTATTCGCGCTGCCGTTGCTGATCGGCGAAATCATGTTCCACGGACTGCCATCGATCGGACTCGCACAAACGCTGGGTGTCCTTTATCTCGGTACATTTCCAACCCTGCTCGCCATGCTGCTGTTCGGTTACGGTGTCGTTCGCGTCGGAGCGGTGCAGGCGGGCATTTTCACGCATCTGGTTCCGGTCTTCACGGCACTATTCGCGCTCGTCATTCTCGGCGAGCGGTTGCAGCCGTTCCACGCGGCGGGCTTCGTGCTGATCGCGGGGGGCGCCATCCTGTGTTGTCTGCGTCCCGACCCAGTGCTATCGTCGCGTGCCGCCGTCCGCAGATGACGAAATCGATCGAATGATTGTTCGCGCTATACGCCGCTTGCATTGAAACCACCATGGCCGATAACCGCCGCTCTAAGCTGATCACGCAGGGCATCGCCCGTTCACCGAATCGCGCCATGTTGCGCGCCGTCGGTTTCGGCGACGGCGATTTCGAGAAGCCCATTGTGGGCGTCGCCAACGGGCACAGTACGATGAATCCGTGCAATGCCGGCATTCAGCCGTTGGTCGATCGTGCCATGGAAGCGCTCAAGAACGCCGGCGCGATGCCGCAAGTCTTCGGCTTCCCAACGGTGACCGACGGCATCGGCATGGGTACCGAAGGAATGAAATACTCGCTTGTTTCGCGCGAAGTGATCGCCGACTCGATCGAGGTCGCCGTGCAGGGTCAGTTGATGGACGGCGTCGTATGCGTCGGCGGCTGCGACAAGAACATGCCCGGCAGCATGATGGCGATGGCGCGGATCAACGTCCCGGGCATCTTCGTGTACGCCGGCACGATTCTCCCCGGCAAGTGGAAGGGACAAACGCTCACCATCGTGTCGCCGTTCGAGGCGGTGGGTGCGTTCACTGCCGGCAAGATGTCGAAGGAAGACTACGACGGCATCGAGCGGAACGCGTGTCCGTCCGTAGGCGCCTGCGGCGGCCAGTACACGGCGAACACGATGTCGTCGTCGTTCGAGGCGCTCGGGATGAGTCTGCTCGGCAGCTCGCAGATGGCCTCACCGCACGCCGAAAAAGCGGATTCGGCGGCCGAATCGGCCCAGGTGCTCGTCAATGCGATCAAGCGCGACCTAAAGCCGCGCGACATCATCACGCGAAAGGCAATCGAGAACGCGATTGCACTCGTGATGGCGACGGGCGGCTCGACCAACGCGGTCCTGCATTATCTTGCAATCGCATCGGCCGCCGGCGTCGAATGGACGATTGACGATTTTGAACGCATTCGCAAGCGCGTGCCCGTGCTGTGCAATCTCAAGCCCTCAGGGCAATACGTCGCCGTCGATTTTCATCGCGCGGGCGGCGTGCCGCAGGTGCTGAAAATATTGCTCACTCAAGGCGTGCTGCATGGCGACTGCATGACGATCACCGGTCGCACGCTCGCAGAAGAGCTCGAGCATATTCCGCCGGAGCCGCGCGTCGACCAGGACGTGATTCGCCCGTGGTCGAAACCCCTGTACGCGCACGGCCACCTGGCGATTCTGCGCGGCAACCTTGCGCCTGAGGGCTGCGTAGCAAAGATCACCGGACTAAAAAATCCATCGATTACCGGCCCGGCGCGCGTGTTCGATTCCGAGCCGCAAGCGATGGATGCCATCCTGGCGGAGAAGATCAAGGCGGGCGACGTGATTGTGATCCGTTACGAGGGACCCAAAGGCGGTCCGGGGATGCAGGAGATGCTCGCGCCCACGTCCGCACTGATCGGCCAAGGCTTGGGCGAATCGGTCGGGCTGATCACTGACGGCCGGTTCTCGGGCGGGACATGGGGCATGGTCGTCGGCCACGTCGCGCCCGAAGCGTTCGTCGGCGGGACGATTGCAATGATCCGCGAAGGCGATTCGATCACGATCGACGCGAACAAGCTTTTGATCCAGCTGAACGTCGGCGACGAAGAGCTTGCGAAGCGGCGCGCCCAATGGAAGGCGCCGGCACCGCGTTACACCCAGGGCGTGATGGCGAAGTACCTGCGCAACGTATCGACGGCCAGCAAGGGTGCGATCACCGACGGCGACGTTGCGTAATCTCCGCGCTGCAGCCGCGATCGCGCTGCTCGCGACCGGTCTGCTTTCGTCGTTTCATACGGCGGCGATCGCGCCGACGGTCACCGTCACCGTGCCGGGCACGGGTCAGGCCCCGCCGCCGACGAAGTCCCCACCGGGAGAGGTCAAGCTCGGGATCTTTCTCTACGCCGTGCAGGATCTTGACTTCGCGAAGCACACGTTTCGCGCGACGTTCGAAATCTGGTGGCGCTGGCGGGGCGACGACTTCGATCCGCTTGCCGCGCTGGCCGTTGTTGGCGCGCGAACGATCACGACCGCCGTCGAGGACCGGCGCCGCCTGCCAAACGGCGAGAGCTACATGGTGGCGCGAGTGGATGCCGTGATCAACGAGATGCTCGACACGGGCGCGTTTCCGTTCGATCGTCATCGGCTCACGATCGAGATCGAGTCGCCATACGAAGACGACTACATGAGATTCGTCGTCGATTCCGAAGCCAGCCTGCTTGATCCGGAGGCGTTTTCACCCGGCTGGCGACTCACCGATTTTCGGATGAGCGAGATACGCAAGCAGTATCCGACGACATTCGGCCTCAAAGAACGCGAGAACGAGCGCTATTCGCGCGTCATCGTGGAAGTCATCGCCGAGCGCGTCGGCTGGCGCGTGGCCGTCGACAATTTCATCGGCTTCATCGTCTGCGTGCTGCTTTGCCTGCTCGGCTACTTCATCCCGGTGAACCTGCTTGGCGCTCGCACGACGGTGTTGACCGCAGCGACGATCGCCGCGGTCGGCAACAAGTACGTCGTCAATACGCTCACCGAGACGAGTGTGGGCGCGGCGCTCGTCAACGTCGCGGTCATCTCGGCGTTTGCGATGGTTCTGATCTACATGCTGGCATCCGTCCGCTGCGAGCAAATCGCCGAGGCCGGCGATCGTCCACGCGCCGATCGGCTCAACCGTAACGTCCAGATCGGTTCGGCGGTTGTCTACGTGATCGTGATGTCGGTCGTCTTCTTGCGGCGTTGACCGCGACGCCGTCTTAGGAGCTCGCACGCATGCTCTACTGGCTCGCGCTTGCCGGCGCGATCGTTCTCGAGATTGCCGGCACCGTGTCGATGAAGCTGTCGCACGGTTTCTCGCGGACGCTTCCGTCGGTCATGCTGTTCGTCTTCTATGCACTGTCATTTGGTTTGATGACAATCGCCGTCAAGAAGATCGATATGAGTGTCTCCTACGCGATCTGGTCCGGCGTCGGGACCGCGACGATCGCCTTGATCGGCGTGTTCGCGTTCCGCGAGTCGTTAACGCTGTTGCAAATCGTCAGTATCGTGCTGATCATCGCCGGCGTCGTTGGCCTTCGCGCGGGCGCGCAATAAACGTGGCCAAAACGTTGTCCGCGTCGGCGCAGCGTGTCCAGAACGCATTGAGCGCAGAAGGAATCGCCACGACGATCGTCGAATACGAGGTCCCGGCGAGGACGTCGACGGAAGCCGCTGCGGTGCTTGGTTGCTCGGTTGCCCAGATCGCGAAGTCGCTTGTGTTCCGCGCCGGGTCGGGACGCCCTGTGCTGGTCATTGCGAGCGGCGCCAACCGTGTCGACGAAGCGAAGGTCTCCACGTTGATCGGTGAGCCGATCGGCCGCGCCGACGCCGTGTTCGTCCGCGCATGCACCGGCTACGCGATCGGCGGGATTCCGCCGCTCGGTCATGCATGCGCGTTGACAACGTTGATCGATCGCGACTTGCTTCAGTACCCGATCGTCTACGCAGCGGGCGGCACGCCGCATGCGATGTTCCCTTTGTCGCCGTCCGATCTTGTGCGCGTCGCGGGCGGCGCGGTGGCCGACGTCAAGGAGTAGCGCAAGAAAAGCGGAACCCTACCGCTCCCGGTAGCGCTCCTTGTAAGATGCATGCCGAATAGAATTTCACTCCGCTTATGGGAATGGATCGGCCCCGATGCGATGTTCATTCGGACGTAGCCTGGCATTTTGATAGGAGACAAACAATGAGCCGAATATCGATTGCGGGTTGGTTGATGACAGCTACGTTTCTCGTGTCCTGCGCGTCGCCCGGGCCGGGGATATCAACGGGATCGGCGCCGGCAGCTTCGGGGCCTCCCATCGAAGCGCCGACGCTGAAGGTTGGCGACCGTTGGATCTACAACGCGAAGGACGGCTATCGGACACCGACCGTCTGGGTCGAGACGCACCAGATCGCGAGAATCGGCTCCGACGGCATCACCGTGCGCGTGACGCTCAAGGGTCCGACGATCGACATCCAGCGCAGCGAGACATGGTCCGCGCCCGGCGTGGTGCGCACCGGCGCGGTTTACGAAGCGGAGACCGATCGCTTCGATCCGGCGCTCCTCCGCTACAAATATCCGCTCACCGCAGGCGAAACGTGGAAGCAGTCGGTGCGCGATCTCAACAAAGCGGCCGGTCCCTACGGCCCCATTCAGCAGACCGTCGAGGTCGCCGGCTTCGAATCGGTGTCGACGCCGGCTGGGACCTTCAACGCGCTCCGCATGCGGATTTTCATGCAGCTCGATGATGAGACGTTCTGGCGCTACGCGACACAATGCGACTACGTGGTCTGGTATGCGCCGGCAGTAGGGGCGATGGTGCGGACCGAAAAACGGTCGTACTACCGTAACAAAGAAGGCGTCTCCTCAGGAACTGTTCCGGGCCAGTACGCTACGCTCGAGCTTGCGTCGTACGCGCGCGGGCCATAGTCTTCCTCATCGCACGCGCGATCTCGACGCGTTCGTTCATTCGGAGAAGCCCCGTGGAATCGTTGAAGGCCGTGTTGATCGCCGTCGCCCTGGCTTCGCTCGGCGCCTGCGTTGGTCTTGATTCGCCTGGCACGGGCGGGCCCGCCGCTGACGCGCCGACGTTTCGTGTCGGCGATCGGTGGGTGTACCGCGCGACCGATGGATTCCGTGTTCAGCTGCAATGGAGCGAAACGCACGTCGTGACGTCCATCGCACCCGGTGCCATCACCGTTCGGATTACCGAATCAGGTCCGAGCGCACGTGGCGAGCGGACGGAAGTTTGGTCGGCACCGGGCTTGCTCACGACGGGATCGGTCTTCGATGAAGAAACGCGGCGCTTCACGACGCCGATCAAGATCTACAACTTTCCGCTGGCGCCCGGCGAGCGCTGGAACCAGTGGGTCGAGAATCTCAATGCCGCGACAAACAAGACGGGACAAATCAATCGCTACGTGACCGTCGGCGGATGGGAAAAAGTTGCAACGCCCGCCGGCACGTTCGACGCGATCAAGCTCCGCGTACTGATGCGCCTCGACGACGAGGAATTCTGGCGCGGACCCACGCAGTGCAATTACGTAATCTTCTATGCGCCCGCCGCCGGCGCCATGGTGCGTGCGGAAAAGAATGCGGAATATTGGGAAAAAGGCGATCGGCGAGACGGCATCGGCGCGGTTATCGCGCAGCATGCGCTGCTTGAGCTGGAGTCGTATTCGCGCGGCGGAACGTAGCCGCTAGCGCTGGCGCTTCGTCGATTTTTTAGTCGGCTTTCGCGCAGCGTTTCGCAATGCTGCCGCCAGCGCGTGCCGCAACCATTCCCGCATCGCCGGCGCGCTTTCGAGCGCCTCGTCCGGCGCGCGAAAATAGCTCGTCGTGTGAACCGCGCCGTCCTTCGACGCATAGCGAAACGGCTCGAGATCGAGATCGACAAATTGTGGACGCGTCTCGTCGTCGGTTTTGAAATACAACACGTCGTCGACGACGATGGCAACGATCGTTCCGTCGACATAAACGCCGTGGCCGCCGAACATCGCACGCGCCGCTACGCGACCCGCAGGAGAAGCGAGCTCTAGGATGTGGTCGACGAATCCGGATGTATTCGCCATCGACTCGATCGGCGGACTACAAACCGAGGCGCCGCCAGATCGTCGTGGTCAACGTCGCTTGGTTCAACGTATAGAAATGCAGGCCAGGCGCGCCGGCTTCCAACAAGTCCTCGCAAAGCCGCGTTACGACATCGATGCCGAATGCGCGAATCGATGCGACATCATCGCCGTAGCTCTCGAGTTTGCGGCGAATCCAGCGCGGGATCTCCGCGCCGCAGGCATCCGAAAATCGCGCGAGCTTGGTATAGCTCGAAATCGGCATGATGCCCGGTACGATCGGGATCGCGATGCCGAGCGCAACGCAGGCTTCGACGAAGCTCCAATACGCGTCGCCGTTGAAGAAGTATTGCGTGATCGCGGAATTGGCGCCCGCCGCGACCTTGCGATGAAAATTGGCGAGATCTTCCTGCGGGCTGCGCGACTGCGGATGATATTCCGGATACGCCGCCACATCGATGTGGAACCAGTCGCCAGTCTCGCGGCGGATGAACTCGACCAAATCGCTCGCGTAGTGAAAATCGCCCGCATCGACGGCGCCGGATGGCAAATCGCCGCGCAGCGCGACAAGATGGCGAATGCCGTGATCTTTGTAGCGCGCGAGCACATCGCGCACGCCTTTTTCCGTCGTGCCGATGCACGAGATATGCGGAGTCGCCGCGAGACCTTCGCTGCGAATCTCCAGCACGGTTTCCAGGGTGCCCTCGCGCGTCGACCCTCCCGCGCCGAAGGTCACCGAGTAGAACGCTGGTTTGAGCTCGGCCAACGCACGCCGCGCGACGCGAAGCTTCTCGACGCCCTCCGCAGTCTTCGGAGGAAAAAATTCGACGCTGAAGATTCCGGTTCGATTCCTCATCGGCGTGCGCTCGTCATTCGTTCTTGGGAATCAACGCCGAGAGTATCCAGGAAATGATGCTGTACACGATCGCGCCGAAGACGCCCGGCCAGAATCCGCCGACATGAAATCCCGGCATAAAAGACCCGACAGCCCAGAACAACAGCCCGTTGATGATGAAGATGAAAAGGCCGAGCGTAAGTATCGTGACCGGCAGCGTCAGCAGAATGAGCAACGGGCGGATCAACGTGTTGATGAGACCAAGGACCAGCGCGACGATCAGCGCCGTCACGAACGAATCGACGGTGATCGTCGTAAAAATGTAAGGTAGCGCAAGCAATGCGAGCGCATTGGCAAGCCAGTGCAGCAATAAGCGCATCGTCAAGCTCCTCGCACGGTGCTAGCGTGTGTTGCCGTTCAGATACGGTTTGACTGCCGCAAAAAGCGCGCGGCTGATCGGCGCTTCCAATCCAGCTTGCGCCGCCATCCGCACGACCGCGCCGGAAAGCCATGGCGCTTCGAGCCTTCGATCCGCTTCGAGATCGTGCAGCATCGATGCTTTCATCTCCGCCGGAAGCGTGTCGATCGCCGTCAGCGTCCCTTTCACGTAGTCATCCGCCAGCGGAACGCCCGCCGTACGCCCGACGCTCCACGCTTCACGCACCGCACCTTCGAACGTCGCGCGAAGATCGGGATCGGCGCGCACGACGCCAATGGGCTGGCGCGCTGCGCAAGTGCAGCCCGCAAATGCTGCGAGGAAGCAGAATTTTTCCCACAGCGCGCGCCGGATGTCCGGCGAAACCTCAACGTCGATTTTCGCAGCACCACATGCCGCGGCGAACTCGTGCGCGGCCTCGACGCGGCCACCTGGAAACGCGCCGACGCGCAGCTTTGCCATCGTTCCCGTGTGCGCGATTACGCCCGGCTCGCGAATCGTTGCGGCGATGTACGCAACGCCGCCCAGCACGCGCTCGGGACCGACGATCCGATTGAGTATCTCGGGGCTTTCCAAGCCGTTTTGAAACGGGATGACGACGCCGCGATTCGCGAGCAATGGGACAATCTTCTGCGCAGCGCTCTCGACATCCCACAGCTTGACGCAGAACATCACGACGTCGACCGGCGACGCGCCGGCGGCGTTGTCGATCGCGCGGGCGTTCGCAACATGCATCGCGCCCGTTCCGCTTTCGACGCGAAGGCCATGCTGGCGGATCGCGTCCAGGTGCTTCCCGCGCGCGATGAATGTGACGTCGTTACCGGCCACCGCAAGCTTGACCCCGAAGAATCCGCCGACGCCACCGGCGCCCATGACAGCAATGCGCACGATCAGCCTTTAGTAGCGATATGAGTCAGGCTTGTACGGCCCGTGCACATCGACGCCGATATAACGCGCCTGCTTCTCGGTCAGCTCCGTCAGCATCGCGCCGAGCTTCGACAGTTGCAGCCGCGCGACTTTCTCGTCCAGATGCTTGGGCAACACATAAACGCCGACCGGATATTTGCCCGTTCCCTCTTTTGCGTCGGTCCACAGCTCGATCTGCGCCATCACCTGATTGGTGAACGACGAGCTCATCACAAACGATGGATGGCCTGTGCCGCAACCGAGATTCACGAGCCGGCCCTCGGCCAACAGGATGATGCGCTTGCCGTCGGGGAAAATGATGTGGTCGACTTGCGGCTTGATGTTCTCCCACTTGTACTTGCGGAGCGACGCGACGTCGATCTCGTTGTCGAAATGCCCGATGTTGCAGACGATCGCCTGATTCTTCATCCGCTTCATGTGATCGTGGGTGATGACGTCGATATTGCCAGTCGCGGTGACGATGATGTCCGCCTTGTCGCAGGCGTGGTCGGTCGTGACTACGCGATAGCCCTCCATTGCCGCCTGCAATGCGCATATCGGATCGATCTCCGCGATCCACACCTGCGCATGGAGCGCGCGCAGCGCCTGCGCCGATCCTTTGCCGACGTCTCCGTATCCGCACACCAGCGCAATCTTGCCGGCGATCATCACGTCGGTCGCGCGCTTGATGCCGTCGACCAGCGACTCGCGACACCCGTATAGGTTGTCGAATTTCGATTTGGTGACCGAATCGTTGACGTTGATTGCCGGAAAGCCGAGCCGTCCTTCCTTGTGCATTTGATATAGACGCTTGACGCCGGTCGTCGTCTCCTCGGTCACGCCCTTGATGTTGCCCTTGATCCGCGAATAGAAATGCGGATCCGTCGCGAGCCGCTTGGCGATGGCTGCAAACAGCGCGAACTCCTCTTCATTCGCTGGATGCGAGATCACGGCGCGATCGTTTTCCGCCTGCGTACCCAGATGCACGAGCAGCGTCGCATCGCCGCCGTCGTCGAGGATCATGTTGGGCGTCATCCCCTTCAGATTGCCACGCCACTCAAAAATGCGATGCGTGAATTCCCAGTATTCCTGGAGCGTCTCGCCCTTGTACGCAAATACCGGTGTGCCGCGCTCGGCGATCGCGGCGGCGGCGTGATCCTGCGTCGAATAGATGTTGCACGACGCCCAACGGACTTCGGCGCCGAGCGCCTGCAGCGTTTCGATCAGCACCGCCGTCTGAATCGTCATGTGCAAGCTGCCGGCGATGCGCGCGCCGCGTAGCGGGGCGAGCGGCGCAAATTCCTCGCGGATCGCCATCAGCCCGGGCATCTCGGTTTCGGCGATTGCGATTTCCTTGCGCCCCCAGTCGGCGAGCTCCAGGTCCGCAACGCTAAAATCGGAGAATTCGGCCTTCTCAGTCACTGCGTTCATCGTGTCACTCCGTTCGTATCGGGCGACTCGCTGGACGTGGGATGGTTCGCGCACCCGTTGCCCGCAAATCGCGGTTCAACGAGCGCCGTTGCAATGGTGGCGTGAAGCCCGCTCCGAGCCTGGCCCGGCGCGCAGTTTGCACTGCCGCGGGTTGCAACGCTCCTCGGAACGTATTGAACGTTGATTGTACCCGATTCTACGCAGGCGCCAGCGACGCTTCGGCGGCCAGCAGCGCGTTGGAAAGACGCGATTCGCGCTTATAGAAGCCCTCGGTATGAAACGTCTCCTCGAGCGCAAACAGCTCGTAATCGAGATGATGGCAAAGCTCGTGAACGAACGTACGCAGAAACGTCTTGAACGCGACAACCTGCCGCCGTTGCGCGGTGCGCATCCAGACGGTGATGCGCGCTTTCGTGCGGCCCTCCTCGGGTTCGTAGAGACCATGCAACTCGCCGTAATCGCCCGACGGACGCTGCGCAAGCACGCGAACGCGTACCGGCGGAACCTTGTAGCCGTCCACCAGCGCATCGAGGAGCTGTTGGCACGCTAGCTGAACGCCGGCCCGGTCGTCGGCCAAAAGCGCGGCGCGTATCTGCACGACCAACAAACCGGTTGCCAGGTTAGGAGGCAGACCAATGGTCTCGATCGCGTCGCTTTTGCGGTAGATCCGCTTGCGCGCAGCAGAAAGTCGATCGTAATACGAAAAGCGCATTGATTTCCTACAGTGTAATCGGACGCAGGACTACTTCGACCACGCCGCCAGCCGGGCGCAAGTCGGCTACCATGATGCCGCGAGACTTTTTCTTAGTACGCTTCCAATACTCCTTTCCCATGTCTGCCGTCGCAAAGTGCATTCCGGTAGCGCTATGCCTGCTCGTTGCGGGGCGGTCGGCGAGCGCCGCGTTCAGCTTCGACGACGTCGTCGCCCAGGCACGCACGCTGTCGGGAACGGCACAGCGAGTCGCCGACAGCGAGTTGTCCAAGGAACTACTCGACCTCGATTATGACCAGTACCGCGACATCCGCTTTCGTCCCGACCGCGCGGTCTGGCGCGATGCCCGGCTGCCGTTCGAGCTGATGTTCTTCCATCCCGGTTTTCACTACCAGCGCGCGGTGCGCCTGCATGAGGTCACCCCGGCGGGCGTACGCGACATTGCGTTTTCGAGCAATCAGTTCGACTATGGCAAGAACAACATCGATCCGACCAAACTGCGTGCGCCGGGATTCGCAGGGTTTCGCGTCCACTACCCGCTCAACACGCCCAATTACAAGGACGAGGTGTTGACGTTTCTTGGCGCAAGCTACTTTCGCTCGCTCGGAAAGCAACAGGTGTACGGCATCTCCGCGCGAGGTCTCGCGATCGACACGGCGCTCGCCTCGGGCGAGGAGTTTCCCGCGTTCACCGAGTTCTGGATCGAGCGACCGCAGACGGGCGCGGCGCAGCTGACAATCTACGCGTTGCTGGATTCCCGCCGCGTCACGGGCGCGTACCGATTCGTGCTGAAGCCCGGCGTCGATACCACCATCGAAGTAAGCGCACGCATTTTCCTTCGAGAGCAGGTGACGAAGCTCGGATTGGCGCCGCTCACGTCGATGTACTATTTTGGCGAGAATCAGCCGAACGCGCCGGGTACGGACTTCCGTCCGGAAGTTCACGATTCCGATGGCCTGTCGATCCATTCGGGTACCGGTGAATGGATTTGGCGACCGCTGGTGAACCCCAAGCGCCTGCTGGTTTCGTCGTTCGCACTCGTCAATCCGATCGGATTCGGCATGCAGCAGCGGGATCGCCGCTTCTCGCACTACGAGGATCTTGAATCCCGTTTCGACAAGCGTCCCAGCGTATGGGTGCAGCCGATCGGCCAATGGGGCGCTGGTCGCGTCGAGCTGGTGCAGATTCCCACGCCTGACGAAACGAACGACAATATCGTTGCATTTTGGGTACCTGATAAGCTCCCGCCTCCGCGCCAAATGCTGGCTTTCGATTACCGATTGACGTGGCAAATGGATAATGCGGTGCGCCCGCCGCAATCGTGGGTCTCGCAGAGCCGTCGCGGGCACGGCTATCGCAAGACCGTTGACGACAACATCGATTTCGTCGTCGATTTCGAAGGTCCGGCGTTCATGAAATTGAGCGCAGATGCCAAGGTTGAGCCGGTGGTGACCGGCCAGAATGCCGAAGTGCGCGAAGCGATCGCATATCCCAATCCCATCATCAACGGCTACCGGCTCGCATTGCGCGTAAAACGGATGGACGAATCCAAACCGGTCGAGTTGCGTGCCTTCTTGCGCGGAGCCGACAGCGGCGCCATTTCAGAGACGTGGAGCTATCTATTGCCCCCGAATTGAGCGCGCGCGACGTTTCCGTTGACGTCGTGGAGCGCTATCTCGACGCGCTCGGCGTCACGGGCGTCGCCAGGACCGCGCTCGCGTCGCGCATTCGCACACGCGCTTCGGACCGCACCGATGCCAGTGCGATGTTCGCAGCGCTGCATGCCGCGCTCGCCGACGAAGAGGCGGACGCCGATAACCCCGCGTACGCGTCCATTACGGCGCGCGTGGCGCTCGGGGCGCAACTCCACGTGCTGCCGCCGCCACCGGCTCGAGGGCGGCTGCCCGCGGCGCCGGCGCTTGCGCGAACTTCGATGGCGCCGCTGCACTGGCTTCGTGGCTGGAGGGAGCGCTGGCGGCGCTCGCGTAAGGAGCGTCGCACCGTGCCGGATTCGCCGCCTGAACGCCGGGACTGGCGCCGCGTCGGTCTTTTGCGCCGCACGCTGCTGATTGCGCTCATCCTCGGTCAAACCTACATCGCGACTGACCTGATGGTCGCAGTCCTCCCGTACCACGGGCGGCAGCCGCTCGAAATCCCGATCCTGATTCTTTTCGCAATTCTCTTCGGCTGGATCTCGGCCGGCTTCTGGACCGCGCTCGCCGGCTATCTGGTCGTCGGCAAAGGCGGCGATCGATGGGCGATCTCGGACACCGCCGACACCGAAGGTCCCATCGGCCCCGACGCACGGACCGCGATCATCATGCCCATCGCCAACGAAGACGTTGCCGGCGTGTTTGCGCGCGTGCGTGCGACGTACGAGTCGGTGCAGCGCACCGGACAGGGCGAGCGCTTCGACTTTTTCGTGCTGTCCGATTCAGCCGATCCCGACACGCGGGTGGGCGAGGTGAGTGCATGGTTCGATCTCTGCCGCGCAGTGGGCTTCGGCAACATTTTCTATCGCTGGCGACCACATCGTATCAAGCGCAAGAGCGGCAACGTCGCTGATTTCTGCCGTCGCTGGGGACGCCGCTATCGCTACATGATCGTGCTCGACGCCGACAGCGTTATGACCGGCGAGTGCATCACTCGGCTCGTGCAGATTGCTGAAGCGAATCCCGACGTCGGCATTCTGCAGACGGCGCCCAAAGCAACAGGACGGGATACGTTCTATGGCCGCGCGCAGCAGTTCGCGACCGGCGTCTATGGCCCGATCTTCACTGCCGGTTTGCATTTCTGGCAACTCGGCGAATCGCACTACTGGGGTCACAACGCGATCATCCGGATCGCGCCGTTCATCCGGCATTGCTCGCTCGGCCGCTTGCCGGGAACGGGCAATCTGTCCGGTGAAATTCTGTCGCACGATTTCGTCGAGGCTGCGTTGATGCGGCGCGCCGGCTGGAAAGTGTGGATCGTCTTCGACCTGCCGGGCAGCTACGAGGAAATGCCGCCCAATCTGATCGACGAACTGAAACGCGACTATCGTTGGTGCCAGGGCAACCTGATGAACTTCCGCCTGGCGCTGATGAAAGGACTGCATCCCGCGCATCGCGTCGTGTTCGTCACCGGCGTGATGGCGTATTTGTCGGCCCCGCTGTGGTTCTTATTTCTCGCGCTTTCGACTGCGCTGCTCGCCGTCCACACGCTGATGGAGCCGCAATATTTCGTCGAGCCGTATCAGCTGTTTCCGGTGTGGCCGGAGTGGCGGCCGGATTGGGCGCTCCAGTTGGTCGGCGCTACCGCGTTCCTGTTGTTCGTGCCGAAGATACTCGCGACGTCGCTGGCGATGAGAGGACGCGCACGCGGCTACGGCGGCCCGCGCGCGTTATGGGCGAGCCTGCTTCTCGAGATGGTGCTCTCGGCGCTGCTTGCGCCGATACGGATGCTGTTCCACACCCGATTCGTGTTGCGCGCGTTGACCGGCCTGCGACTTACGTGGCGCTCGCCGCCGCGCGACGACTCGGAAACGACTTGGGCGCTCGCGATACGCAACCATGGCCTGCAAACGTTGATCGGCGTCGTCTGGACCGCATTTGTCGCGTGGCTCAATCCGATGTTCCTCGGCTGGGTTCTACCGGTGGCCGGCGCACTGATCGTGTCGATTCCGCTGTCGGTCTACACGAGCCGCGTTGCGCTCGGCCAACGCGCACGCCGCGTGGGCCTGTTCATGATTCCCGAAGAGCTCCGACCGCCGCGCGAGATTCGTGCCGCGCGCCGCTACATGCGCGCCGCGGGAGCGCCCCGCTCGTTCATCGATGCGGCGTTTGATCCCTTTGTCAATGCGCTCGCATGCGCAATGGCCAGTGTCCGCCGCCGTCCGGCAGCGGTTCTGCGCGAGCGGGCCGCGCTCGCACGTGACGCCGTCGTTCGCGGGCCCGACGCGCTTTCGAGCGAACAGAAGACCCGCCTGCTGGGCGATCCATCCGCGCTGTCATGGGTGCATTCGCATCTGTGGCTCAGTGGGGCCGAAGGAACTTACGCCGCCTCCGTTCGAAACGATCGCGTTAACCAAACCGCCAGCAGTGACACGGGCTACGCCGCCGCTGCATGATCGGTTGAGAGTAGCGCTACAATCACCCACCGTGCATTCGCGCGCCGAGCCGATGCGGCCGCGCGACGGAAAGGAAAACGGGACGTGAGGCGCCGGTTTGTTCTGCTGTTGACGGTAATGCTTGCCGCGTGCGCCACCGCGCCGGCGCCGCCGCAGACGGACCAACTCCTGAACGATCGACTGTTCAATGCCTCGTCTGTCCGTGTGAGCCCGGCCGACGTGTTTGCGCTCACGCCGGAAATGAAGCGCTATCTCGAAACCGACGTTGCACGCGTCGTGCGCGCACGTGGACCGCAGCGCGGATTGTTCGAGGCGCTCTACGATCGTGGACAGCTCAAGCTCGAATACGACGCGGCGATGACCCGCAACGCCTCGGAGGCTTTCGCCGTGCGCGCAGGCAATTGCCTGTCGCTCGTGATCATGACCGCGGCGTTCGCCAAGGAAATGGGCCTCACCGTGCGCTACCAGAATGTATTTGGCGACGAGACATGGAGCCGCAACGGCGACTTTTATTTGTCGATCGGCCATGTCAACCTGTCGCTCGGTCGAAATCATGTCGAGACGCCATTCAGCCGCAACCAAAGCGATCCGCTGACAATCGATTTTCTGCCACCGGCGCCTAACCACAGCCTGCGGACGTGGGTGATCGAAGAGCCGACGATCATTGCGATGTACATGAACAACCGTGCCGTCGAAGCGCTTACGGCCGGTCAAGTTGACGATGCCTATTGGTGGGCGCGCGAAGCGATCCTGCAGGAGCCGCGGTTCCTTAGCGGGTACAACACGCTGGGGGTCGTCTATCAGCGCCACGGCAATTTGCGCGAAGCGCAGCGGACATTCGAGCTCATTCTTGAACGCGAGCCTGCGAACACGCGCGCGATGTCGAACCTTGCGCTGGTATTGCACGACCAAGGAAATCTCGCTGCGGCGGCGGAGCTCAACCGCAAGCTCGAACGGATGGAACCTGATCCGCCGTTCGGCTACTTCAAGCGCGGCCTTGCAGCGATGCAGAGCGGCGACTACAAGGTGGCGAAGGAAATGTTCTCGAAGGAAGTTGATCGCGCCGCGTACTACCACGAGTTCCACTTCTGGCTCGCACTCGCCTATGTTGGGCTAGGCGAGATGGAGCCGGCGCGCAAGCACATGATGATCGCGATCGAGAACAGTACGACCCGCAAGGATCACGAGATCTATGCGGCAAAGCTCGGCCGCATTCAGGCGATGGTTCCGGTGTTGCGGCGGTGATCGTGGCTGCTACGCTTTCTTGACCTTCTCGAGCATCTTGAAGATGCCCTTTGGCGCTCCGACAAACATGCGCTTGAAGGTCTTCGGAAGGCAACGACGCTCGAGCGTGTTGCGGCGGGTGCGGGTCCGTTCGGCCATGCGAAATCCCCTGAGCTAAAGGTGCGATTTTACAGCACGCAGTCGGCGAGGCGCCATCCCTTCATCGGACGGTGACGTCATAGCGCACGGTCTTCGCCGGAGCGACGTTCGGCTCAAAAGGACGTCGATAGGCGAGCTCGAGCGCCGTCGTGCCGGGCGATTCCCCGCGAAATCGGAAAGTCATGTCGCCGGGGCTGCCTGCGAGGGGCGCATCGGTGCTTCGCGCAGCGTAATCGGCTGTTCCGATCTGTGCGAGCACCGGCGTGAACCCCGGAACCGCTTCCCATCGATAACCGGTTGTCACGTTGGCCTCCAACGTGACGACGAGCGTTTGATTGCGCAGGACCGTGATGGGCGCGTTCGCGTTGCGTTCGTCGACGCGAACGGCCAACGGCGGCGCCTTGAACGGGTCATCCCATGTTGGAAAGCTCTGGCATCCCGCGATCGTCAGCAACACCAGGACCCCGGACAGTCGCAACACGCGCGGCATCACCGTTAGGCGTGCGCGAGCTCGGCCTTGCCTTTCAATCCGGCGGCTTCCCGCAGACGGTCGGCGCGATCGATGTTCTCCCACGAGAATTCCGGCTCGTCGCGACCGAAGTGTCCGTAGGCTGCGGTCTTGCGATAGATCGGCCGCAGCAAATCGAGCATCTGAATGATGCCCTTCGGCCGCAAGTCGAAGTGCGCATTGACGAGCTCTGCGATTTTCGCGTCCGGTATCTTGCCCGTGCCCTCGGTATAAACGGTCACGTTGATCGGCTTCGCCACGCCGATCGCGTACGACACCTGCACCTGACATTGCCGCGCCAAGCCCCCGGCGACGACGTTTTTGGCGACGTAACGGGCAGCGTAGGCCGCCGATCGATCGACCTTCGATGGATCCTTGCCGGAAAACGCGCCGCCGCCGTGCGGCGCCGCGCCGCCATACGTGTCGACGATGATCTTGCGGCCGGTCACGCCGGCGTCGCCATGCGGGCCGCCGATCTCGAAGCGTCCGGTAGGATTCACCAGGTAACGCGTGCCGACGAGCATCTCTTTCGGAAACACGGGCTTGATGATCTCCTCGATCACCGCCTCGGCGAGCTCCTTCTGCTTTTCGTTCATACTCGGATGGTGCTGCGTCGACAACACGACCGTGTCGACGTTTTTCGGCCGGCCGTCGACGTAACGGACGGTCACTTGCGATTTCGCATCGGGCCGCAGAAATTTGAGTCGCCCATCGCGCCGTACTTCGCTCTGCCGCTGCACGATGCGATGCGCGTAATAGATCGGAAAGGGCATCAGCGTGGGTGTTTCGTCGCACGCGTAGCCGAACATCAGGCCCTGGTCGCCTGCGCCCTGGTTTAGGTAGTCGTCCGAGGCGCGATCGACGCCCTGCGCGATGTCGGGCGATTGGCGGCCGTAACACACCATGACGCTGCAGCCGTCAGCATCGAAACGGAGCTCCGGATCGTTGTAGCCAATGCGCCGGATCGTGTCGCGCGCGACGCGGGCATAATTGACATTCGCATCCGTCGTGATTTCGCCGGCCATCACGACGAGGCCGGTCGAGACAAGCGTCTCGGCGGCGACACGGCCCGTCGGATCCTGCTCTAGAATCGCATCGAGCACAGCATCGGAGATCTGATCCGCGACCTTGTCCGGATGACCCTCCGACACTGACTCCGACGTGAATAGAAATTCGCTCATCGATACTCCTCGTGCTAGTGGACGACCCCCACGCTAGCGGCTTCGCCGCTGCGCTGCCCCCACCGGGGGCGCATTTCGCGCCTTGGGACGGCCCTGCGACGCGAACTTCATGCACATCGAAAATACGGCCGCTTCATTCGCGGCCGCCACGGATCTTGTACTGCAGGGACTTGAATTCTAGCAGATACCCTCGCAACCGCCCTGCACCCGGGGTGCGCCGCCGATGAGCGGCAATATTGTCCCGGCGAGCGCTGCCGCGATCGACAAGGCCGCTCGGTTACTGGCGAACGCCGAGCTCGTCGCATTTCCGACCGAAACGGTTTACGGACTTGGCGCCGATGCGGCCAACGCTGAGGCTGTGCGGCGGATCTTCGCGATCAAGGGTCGCCCCGCCGACCATCCGGTCATCGTTCACATTGCCGATCGTCGCGACGTCAGACTGTGGGCGCGCGACGTTCCGAATGGGGCGGACGCTCTGGCGGAAGCGTTGTGGCCCGGACCGCTGACGTTGATTCTGCCGCGCGTGTCCACGGTGCTCGATCAGATCACCGGCGGTCAGGACACCATCGGCCTTCGTGTGCCGTCGCATCCGGTTGCGCTCGCGTTGCTGAGCTCGTTTGGACGCGGCATCGCGGCGCCATCGGCGAACCGGTTCGGCCATGTGTCGCCGACGACTGCTGCGCACGTCGCAGCTGATCTTCGCGATGCGCCGGCGATGATCCTCGACGGGGGTCCCTGCGATGTCGGGATCGAAAGCACGATTGTTGCATTTCGCGGCGACGAACCGGTGCTGCTGCGTCCGGGCGCAATCAGCGTTGCCGAGCTTACGCGCGTACTCGGACGTTCGCCGCGGCCGCCGGATGCCGCGGCGCCGCGCGTGTCCGGCAGCCTGACATCGCACTACGCGCCGCGCACGCCGGCATCGTTGCTGAAGGCCGATGCGCTCCGCGCCGAGCTCACGCATCTTGTCGAGCGCGACGAGCAGGTCGCGGTGCTCGCGCGGACGATCGAGCGACCGGACGATTTCGAAGGCGTCTGGATCGCGGGAGGCGCAGATGCCGCCGAGTATGCACGCGATTTGTACGCGAATCTGCGTGCGCTCGACGGGGCGAACGCTGATGTGATTCTGATCGAAGGGCCGCCCGATGATCCGGGATGGCTCGCGATATGCGATCGTCTCACCCGCGCGACGCAGGGCGAGGAAGACGACCGCGATTGAGCGGCCGTTTCGGATCAAGTTCCTGTCTTCGCGAGCGCCCGTTTCTGCTCGATTTCCGCGAGCTTCGCCTTCGCGCCCGCGTCCGCGGCGCCGAGCTGACTCTGGAATTGGTCCTCTCGGCAGCTCTTGCCGATTCGCTCCTTTACTTCGGCGACCTCTACCAGCAGTGTCGCTTTCATCTTGTCGAAGAACGCATCACGCTCGCTGACAGTCGGACATTGCTCAGGGATGAGCTGAATCGTGATCATCGTTGGATACTGATGCATCGCGCCGCTCGCAGCGTCTACGACGATGCCGATGAGTCCGCCAAAGAGGATGTTACCGAACGTCACCGCCTGGAATTCGCTCTCCAGTGCACCGTCCGCATCGAGATAGCTTGGTCGCTTACATAAGATGGCGACGGTCCCTTTGGCCTTTTCGATGGGGATCGATCCGGGCGTCGGATTGACCACCGCAAGCGGCTTCGCGTCTCGGGTCAACGTGCAAACCGCACCCGGCGGATCGGTGTTGATCGTGATCGTCTGACTGGTTCCTTTCGTCAGCGTAGCGCAGCCAGAGGTCAGCAAGGCGGTGCTGCAAGCGCCGAGCATGTCACGTGCACGGTGTACGACCCCAACGGCGCCGAAATTGCGCGGAAATCGGTCGTCGGGACGGCAAGGCGACTTCGACGAATTCAAAAATAA
Organism: Casimicrobiaceae bacterium; assembly: GCA_036505865.1. Taxonomy (GTDB): domain Bacteria; phylum Pseudomonadota; class Gammaproteobacteria; order Burkholderiales; family Casimicrobiaceae; genus VBCG01. Next base: position 38,896 of record DASXSP010000028.1, read on the forward strand.
TTTCGGACTGGCGGCGCAACGTGCAAGCGCCGATGCGCTGAGAAAATTTCAGGATGTGCTCGTCAGCTCGCCCGAATTTCGCAACTAATGCGGTCCGGAAAACTGAGCGATCGGTGGTTGCTTTAAGCGGCGGCGATTCGCCGCTGAAACTCGTCCGCGTCAAGGATCGCATCAACGCCGCCTAGCGCGGCGAAATGGCGCACCGGATGACCCAGCAGCGGGTCATCTGCGATCAGCGTTGCGACGTCGAGACCGGTCACGCGCGCGATTGCCGCAGGTTCCATGGCGACGACGCGCGCGTGCGGCAGCGCATACAGTTCTTGTGCCTGCAGCGCATTCACAAAAAAGGCCGCGCTGTGACCCGTGCCGGCGAGCAGTCCGACAAGCCGATGTCCGCGCGAACGCGCAAGTGCGAGGACGGCGGCGTGGTGCGCGAGGTAACGCGAAATGAAGCGCATTTCCGCCCCGCGCGACACTTCGTGACCCGGCGAATCTTCGATGATCACAATCGTTTCGCGAACGTCGGTTTCCGCATTGGTCAATTTCGTCAGCAGCGCGCCGTCGAGACCGTAAGCGAAATCGATACCGAAAGGGATGTTCCATGCGGGACGCGTCGCCAACATTCCTCCCGCGCGCCACAGCCAACCGGCGTTTTCCGGGCTGGCGTCCGGCAGCGGAGCGCTTAACGGCAACGGCGTGAAGCTGGTCGATGCGTCGGCGCGGAGGGACGCATGCGTGTTCATCACATGATCGGCAAACGGTAGCGTGTTCGCCGCTGCCATCCGAATCCAGCCTCGCAGAGCGTCGACATCGTCGGCAATGCGATCGACGCTGCCGCGCGACGCCCGCGCATACGCGCCGAACACCGCTTGCACGTCGTCGACGCGATCGGCGTCAAGCTCCCATTTGCCGTGTACCGATTCGATGACCTTCGGACCGGACAGACCGACTCGAGCGCTCGTGAGCATCGCCATGCGGTCCGCCGCGCAACCCAGTATCGACGACCCGCCGAACACGTCTGCCACGGCAATCGCGAGCACGGGAACACCGGCGATGCGGGCGTCGAACATCGCACGTAACGCACGCGCAAGGGCGAGCTCTGCCGCGTTCGCCTCGTGCACACGGACGCCGCCCGAAGCGAGAAGAAGCACGACGGCGGTGGGACGCTCGCGCTCCGCGCGAGCAAACAGCTCGCGCAATGCTTCGCCGTGATTCGCACCGACGCTGCCGCGTAGAAAGCCTTCATCCTGCGCCGCAACGAGCACGGTAGCGCCTGCGACATCCATACGCGCCGTCGTAACACCGTCGTCGTCTTGCGCCGCGAGCCCAAACCGGTCGAGATACCGACTGGACCGTGGACTGTCGAGCGATGTCATCCTGCCCGCGTCCGCGAGCGCCGCGATGCGCGCCGGTGGCGGCAGAGGCCGGATAGCAGAGCTTTGGAGGCTCACGTAGGACAGCGACATTGTGGAATAATCCGCCCGCAAGCGTACCGCGGGATGTGCCACCGCGGGAGAAACAGCACAACAGCGCATGGGGGGCAAGCGTGGGGGTCCCACATATGAACGCCGAAGGGCCACCCCGAGGCGTAAATTACGCCCCCTTTGGGGGCAGCGCAGCGGCGGCCTCGGCCTCCTTTGGCTTGCAAGGAGAATCGCTGCAACAACAGTCGGCCTCATGTGACGACTCGCATTGGCCGTCGATCCCCACTACGTGGGGCCCCTCGCCGGCTGCTCGCGTCACCGCCGCAAGCGTGGGGGTCCACCATTGAACGCCAACCTCTATACGCTCTTCGAAGACCATTTCGAGGCGGAGGTCAGCGCACCCTGCGTCTTGATCCCGAAGGGGCGCGTCGTCCACTACGACGAACTGGCTGCGTTGTCGGCGAGAATCGCGCATGCGCTCGCTCGCGCTGGCTGCCGTCGTGGGGATCGTGTCGCTGCGCAGGTCGACAAGCATTGGCACGCGTTGGCGCTCTATCTTGCGTGCCTTCGCGCAGGGTTTGTCTATCTGCCGCTCAATGTCAGCTACCAGAAGGCTGAGCTCGCCTACTTCTTCGGCGATGCGACGCCACGCGTGATCGTCTGCCGCGCAGAGGCGCTGGGGGTGATAACGAAGCTCGCGGGCGCTGCGATCGTTCTAACGCTCGATGGACGTGGCGGCGAGCTGCTCGATCGAGCTGCGAGCGCGCCGGACACTTTCGAGACCGTCGTTTCGCGTCCCGACGATCTCGCGGCGATCGTCTATACGTCCGGTACCACGGGACGCTCGAAGGGCGCGATGCTCTCGCATCGCAACCTGGCGGCCAATGCGCTGGCGTTGGTCGAAAATTGGGGGTTCACCCGCGGCGACGTACTGTTGCATGCGCTACCGATCTACCATGTTCATGGTCTTTTCGTCGCGACGCACTGCGCGCTGCTCTCGGGCTCACGCATGCTGTGGCTCTCGAAGTTCGACGCCAAGGAAACGACGAGCTTGTTGCCCGCCGCAACCGTGATGATGGGCGTCCCGACGTACTACACACGCCTGCTCTCCGAGCCTTCGCTGACGCGTGAAGGTGTCCGCTCGATGCGTTTGTTCATTTCGGGTTCTGCGCCGCTGCTGCCGGAAACGTTCGACGCATTTCGTTCGCGCACCGGACACGCGATTCTCGAGCGCTACGGCATGACCGAGACCGGGATGCTCACATCGAACCCGCTCGACGGACCGCGCGTCGCCGGCACCGTTGGGAAACCGCTACCCGGTGTGAGCGTACGCGTGGTCGATGCGGCGGGCGCGCCATGCTTGCCCGGGACGATCGGCCACATCGAAGTCAAGGGCCCGAACGTCTTCTCGGGGTACTGGCAAATGCCGGACAAGACCCGCGAAGAGTTCTGCGACGATGGCTTCTTCAAAACCGGCGATATGGGCGAGTGGGTAGTGAGCGAGGAGGGCTACGGACATCTGCGGCTGGTCGGCCGCGCGAAAGATTTGATCATCACCGGCGGGCTCAACGTGTACCCCCTTGAGGTCGAGGAGCGTATCGACAGCCTGGATGGTGTCGTCGAATCGGCGGTGATCGGCTTGCCTGATCCCGATTTCGGCGAGTCGGTTACCGCCGTCGTCGTACCCGCACCAGGACACGCGCTCACCGAACGCGCGATCATCGGCGCGCTGCGCGACGAGATCGCGACATTCAAAGTGCCGAAGCGCGTGTTCTTCGCCGACGACCTGCCGCGAAACGCAATGGGCAAGGTCCAGAAAAACGTGCTGCGCTCGAAATATTCCGCGCTCTAGAGGAAAGCGCTACGCGGGCCGCGGCTTGCCGTACCGTTCGCGCCAACGGTCGCGACCGCGAGCAAAAAGCGGCCAGCACAGAATGACGAGCGCCAGCGTGATGATCGAGCCGACGAGCCCATTGCTGAAGAAGACAGACATGCTGCCGCCCGACGCGAGCATCGATTGGCGAAACGCCGTTTCCGCCATGTCACCCAATACGAGCGCCAGGACCAGCGGCGCCAATGGATACTTGAGCTTCTTGAAAAAATAACCCACGACGCCGAAGACGACCATCATCGCGACGTCGAAGAACTTGTTGTGCACCGTGTATGCGCCGATCGCGCAGATGACGACGATTACCGGCGCAATGATCGCAAACGGAATGCGCAAAATCGCTGCCCAGAACGGCACTGTCGTCAGCACGATCAATAGGCCGACGATGTTGCCCAGGTACATGCTTGCGATCAGGCCCCAGACGAAGTCCTTCTTTTCGACGAACAACAGCGGACCGGGCTGCAAGCCCCAGATCAGCAGACCGCCCAGCAACACCGCGGCAGTCGGTGAACCGGGAATGCCGAGCGTCAGCATCGGCAAAAGTGCACTCGTACCGGCCGCGTGCGCGGCAGTCTCCGGCGCGACGACGCCTTCGATTTGACCTGTGCCGAATTTGTCGCCGTTCCTCGAGAAACGCCGCGCCATTCCGTAGCTCATGAAAGACGCAGGCGTCGCACCGCCCGGTGTGATGCCCATCCAGCAGCCAATCAAACAGGCACGTAACGACGTCATCCAATATTTCGGCAGCTTCTTCCACGTGTGCCAGACGATGTTCGGATCGATCTTCGCGCGCGTGCCTTTGAACGCGAGCCCTTCTTCCATCGTCAGCAGGATTTCGCCCAGCCCGAATAGGCCGATCACAGCAATCAGGAAGTCGAAGCCTTGCAGCAGTTGCGTCGAGCCGAACGTCATCCGCAGCGTGCCGGTCACCGTATCGAGGCCGACCGCGGCGAGCGCGAACCCCAGCATCATCGACACGATGGTCTTGGCCGGAGGCTCGCGCCCCATGCCGACGAAGCTGCAGAAGGTGAGGAACTGGATGGCGAAAAATTCAGGGGGGCCAAACTGGAGTGCAAATCGTGCGACCAGCGGCGCGAGAAAGGTGATCAATACGACGGCAAACAACGCGCCGACGAAGGACGACGTGAACGCAGCCGTCATCGCTTCGCCCGCACGGCCCTGCTGCGCCATCGGGTAGCCATCGAACGTTGTTGCCACCGACCACGGCTCGCCCGGTATGTTGAACAGGATCGATGTGATCGCACCGCCGAAGAGGGCGCCCCAATAGAGGCACGACAACATGATGATCGCCGAGGTCGGCGACATCGTGAAAGTCAGCGGCAGCAGGATCGCAACGCCGTTCGCACCACCCAATCCGGGAAGGACGCCGATCAGCACGCCGAGCAGGATGCCGACCAGCATGAATACGAGGTTCTTCCAGGTCAGCGCAACGGCGAACCCTCCCATCAGATTGCTGACATCCTCCAACACGGGCAACCCCCTGGCAGTTTTTCAAATGTCGTTCGGCGGGCGCTCGCGCTCGCTACCGACGAGTCGTCAATACCCCAGCATCCGCTCGACCGGTCCCTTAGGCAGCGCGATCAGAAACCAGACCTCGAACAGCAGAAACAGCGCAATCGGCACGCCGAGGCTGACTGTAGCGGTGAGCATCCAGCCGAACTTGCCTTGCCAGATCATGAATGCCGCAATGTAGATCGCGGATGCGACATAGATGCCGATGAGCCAGATCAGAAAGACGTACGCGATCGTCGGCAACAGCATATGCATCACCGGCACTAACTCGTCGCGCGTCGCAAACGACTTGCCGGCAAGCGCTCGCCAACCGAGAAGCGTGCGGCCTGCGATCCACAGACCGGCGATCACTAGAACGCAGCCGATATAAAAGGGGAAATAGCCGGCGCGGGGACCATCCTCCGCCCACGTGATTCCTACCCGGAGGCTGTCGACGATGACGACGATTCCACCGAGAACGACGAGCAGGGCGACGATCAATTCGACCCAACGGGTCGTGATGTCGCCCCGCGTCTTGACGCCTGGCGCTTCCATCGCTTATTTCGCGATGAATCCGGCTTCTTGCATCAGCGTCTTATGCTCGTTTTCGGCGTTCGTCACCCATTCGACGTACTGTTTGCCCGTCATGAACGTTGTGTTGAACGCTGCTTCCTCGGTGTACTTCTTCCATTCGGGCAGCTCGCGCACCTTCTTGAACACGTCGACGTAATAATCGACCTGCTCTTGCGTAACGCCGCCCGGCATGAAGATGCCGCGCAGCATCAGATACTCGACGTCGAGCCCCTGCGACTTGCACGTCGGGATGTCCTGCCACGATTGCGTTGACGTCACCTTGTTTGGATACGGCATCGGCTTGGTGTCGAACACGCACAGCGGACGAAGCGCACCCGAACGCCAATGCGCGACGGCCTCGATCGGATTGTTGACCGTCGAATCGACGTGTTTGCCGACCAGTTGCACGGCGACGTCTCCGCCACCCTTGTACGGAATGTAGGTCATCTTCTTGCCGAATTTCTTTTCCAGCGCAACGGTGATGATCTGGTCTTCCTGCTTCGATCCCGTTCCGCCCATCTTGAACTGCCCGGCGTTACCGGACTTGACCGCGTTCAAGTAATCCTGTGCCGTCTTGTACGGTGCCTCGGCGTTGACCCACAACACGAACTCGTCGAGCGCGAGCATCGCGACCGGCGTCAGATCCTTCCAATTGAACGGAACGCCAGTCGCGAGCGGCGTCGTGAAGAGATTCGACAGCGTGATGATCAGCTTGTTGGGGTCCCCCTTGGCCTCCTTCACGTCGAGGAAGCCTTCTGCGCCCGCGCCGCCGGACTTGTTGACGACGATGAGCGGCTGCTTCATCAAGTTGTTCTTCGCGATGACGCCTTGCAGGAAGCGCGCCATCTGATCGGCGCCGCCGCCGGTTCCCGCCGGAACGATGAACTCGACAGGCTTCGTCGGCTCCCATGCGGCGAGCGCAGGCACTGCGGCGACGCTGCAAATACCACAGGCAAATGCCAGCGTACGGCAAACGTTTTTGCGTGTCATGTTCCCTCCTAACTCGCGTGCATGCGTCATTCTTGGCCCGCCTTGATCCACCGGGACGCTCCGATGGCGGCGAGAACAGCGAATTGCTCCGGCGGCCGACGCTCGTTGGATCGCAGCGAGCGTCTCCGCGTTCAATCGGCGGTGCCTAAATCAGCCCCGCCCCTCGTGCCCATTTGTATTTGGCCCCTAGCACCGCCACCGGCATTTCGGTCGAATACGGATACGCGGGAATGCCATGGTCGAACAGATATTCGGCAGCTTCTTCCACCTCGACATCTCCGGCAAGCGACGCCACCACCGGCTTGCTGATGCCCTTCGCGCGCATCTCCTCGATCACCTCGACCATC
>DASXSP010000029.1:0-3719 GCA_036505865.1 Casimicrobiaceae bacterium
CGAGTTGAGCAACTAAGAGGGCACGCCGAGATCGAGGAGCCGCGACACAGCCGTCGGCGCATCATTAGTGTGTAGCGTGGACAACACAAGATGGCCGGTCAACGCCGCCTGCACCGCCATGTCGGCGGTATCGTGGTCGCGGATCTCGCCCACCATGATGATGTCCGGATCCTGTCGCAGCAGCGTACGCACGCCGTTGGCGAAATCGACGTTGATGATCGGCTGCACTTGCATCTGATTGAACGCGGGCTCGATCATTTCGATCGGATCCTCGATCGTGCAGACGTTCACTTCGGGCGTCGCAATGCCCTTGAGCGTCGAGTAAAGCGTTGTTGTTTTGCCGGATCCGGTCGGCCCGGTCACGAGGATGATGCCGTTGGCTTCGCGCGTCATCTGCTCCCAACGGGTGCGATCGTCAGCGGTGAAACCCAAGTCCGTGAAGTCGCGGACCAGCACTTCCGGGCTGAAGATCCGCATGACGATCTTTTCGCCGAAGGCCGTGGGCATCGTCGAAATGCGTAACTCGACCTCGTCGCCGTCCGGCGTAACGGTCTTGATGCGTCCGTCTTGCGGCCGTCGTTTCTCGACGATCTCCATTCGCGCGAGGAGCTTGATCCGCGACGTAACGGCAGCAAGGACAGGCGCCGGAATCGCGTACACCTGATGCAGCACGCCGTCGATCCGAAAGCGCACGAGGCCGACATCGCGCCGCGGTTCGATGTGGATGTCCGACGCGCGCTGCTCGAATGCGTATTGCCACAGCCAATCGACGATGCGGACGATATGCTGATCGTTCGCGTCGAGATGGCCATGCTTGCCCAACTCGACCAGCTGCTCGAAATTGCGTGCAAGATTGAAGTCGCCCTTCGACGCGTCGTGCGCGCGTTTCATCGAGCGCGCCAGGTTATAGAACTCGCCCAGGTAGCGCTTGATGTCCTGCGGGTTGCAGAAGACGAACTTGACGTCGAGCTTGAGGATTTTCTCGAGCTCCTCGGCGAAGCTCCGCACGAACGGTTCGCCCGTCGCAACGGTGAGCGTCATCCGGTCGACCGCCACCGGAAGAATGCGAAAACGCTCGGCGTACGCGTTGCTCATTGTTGCGGTCACCGCGCCAAGATCGATCTTCAACGGATCGATGTGAAAATACGGGACGTCAAGCTTGCCGGCGAGCCATTCGACCAGCCACTCAAGCGTCATGACCTTGTGGGGCGGCTGCGGCGCCTTCCATTTTTGGTCGGCGATCGCCTCGAGCGGATGCTCGAAGCGCAGCGTCCGCGATCGTACGAGCCTGTCGGCGTCGGCGCCTGCAATGAGGCCGTCAGCCACCATCAACTTGAGGACGTCGTCGAGACGCAAACGCCGGTCTGGCTTCGCCGCGCGCGGTGACGCCGCGCTGGGCGGAGGAATTGCGCCGGTCACTGGAGTTGCCATGCGGCTACTCTACACTGTCGATGCGCCGCAGGGCCGGGATCGGAACCGGCGGTCGGACACGGTACTTGCAAAAAGACAACAACGGGTGCAACTTTTGGTGGCAGTGAAAAAGGAACCCCAGATCGTCGCGCTCGACGTCGATATCACGAAGCTCGACGTCGACGCCATCGTGAACGCCGCCAATACGTCGCTGCTGGGCGGCGGCGGCGTCGACGGTGCGATCCACCGCGCGGCGGGTCGGGAGTTGTTGGCGGAATGTCGAACGCTGGGCGGCTGTCCCACCGGCGAAGCGAGAATCACGCGTGGCTACCGGCTGCCCGCTCGCCATGTCATCCACACGGTCGGACCGGTCTGGCAAGGCGGTCGTTCGCGCGAACCTGAGCTGCTTGCAAGCTGCTATCGCAATTCGCTTTCGCTCGCGCGCGAACATCGTTTGACGTCGATCGCTTTTCCCGCAATCAGCTGCGGTGTCTACGGCTATCCGCTCAAAGCGGCAGTCGCCATCGCCGTGCGCGAAGTGATTGCGTTCACTCGTGACAATGCCGGTTTGTCGCGTGTGATCTTCGCGTGCTTCGGCGACGATGTGCTCGCCGCTTATACGCACGAGCTCGCGCGTCATGCAGCGCAGCGCCGGGCGCCACGGGCATGAAGTCACTTGTGCGGAGGACGCCATGACGAACAGCTCGATGCCGCGCATTTTCATCGCCACACTCGCCGTGGTCATCATGCTGCCCACGCCGGCGCACGCGCGCTACACAATATCCTGCAGCAGCCATAACTACCGCGTGGTGCCGGCCTGGGCGATTGGAACATTTCTCGGCACGAACGCCGCCGGTCAGCCGCAGACGATTTCGAAGCGTTGAAATCCGGACAGGTTGATGGCGCGCTCGCCTACGTTCCGCGAACATCGATGGCGGTCGCGCAATCGGAAGGCAAGCTCGCAGTGATGCCCGGCGCGCAACTGCCGCACACAGTCGAAGCGTTTGCGGTACGCAAAGGCGAGCAGCCGCTCTTGAACTTCCTGAACGCATGGATCGCGTACTGGAAAAGCGGACGGCTGGCTGGACGAGCGCCGGCGCTACTGGTTCGAGACGCTCGACTGGACGCCGCGTTTCAATCGCGACGCGTCCGCGAAATAATTTCAACGAAGGCAGCGGGCAGGCGCGGCTCTGCGCTCGGAGATTCTATGGTTGTTGTCAAGTACTCGACATCATCACTCGGGTCGGGTTGAACGGCGTATTGCTGGTGCAAACACCATAAGCGGTGCGCGCCAGCTTGCGGGCTAGGATCATGACCGCCTCGGTCGGGCTCAGCCCCTTGGCGAGTTGTCGCTCGTAGTAGGGCCGCCAGGTGGTCGTGCGGCTGGCTGACATACCGCACATGTGCAGAATCGAGCGCAATGTCGGCGACCCTCGTTTGGAAATTCGGCGGCGACCGTGCATATCCCCAGAATCGCGCGCTCGGGGGTCGAGCCCGGTGTGCGCAATGAACGCATCCACGTTCGTGAACGGCAACCAGCGCATCGCATGGGCGACCGCCACGCTACTGAGTGCTCCATAGCCGGGGATCGTACGGACTTGGGCAGCGACCGCCGCGACCTCAGGCAATTCGGCGATGGCCTCTTGCAGCAAATCATCCACCCGCTTGAGCAATCGCGCATACGCTGCTGCGACTGCGGCCAGTTCCGCGGCCATTCCGGGCACGCCTCGCCATGTGGGCGCCAAGCGCGCTTGCAAGCTCATCAGCTTGGCGCGCCGCTTGAGCAATTGCTCAAGGCGCTGCGCCGCTGCACTGCGCGGCACGTAAGGGTGCAGATCCTCATGCTCGCGCGCGATGTAGCGCGCGATGACTTCCGCATCCAGCCGATCGGTCTTCCCCCGGCGACCCACCCCTTGCGCGTACTTTTTCACGTCGCGCGGATTGAGCACATACACGACCAGGCCGGCGGCATGCGCCATGTCCGCCAACAATCGATGGTGTGCGCCCGTGGCCTCCAACCCGATGCGACTGCCAGCGGGCAAACCTTTCAACCAAGCGCCTAAGGCCCCCCGTTCGTTCGCCAGGCTTCGCGGTGCAAAGCTGCGTGCCGCACAGGCCACCACGATTCTCTTGCTCGCAACATCGGCTCCTAGGTTCAGTGGCGTTTGCATGATCACCTCCTCCGGTGTACGGTAAAACCGTCGGGGTGGCACACCCACCAGCGTTACCTTGCGTCTAATTCGGCGGTCATGGCCGCTAGATTCCTTATCGACGTTAGTTGGTGGGTGGGGGACAAACTCCGAGAGTCT
>DASXSP010000030.1:0-7259 GCA_036505865.1 Casimicrobiaceae bacterium
CCCGAAGGTCTGTCCTACGCTGCCGCAGCCAATCAACTCGTTTGGCTGCTCAACGAAGCAAACCGGCTGCGGCTCACCGGCGTTGGATTAAAGGACCATAGCGAGTTACGGCCAGTTCAGGTGAATCCGGACGCCGCTTCATTCAATTTGTCGTCTCAACGATCCAGGACCCAGACATGATCAATACAGTTGCCATACTCGGCGGAGGTCATGGCGCGCACGCGATGGCTGTAGACATGATGTCGCGCGGCTTTTTGGTCAACATGTACGAGATGCCCCAGTTCACGGAGAACCTGCAAAAACTTTTCGAGACGAAAACGATTGAGTCGTCGGGCGAAATCAATGGTCGCTTTCAGTTGGCCCGGGTTACCAGCGATATCGTTGAAGCGATCGAGGGAGTGAAATATATCTTCGTCGTGACGCCGGCGTTTGCTCACGAGGGTTACGCGAAGCTGCTGAGAGCAAAGGCCAACGGCAACCAGGTCATCGTCGTAGTGCCGGGCGCGTTTGCGGGTCTTCTTTTCAAAAGAGTGTTCGGCAATGGAGAGTGTCCCGTCATAGCTGAATTGAACAACCTGCCCTATGACGCCCGCGTGATTGAGCAGTGCAAGGTCGCCATTCACGGGTTCAATCCGGTCGGCATTGCTTTCATGCCTGCGGAAAAGGCAACCGAATTGATCGACGAAATGAGCCGGTTTCGTCCCTATGCAAGAATTTATTCGGATGTTCTGGAGGCTGGCTTGAGCATCGTCAATCCCGGCGTCCATACCGGGCCGTGCCTACTCAGCGTCACCGCGATCGAGAATTCATCCAAGCATCCGTTCTTTCTGTACGAGCATGGTGTAACGCCGGCGGCCTGCAAGTTGAATATCAGAATTGATAATGAGCGAAGGGCGGTCAGCAAAAGACTTGGATACGACAACGCAAATCCGATCGAGGATTTCAGCGGGATGGCAGAAGGCTTCACGTGGCAGGATTTGTACATGCGTATTCATGGGAACATCTCCCTGACGCCCATATCCGGACCACATGACATCACGAGTCGATATTTCACGGAGGATGCTCCCTTCGGACTCGTGCCCTGGAGTTCAATCGGCAAGGCGGTCGATGTCGAAACGCCGGTGATCGATTCGATCATCAATATTTACAACGTGATACACGAGCGCAACTGGTGGGAAGAGGGAAGAACTGCGAAGGCCCTCGGTCTGCTCGGGCTGACATTGGAGCAGATCAAAGAGTATGTGGCCAGCGGGAAGAGGCCTCAACCCGTACCAGGCCTGGTCGCCAGCGAAGCTTGAGTTGCTCTATGCAGCCGTGGCGATGCGTTGGAGAGGAGCGCGTGAGTGCGACGCCCCCCGAATCGGACGCGTATCTGGGCGGCCTTCATGGAAAGCTTCAGAACACGAGCAAAAACGTCGACGGGAAAATCGTCGGCATGACGTTTGTTGCGCGCGCAATTCGAACTACGAACTAGGGGTTGTCGACGCAGCTCGTTGCCGAACGTCGAAAACTAATCCTCAAAACGGTCCGGAAAACCCAAGCGGCTCAAGTCTCCAACCCTTTTCCCTGGTAGTCCTCCTCGACGGTGAAAGCCACTTCCGCCGCGCGTGAGCCGTCCGATGCATGATGCGCGATGTAACGCGCGCTGCCGATCACGATTTCGTCAGCCTCGCGTTCAGCCGTGGCGATCAGCATCACGTCGTTTACGAAGTCCATCGCGTCGATGCTCTCGAACTCGGCATCGCTTAGCGCCTTCTTATACGTGAAAAACCGCGTGTACACGGACTCGCGTTCAAGGTTGCCGAAGGCCTTGGCGACGCGATCGCGATCGTCGGAGCGCACCGCGCGAATTGTCACGCGGGTGCCATCGCGAAGCGAGTCTTGCGCAACGTAGTTTCGTGCATCGTTCATGGTTCATTGATTCCGGTGACGGGTCGAACCCGGCGCCGCCACATCGCATACGGCACGATGGCGATCGCCGAGATGAGGAGGTAGGCAAGGACCGTCGCGCCGATTTCCGGCGAGGCGGCGTTGAGCGTCGCGACCAGCAGCGCGAGCCCTGCATTCCGGGCGGCGCTCGATATGGCGACCGCGGTGCGTGTCGCTTCGTGGGGACCGCCGAGCAGATGCCCAAGGGCCAGCGCAAGCCAGGTGATCGTCACGATGGCGAGGACGATGCGCGACCCGGCTTCGATCACGGGTTGCCAGATATCGACGATCGCAAGAGTGACGAACGCGATCAGCATCAGCGTCGCGACGCGTGTGACGTACGGCGCGAGTCGCGAAGTGAGCGCCGGCAACGCGTTCCGGAACGCGATGCCGAAACCGAGCGGCAGCAACTGGGCGACGAACACCTGCTTCGCCACGTCGCCGGGCGCGATGCTCGCGCGGCCGGCATAGACCTCGTTCAACAGCGCGATCGACAGCGGCATCGAGACGACCGCAAGAAGCGCAAGCAGGATCTGCAATGCCGGCGCGAACGAGTGATGTCCTCCGGCGGCAAGCGATCGGCGCAGCGCCACCGGCGCGCCGGGGGAAATCGCCATCAGGACGATCCCGATCTGCACCGGTCGCGCAAGCTCGAAGGTGCGCGCGACGAGCACTGCAAGCGCGGGGACGGCGATCAGCACGCAAAAGAGCGCTCTCGAGATGAGCCCCGGACGCTGCCAAACCCAGCGAAATTGGCGTAGCGCGATTCCGAGGCCGAGGTCGAACATGAGTACGAAGATCGTTACCACCGCGACGACCGCGAGAACCTGTTCGGATATCACGCCGGACATCTCAGAGGCCGCCTCCCCAGCGGTATTGCCACACGATGCCGAGCAGGTCGAAATTGTTTCCGGTGCGCGCCGAAACGCCGCTGCTTGCATAGAGCTTGATCGAATTGCGGACATCGATGGGTAATGAGAGCGTTCCGCCGACGCGCCAGTTTTGCTGAAGGTTGTTGTCGAGCACACCGTTGACCGTCGTGCGCCCGCCGGCGAAGTAAGTGGCGTCGACGGAGAGCCAGGTGCCCGACTGGAAACCGTAGATCACGTGTACCTGGGTCGAGTAGAGGGGATCCTGCGAACGCACGTTGCCGCCATAAAAATTATTGTTGTCGGTGTAGATCGTGACTGCGCCCGTGAGCTCGAGGGTCCATGGACCGACGGCCTTGGAAACACCCGCTTCCGGCTTGAACCACCAGCGGTGGGTGCCGAGATTCACGACCCGCTCGCTGTCATACTGCCCCCACGGGGCCGAAATCTGCAGACTCGCCCCAACGATCAGGTCTTGTCGGTAGTCCCTGAATTCCTTCAATGTCAGCGCGGGCGCACCGTAGAGATTGACTGACAAGCGGAAGCGCGGATCGGCAAAACCGTTGACGACGCGGCTCACCGTATCACCCGCATATTCCGCAGTCCCGGAGAGCCAGGAGTACGGAAGGATGACATCGAACTTCCCCGACTTCCCCCAAAAATCGAGCGAACGCGCATAGGCCACGACGGCGTTCGATGTCCGGAGATGAACGTTCGTGATCGGCAGCGAGGAGTCGAAGGCGAGGCCGCCCCGCGTATACGCATAACCGGCAATGAGGAAGTTCACGCCGATGGGCGCATTCGAATAGCTGCGCGGCTCGATGTCCTGCGCGCGGCACGCCGGTGGGCAGAGCGCGAGCCAACAGGCGACGATCGCTGCGGCGCCTTGCCAAAGTCGTGAAAGAGTCGCCAATCGCGCCGCGGTCGGTTGAACGCTATCGCTGGCGACGCTGACACACCGCGATCGGCGCCGTCTTAACAATTCAAGACAACGCCTGACGATCGCGACGCGCGTTGCCCGCGGGAACCCCCGCGACTACCGCGCGCCCCGTGCGCGCCCCGTCGATGCCCTGTCGTTGAACTGGCGCCGATACCAGCGCGAGAAGCCGCTCGGCGCGGAGAAGCCCAGCAGCGACGAGACCTGCGCGAGTGTTCGAGTGCCGGATTTCATGTAGCGATCGGCGAGCTCGCGCCTTACGGCATCGACGATGTGCGAGAACGTCTCGCCTTCGCTTTCCAGATGTCGATGCACGGTGCGCCGGTCGACGCCCAGATGCTGCGCGACGAGATCGATCGTGCATCGCCCCGTGCCGAGCGTCATCACCACGAGCTCGCGTACCTGCGCGACCATTCCGGGCGTTTGGTTCGTAACGCTCGCGTCGAGCATCTTGCGCGCGTATCGCGCCATCATCGGGTCGGCGTTCGGATTGGGCGCTTCGAGATCCTTTCGTGCGTAGACGATGCCGTTGAAGTCATGGCCGAACTCGACGTTGCGGCCGAAAACACGCTCGTGCACTGAGCGATCGGCCGGCGCGTCGTGAGCGAAACACACGCGCCGCGGCCGCCACTGCTCGCCGAGAAACGTCCGGAGCATTCGAAACGCCACGCCGATCGCGAGCTCCGTCGACTGTCGAACCGGCGCCCCATGGCCGACGATCAATTCTTCGCGCAGAACGACGACGTCGCCGGTCTCCTCGAGCGTGAGAAAAAGCGCTTCGTTGAGTGGCCGGCTGTAACGCGCGAGCGCCTCGATGGCAAGGCGCAGCGTCGGTTGCTCCCGCACCAGCAGCCCGACGGCGCCGAGGTTGGACAGACGTCGCGTCTCGGCCATCATAAGGCCGAAGCCTTCGGCGCCGCTTCGTTCGGCGCAGGTCTCGAGCAAACGCCGCACGCGATCGATCGGCACCGCGAGCTCGGGATCGCGCAGGCATCGCTGCGGCAGCTCGAATTCGCTCAACAGGCGCGAGGGGTCAAGTCCCACCTTGCGTGCGACTTCCGCGAAATTCGTGAGGCTCGCGCTGCGGATGAGGCCCTTCATCCGACGAGGTTGCGAATGTCCCGAAAGGATAAGTCTACGTCACGTCGGGGCAACAGGATAGACGCTTGCCGGCGGACAATGCGACCCATCACACCACGGCTCAAGATCACCTAAACGCACTGCCGGCTCCCTCAGCGGAGCCTCTGACAACAGACCAATGTCCATTTCGATTCATCACATTGACGAACTGAGTGTCGAGCGTCCCGCACCGCGGCGCTACGCGTGGACGGTCTTCGCTGTCGTCTTCGCCCTGATGGTCGTCGACTACGTCGATCGGCAGGTCGTCGTTTCGATGTTCCCGCACCTGAAAGCGCAATGGGACCTGTCCGACGCTGAGCTCGGCGGACTGGTATCGGTCGTTTCGATCGCCGTGGCGCTCGGCACAGTGCCGCTTTCGCTTCTCGCCGACCGCTGGAGCCGCGTCAAGAGCATCTTCCTGATGGCGATCGTCTGGAGTGCCGCGACGATCGCGTGCGCATTCGCCGCGCAGTACACGCACCTGCTCGCGGCGCGAAGCGTCGTCGGACTCGGCGAAGCCGCCTACGGATCGGCGGGCGCCGCGCTGCTCGCGACGATGTTTCCGGCGCGGATGCGCAGTACCATTTTGGGTGCTTTCCTTGCGGCGGGCCTCGTCGGCTCAGTGCTCGGCGTCGTCCTCGGCGGCGTCATCGCGCAGCATTGGGGCTGGCAGGCCGGATTCGGCGCCGTCGGCATACCGGGACTCGTTCTCGCGTTCCTCTTTCTTCTGATCGTTCGCGACTACAAGACGGTCGCGCTGCCGGGTGCGAGTCGCGCAAACACGAAATCGATGGCCGCGCGCGCAATCGTCGCCGGCTTGCTCAAGCCGCGCACGGCGCTCGTGACGTGCATCGGCGCCGGGCTCCAGCTCGTCATGGTGTCGACGACATGGGCATGGATGCCGAGCTACTTCAACCGGTATTACGGCCTCGCGCCGGATCAAGCGGGACTCAAGACCGGCTTGATCGTTTTGGTGGGCGGCGTAGGCGCTGTTGTATGGAGCATCGTCGCCGACCGCTTGAGCTCGCGGTTCGTTCGTGCGCGTCTTCAGGTTCCGGCGATCGCGGCCGTGATGACCGCTGTATTCATGTCCATCGCCTTTGCGATACTGTCTCCGGGCGCAGCGCAGTTCGCGCTGATCGTCGCAGGCGCCGCGATGATGACGGCAAGCATCGGCCCCGTATGCGCGGTCGTCGTCGATGTCGTTCATTCGAGCCTGCGTGCGACGGCCGCTTCGATGCTGTCGCTCATGCAGAACCTCTTCGGTTTGGCGGCCGGCCCGCTGTTGACGGGGCTTCTGTCGGACGCTTTCGGTTTGCCGTTCGCGCTCTCGGTCGTGCCGGCGTTTTCGTTGCTCGCGGCGGCGATGTTCGTCATCGCGGCGCGCACATACGAACGGGATCTGAAGGACGTCGGCGGTCTCGATCCCGCATACCCCGGCGGCCTCAAGCCGCAAGCAGCCTGATCATGAACACGGAAGACATCGCACCGGTCGATGAGAATCCGCGGCGCCCGTCGCGTTCGGCGAGTGCCCGCAAACAGGCGACCGGCAACTGGAACCCGGATTGGGAGCCGTTCGCGAAGCTCGATCCCTCGTGGACCGAAAAAGTGATCGCGATGGCGATCGCGCCCGCGGTCGCAGGCGCCCTCGACCCGAAGACGATCGAGCTGATCGGCATTGCACTAGACGCTTCGTGCACGCACATGTACGCGCCGGGTGTTCGCCGGCACATCCAGCGCGCGCTCAAAGCCGGTGCAACGAAAGAAGAGATCACCACCGTATTGCAGCTCGCCAGCATGCAGGGGCTGCACAGCGTTTGCCTCGGTGCGCCGATCCTGCTCGAGGAGCTCGAGCGAATGATCGACAACCGTTTGTCCGAATCATTGAACAAGAAGGAATCGATATGAACTTTCTCGACGGATCGCTTTTCCCTGAACACCAGGACAAGCTTGTCATAACCTGCGCGCCCTATGGTCCCGAGTGGATGCCTGCCGATTTTCCGGAAGACATCCCGGTGACGATGGAAGAGCACGTGCAGAAGGCGGTGGACTGCTACAACGCCGGCGCCACCGTGCTTCACGTGCACGTGCGCGAGCTCGACGGCACCGGCTCTAAGCGGCTATCGATGTTCAACGAGCTGCTCGCCGGAATCCGTGCCCGCGTGCCCGATCTCATTCTCCAGGTCGGCGGGTCGATCTCGTTCGCGCCGGAAGACGAAGGCCAAGTGGCGAAGTGGCTTTCCGACGACACGCGCCACATGCTGGCCGAGCTGACGCCCGCGCCCGACCAGGTGACGATCGCGATCAACAGCAACCAGATGAACATCGTCGAGCAAATGTGCGAAGCCGATCTTGCCGGCACATCGATCGGCGAACCGACACTGTATCGCGCCTATCGGGAGATG
>DASXSP010000031.1:0-20327 GCA_036505865.1 Casimicrobiaceae bacterium
CGTCCATCGCCCGGGCTATCTCGATTACATAGGCATCAAACGCTTCGACGCCGCGGGCAATGTCTGCGGCGAGCATCGCTTCCTCGGGCTTTATACATCGATGGCGTACAGCGCGAAGCCCGCCGACATCCCGCTGCTGCGGCGCAAGACCGCGAGAGTCATCGCGCACGCGGGCTTCGTGCAGGGCGGTCACGCCGCCAAGCAGCTCAGCAACATCCTCGACAACTACCCGCGCGACGAGCTGTTCCAGACGAACGAGGACGATCTGCTGCGCACGGTAATGGGCATCCTGCATCTCGGCGACCGGCAGCGCTTTCGCCTCTTCGTTCGCCGCGATGTGTTCGATCGCTTCATCGTCTGCATGATCTACGCGCCGCGCGAGAACTACACGACCGAGCTGCGTCAAAAATGGCAAGCGCTCCTCATGCAGGCGTTCAACGGAACGAGCTCGGATTTCAACGTGCATTTGTCGGAGTCGCCGCTCGCGCAGGTGATGATCACCGTAAGAACAACGCCTGGTCATATTCCGCATTACGACGTGCGCGCCCTCGAGATGCTGCTGATCGCAGCGGCCCGCCGCTGGGAGGATGATCTCAAAGACGCGCTGACCGAAGCGCTCGGCGAAGCGCGCGGCAACACACTCTTCCGCGCATTCGGCGCGGCGTTTCCGGCCGGTTATCGCGAGGACTTTCCCGCACGCGCCGCCGTCCGCGATATCGAAATGATGGACGGGCTCACCGACGCGGAACCGCTCGGCATGTCGCTCTATCGGCCGCTCGAAGCGCCCCCGGGCGTGATGCGCTTCAAGCTGTTCCATCTTGGCGGTCCTGTCCCGCTTTCGTACAGCTTGCCGATGCTCGAACACATGGGCCTCGAAGTCATCGACGAGCGACCGCATCGCATCGTTCCCGAAGGTCGCGAGCCGATTTGGATGCACGATCTCGGCATGCTGGCACCGAACGTCGACACCGAAGTCGAGATCGACGCCTTGCATCGCGTGTTCGAAGACGCGTTCGGCCGAGTTTTCCGCGGCGAAGTGGAAAACGACGAGTTCAATCGGTTGGTCGTCGTCGCGCGTCTGCCGGCGGCTGAGATCGTCATCTTGCGCGCCTATGCAAAATATCTGCGGCAAATCGGCTTTGCGCTGTCGCAATCCTTCATCGAAGCGACGTTGTCCACGCACGCCGACATCGCCGCGATGCTGATCGCCTTGTTCAAATTGCGGTTCGATCCGGGAGCCGGCGCAGGGATGGGCGCCAAGGCCGCCGAGCAAGTGCGCACGATCGAAGGCGCGCTCGAGCGTGTCGACAACCTGTCGGAAGACCGCGTGCTTCGCCAATACTTGGCGCTGATCATGGCGACGCTGCGGACGAACTTCTGGACCGACCACGCCAAAGACTTTCTGTCGTTCAAGTTCGATCCGGCGAAGGTTCCGGGATTGCCCGAGCCGAAGCCGATGTTCGAAGTCTTCGTGTATTCGACGCGATTCGAAGGGGTTCACTTGCGTGGGGGCAAAGTGGCGCGCGGCGGTTTGCGGTGGTCAGATCGCCTCGAAGATTTCCGTACCGAAGTCCTGGGGTTGATGAAGGCACAGATGGTCAAGAACACCGTCATCGTGCCTGTCGGCTCCAAAGGCGGCTTTGTCCTGAAACGCGCGCCGGCGCCATCCGATCGCGACGCGTACATGAAGGAAGGCGTGGCGTGCTACCAAAATTACCTGCGAGGGCTACTTGACCTGACCGACAACCGCGTCGGCGACAAGATCGTTCCGCCGCCGCGCGTAAAACGACACGACCCGGACGATCCCTATCTCGTCGTCGCCGCCGACAAGGGGACGGCGACGTTCTCCGACTACGCGAATGGCATCAGCGCGGAATACGGCTTCTGGTTGGGCGACGCGTTTGCGTCGGGTGGCTCGGCGGGTTACGACCACAAGGCGATGGGCATCACGGCGCGTGGCGCTTGGGAATCGGTCAAGCGGCACTTCCGCGAGATGGGAACGGACACGCAAACGACCGACTTCACCGTCGCGGGCATCGGCGACATGTCGGGCGACGTTTTCGGCAACGGCATGCTGCTGTCGCGTCACATCAAATTGGTTGCCGCATTCGATCATCGACACATCTTCCTCGATCCCGATCCCGACACTGCGGCGAGCTTCGCTGAACGCGAGCGGCTGTTCAAGCTGCCGCGCTCGTCATGGGCCGACTACAACGCGACGCTGATTTCGCCGGGCGGCGGTGTGTATCCGCGAAGCGCGAAATCCATTGCCGTTACACCGGAAGTCGCAAAGGCGCTGGCAATCAGGGCCGAGATCATGACGCCGACCGAGCTTGTTAACGCGATCCTCAAGGCGCCCGTCGACCTCTTGTACAACGGCGGCATCGGGACATACGTCAAAGCGAAGAGCGAAACGCATGCGCAGGTGGGCGATCGTGCGAACGATGCTCTGCGCGTCAATGGCCGCGAGCTCCGCTGCAAAGTCGTCGCCGAAGGCGGCAACCTCGGCTGCACGCAACTTGGACGTATCGAGTACGCGCTTTCGGGCGGACGCATCTACACCGACGCGATCGACAATTCGGCCGGCGTCGACACGTCTGACCACGAAGTCAACATCAAGATTCTGCTCGGCCTTCCCATTGGCGACGGCGAATTGACCGAAAAGCAGCGCAACGTTCTTCTCGCCGAAATGACCGACGACGTCGCCGCGTTGGTGCTGCGCGACAATTATTTCCAGACGCAGGCCCTTTCGGTGATGAACCGGATCGCGCCCCACCTGCTGGACGCGCAACAACGCTTCATCCAGTTTCTCGAGAAGAGCGGGCGACTCAATCGCGCGCTCGAATACCTGCCGTCGGACGACGAGATCGTCGAGCGACGCGCGGGAGGAAGCGGCCTCACGACGCCGGAGGTCGCGGTGCTGCTCGCCTATTGCAAGATCTGGCTCTACGACGAGCTGTTGGCATCGAGGTTGCCCGACGATCCCTGGATCGAGACGGCGCTGTCGCGCTACTTTCCGACGGCGCTGCGCGACCGCTACGCCTCCTATATGACGCGCCATCCGTTGAAGCGCGAGATCATCGCGACGCACGTGACCAACAGCATGATCAATCGCGTGGGCAGTACCTACGTGCATCGCTTGATGGAGACGACCGGCGCCAAACCGCATGAAATCGTGCGTGCCTATCTGCTGTCGCGTGAGATCTTCGGGTTCGTGCCGCTATGGCAGGCGATCGAAGCGCTCGACAATAAGGTCGACGACGCCGTGCAATCGGCGATGTTGATTGACTCGAGTCGTCTGATCGAGCGCGGAACGACATGGTTCCTGCGCTCGCGGCGTCTATTGGACGACATGGCGGCGACGATTGCGCAGTTCGCGCCGCGTGTCGAGGCGCTGGCAACGCGCCTCCATCAGTTGATCGACGCAGCTGATCGCGCGCGTATCGACAGCGCCGTCGGATCGTACGTCGCGAGCAACGTTCCCGAATCGCTCGCCGAACGCGTTGTGGCGCTCGACACGCTGTACTCGACGCTCGATATCGTCGAAGTGGCCGACGCGACGAATCGTCCGGTCGAGCTCATCGCCGAGATTTACTTCGAGCTGTCGACGCGGCTTGGCGTGCCGTGGCTGCGCGAGAAAATTGCAACGCTGCCTGAAGACCAACATTGGCGGATGCTCGCAAAGGGCGCAATGCTCGACGATCTCTCGGGATTGCAGCGGTCCGTTACGAGCGAAGTTGTCGTTGGCGGAGGCGACATCGCAACGTCGGCGGGCTTGATCGCCGCATGGCAGGACCGCAATCGTCGAGCGATCGAGCGCGAGGGACAGTTGCTGACCGAGCTCCGGGCAGCCCAGGTGCTCGATCCGGCGATGCTGTCAGTCGCGCTGCGGGAGCTCCGTAGCCTCGGATGACGACATACGCGACCCTCAAGGTCCTGCACATCCTCGGCACGGTGCTGATCTTCGGAACCGGAATCGGTACCGCGTTTTTTCTGTTGATGGCCTATCGCACGCGCGATTTGGACGCGATTCGCGTCACTGCACGGCATGTCGTGATTGCGGACTGGCTGTTTACCGCGCCCGCTGTGATCGTCCAACCGATAACCGGCATGCTGTTGATGCGCGCTTTGGGAATGCGCGTCGATTCATTATGGTTTGCGGGAGTCTCGGCGCTCTACGTGGTGACGGGACTGTGTTGGATGCCCGTGGTTGCGATTCAGTATCGGCTGCGAAATCTGTCGAATGCGGCAACGAGCTATGCTACGTTACCGGGCGAATTTCATCGCTTGATGAGGTGGTGGGTCACGCTTGGCGTCCCTGCCTTTACCGCGGTTCTGTTGATCGTTGTGCTGATGGTCACGCGCGCGGGCGCGACCATCGCGATTTGGTGATACGCGGCGATTCAGCGCGACAGCGCCTCGTCGAGCGCGCTGATCAACGGACCGAGCTTGGGCGGGCTCGCCTCGATGCTGGGCGTCAATCCGAATTCACGAAGCGCGTGCGACGCGACCGGTCCAATCGACGCAATCAACGTGTGGCCGAGATCGGATCGCAGCGCATCGACGCGTCCGAGCGGTTTCGCGACGGCGAACAGGTTGTGAACTTGCGCCGCGTTGGTGAACGCTACGGCGTCGACTTCTCGCCGCGCCAGCGCATCCATCAGGTCGGTTAGCGGTCGCGTGTTATCGGGTACCGCCCAGCGGTAGGTTGGAATCTCGATGACCTCCGCACCCCGCGCCTTCAACGCCTCCTCGAGTTCGACGTTCGTGACGCCGTAGCGTTGCACGATCACACGGTCGCTCTCGATGGGAATTGCCGCAACGGCTTCGAGGACCTCGTGCGTGGTGAAAGGATCGCGCGCACTGACGTCGATGCGGACGTTCCGCGCGCGTAGCGCCGCCGTCGGTTTCGGCCCGCGCACTGCGATCGTTGTCGCGGCGAGTATCTGGAGCAGCTTATCGGTCGCGCCGAGCGCGTCTGTCGCCGCGAACAATGCGCGCGTGCCGACGCCGGTCTGAAAAATGGCGAGCTTCGCCGGAACTTTCTGAATATCGTCGATCAGTCGCGCGACGAATGTCGGATCGACGTCGGCCACTTCGGCGAGTGCGGGCGCGTGAATCGGCACGCCGCCACGCTTCGCCACCAGATCGATCATCTGCTGGCCGAGCCGGCTTTCGAGGATAGCCACTTTCTTGTCGCGCATCCCAGGCTCACGGGCGGGAACGGAGCAAGATCTGGTCGGCGTAGTTCGCCATCGAGCGTCGATAGCGGGTCATGTGACGAGACAGCGCCTTCAGTGCGATCGATACCGCTTCCCGTTCGCGACCGGTGTCGACGAGAGCCAGTGCGAGCGTTGCGCTGACGGCGTCATCCAAATGGTCAGATTGCATCTCTCGCTCGGCGGTCAGCAAAGCAACGCTTTCTTCTGCTCGGCCAATGTTGCGCAACGAGCTCGCCATTTGAATCACGGCGCGACGTCGATGTTCGCCCTGCAGCCCGAGGTCGAGCGCGCGTCGATAGAGCGGCACCGCCAGATCGGAATGACCGGTCGAGTCCAGGGACCCGGCCCGCTCAAATAGGGCCACCGCGTTGTCTGCGGGCAGCTCGGCCGCGAGTTGCTCCATCCGGGCGACGAATTCTTCGCCGCTGTAGTCATCGATGGATGCCCAAAGATCCGACAGCCGCTGTTCCCAATCCGGATTGTTCGCTTCCATTCCGGCAGTGTATACGACGCAGCGCCGCGCTCGTTCCGCCTATCCCGCCGGGAAATAGGTTCGGCTGATGAAGATGAGTACCACCATTAGCGCCACACCTAAACCAAGGCTCCAACCGATCAGTTTCTTTTCGATCGGCAGCAGAGGCTCGACCGGCATGTGGCGGAGCTCCTCGCGTATTTTCGGTTCCACTTGAAAATCCCTTTCGTGTGCGCCTTACACAACTAAGGCGCGAGCGGGGGCTTGACGCCGGCAAAAAAGATGAACGAGATCGCAAGCCCGACCCAGATGACGAAACCGAACAGCGACAACAGATACACGGCCGCCAGGCGCCCGATACCTTCGGCCCACAGCCTTTTGAAATCGGTCATGACGCCGATCGTGAAGAACGTCAGCACGAAAAAGATTCCGCGAAACGTATTCGCCTCGCCCATCGCCGACTTGATCTTCGCCATCATGTCGGGCGTTGCGCCAAGCGCCATGACAAGGATCACGACGAATGTCAGGACATAACCGAGAATGAATTTTGGGAAACGCTGCCAGATTTCCACAGCACGGGCCTTGTCGCCCTCCCGCACGTTGATGTGCTTCGTCCAGATGTATGCGAGGACGAATGCCCAAATGCCGATGAAGATGTCGATGAAGATCTTGATCGTTGCCGTGGTGCCAAGAATCCAGCCCTTCTGGTAGTTGATGCCCTCTGCTGCCGCGGTCGACATGATCAATGCTTCGGTGATGCCGCCGCTCGCGAGCGCCGCGCCGTCGGTTTTCACCGCGAGGCCCATCCAAGCGCCTGCGACCATCGGCTCGTGCGAGAGAAAAGCCTGCGCCGCAAACGGAAGAACCAAGAGTTCCACGACTGCAAAGATCACGACCAGCGACGCGACCATGATCGGGACCACGGGGCGCGCGCGAATTGCGCCACCGGTCGCGATTGCCGCCGATACGCCGCAGATCGAGATGCCAGACGCGAGCGGAGCGGCCCATTCGCGACTGAACCCAAACCATTTGCGTGCGACGTAGTAGACGACCGCCCAGTAGATCAGATACGCCTCGACGATCGCGGCGAATCCGCGAAACATCAACGATGTCGCGAGGCTCAACTTTTCGGCGGCCGTAATGCCGAGGAAGCCACCGAGGATGACGATCGCGGTCTTGATGTACCACTCAGGGCGAATCGCTTCCTTCATCCACGCGGCGAGCCCTGGTACGAAATTGCCGATGAAGAGGCCCGCGAGCAACGCGACGATGTAGCCGCCTTCGTTCGTCAGCCTCAATGACCATCCAATGCCGAACTTGTCGAGATCGGCTGGCGTGGTGACAGCGAGATTCGCCTGACTACCGACAATCCAGCACAGATAGCTCAGTGCAAACACGACGGTGAAGGCCAACGCGAAACGCTTGACTTCGAGCCGCAGGGCCGCCGCACCCGCCGTCATAATCGCCAAGAGCGCCGCGTAGGTCGCGACGAGCGCGCCGACGCCGCCGAATCGTGCGTATCCCTTCGACACGGGCGCAAGCGCTTTGGAAACGTCAGTCCAGACGCTCGTCGTGACGACCCATCCGAGGATGTCGGCTCCGCCGATAACGCCGAGCGACAAGACGAACAGAAGAAGGCCGATGACGACGGCAAGCCAATCCTCGTTCCACGGTATCGTGCTTGTGGGGAGTTCCGCGGCTTGCGTACTTGCTGTTGGCATGTCCGGGCTCGCGTGCGTTCGACGGTCACTACGTTACCGGGCTTTCCGCGG
This sequence comes from Casimicrobiaceae bacterium, assembly GCA_036505865.1. Classification (GTDB taxonomy): domain Bacteria; phylum Pseudomonadota; class Gammaproteobacteria; order Burkholderiales; family Casimicrobiaceae; genus VBCG01. The sequence goes on from DASXSP010000031.1 coordinate 7,467, forward strand.
AAGCGTAACGAACTACGGTTCTACTTCTTATAGCCGCGCGGAATTAGCGATTAACGGCATATCGCGTGTTGCCGGCGAGCGAGTATAGTCCTCCGTCGAGCTATGACCGCTATCGTTCAACCAGCGCGAATGGCAACCCCAACTCCGGCGCCGATGACGGCGACGCAGCGCTTTGCGCTGCTCGCGACGGGGCTCGGGCTCTTCATGATCTACCTCGATGCGCTGATCGTTAACGTAGCCCTGCCGGCGATTCAGGCGGACTTCCACATCGGCGAGGCGGGTCTGCAATGGGCCGTCACGACCTATAGCATCGGCATGGCCGTCGCGATCATGTCGGGCGCGACGTTGGCCGACATCCATGGTCGGCGCAAGCTTTATGTTGCCGGTATCGCTTTGTTCGTCGCATCGTCGATCGCATGCGGCTTGGCCCCCACACTCGAGGTGCTCAATTTCGCGCGCACGATCCAGGGTATTGCCGCTGCGACGGTCAACGTGACGTCGCTCGCGCTCGTCAGCGCAGCGTTCCCCGAACCGAAGCAGAAGGCGCGCGCGATCGGCATATGGACTGCGATTGCCAGCACGGCGTTGGCGATCGGTCCCGCGCTGGGTGGCGTGCTGGTGCAGGTGAGCGGATGGCGGAGCATATTTCTCGTCAACGTCCCCATCGGCATCGTCGCCGTGATCTTGACGCTGCGCTTTGTTGGCGAGTCACGCGATGTGCGCGAGCGCCGCTTCGACATACCGGGGCAGCTGCTCTTCGCGGTCGCGGTCGGCGCGTTTGCGTACGCCGTCATCGAAGGACCGAAGATCGGCTGGCTCTCCGCGCAAAGCCTTGCACTGTTCGCGCTTGCCGCAACCGCATTGGTAGCGTTCGTTCGCTGCGAGAAGCGGAGCGACGATCCGATGATGGATCTCGCGCTCTTTCATGATCGGACCTACTCGCTTGCCATCTTGACGATCTTTTCCGTTCTGTTTTCCATTTACGGAATGCTGCTCGTCACGACGCAGTACCTGCAGAACGTGCGCGGCTATTCGCCCAGCGATACCGGGCTGCTGCTGTTGCCGTACAGTGCGACGATGACGATCGTTTCGCTGAAGGCAGGACGTCTGGTGGGTAAGGTCGGCAGCCGACGGCCGATTCTTTTCGGACTGTCCTCACTGATCGCCGGGCTGGCAATCATGATCGCGTCGCTGGACGCGAGCATCGTCGCCGTCGTTGCCGGCCTAATTTTCGCGGCGTTGGGATGTGGCCTGTGCCTGACGCCGATCACGTCGCTCGCAATGACCGCCGTGCCGCCGGAGAGGGCTGGTATGGCGTCGGGAATCATGAGTGCGCAGCGCGCGATCGGCTCTACAGTCGGTTTCGCGGTGCTGGGATCGATCCTTGCGGCGTGGCTCAGCGCGACTCTCGACCGCGATCTTGCCGCAATGCTCCAGGACAATGTGCAACGACGCGACGTCGTGATGGCAATTATCAACAACGCGAATCCACGTGCCTACGCGGCCGAAATCGGACCGGGCCGGCCCATTCAGCACGAGAGCGCGCTGCTGCAAGACGGCATTCTGCTGGCGGCCGACGCCGATTTCGTGCAAGGCATCCGGCTCGCGCTCGCGAGCGCCATCGGGTTGCTCGCAGTCGTCCTCGCTGCCGGCGCGATGTGGTATCCGCGACACAAAGAAGCGATCGCCGACGCCGAACGCGAGGCAGCGAAGCTCGAGAAAGAAGAAGAAGGCGGACCTGCGGAACTCTAGCGTTCCTTCGCGTACATTGCTTCGGCGCGGCGAAAGAGGATCCAGCTCGTCGCGACGTATTTGTCGCCCCGCTTCGGCCTGTTGCCGCGATGCGTGTGCGTGAAGGCGGTCGGCGCGATCAGCAGCGAGCCCGTTTTCGGCACGATTTTTCGACGCTGGTAGAGGAACTCCGTCTCGCCTTCGTCGAAATCATCATTGAGGTAGATCGTCCACAACACGACGCGATGTAACGAGTCGGCGTGGTCGGGCTGTGGGCTCGGATACAGCTCGCAGTGCCAATAGCCCCTCGCGGTGAGGGCTTTTTTATTGCGCAACGCCACGACGTCTAGCTGTTTCCCGGATCGCCGGTCAGGACGATCGCACCGGTCCGAGCCGACTCGGCGATGGCTTCGACGACGCGGAGGTTCTGCAAGCCGTCGCGCGCGCTTACCACCGGTTCGGCGTCGCCGCGAATCACATCGCAGAAGTGAGCGATCTGCCGCTCCAGTGGATCGACGACTTCAAGCGGGATCACGCTGACGTCCATCGATTTGTGCCACGAGCGATCCTTCTCGGTCGGATATCGCTTGAGCCGCATCGTCGGGATGCCGAGTGAGCCGAAGGTGCCGGCGACCAGATAGCAATCGTCGTCGGACGCGTGCGCTTTCGCATAGCGCCGGTCTTCGCCGGACGTGTGCTCCCAGCTTCGCGACGCCGCGGCAGTATCGGACAGCATGAACGTTCCAAGTGCACCGCTCGCGAAGCGGAGGTTAATGGAGGCGGTGTCCTCGACTACAAAGTTGCGGACTGCGTTCGATGCAAACGCGTGGACGGCGACGATCTCGCCGCATAGCGAGCGCAAATTTCCGATCTCATGGATCATGTTGATCAGGATCGGTCCGCCGCCCGGCTCTTTGCGCCAAGGCGCCTCGTCGAAGTAGCCCTCGTTCTCGGCTTTGTAGAAGAGCCCTGTTCCAGCGACGCAGACAATGCGTCCGAGCATTCCCTGTTGGACCACGTCGCACGCCTTCGACATGATCGAGCTGTGGCGGCGATGATGTCCGACCAGGATTTTCACGTGGGCTGCCTCGGCGGCCCTGCACAACCGAATACCTGCCTCGACGGCATGCGCCAACGGTTTTTCGACGAGTGTGGGCACCTGCGCCGCAACGCATTCGAGTGCTTGCTCGACATGCAGTTGGTTCGGCGTCGCGAGAATGACGCCGTCAGGACGCGGAGCGCGAGAGAAAAGCTCGCTCAGTGATCGAAACAGCGGGACGTTTTGCGCATGCGCGAATGATTCAGCGCTCGGAGAAGGATCGACGATCGCGGATAATCGGCATTCTTGACTTCTCTGGATCAGCTCGATGTGACGACGGCCGATCAATCCGGCGCCTGCAACGGCAATCGCGAGTTGGCTCATCGGCGGAGCATAGTGGCGTTTGGTTGATGGGGGAGGACAGCTCAGTTTTGTGCCTGCGGTGAGGATAAGAGTTTAACGAAGGAGGTCCAGATGATGAATCAATTCTCTTCGGTGATGCGAGGAGTTTTACGGCCGCGTACGATGTTCGGCCTTGCCGTGACAGTGCTTGCGCTTGGGGCGTTTTCGTCGTCATTGGGGCAAACCCCGCCCATGCCCAAGAGTCCCGTCACGATCAATGTCATCGACGTCGCGGGCGATTTGGCGCTCACGCAGGCCGCGATCGAAGCCTATCAGGCAAAGCATCCGGAGCTCGTGTCCAAAGTGACGTTCAACAAGGCGCCCGCGCCGGAGCTTGCCGGCAAGCTGAAGGCGATGCAGGCGGCGGGCCGCAGCGACATCGACTTAGTGTTGACCGGAGTTGGCGCGCTGTCAGCAGGCATCGATCAGGGGTTATGGGTCAAGGTGCTGCCCGATTACGCCGCCAAGTTTCCAAAGGTGCTCGACAACTATCTGCCCGCGGCGCGCAAGATGAACGATCTGGCGCAAAACCAGGCGCTCGTCGTCACGTTCATGCCGGCCGGGCCGCTGCTCGAATACAACCCTGCAAAAGTAAAGCAGGTTCCGACCACGCCGCAGGAGCTCCTCGCGTGGTGCAAGGCCAATCCGAACCGCTTTGCATATGCGCGCCCCGCCAATTCCGGACCGGGCTTCACGTTCATCATGGGATTGCCCTACATTCTCGGCGACGCGGATCCGCGCGATCCGGTCAAAGGTTGGGACAAGACGTGGGCGTATTTGAAGGAGCTGGATTCCTGCATCGAGTACTACACGACGGGGACCGGTGCTGTCATGAAAGAGTTGGGTGAGGGCTCGCGCGATATGACGGTCACGATGACCGGATGGGACTTGAATCCGCGCATCCTCGGCATCGTCCCGAAGGAATTCAAGGTCACGCCGTTCAAGAACATGACGTGGGTCAACGATGCGCACTACATGGCGATTCCGAAAGGGATACCGCCGGAGAAGCTGGCGGTCGTTCTGGACCTGATGGCGTTCCTACTTACGCCCGAGGCACAGGCGTTGACCTACGACAAAGGCTATTTCTATCCTGGCCCGGCCGTGAAGAACGTGCCCCTCTCGATGGCGCCGAAAGAGAGTCAGGATGCGATCAAGGAATTCGGGCGTCCCGAATACGAGATGTGGCTGGCGCAGTATCCGCATGTGCCGACGCTCGACGCCAAAGCGATCGTCGAGGCGTATCGCCGCTGGGACAGCGACATCGGTGCGCGAAAAACCAAATGATCGCGCGGAGCCGCTTGAACAAGTGTCATCGTTGAGGGGTGAGGGCGGGCGCTCCGGTCTCTGCGCGCCATTGATCTAGCCACTTGCGGAAGTTTCCCGCGTCGCGCGCAAGACCGTGTGAGGCAGCAAATACAGGACCTTCTTCCGCGAACATCAAGACGGCGTCCATTCCTTTCGAACGACGCAGCGTTTCGATCGCCTGAAGGGCCGTCTGTGCGATTGGTCCGCCGACGTTGAAGGAAGTGTTTACGGCGATTTCGACGCCGATTCTACGGCCCAGCGCCTTGAGCTAAGCATACGTAATCGGATCCGCATGCTCACGGACGATCTGCAATCGTCCCGTCCCATCCGCGTGGATCACGGCGGGAATGCGCTCCCGCGCGCCGGGTCTGGCGCGCGCGCCGTGAGAACCATGTAGTTGTAGGCGTTGTAGTTATCGTCGGAGGCGCCGTCGGAAAAGATGGAACCAGCGCTTGGCCCTCCAGCGTCAGCATTGGGGCGAACGCTGGGACGGCCGGAGCCGCCTCAGCGCCGCCGTTGCAACGATTTGCTTCAGTTGCTGCGGAACAAATCCTGTGGGATGCCTGCCGCGTTGAAGACGTAGTCGCGCGAGTCTTCGAGATCGCTGCGTAGTTTGTTCAGATTAACGTCGAGCAGTCGCCCTTTAGACTTGCGGATCTTGCCCGCCACGATCACCGTCTCGACGTTGGTGCGGTCCATCAGCGATACGACCGCGCCCGGTACTTGGTTGAGCGGTGCAACGTTGATCGCTTCGGCATCGAGAATGATGATGTCGGCCTCCTTGCCCGGCTTGAGCGACCCGGTCTTGCCGTCCAGCCGCAACGCCTTCGCACCGTTGATGGTGCCGTAGCGCAGCACATCGCGCGTCGTGAGCAGGTTCGGCGTGCCGGCCGGTGGCGGTGCGGGCCAGAAATTGGGCGGGTTCTGCGCAAATCCCGAATCGAGAATCATCTGGTTCACGACCATGCGCTGCATGTTCATCATCGAACGCATCTGAGTGAAAAAGTCCGCCGTCAGCGTGCACTCGACGTCCACACTGAGCGACGGCTCCATGCCCAGGCTTTGCATCTTCAGGATGGGCGGCATGCCGTGCCGCATGTTCATCTCGATCGGGACGGCGAGCGAGACCTGCGCGCCGGCGTTCTTGACCCCTTGCCAGCCCAAATCCGACATCCCGGTCATGTGGATGAACAGGTTGTCGGGCCCGAGCCCGATGTTATTGTTGATGCCGCCCGTGCCCTGGGCGAGGTCGTCGAGAATCGGGCGGATCCCGAACGGAGACAGGATGTGCGCCGCGATTTGGAGACCGAGCTGCCGGCCGATCGTCCAGGCCTGCGTGTATGTGGGCTCGCCAAGATAGACCTCGCCTCCCATGATCATCGTGACGAGCTGGTCGGTCGACGAGAACCACTGACCCTTGATGCGCTCTGCGTCCTGCGGATAGGCGTATTGGGGGCCGTGGGTGAAACCTGCGCCCTCGAAATAGCCGAAGGCGGCGCGGCGCCCCGTATCGATAAGCCCCTGGATGGCGGCGTCGGAGTGTCCGGGCGAGTGATGGATCTGCGAGATGTCGTGCACCGTCGTGACACCGTCGTCGAGTTGGCTCAATCCACCGAACAGCTCGTTGATGTACACGTCCTGCGGCCGAAACACTGGGGCGAACGTGAGGAGAATGTATTCGTAGTAAGTGACGCTCCCGCTCGGCGTGTTCGACCCATCGTTGATCAGTATTCCGTCGGCGAGAAAGCTGCGGAGCACCGTCTCGAACTGGTGATGGTGCGTGTCGATGAAGCCCGGCATGACGATGCGGCCGCGCGCGTCGATCGGCGTTGCGCCGCCGGCCTGCAGGTTCGGCCCGATGGCGACGATTTTCTTACCCTCGATCAGCACGTCGGCTTGTGGGAAATCGCCCACGCTCGGGTCCATCGACATCACGGACCCGCCGCGGATGATGTAGCGCCGGCCAGGCCGGCCTGTGTCGCTCGGAGCCTGATCGCTCGCCTGTGCCGCAGCAGGCGGCGCGGACAACAAATTCAATCCGGCCGCGGCAACGGCAGTTGCGGACGACGCCTTAAGGAAATCGCGCCGTGAATCGCGCATTGAACTGGTATGGTCCTGCGGTTTTCCTTCATCGCACAGCTTGCACATGTCAGTCCTCCTTGCGTAGTGAGGTGATGTGACGCGCCGCGTGCCGCGGAGCTTCAGAATGCGCCCGGATGGACGCACGATGATGTCGCATGAAATGAGGGGCGAGCCGGGCTTCAGCCCCTTCGCAGGGGACCGCGTCATCTCCAATGAATGGAACGCGCACGCGGACTCCTCCTAATTTCTTCCAGCCCGCTTCTTCGAGCAGGCTCGCTTTGAATTTCAGTGTAGCAACATGTGGGCGTGAAGTCGTTACGGGCCACATGCAAACTACATTTTTAATTCTCCGCTATTGGCCGAGACGTTCGGGAATGCCCGTAAGATGCGAGGCGCACGCAGCAGGGGATTGGTGTGCCGGGTTGCGCTGTGACGCGGCAAGGCGTCTGTTTGCGAACGAATGTAGCCAACAAAAACGGAGGAATTCAAATGTGTGATGTGTGTGGCGATCGGCAGCACGAACCTCAAGTGTCGCGCCGGGATTTCCTGAGGACCGGCGCACTCGCGGCGCTCGTACCGTCGAGCATGGGCGTCGCTATCGCGGCCGACCCGCGAGCGCCAGGCGCACCGCCACCACTGAACGCGATCGCGCCTTCGGACGCGTTGAAGCGGCTGATGGACGGCAACGCGCGCTACGCGGCCAACACGCCGAACGAGCGCGACTTTTCGTCGGGGCGCGCTGCCCGCACCCAGGCACAGTATCCAATTGCCGCGATCCTGAGCTGCTCTGATTCGCGCGTGACGCCCGAGCTCGCATTCGACCAGGGGCCTGGCGATCTCTTCATCATGCGTGTCGCGGGCAACATCGTGACGCCGGACTTGCTGGCGTCGATCGAATACGGCGTCCATTTCCTGGGTGTGCCGCTGGTCATGGTGCTTGGCCATACCGGATGCGGCGCCGTCGATGCCGCCATCAAGGTGCTGAAGACCAAGGTTGTCCTGCCGGGTCATTTACCGGAGCTCGTCGCCGCGATCAAGCCGGCGGTGACGGTCGCCGAGAAGACGAAGTCCGGCAATTTGCTCGACAACGCGAGCACCGAGAACGTGCGGCGGCAGATGGCTCGACTGAAGAGCTCGCCGCCGGTCGTCCAGAAACTTTACGCAGGCAAGAAGATCGACATCGTCGGCGGCGTGTATGACCTCGCCACCGGCAAGATTGCACTCGTCTAGACGCGCGGATTGCCCGTGCCGGGCTGCACCTTAACCTGGTTTGGGCCCGGAACGGGTTATTCCGATACAGCGCGCCTCATACTGCCTCGTTAGCGATTGCCGCCGCTTCGCGCTGTCGGCACGCTCCGTGCGGCCCCGTTTGACTTCGCGCTCGGCTTCCGCGGCGAGCCTGCGCGTCTCGTCGAGCAATTGGGCGCACATGTTGGGATCCGTGGCTTTTCCCTTTGCATCATCAGGTAGCTTGAGCGGCTTGCTGCCGGAATCGCATGGCGAATCCGAGTAGGTCGTCTTTCCGTTGCCGTTTGTGCACTTGTAAACCTGACCGTGTGCAATCGACGCGGTCGCGAGGATTGCGAAGGCGACGGCCATTTTTACGCCGCGACGACGCGAGGCCTTGGGATGGATATCGGTCATCGATCGGAAGTCACGCTACACGAACAGCGCGAACACAAATATCCCCACCATCGTGAGCACGATCGCAACCTTCGCCACGGTGCCAAGCAGCAAGCCGATCCATGTCGCGATACCTGCCTTGCCGGCAAGACGCACATTACGTTGCACGAAATACTCGCCGATTGCAGCACCGACCAACGGCATAAAAAGCAGCCCCCACAGGCCGCTGAAAATCCCCGCAACAGTGCCAATGGCCGCACCGATGATCGCCTGCCGACTCGCCCCCGCCCGCTTCGCGCCTGCGGCTGCGGCAACGTAGTCGACCGCCCAGGCCATTGCGGTCAGCGCGGCGAGAAGCACCAGCAACCACGCCGGGATACGCACGAAATCGTCGATCCACGCAGCGAGCGCGATGCCGGCGAAGACCAGAATGGCGCCCGGAAGCGCGGGCAGGACCGTGCCCGCGATGCCGACCACGATCAGCGCGATCGCCGCAATCCACAGCATCATGGTCATCGCACGTACCTTTCGTGCGCGCGGTCGCCGCTTTCTTGTAAACAGAAGAAGCAGAATACCTCTGTCGATAGCGAACGCTGCGCTCCATCGTAAATGCGGCCGCACTGGTACAAAGCTTCGTCACCGATCCGCTGCCGGGTGTAGCTTCCCGGCATGAGAGTGTTCATTTCATATGCGAGCGAGCACCGTGATCTGGCCGAACGATTGGCGCTCGGCTTGCGAAATGACGGGAACAGCGTCTTTTTCGACCGGGAAGCGTTGCCGGCTGGAGCATCGTTCGACGACCGCATTCGGAGCGCTATCGGTCGATGCAATCTATTTGTTTTTCTAATAAGCAAGGAGTCGCTGCGGAAGGGGGCATACGCGCAGACCGAGCTCAACATGGCGCAGCAACGTTGGCCGAACCCGGCAGGGAAGGTCTTGCCCGTACTCGGCGACGAAGTAACGATCGAGGAACTTCCACCTTATCTGCGCGCCGTCTCGGCGTTGGAAACCAAGGGAGATCTCGTTGCGGAAGTACTCCAGGCAACAGCAAGCCTGGCGCGGGAACGTCGCGTTGCCCTCGCCATCCGGTTTGTGGCAGTTGCAACGACACTCGTCGTCGCTTCGGTGGCTGGATGGGGTTGGCTGGTGTTTCACCGGCAGCTCGCAGTCGAAAACATTCATGTTGCAGCCGTCTCGCAAAAGTCATCCGAGGGCGATCCGGAGTTTCGCTTCGACGTTAAGTTGAAGAACCGAGGTTCGGAAGCGATCACCATCGTCGACATCGGTCCCAACGCCGAGTCCGACCAAGCCACGTTTTCGGGCACGTCGACCGAATGGTTCAATCTAAATCCACAAGAGGAACGTGAGGTTACGTTTGATGTAGCGCTGCAAGGGAATGCAAAGGCGGCATCCTTTCGCTGGCGTTTATGCTGGGGGTACGTGCGCACAGAAGACAGGTACTATGAATTGGAGTCGGGAAAGGCCAACGTTGACATGTTCATGGGTCGCTATCGCCGCGAAGGCTGCGGCGGCTGGCGCGCGTGGACGCAGGAACGATAGACGGAAGACTTTGGCATTTGCGACCGCCAAGCAATGATGGCCGGGATCCGGTTGTGGGTACATGTCGAATCCTCTGGCTCTTGCGCACGGAATGTTCCATCGCGGCACAGTCGCCGTATCGGCAATGTTGAGGTTGTGCGACGAACTCGCATAAACCGGAATTCGATACGAAGGAGCAATCATGCGCAAACTCACGACAGCTGCCGTAACGCTCGCGCTGGCCCTCGCCAGCGGAGCCGCGTTCGCCGACGACAGCAGCATGAGCCGATGGACCGGCGAATCGTACAAGGCGTTCGAAGCGGACAAGATGAACCGCAACGTAGCGGTCGGCATGGGCGAATTGAACAAACTGAACGCGGGCCCCGATAACGGCATGAGTCGGTGGAACGGTGACTCCTACGTCGCGTTCGAGCAGGCGCGCACGTCACCAGCCCCTGTCACGATCAGCATAGCCGAAGCCAACAAGGCGCGCGCCGTGGTCAACCACGAGGTGCCCGCGCGCACTGCGACGCAAGGCCGGACATCGGTCAACCCATTCCGCAATGACACGGCTGCATGATGGCGGTTTTCGCTGTCCGCGGCCACACAGTCAGTCATCGGCGGGACTGCGCGGTTCGTAGCCGATCTGTCCCGGATTAGAAACGAACGCCGGTGATAGTGTCCCGCAGCTTGATTGGCGGCGCGAGAAGAAGAATCACCGTCCGGCGAGGGTGAAATGGACATCCCGTACGGCAACCTGATGGACAGGCGCACTCGTGACCAGTGGGTGCAGCTCACGACGCACGTTTTGCGCGCGCGCTCTGCACCCAGCAGCTGCACCGTCAACCAGAGCATCGAGACCGCTGCAGACCACGAACCTCATGCGCCTGTTTCGCCCGCATACCGACTGTGGATCGCAGACAACTTCGCCCGCGATGGGCACTTTACTGAGGCCGCTCGGGCATACGATGCGACGGTCAACCGCTCGCAGCTCGTCACCAACCTCCCAAACAGCCTGGACCCAACGGTCAGTGCCCTGTACCACAAGGCTCAAGCGTTGGCGTTGGGAGGGAACCTCCCGTCCGCAATCGACGCGTTCAGTGAATTGGGGGGATACGCTTCGACAGCGAAGGACGCCTTCCTGCAAGCGGGCTTGCTGGCCGAGAGAAGTGGCGACCCCGCGCGCGCCGCAGACCTTTACTCGAGGGTTGCAGCGAGCGCTTTTTCAGCACGAACCGACGATGCCGCGCAAATGTGCCGTCGCGCATTGCTGCGAATTCGGGACGCGGGCACGCTGTATTTTGCGAGTCAATATCGACTGAAGGATGCGTTGACGGCCGTTCTAGAGAACGGCGATACCCGGCAGCTCGAGCGGCTTGTCAGTCGTACTCATTTTGCCATCGGTCCTCTCGGCGGGCACACGGCGTTCGAGACTGAAGAGCTAGCTCAAGAGCTCGCGCGGGACCTCACCGCTAGCAGGGTCAGCGTAAAGCGGGCGCTACTGGGCTCAGGCGAAAAGCTATACCTGCCAACCAGCGGGTGGCACGGGCGCTGGTTCCAAGGCGATGTCGCGTTCATTTTGACGAAAGCGCCGCAGGGCTGGCAGTGGACGGGCCTCGGTCTTTCGTCCACCAATGACCGATGGCTCGAGCGCTGGCGGCCGACGGTGAAGCAAACCAACTCGCCGCTCCCCTTCGAGCTGGTTGCGCCATGGCCGGAATGGCAGCATTTCAAGGCCGGCGGTTTGTGGGGATACGTGGCAGAGCAGGCCCTCATCGTGAGCGCGGGATTCCTGGGCGGCGGTCTCATCGCGTTGGGGCTCTCGGGCGATGACTGTGGCTTCGGGCCGCGCGGCTATTACTACAACACGGGCCCAACACACGACGGCGATGAAGCGTTCGCCATCGACTTCACCCGCTACAAACAATGGGTGCCCTACGACAACGTGAGCGGTGGCACGCCCGTACTCGCCGCGCGCAGTGGCATCGTTCGGTTCGTGGCTGCCGGTACGCCCTCGGGTGACTCAAGCGCGTCGAACACGGTGGAGATCTCGCACGCGGACCCTGCAAATCTCGCGGACCTGAGCCGGTTCACGTCTCGCTATCTGCACATGGAAGGTCCGTTCAAGATTCTTGTTTCCGCGATGATGCCCGTGTTCGTTGGCAACCGTCTCGGCTTGATGGACGATACCGGCAATTCCGTGCTCGATCATTTGCACTTCTGCATTCACGACCGACAGATACTTTTCCCCGGCGTCGATATCGGCGGCAGCGTCCGGCCGACGCCGATGAGCGGCGTCACACTCGAGGACGGGGACGATGGCACCTGCGTTCGCTCAACGAACGTCGAAATCGTGGGAGAGAAACCCGTGAAAGAAATCTCAACGTACGCGGTTCAGAACTGGCTCATCACGCCTTCCGCGCTTTCCGTGAACGAGCAGATTCCCGGCGTCCGGGATCAGCGGTTCCTGCTCATCCTCTCGGGCGTCGCTATTGTCGACGTCAAGGGCAATAGCAGCGCTACGTGGCTGCACGAGACCGTCTCGTTGCGACCCTTGCTCTACGATGCGCTCAACTACGCGGTGAACCGATGGCATATCCCGACACCGGGAGGCTCGGCCGGAAGCACGTTCGGAATAGAGTTCGAGACGGAGCAGTGGGCGCCGTTCGTCTCGCTGAGTTCGGTGTTCAATCAGAATGAATCGATCAACTCGGGATTCGCCGTGGACGCGTGGCGGCTCAATCCGTTCGGCAGTGCCAACGATGCCATGACGAACCAGCTGTTCAACCGCCTCTTCGCCGGCATTCAGGTGGACATCGCCGTGCGCGACACGGATGCGTGGATCTTCCGCCTAGGGTACAACATCGCATTGCTCGGAAGAATCGTTTACGTTCCAATCATAATTACCTAGCATGCGACCGGACTTTGGGTTCGGACCGCTGAATTCAATGCAGGGTTATCGTAATGTCCGCTTTGGGTTGCGGATTCAACCGGTAAAGCCAAAATTATCCGCGATCAGCGAAAACGCCGTCTACGCTGGACCATTACACGCGTCGCAAACTCTGCTGAGCGCCATTGCAAAAGATAAAGGCCGACGGAGGATCGTCGGCCTTTGAATTCGTTGGTGGAGACGAAGGGGA
>DASXSP010000032.1:0-12367 GCA_036505865.1 Casimicrobiaceae bacterium
GCGCGTATGCGAGGCTGCATGCCCAGGCACGCTGCTACGCGCCGCGCGCTCCGGCCATGTGAGCAAACGAGCGAAGCGAGTGACGCGAGCCTCGGCCTCTTTGCACCCGCTCCGAAGGTCGATGCAGCCAGTGTCGGCCTCATGCGTCGACTCACACCGCTGCCGATCCCCACTCCGTGGGGCCCCTCGTCAGCTGCTCGCGCCGCGGCGCGCGGCGCGCCCGTTGTCCACTACATTCTCTCGATCATCGCGTTCCCGAAGCCGGAGCAGGAAACCTGCTTCGCGCCTTCCATCATCCGGGCAAAGTCGTACGTCACGACCTTGTCGCCGATTGCCTTTTCCAGGCTTGCAGTGATGAGATTCGCGGCTTCCTTCCACCCCATGTGCACCAGCATCATCTCGGCTGACAGAATTTCCGATCCGGGATTGACGTAGTCCTTGCCCGCGTACTTGGGCGCGGTCCCGTGCGTCGCTTCAAAGTTCGCAACGGTGTCGGACATGTTCGCGCCAGGCGCGATGCCGATGCCGCCGACCTCTGCTGCCAACGCGTCGGAGATATAGTCGCCGTTCAAATTCAATGTCGCAATGACATCGTACTCCGCGGGCCGCAATAGGATCTGCTGCAGGAATGCGTCGGCGATAACGTCTTTCACCACGATGTCGCGACCGCTCTTCGGACTCTTGAACGAGCACCAAGGGCCGCCGTCGATCGGTTTGGCGCCGAATTCCTTTTGCGCAAGCGCGTAACCCCAGTCGCGAAACGCACCCTCGGTGAATTTCATGATGTTGCCTTTGTGCACCAGCGACACCGATTTGCGGTCGTTGTCAATCGCATAGAGGATCGCCTTGCGCACGAGTCGCTCGGTGCCTTCGCGCGACACCGGCTTGATTCCGATGCCCGAAGTCGCCGGGAAGCGAATCTTCTTGACGCCCATCTCCTTGATCAGGAAATCGATGACTTTTTTCGCGGACTCGGACTCTGCCGGCCATTCGACTCCCGCGTAGATATCCTCGGAGTTCTCGCGGAAAATCACCATGTCGACTGCTTCCGGATGCTTGACGGGCGACGGCACGCCGCGGAAATAGCGCACCGGGCGCAAGCACACATAAAGGTCGAGCTCTTGGCGCAACGCGACGTTGAGCGAGCGAATGCCGCCGCCGACCGGCGTGGTCAGCGGGCCCTTGATCGACACGACGTAGTCCTTGAGGATTGCGAGCGTCTCTTCGGGAAGCCACACGTCGGGTCCGTAGATTTTCGTCGACTTTTCCCCGGCGTAGATTTCCATCCAATGGATCTTCCGCTTGCCGCCGTAGGCTTTGGCAACCGCAGCGTCGACGACTTTGATCATGACGGGGGTGATATCGAGGCCCGTCCCGTCGCCTTCGATGAACGGAACGATCGGATGGTCGGGAACGGTCAGACTGAAGTCCTTGTTGACCGTGATCTTGTGGCCATCGGTCGGAACCTTGACGTGCTGATACGGGGGCATGAGTGCTCCTGCTGGATGCGAAGCCCGGGCGGGCTCGCCACGAAACCTTTGATTATAGCCGCCGAGCTAGCGTGCTATCATCCGCCGCCGTTTGCCAAAGCGCGCCTCCAGGCGGTAATTCGATCCGCTCCGCCCCTCCAATGATTCGCCGCCTGCTTGCCCGCCTGATTCCCGGTCGGGCAGCGCGCAAACCGCGGGTCTACGGCCCTGATCACCATTCCGTGCGGCGGGACCGCTTGTCTCACGCGGCGCGCACCGTGATTCGCCGGCTGCAAGACGAAGGCTTTCACGCCTATATCGTCGGCGGCGCCGTACGCGACCTCTTATTGGGCATCGATCCCAAAGATTTCGATCTGGCGACCAATGCCACGCCGGAACAAGTGAAGCCGTTATTTCGTCGTGCATTCATCATTGGCCGGCGGTTTCGCCTCGTTCATGTGCACATCGGCGCCGAAGTGATCGAAGTCTCCACATTTCGCTCGGCGCAGGTCGGCGGCGACACCACGGATGAGCACGGTCGCCTCCTTTCCGACAATGTCTACGGCACGCATGCGCAGGACGCGTTACGGCGCGATTTCACGATCAACGCGCTCTACTTCGACCCATCGGACGAATCGATCTGGGATTTCACCGGCGGCGTTGCCGACATTCGCGCGCGCCGGTTGCGATTGATAGGCCCGCCGGTCACGCGCTACCGCGAAGATCCCGTGCGGATGCTGCGCGCGGTGCGACTCGCCGCCAAGCTCGGCCTGGCGATCGAGCGCAAGACCGCTGAGCCGATCACGCGGCTCGCATCGCTGATGCAAAACGTGCCGCCGGCGCGATTGTTCGACGAAATGCAAAAACTTTTGCTGTCGGGCCACTCCGTCGAAACGCTGAGGAGCCTGCGGGCACACGGACTTTCGCACGGATTGTTGCCGCTTCTGGACGTGATCCTCGAGCAGCCACTCGGTCAGAAGTTTATCGATGTCGCGCTCGCCAATACCGACGCGCGCGTCCGTGAGGGTAAGGGCGTGTCCCCCGCGTTCTTGTTCGCGACGCTCTTGTGGCATGAGGTACTGGCGAACTGGACGCAGGCGAAGGCGCGCGGCGAGAGGCCGCTGCCCTCGCTGTTCGAGGCGATGGATAGCGTGCTGTCGCGTCAGGCCGAGCGCATCGCAATTCCGCGCCGCTTCGAAGCGACGATCAAGGAAATATGGTCGCTGCAGCCGCGCTTCGAGCAGCGCGCCGGCTCCCGCCCGTTTCGCCTGCTCGAACATCCGCGTTTTCGCGCTGCGTACGATTTTCTCGCGCTCCGCGGCGAGAGTGGCGAGGTGCCCAGCACGCTAGTCGAATGGTGGACACGTTTCCAAACCGAGACGGCCGAAGGACGGGCCGCGATGTTGAAACCGGAGGAAGCACCGAAGAAAAAACGTCGTCCGCGCGGCCGCGGCCGCAAGCGCGCCGCAACGCTCGCCGACGCGGCAAAAGACACGACGTCCACCGGCGAGCCGTCATCCGATTGACACGCGCCATCGCCTACGTCGGCCTCGGCAGCAATCTCGCACATCCGCGACGTCAGCTTGCACGCGCACTCGCGCATCTCGCCAAGCTTCCGCGGACGCGAATCGTCGCGGTGTCGCGCAACTTCGTATCGGCGCCGATCGGCGCAGCTGAGCAGCAGCCTGATTACGTCAACGCGGTGGCGCTATTGTCGACATCACTTTCGCCGCGCGCGCTGCTTGCAAGGTTTCTCGCGATCGAACGGCGGCATGGACGTCGCCGACGAGCCGGCATGCGGCCCAACGCACCGCGGCCGCTCGATCTTGATTTGCTACTATACGGCCGCGTTCGCATGCGTGTGCCTTCACTCGTCTTGCCGCATCCGCGGATGCATGAACGGGCATTCGTGCTGCGTCCGCTCATCGACGTCGCTCCGACGACGACGATTCCCGGCGTTGGACTTGCGCGGCGACTCGTTCGTAACGTGCGCAGCCAGCGGATCACGCCGACACGCGCCCACGCAATTCACTAGGGCTTGTTAACAGGCGCCTAAGGCGACGATGGAACTGGATCGCTGCCGCTACATCGTCGTCGAAGGGCCGATCGGCGCGGGCAAAACGACGCTCGCGCGCGAGCTCGCGATCAAGCTCCACGGTGAAACGCTGTTCGAGCAGCCCGATGAAAATCCATTCCTCGCGCGCTTCTACGACGACATGGCGCGCTTTGCGCTGCCGACACAGCTCACATTCCTCTTCCAGCGAGCCGATCAGCTCCGGGGGCTGGCGCAGCTCGATTTTTTTCGCCGGCCGACGATCGCTGACTTCCTGCTGGACAAAGACCCGCTATTCGCGCGTCTCAATCTTTCCGACGACGAATACGCGCTCTACGAAAAGGTATACGCGCATTTGAAGCCCCAAACGCCGACACCGGATCTTGTCATTTACTTGCAGGCGCCGCTCACGACGTTGATTGAGCGTGTGCATCGCCGGGGCGTCGATTTCGAGCGCGCTATCCCCGCAGACTATCTGGCGCGACTCGCCGACGCCTATACGCGGTTTTTTTATCGGTACGAGGACGCGCCGTTGCTGATCGTCAACAGCGAGCGGCTCAACTTCGTCGACAATCCGCGTCACGTCGACCTGTTGTTGGAGCGAATGACCGGCATGCGCGGTCAGCGCGAGTTCTTCAATCTTGGCTCCGGGTGACGACAAAACGGGCGCCGCGTCGTATGGCGCAGCGCCAACGCGACCCGCACGGGTGACGGTGCCTGCATTGCAGGCAATGGCGCGCGATGGAAAGCGAATCGCAATGCTCACCTGTTATGACGCGAGCTTCGCGTCGCTGTGTGACGACGCGGGCGTCGATATCTTGCTCGTCGGCGATTCGCTCGGGATGGTCATCCAGGGACAAGCATCGACGCTGTCGGTGTCGCTCGACGAAACGCTTTATCACACGCGATGCGTCGCCGCCGGGTCGACCCGCGGGTTGGTCATCGCGGATCTGCCGTTTGGAACGTATCAGGCGAGCGCCGAAGCTGCGTACGTCGCCTGCAGTAGAGCGTTGCAAGCGGGCGCGCAGATGGTCAAGCTGGAAGGCGGCGCATGGCTTGCGGATACGGTCGCGTTTCTTACCCAACGCGGTATTCCGGTGTGCGGACATGTGGGCCTGCAACCACAATGGATCAACGTGCTCGGCGGATATCGGGTCCAGGGCAAGACCGCCGGCGCGGCCGCCGCGATGATCGCCGACGCGAGAGCGCTGGTCGCCGCGGGCTGCGCGATGTTGATCGTCGAATGTGTGCCGCGCGCACTCGGCGCGCGCGTACAACGCGAAGTGGCCGTCCCGGTGATCGGCATCGGCGCCGGACCGGATTGCGCTGGGCAGGTGCTGGTAATCTATGACGCGCTCGGCATCACGCCAGGGAAGCCGGCGCGATTCGTGCGCAACTTCATGAGCGGCCATGACAGTGTTGCAAGCGCGCTCGCCGCCTACGTCGCGGCCGTGCGCGAGGGCTCGTTTCCGGGCCCCGAGCACTGTTTTTGAACCGGTCGCAGACAAAGGGAACCGGATGGTCGTCATCCAAGCAGCGGACGAGCTTCGCGATCGTCTCGGACAAGCGGAGCGGGTCGCGTTTGTGCCGACAATGGGTAACTTGCATGCGGGACACCTGTCACTGGTGGAGATCGCGCGCCGCCACGGCGATTGCGTCGTCGCCAGCATCTTTGTCAACCGCTTGCAGTTTGGGCCCAATGAAGATTTCGATCGCTATCCGCGTACGCTGGAAGCTGATCGCATCGAGCTCGAGAAACACGGCGTCGATGTGCTGTTCGCCCCGCGCGAGCACGAAATGTATCCGGTGCCACAGCTCTATCGCGTGCAGCCGCCGCCGATTGCCGATGAGCTCGAGGGCGCGTTCCGGCCCGGATTTTTCCACGGCGTGTGCACCGTTGTCTTGAAGCTCTTCAACCTCGTGCAGCCCGATGTCGCGGTGTTCGGAAAAAAAGATCGGCAACAATTGAAGATCGTCCGCGGGATGGTGCAGCAATTCAACCTGCCGATCCACATCGAGTCAGCGGAGACGGTGCGCGCCGACGATGGGCTCGCGCTCGCGTCACGCAACAATTACTTATCTGAGACGGAGCGTGTCGAAGCGCCGCGCCTGTACCGGACATTGCGCGCGATCGCCGACGAAATCGCCGAAGGCCGGACCGATTACGCTAATCTGGAAGCAAGCGGCCGCGCCGATCTCGCGAGGCACGGCTGGAAAGTCGACTACATTGCCGTGCGGCATGGCTTGGGCTTGCGCATTCCGCACCCGGAAGGTCTCGATCACCCACACCTGCTGATCGTGCTTGGCGCGGCAACATTGGGGTCGACCCGACTCATCGACAATGTGGACGTCGTCCCGAAGGATGGCGAGGATTGACGCATGAGTAGATTCGCGCCTGCGCTCGCTGCGCTCGTTGTCGGCGCGATCGCGTGCGCGTCGACGCAAAGCATCGCGCAGGATCCTTATCCCGCGAGGGCGATTCGCTTGATCGTGCCGTTTCCTCCCGGCGCGGGCACCGACAACGTCGCGCGCTTTATCGCCCAAAAAATGACCGAGGGACTCAAGCAAAGCGTCGTCATCGAGAATCGCACCGGGGCAGGCGGCGCGATCGGCGCGGCCGAAGCGGCGAAGGCGGAACCGGACGGCTATACGCTGCTGTTTGTCGCCGGCCCTTTCACGACGGTCGCGGCCTCGCAAAAGAATCCTGGTTACGATCCGCAGCGCCAGTTCGTGCCGGTCGCGCCGATTGCCACAGGACCGCTCGCATTTGTCGTCAACACCAGCGTGCCAGCCAACACGATGCGCGAGTTCATTGCCATCGCGAATCGCGAGCCGGACAAATTCAATTACGGTTCCGCGGGCACAGGCAGCATTAACCATCTCGCGCTCGAGCTGATGAAAGCGCGGACAGGCGTCAACATCGTGCACGTACCCTATCGCGGCATTGCCGACGCGACGAAGGATTTGCTCGGTGGACAGATTCAGGCGATGACGGCGTCGATTCCCGCGACGCTGCCGCTACTTGCCGAGCGGCGCGTCAAAGTCCTTGCCGTGACCGGCGGGAAGCGTGCGCCGCAGCTTCCTAATGTGCCGAGTTGGCAGGAAGAAGGCGTTGCGGATGCCGATGTCAAAAACTATTGGGGTGTCGTCGCGCCCGCTGGAACGCCGGCGGAAATCGTCGCGAAGCTCAATCGCGAGATTCAACGGATACTTGGAGATTCCGAGGTTCGCGAGCGCCTCGAGCGCGAAGGTGCTGAAGTAGACGCCGGATCGGCGGACCGGCTGGGTCAAATCATCGCCCACGACCTCGCCCGTTGGAAAAAATTGGTTGCCGATATCGGAATGGCGCTCGAATAGTAGTTCGGTAAACAATGCGCGCTGCTACCGCGCCCCGTTGCGCGCGAATGGCCGGAGTGCAATGACGTTTCCGGCGACGGCCAGCACGACGCCAAGCGCGGCCACGCTAATTTCCCAGCGAACGTGCGAGCGAGTCGATTTCACGCTCCAGTTGTCGCACGAATCGCGAGCTGCGCGGCTTTTCGCCGGCAAATCCCGTCGCAACGTCGAGCCGTCCCGATTTCAGCGTAACGTTGGCCCAGCCGATGACACGATCGCGCCATAGCATCGGCAATGCGTAATAGCCAAAGCGGCGTTTCGCCGGCGGCGTATAGGCTTCGAACCGATATTCCCAACTCCACAGGCGCGCAAAACGGCGGCGGTCCCATACGATCGGATCGAACGGTGCGAGCAAGCGAACGGTGTCCGGCGCTTCGGCACGCGCGCTCTCGTCCGCGGGCCACAGATATTCGACGTCTTCGACGACACCTCTCGCGAGCCAACCGCTTTTCAACAATTGCGCCAGTGCCCGCTCACGGGAAGCCTCGGGAATGGAGTCTTCCGTTACCATCTTCGCCAGTTGCCGCAACGATGCCATCGACAGCGGCGCGTACAGGCGTACGAGCAGTTGCAGCAGTTGGTACGCACGAACGGAGAGTGGCGGTCCGGGATCGCGAGCGGGCGCGAGCGCATAAATCTTGACGCCGTTGTTGCGTCGCACGACGCGGAGCTTGCCGCGATAGTGCAACGCTTCGAGCATCCGCGTCGTCACCGCGCTCGAGCCGCCCCAGCCGTTGACGATGCGCGCCGACCCGAGCGCGCGCGTCAAATCGCGTGGATGCGTGGGACCGTTGCGCTCGATATGGCCGACAACATTGCGCGCCAGCGCCGGATGATCGCGCTCGACGCGCCACGTATGGAGTCGCCGGCGTGGATGCAAAAGCCGGAGCGAGCTTTCCGGCAGCACACCGTAAACGTGCACGAAATCTTCGACCAGCGGCAGCTCGGGAAAACGCTTTTCGAGATCGCCGGCGCGGTAGTCAGCGACGCGATGACGCAGGATCAAGTCCTGGGCTCGGGCAGGCGCCCGGATCGGGTCGATCTGCACGAAACCGAGATTTCGAACCGCTGCGGCAAGATCGACAGGCTTACACAGCGTGCGCGTGACCGCATATGCCCGTAACGCTGCGAGCTTCATTTCGGCCATGCGATGCCGCCGTTACGCAGCCCGCAGCGCGTCGACGATCTTCATGCGTGCCGCTCGCGCCGCAGGCAGAAAGCCGCCAGCAAGCCCCATCGTCAAGGCGAACGCGATCGAGGCGACGACGATCGACGGCGTCAGCGTGAACGAGAACGCCAGCTCGGCAAACGTCTGGAAGTTGGTCGTCGAGATCGACAACGCCTGCATGAACGACGCGGCGACCAGACCGACGATGCCGCCCAACAGTCCCAAGAGCAACGACTCACCGAGAAATGCGACGAGGATTGCGCCCCGCGAAAATCCGAGCGCTCGCAACGTTCCGATCTCCGCGACTCTGGAGGCGACGCTCGCATACATCGTGATCATCGCGCCGATGATGGCGCCGATCGAGAAAATCACGGAGATCGACGTGCCGAGATACGTGATGAATTTCGCGAGCGCTTCCGATTGATCGGCGTAAAAACGCTGCTCGCGCTTGGCCTCGACGGTCAGACGCGGATCGCTTTCGAGCGTCTGTTTCACTGCGTCGAAACGGTCGGCGTCGATCAGTTTGAATATCACCGACGAAAAGCCGGTGCGTCGAAACGCCTGCAACATCTGCTCGGCATCGCCCCAGATCTCGGAATCGAAGCCCGTGCGCCCGGCGTCGAACACGCCGACGACGATCCAGTCGCGCGACGCGAAACGGAGCGTCTCGCCGAGACCCGCGCCACGGAATCCGCTCGCAATCGAGCGTCCGGCAATGACTTCCGATGTTCCCGGCCGAAACATCCGTCCTTCGATGATCTGCACCTGTGGCCGCAGCGTGAGGCCGGCCGGCGTGACGCCGCGAATCACGACGTTCGCTGATTTGCCGGTCGAGCGTTTCGGCAGATTGATCAGAACGACCGGCTCCTTTGAAATCAGACGCTGCCCGTCAGCGCCCGTTGCGATGTCGGGAAGACTCTCGATAACGCTCGCCTGCCGGCGGTCGACACCGCTTTGGACCTCGGTTTGAGCGCTGCGGCGAATGACGACGACGTTGTCGTCCTGGCCTGTCGAAACGAGCGTCTGCTGGAGTCCGGCGGCAAGCATCAATACCGTCGCGAACACATAGACGACGAGCGCCATCCCGCCGGCCGTCAGAATCGTCGTCAAGCGGCGCGCGACTAAATTGCGCGCGATGTAGTTGATGGGGATTGCCATTGCCGCTAAGGCACGCGGCCTCTTTGCTTCGCTAATCTCATGCTATCTCCTCGTTGTCGGCCGCAGAACGCGATTCGCGCTTGCCGTCGATCCCCGCATAGCGGGGCCCCTCGCCGGCCGCTCACGCGACAGCACGTAAACCATCGACGATGCGCACACGCGCCGCTTTCCATGCCGGGATGCACGCCGCGACGACGCCGATCAGAATCGCCGCGGCCAACTGCATCAGCACGGTATCCTCGCTCACGAAAAAGATCGGAAACAGCGACCCCATCGCGTCGGCGAAACCGCGGGCCAGCGGAAAGGTCAGCGCGATGCCGGCGACACCGCCGACAACCGCGATCGCGAGCGATTCGGCGAAGATCATCAGCGCAACGAATCCATTCCCGAAACCGAGTGCTTTGAGCGTCGCGTATTCGCCATAACGCTCGCGCGCCGTCATCGCCATCGTGTTCGCCATCACGGCCATGATGATGACGATGACGACAAACGATACCGCCTGGATCGCGAGCAGGATCGCTTCGGTCATCGCGACGAAGCCCAATTGGAACGCCTTCTCGGTCTCCGTCAGCGTCTCCGCGAGCGAGTTCTTGAAGGTCGCGTCGATTGCCTCGGAGACCTCCGCGGCCTGCTGCGGGTCTTTGAGCTGTACGACGAACACGCCGCTCTGGTCGCCGCGTCGGGGGAATTGCCTCTTGACCGTTTCGTTCAAGTACTCCCAATGGAAGAAGAACGTCGATTGATCGGTCCCTTTGTCGGCGCCGTCGTAGATCCCGCGCAGCGCGAACGTCCATGTGCCGGGAAAAATCGTCCCGCGCAGCGGAACTTGATCGCCGATCTTCCACCCGTACTGTTCGGCGAGCTTGCGACCTGCGATCGCGCCGGTGCGGTCGGTGAGAAACGCCTTCTTTTCCTCCGGCGACAAAACATATTCGGGATACATCTCGAGATACGACGGCGCACTGATCGCGAACTGCGGAAAGAAGTTGCGCTCGGAGATATATACGCCGCCAAACCAATTGGCCAACGCAACGGATGCGACGCCCGGAACCTGTCGAATCTTTTGCGCGTACGTGACAGGCATCGAGAACACGAGCGACACCGCGTTCCGTGTCACTAGGCGCGCCGACGAGCTCGCGTTGGCGCCCGCATACCACGCGTCGACGATCGTGCGCAGCAATCCGAACGCGGTGATCGCGACGACAATGCCGACGATCGTCAGTATCGTCCGCAGCTTGTGACGGAGCGCGTTTTTCAGAACCAGCAGCGCGACGTACATGCCGATTCGTGCCGGTCAGTGGACGAGCACGCCCTTCTCGAGGTGGATCAATCGGCGCGCGGACTCCGCTGCTTTCGGATCATGCGTCACCATGATGATCGTCTTGCCAAGCTCCCGGTTCAGGCGATCGAGCAGGTCGAGAATCTCAGCCGCGGTCACGCGATCGAGATCGCCGGTGGGCTCGTCGGCGACGATCAGCATCGGATCGGTGATGAGCGCACGGGCGATCGCGACGCGCTGTTCCTGTCCGCCCGACAACTCGTTGGGGTAATGATCCTGGCGATCGGTGAGCCCGACGAGCGCAAGCGCCGTTTCAACGCGCTCGCGGCGCTCGGAACGCGACAGCGATGTCAACATCAGCGGCAGCTCGATGTTCTGATACGCAGTCAAAACCGGCATCAGATTGTAGAACTGGAAGATGAAGCCGACATTGGCTGCGCGCCATGCGGCGAGATCGGCATCGGCGAGGAGCACGATGTCTACGCCGGCGATGCGAAGCTCGCCCGATGACGGCTTGTCGATCCCCGCAATGAGGTTGAGCAACGTCGACTTGCCGGATCCGGACGGTCCCATCAATGCAACGAAATCGCCCGGGAGCACGTCGAGATCGATGTCGAGCAGTACAGGAATGATCTGATCGCCACGCGTGTAGTACTTCGACAACGAACGGATGGCGACGAGCGGTTCGACGCCGTCTGCCGCGGCGTCCAAGCGCGATTGCGTAATCGCTTCAGTCACCGCTACTTCGTCGCGACCTTGACGAGCGAGCCACCGACGAGCTTGTCGTCGGGTCGCAGCACCGCCTTGTCGCCGGATTTGACGTCGCCGGTCACCGCCGTCAGCTCGCCGATCTTTGTGCCCGGCGTAACGGGAACGGCGATCGCTTTGCCATCCCTGACAACGAACACCACGGTGCGCCCGTCGCGCTGCGCGAACGCGTCGGAACTGACGGCGACGAACGCTTTCTGCTGCTCCGGCGTCACGTCCTGCGACAGAAAGCTCACTTTCGCGCTCATCTCGGGCAGGACGCGCGGATCGATGGCTTCGAAGCGTACCTTCGTCATCACGGTCGCCTTCGCACGATCCACTGTCGGAACCATCCGGCTGATGCGGCCGCGGAAGCGATCGTTCGGAAGCGCGTCGAGCGTGATCTCGGCCGGCATGTCGACCTTGATCTTTGCGAGGCTCGATTCGGAAACATCGGCCTCGACCTCGAGCGTGGTCATGTCAGCCATCGTGACGACAGCGCCTTTGGAATCGGTGGCGCTGGAGAACGGCGTCACCATATCGCCCACGTTCGCGCTCTTCGACAAGATCACGCCGTCAAACGGCGCGCGGATCATCGTGTAATCGAGCGCAACGCCGGCATTGCGCGCATTTGCTTGCGCCATGGCAAGCGCGGCACGCGCGTTCGCGACGCCCGCAACAGCACGATCGGCTCGGGCCTTAGAGGTGTCGGTCGCAGATTGCGATACAAAGCCCTTCGCTACGAGGTCGACATTGCGCTTGTGTTGCGCCTCGGCGTCGCGTTGCTCGGCCAATGCCTGCTCGAGCGCCGCCTGAGCGCCACGGACGTTCGCGACCGCGCCTTGCGATTGCGCTGCGACGTCGCGATTGTCCAGTCGTGCGATCACGTCGCCTGCCTTGACCCGCGAGCCTTCGGCGACGCCCAACCATTCCAGTCGCCCGGTGGCCTTGGATGAAATCGCCGCCTTGCGTTGTGCGACGACGTAACCGGTGGAATTCAGCACGACGAATTGCTGCGATGGGTACGCAGTGACGACCGGCGTCGTCTGAACCGTCGTTGCGCGCGGCTGCACCGCAAACCATGCGCCGCCGGCCAA
>DASXSP010000033.1:0-30083 GCA_036505865.1 Casimicrobiaceae bacterium
CTACAACACGGTCGACACGAGCAACGGTTGCAGGCAAAGCGCCCATCGAGAAAACATCACGCCGCTGTCGGGACAGCTCGACATCTCGCCTTATCTCTACTACAGCGGGAGAGTATTCGACTCGGTCGGCTCGTCGGTCACGGTGCACGAGTCATGCCCTCCGCCCAACGCGTACGAGGCGGATGAAGTGGGACGTATCTTGGTCGACAATCCGATAGCCGGGCGTGGAAGCGTCATCCAGCGCGCCAATCCGTTCCCCTCGCCTCCTCCCCCTTACATGCGCGTGGTGAACTCGCATGCGGAGCCCGACGGCTCGTCGATCGAGTGGGGTTGGGAATGCATTGCCAGTAGTACCCCGTAACACGTTGACGCTCGATGGCATATCCGCCTGCCGACGGTTAAGTGAGCGATAAGTCGGCCGCGGTAGAATCCGCGCTTTGCCCGCAACGAGCGTCCGCCGCTCGGTCCGCGCATGCGCGTATCGCGTTACTTTCTTTCGACGCTGAAGGAAGCTCCGGCCGAAGCCGAGACGATCAGCCACCGGCTGATGCTCCGAGCCGGCCTGATCAAGCGCCTCGCGGCCGGCATCTACACGTGGATGCCGCTCGGCGTGCGCGTGTTGCACAAGGTCAAGACGATCGTGCGCGAGGAAATGAATCGCGCGGGCGCGATCGAGTTGCTGATGCCCGTCGTTCAGCCTGCGGAGCTATGGCAGGAGTCGGGGCGTTGGGCGAAGTACGGTCCCGAGCTTCTGCGTCTCAAGGATCGGCACGAACGCGATTTCGTCGTGCAGCCCACTTCCGAAGAGGTGATCACCGATATCGCGCGCAAAGAGTTCAAAAGCTACAAGCAGCTCCCGACCAATCTCTATCACATCCAAACGAAGTTCCGGGACGAAGTGCGGCCGCGCTTCGGCGTGATGCGCTCGCGCGAATTCATCATGAAGGACGCGTACTCGTTCGACGCCGACAAGGAGTCGCTGAAGCGCTCCTACCAAATCATGTACGACGCCTATACGCGAATCTTCACGCGGATGGGTTTCACGTTTCGCGCCGTGCTGGCCGACACGGGCAACATCGGAGGGTTCGCGTCTCACGAGTTTCAAGTCCTGGCCGACTCGGGCGAAGACGCAATTGCATATTGCACAACGTCGGACTATGCGGCTAATGTCGAACTGGCCGAAGCTGTACCGCCTGCGGAAAAACGCGCGCCGCCTGCAGAACCGATGCAGAAGGTACCGACACCCGGTCAGGCCACCTGCGAAGAGGTTGCGGCGCTGCTTGGGTTGCCACTCGCCCGCACCGTCAAATGCCTGATGATCTTGGCCCAGGACAAGGTACAAATGCTCCTCGTTCGCGGCGATCACATTGGCAACGAAGTGAAGATCGGCAAAATGCCCAATCTCGGTCCATGGCGTTGGGCGAGCGATCCGGAAATCGTCGCGGCCACCGGATGCAAACCAGGATACCTCGGCCCCGTCGGGATACCGGCGAACATGCCGCTCATTGTCGATCGGTCGGTTGCCGTGATGAGCGACTTCATCTGTGGGGCGAACGAAGCGGATTTTCATCTGCGCGGCGTGAACTTCGGCCGCGATTGCCGCGAGCCCGATCTCGTGGCGGACATACGCAATGTCGTAAAAGGAGACCCCTCGCCCGACGGCAAAGGCACGCTGGATATCATGCGCGGGATCGAAGTCGGCCACGTGTTCGCGCTCGGCAATGTCTATTCGGCAGCGCTCGGTGCAACTTATCTGGACGCGGGCGGTCAGTCGCAGGTCATGGAGATGGGCTGCTACGGCATCGGGATTACCCGGGTCGTCGCGGCGGCGATCGAGCAGAACAACGACGCCAAGGGCATCGTCTGGCCGCTGGCGCTCGCGCCTTTTTCCGTGGCGATCGCGCCGATCGGCTATGACCGCAGCGACGCCGTCCGTCAGGTGGCCGACCGGATACACGACGAACTCACCGCAGCCGGCGTCGACGTGCTGCTGGACGACCGCGGCGAGCGCCCTGGCGTGATGTTTGCTGATCTGGAGCTGATCGGGATCCCGCATCGGATAACGATCGGCGATCGCGGACTTAAGGACGGCAGCGTCGAATACCAGGCGCGGCGGGACAGCGTGGCCACGGCAGTCCCGTTGGCCGAAATAACGAATTGGATCAACGGTCGCCTTGGGCGACAATGAGCGACAGTAAGGCGGTTCGCAAAGGGAGAAGGGGTCGTGCGACGTTCGTCGGCACTGATGGTATGCGCGGGATGGGCGCTTGCAATGAGCGCGATGCCGGCGTTCGCCGGCGCGCAGATCGAGGAGCAGCTCGCACCCTCCGTGGTCGCGGGGCTGGCACGATCGATCGCCGACAATCCGGTGCCGGGCGATTACGCGTATCGAACCAACATTGTTCCGTGGGTAGCCGAGATGTCGCGCAGACTCGCGACCAGGGTTGCCGACGAGCGTGAGCGCCGCGAATTCCTCGCGACGGTCCACTACGAGGCTACGCGCGCAGGATTGGACCCGCAGCTCGTGCTCGGCGTCATCCATCTCGAAAGCGGCTTCAAAAAATACGCGATCTCGACGGCAAGCGCGCGCGGATACATGCAGGTCATGCCGTTCTGGATCCGGCAGATCGGCTCCGGAGATCACAATCTATTCAACTTGCGCACGAATCTGCGCTACGGATGCGTGATCCTCCGCCATTACCTCGACATCGAGCACGGCGATTACTATCGCGCGCTCGGGCGCTACAACGGCAGCTTGGGCCGTGCCGAGTATCCGAACGCCGTCATCGGCGCAGCGCTCCGCTATCGGCTCGATCCCGCGCCTGTAGCGGTGCTGCAAACAGGCGCATCACCGT
Organism: Casimicrobiaceae bacterium; assembly: GCA_036505865.1. Lineage (GTDB taxonomy): Bacteria > Pseudomonadota > Gammaproteobacteria > Burkholderiales > Casimicrobiaceae > VBCG01. The sequence continues at coordinate 2,856 of DASXSP010000033.1, forward strand.
AGGAAACGCCGACCGATTGTCCTACGCGGTTCGCTACCGCGGACGGTTCGCGCCTTCGCCCACCGGCCCGCTTCACTTCGGCTCGTTGATTGCCGCACTCGCGAGTTACGCCGACGCTCGCGCGCACGACGGCGAGTGGCATTTGCGCATCGACGACATCGACGAGCCCCGCGTTCGCGTCGACGCAGAGTTCGATATTCGCGACACGCTCGAACGCTATGGATTTGCATGGGATGGCGCCGTCGTGCGCCAATCGGAGCGCGTGGACCGTTATGCGGAAGCGCTCGCAACCCTGCGGCAAATGGGTGCGGTCTTCGAATGCACATGCACGCGACGCGATCTTGAAGCGGCGGACGTTGGACGTGGCGGTGAGCGCGTGTATCCCGGCACGTGCCGCAACGGCATCCCGGCGGATCGTGAATTTCGCCGCGATCGCGCGTGGCGCGTTCGCGTCGACGACGGCATCGTACAGTTTCGCGATCGATTGCAAGGGCCGCAACAGCAAGACCTCTCGCGCGACATCGGCGACTTCATCGTCAAACGCGCCGACGGAATGTTTGCCTATCAGCTGGCCGTTGTCGTGGACGACGCCAACGATGGCATTACGCACGTCGTGCGTGGCGCCGATCTCTTGGCGTCGACGCCGAGGCAAATTTTTTTGCAGCGAAAGCTCGGCGTTTCCGAGCCCGCGTATCTGCACGTTCCGATTGCGCTCAACGCAGTCGGCGAAAAGCTCTCCAAGCAAACGCGAGCGGCGCCGCTTCCGCACAGTCCGATGATCGCGCTTGTCGCGGCGTGGCGTTTTCTCGATCAACCGTTGCCCCCCGCGCCGCCATCGTCGGTGGACGAGTTTTGGCGCTACGCGCGAAGTGCGTGGTCACCCGGTCGTTTACCGCCGGTTGCGATGCTGCCGGCGCCCGCTTCGTTTGAACGTTCGGGCCCCGACGAAAAAGGCGCATGAGCGCCGCCGGGCCGTCCCAAGGCGCGAATTGCTCCCCCTTTGGGGGCAGCGCAGCGGCGCAGCCGCAAGCGTGGGGGTACCACACTGTGAGAGCGTATAATTTGGCCTTCCTGCGCACCGATTCCGGTGCGACATCAACCAAGAATTCGGCATGACCACAATCGTCATCGTCCGTAAGGGCGATACCGCGGCGATCGCCGCCGATTCGCTTACAACGTTCGGCGATACGCGCCTCGCTGCCATGCACGATCGCACATACGACAAGATCGTCCGCTACAAGGACACGTACATCGGTTTATGCGGCTCGGCCGCGCATCAGCTCGTGTTCGAAAGCCTGCTCGCGAAGCACGACAACCTCGATTTCAGTCACAGGGCCGGGATTTTCGAAACATTTCGCATGCTCCATCCGATTTTGAAGGAGCAGCACTTTCTGAATCCGAAGGAAGAAGAGGATGATCCGTACGAATCGACGCAGGTGACCGCGCTGATCGTCAACGTGCGCGGCATCTTCGGCGTGTACTCGATGCGTGAAGTGTTCGAGTACACGCAGTTCTGGGCGGCCGGCACCGGACGCGAGTTCGCGCTTGGCGCCATGAGCGCGCTTTATTCGCGGCTCAAGACCGCCGAAGATGTTGCGCGGGCGGGCGTAGAGGCGGGAACGCTCTTCGACAAGAATTCCGCGCTGCCCCTTACCGTCTACACAATTCCTCTCGCCGGATGACGTCGGAAACGCCGTCGTCCGACGCGTTGACGCGCTTTGTGTTCGACGCCGCGCAAGTACGCGGTGCGTTTGTCACCCTTGAACAAGCGACGCGCGGTATCCTGGCGTGCCATCCGTATCCGCCGCCGCTTGCGCGAGCGCTCGCCGAGCTTTGTGCCGGATCCACGTTGATCGCGTCGACACTGAAGCTCGACGGCAGCCTCATCGTTCAACTTGCCGGCGGCAGCCCGGTGCGGCTCGCCGTCGTTGAATGTACCGATGCGCTCGACTTGCGCGCGACGGCGCAATGGGACAAAAGGGCAACGGCGGCGCTCGCAGCCGATGCAACGCTGATCGAGCTCGCCGGCAACCGCGAACAGAGCCGCTTGACGATCACGCTCGACCCTCGCGGCGGCGGCTCGCTCTATCAGGGAATCGTCGCGCTCGAAGCAACGACAACGGCGCGTTTGCTCGAGCATTATCTGACGACGTCGGAGCAATTGCAGAGCCGCGTCGTGTTGGCGACGCGCGATGGCATTGCGGCAGGCCTACTGTTGCAACGTCTACCCGGTTCAGCCGCACACGACGACGCGACGTGGACGCGTGTCGAGGCTTCGATTGCTGCGCAGACGCCCGATTCGTTGCTGGCAGTTACAAGTCACGTAGTGGTGCTGTCAAGGTTGTTTCCCGAGGATGATCTGCGCGTGTTTGATCCTCGGCCTGCGCGTTTCCGTTGTTCATGCTCGTTCGAGCGCGTGCGCAATGCGCTCCGCATCGCCGGTCGCGCCGAAGTGGAGGCAGCCATCGTGGAACGTGGCGACGTCGAGGTGACATGCGAGTTTTGCAATCGTCACTACACGTTCGCTGCCGATGAAGCACGCGAAGTCTTTTCGTCACCCGACGCGTCGGGGCCAACCCGTCACTGAAAACTACGACTACGATGGCGCTCTACATTCCTCCGTCGTTCGCCGCAAAAGATCGTGCGGCGATCGCACACCTGATCCACGACTATCCATTCGCGACGTTGATCACGCCCGCCGCGCCCGAGCCATGGGTCAGCCATATTCCGCTGCTCCTGACCGACGCGCACGAGCCTCACGGCACGTTGATCGGCCATTTTGCGCGAGCGAATCCCCATTGGCAGCACACCAAGGGCGTGCACTCGGTTGCTGTTTTTCATGGACCGCACGCGTACGTTTCACCGTCCTGGTATACGGAGCCTGCGCAAGCGGTACCGACGTGGAACTTCACGGCGATCCATGCGCACGGACCTCTGGAGATTTTTGACGATGCGGCAGCCGCTCGCGCTGTGCTCGATGCGCTGATCCAGCGTTTCGAAGCCACGCGTCCCGCGCCGTGGACGTTTGCGATGTCGGATCGCCAGCGCGATGCGCTCATCGGATCCATAGTCGCGTTCAAGTTGCCGATCCAGCGACTCGATGCGAAATTCAAGCTATCGCAGAATCGAATTCCCGAGGACCGCATTCGGGTGATCGCCGCATTGAAGGCCGAGGGCTATTCCGAGGCGACGGAGACCGCCGGATGGATGCAAGCGTATGCCGGTGTCGGCGATGATCACACGAGCTGACGCACACGCGAAGTCGCTCGGCGCTGCGCCGAATCCGAGCCGGCAGCGCTTGGACAAATGGCTGTGGGCGGCGCGCTTCTACAAGACGCGCAGTCTCGCGGCGCAGGCAATCGATGCAGGCCACGTGCGCGCCGGTGGAGTCCGGGTCAAGCCGGCGCATCTCGTACGTGTCAGTGAACGGATCAGCGTGCGCAAGAGCAGCTTCACATGGGAAATCGAAGTCGCGGCGTTGTCCGATCGCCGAGGCGGCGCTGCCGATGCAGCACTGCTCTATCGCGAGACTGCGCAGAGTATCCAGGCGCGAGAAGAGGCTTTAGCGCAGCGCAAGGCGGCGCTCTCCGCTGAAACGCACTTCAGCGGTCGGCCGACGAAGCGCGATCGACGCAAGCTCGAGGACTTTTTGAACGAGCCCTAGACGACCCCCACGCTCGTGGCTTCGCCACTTCGCTGCCCCCGGAGGCGGAGCGCATTCCCGCGGTCTTAGGCGGCCCTAAGGCGCGAACGAGATCAGCACAGCCGCATACCCGCGAAATCGAGCAGCAGCTCCGGCTGGCGATAGCCGCGAAATATCAGCCATGCGACGAGCACGGCGACGATCAATCCGAGCGAATGCCAAACGAGCCGACGCGACCACCAATTCACGCTACCAATTTACGCCCGTTCGGTCTCCTGCGGCAAGCTTTCGGAACGGCCACCCGCACCGGCGGGCAGCACGCCTTCGGCGCGCATTCTCGCGATGATCGAGCTGAAATCGGCTGCGGCGTGCGTATGCTCGACCGGTTTGGCGAGCAGATTGACGGCGCGCCCGCTGACGATCAGCGGCACGTCCGCCGGCAATGCGTGGCGCAAGCCGCGTATTTCCTGTCCTGCGATCTTGCCCGAGATGCCGCGATCGAACAACAACAGCACGAGTGCGACGTGATACGCCTTGGCAGCGCCGGCGATTTCCTGCGCAGGGATGCCGGCGCCCAATGTGAGGCAACTCACGCCTTCGGTATAAAGAAGGAGTTCGAGAATTGCGAGGCCCAATTGGTTTGGATCGTTGGGCGGCGTCGCCAGCAACACTTGACGCGTGTCGCGCGTGGGGCGAGCAAGGCCGCGAATATCGCGCAGCAGCCGCTGTGAGAGATCGGCAAAGCGCAATTCCTGGAACGTTTGCATTTCGCCGCGCACGACTCTTTCGTGCACCGCTTCGTTCAGGGGAATCAATGTCTGCTCAAGGAATTTGCGCAAGCCTTGCGTAGCGAGCAGCTTCGATAAATGATTTTGCAGATCGACGGTACGATGCGATCCAAGCATGCGCACGGCTGATTCGATTTCCGACGGCAGCGGCGCGGGCTCTTCGACGGTCAAACCCAGCATCGATTGAAGTGCAGTGTCGGCCAATGGCACTACTGCGCCGGCACGCCAACCTTCGGACAATAACTGCTTGATCAGACGCAGTCGTGCGACCTGATCCGGAGGATAGACACGATCGCCAAACGCATCGCGTAGCGGCGCAGGGAAGCCATATCGGCGCTGCCACATATAAAGTTGCTCACGACGCAATCCTGTAATGCGAACCACTTCGCGAATATGCAACGCCTCGGCCGATTCGCCCGTCTCCGCGAGGATGCTGACTGGCGGCGGGCCTTCGCGGCGGCGCGCAGGCGCCTTGATTAGGATGCCCATTTATGTCGTTCCTTGCGCGTTATGCGTCAGTTCGAACGGCTAAACCGGCGGGCCCAATTGAGACGGGCTCCCAAAAACGCCGGCGAGTCCAGCCCGTTTCAGGCTGTGCTCCACGGCACGTGACATGCACGATGTATGCCAGTGGGATGATTCGTGCTTGCCAAGCCGACGGTCTTTGCGCGATCATTGCTATGCAGCAAAACCAACAGTTTCGGGCAAAAGAAAAGGAGGCAACAATCCCCGCCCGCGGTCCCGCACGTCGCCCGATGAGCGGCCGCGGAATCGGTCTCGCTGTTGCGCTATCCTTGAACCGGTTAGGGAAGCGATGAGATGTTCGGGTTTCTGAGATCCCGCAAGGATCCGCTCGCGGACGCCAAGTCCGCCGCGCGCTGGTTCGCTGCGCCCGTCGCGACCGACGCGCTCTCCCGCAAGCAGGAGCTGATTGAGCAGCTCGCTGGCATCACCGCGCCCGCCGCGAAGCTGACACCGCGGAGGCTCGGCGCGCTCTTCGTCGTCGATGCCCACGCTGAGCAGTTGTTCCGATCGCTGACCGCGCAGTACGTCGAGCACGCGAACCGGAGCGCCAAGATTGAGCGACAGTTGTGGACCGCGCTGTTCGACCTTTCACAGGCGTTCCAAACGGCCCTGCGGAGCTACGAGCAAGTCGCGATCGAGAACGAGCACAACGCACGATGGCAGCAGTTGTTGCCCGAGCTCGTTTGCCGGCAGATCGTTCACTTGGGTCGCGACGCGAAAGCGCGCCTTTATCGATACGAATCGTGGATTCCCGGCAAATGGGCGGAACTTCATCAATTGTTCGCGCTGGCGGCCGCACGCCGATTCGAGAGAAATCCGGTGCAGCTTGTCGCCGACGGCCTGCCGACGACGATCGAGCATCAATATCTGATGATCGTAGTACTGCAATTGATCGACACGGGCAACCTGACGCCCCGCCAGATCGAGCACGTGTGGTCCGAGCTCGATAGCTGGTGTGCATCGGTTCGAATGTCGCTCGAGCCCAAGACGGTGACGTCGTTCTTCGTCGATCTCGCGAGCCGCGAAGGCTTGAAGCGGCGAACGAACGGCGCGCTCGAAGGAAGCGTGCTGTTTGTCGATACCCAGCCGCTGCACGCGTCGCTGATGCAGCAGCAGGTATCGATCGAGCAGGCGATCAGGACGCGACCGCGCTCGGACGAAACGTCGCGGCTTTCCGAGCAGCTATGCCTGCTGCGGCGCTTCGCCGCCAAGGTCGATCCCGAGCTCAAGCTGATCGCGCGCCACGGTGACCGTGCGATTGCCGACGGCAACGTCGATGCGATTGTCGGCTTGACCAAGATCGCCGGCTATCTGCGCGAGGAGGATCGCGATCCCGATTTCCAGCTCTACGCCGGCAAGAGCTTCGGCGGCACGCTCGAGCTCGCCGTGTTCGGACGAATACGAAATGAAAACGACCGGCGTATCGAGCTTGCGCGCCATCGACTGTCGCAATACGTCGCGGCGGGGGGGCCGTGGGAGGTCAAGGACGTTTCGCTGACCGGTTTTCGTCTAATGGCGCCCATGAAAGCCGCGAGCGATCTTCCGATCGGCACACTGGTTGCGATCCGCCCACAGTCGGGCGCGCAATGGACGCTGGGCATTGTGCGGCGGATGCGACGGCATACGTCAGAACGTACCGAGATCGGCCTCGAAATCGTCGCAAGCACGCTCGCAGGCGTCGACCTGGTCGAGCAACGCCGAAATACCGAAGCGGACTATCTGGTGGACGGCGAAGACGGCGTCATCAACGGCCGCAGTTTCATCGCGTTGTTCCTCACGCTTAAGAAAGGCGACAGCGGTCAAGGAGTGAAGTCACTGATCGTGCCAGCCGGCGAATACCAACCGTCGAAACGACTGACGCTCGTCACGTCGAAGTCGATTTATCGGGTGGTTCTTGGAGGGCCGCTCGAGCAGCAAGGCGAATGGGTCTGGACCGCGGTCGAGCCGCAGGAAATCGGCACGCACACGGTCTCATCAACCTCCGCAGGACATCGCAGCGCCCATTAGCAGCGCCGTCCTGCTGCCATACCGACGCGCATGGACACCGTATCGGTCGATCGTTACGCCGAGCTCCACCGCGCGCACCGCTGGGACGTTCCCCGCGATTTCAACGTTGCGCACGCATGCTGCAGGCGATGGGCGGCCGATCGCGCACGCTTCGCGCTGTACTGGGAGGACGAATCAGGTGAGCGAAGCGCATGGACGTTCTTCGATTTGCAGCAGCAGGCCAATCGGCTTTCGAATGCACTGGTCGCGATGGATGCGACGCGCGGTGATCGGATCGCGTTGGTCCTGCCGCAGCGGCCCGAGACCGCCATCGCGCATATTGCGATCAACCAGATCGGCGCAGTCGCCGTGCCTTTGTCTTTTTTGTTCGGTCCCGAGGCGCTCGAATATCGGCTGCAGAATTCAGAGACGAAGATCGCCCTCGTCGACCCGCAATCACTGCACAATCTCGCTCCGATCCGCGATCGGCTTCCGCAGCTCGCGCACGTGATTGGCGTCGCGGGCGCACGCGAAAGCTGGATCACGCCGTGGGAATCATTGCAGCAAAAAGGGTCGCCTTACTTCGAACGTGTCGCGACGCGCGCAACGGATGCCGCATTCCTCGTCTACACGAGCGGTACGACCGGACCGCCAAAGGGCGCGCTGTTGCCGCAATCGTGTCTGCTCGGCAATCTGCCGGGCTTTGTCCTTTCGCACAACGGCTATCCGCAACCGGGCGATCTTTTCTGGTCGCCGGCCGATTGGGCATGGACCGGCGGCCTGATGGATGCGCTATTGCCCGCGCTCTACTTCGGCCAGCCGATCGTCGGATTCCGCGGCCGCTTCGATCCCGAACGCGCATTGCGGCTCATCGAGCGTTATCAAATCCGCAATTCGTTCCTGTTTCCGACAGCGCTCAAGATGATGATGAAGGCGTATCCGCGACCGCGCGACGCATTCGATGTAAATCTGCGGAGCATCATGAGCGCCGGCGAGGCGGTTGGAACGACAGTGTTCGATTGGGCGCGCGACGCCCTGGGCGTCACGGTGAACGAGATGTTCGGACAAACCGAGATGAACTACATCGTCGGAAACTCGCATACGAACTGGCCGGCGAAGCCCGGTTCGATGGGGCGACCGTATCCCGGGCATCGGATCGCCGTCATCGACGATTCGGGCCATGCGGTGCCTGCAGGCGAAGCGGGCGACGTCGCCGTGAATCGCATTGCGCCCGATGGCACGCCCGACCCGGTATTTTTTCTGGAGTACTTCAAGAATCCCGCAGCAACGCGCGCGAAGTTCACCGGAGATTGGTGTCGCACGGGGGACATGGCGAGTGTCGATGGCGACGGATACTTGTGGTACCAGGGGCGCTCCGACGATATGTTCAAGGCGGCCGGATATCGGATTGGTCCATCCGAGATCGAGAATTGCTTGGTAAAACATCCCGCCGTTGCGAATGCCGCGATCGTGCCATCACCCGATGACGTACGCGGCAACATCGTCAAAGCATTCATCGTTTTGGCGGCGGGCCATTCAGCCTCGGTCGCTCTCGAAGATGATATCCGCACACATGTACGGAAGTTTCTTGCGCCGTACGAATATCCGAAGGAAATCGAGTTCATCGATGCACTGCCGATGACGACGACGGGCAAGGTGCAGCGCAAGGTATTGCGTGAGCGCGAGGCGGCGCGAAAGGCACGCGCAAAATGAGCGCCGCAGGGCCGTCCCAAGGCGCGAATTACTCCTCCTCCGGGGGCAGCGCAGCGGCCTCATTGGCCACTGAGGCCGCAAGCGTGGGGGATCATTCAAGTGGCGTCGTTGAAGGCGGCTGCCTTTGTGGCGCGGTTCGCTATCGAGTCAACGGAACGGCATTGTCGTGCGGTATTTGCCATTGCCGAACATGCCGGCACGCAAGCGGCGCACCGTCTGTTGCATGGGTAACGTTTCGCTCGAGCGACGTTTTGTTCTCTGCCGGTCAACCCGCGATCTTTCGGTCGTCACCGCCGGTCGCACGCACCTTCTGCAGCCGCTGCGGAACGCCACTTACCTATCAACACGAGTCCGACCGCGACACAATCGACATTACGACCGCCTCGCTTGATGTTCCGGAAAATTTTCCGCCGGAACGCGAGATCTGGACTGAACACAGGCTGTCATGGGAAGCGTTGAACGCCGAGCTGCCGCACTATCCGCGGACGCGCTCGGAGGGAAGCGGGTAAGGCGCAGCTCGTCAGGCCGTCACGGCTTCGCGCTTCCGTAGCTCGTCCACAAGCGCGATGTAGCCGCGCATCGCCTCGTCCGCCGCCATCCCGCGCTTCTTCGACCATGCGTCGTACTTCGCGCGTGCGACCATGTCGAGCGCACCGGGACGATCGCCGCTAACATCGCCGACACTCGCTTGCTTGTAGAGCGAATACAGCGCGAGAAGCGTATCGTTGTCCGTCGCTTTGAGCGTTCGCGACGCAGTAGTAGCGGACTCAAACGCTTGCTCGAGTGCCGATGGACCGGCCGCTATTGGATCGGGCGGGCCGAAAAATAGATTCTCGCGTTCGACGTCGTCGGCGAACCAGCGCACCTCGAGCAGCTTGCCGGCGTGCCATGCGCACAAGAGCGCGCCCTGCGATTCGAGCCGTACGCCGTCTCGGTCTGCAGTCAACGTCGTGGGGACGAGCGCGATTCCGCGATTGAACACCGGTGTGCCAAACGCCGTGAACTTCACAGCACCACTGGCGGCATCCTGCATACGGCCCGCGAACGAGGCAAACGCCTTGCCGGCATGGGCGCCCGCGACGCGGTTCGTGCCGGGCTGTATCCATGACACATCGGGGATCGCGAGCGCGCGCAGTTGCGCGAAGTCGCCATTGGCAAGGCAGCTCGATAGCGCGTCGACTGCTGCGACGAGCTCGGTCGGCGTCATCTTCGGCTCATTCGCGAGGATCGACGTCGCGCCGGGCATCGGCGCGCCGAAAAACTCCAACACGTTCTTAGCGACGATCTCGCGGTCGTTGTCGACGCACACCATGTGATAGCTGTCTTCGAGCACGACCATCCGCGCGCGCGCACCCCCGATCTTTTCGACGAGAAAATTGGCGGATCGAAGGGTCGTCAGTTCATCTTCGCGGGCGTGAACGACGAGCGTCGGGCACGTGATCTTCGCGGCGTTGCGCATGACGATTGCGCGTAAACGATCGACTTGGCGCAAACACTCGAGCGGCACCCAGCGATAATGAAAATTCTCGCCGCGCTCGAACTTCGCCTTGACGATCGCGCGCAATTGTTCGTTCTTGATGCCGTAAGGCTCCTCCTCCTCGACTTTCATCGTGTTGCGCACGCCCGGCAATACGTACAGCAACGGGCGCAATCCGCGATACCACGGCGTCGCCCAACCATCGATGAACACCGGCGGTGCAAGCAGCACCAGGCGACCTTTTGCGTGCGCCTCGCGCTGCGCGAGCGTCGCCGCGAGCAGCGCACCCATGCACATTCCCATCAGATGCAGCGTTGGATGCGCATCGCGAATCTCGCGGTACTTCGCCACCACCGCGTCGATCCAGTCTTCTGCCGTTACGCCGACCAAGTCCTCAGGCTTCATTCCGTGACCCGGCAGCGTCAGCGAATGCGTTACGAGTCCCGCATTCTTGAGCCGCTTGTGCATCGATCCGAGGTCGTACTGCGTGCCTCCCAAGCCGTGAATCAGGAAGACCCCGTCCGGCGCGCTAGATGACGACCCCCACGCTTGCGGCTTCGCCGCTTCGCTGCCCCCAGAGGGGGAGTAATTCGCGCCTTGGGACGGCCCGGCGGCGCTCATGCGCGATCGCCTACACGCACGATACCGGTCACGCGGTACAACGTGCCGTCGTGATCGCGAATCGCCTGCGCTTCGTCGGTCAGTGTGATTGCCGTGCCGTCGGATCGCATCATCCGATACGTCAATGCCGGTCCCAACGCGCCATCGGCACGCGTGCCAAAGGCCGTGGCCGTCGCGTCGCGTTCGCTCGGCGACACATGCGACAACCAGTCCGCGAGCGTTGCGAGCTTTCCAGCAGGCACGCCGAGATGTGTCACCGTGTCTCCGGTCACGGCAAGGTTACCGCTTACGGGATCCCACTCGTAAGCCAGCATTCGATGCGCGCCGATCGCGCCTTCGAAACGCGTCCGCCAATCGCGTGCCTCGAGCAGAGCCCGGTGCTCGCGGGCCGCGAGCGCGGCAATCAGCAAGCCGGTCAATGCAACGATGGCGACATACACCTGCACTTCGAGCTCGGCCTCGCCAACGAAGGCGTCGACCGCCGCGAAGGGTCCGCTATCGCGAATCGTGTTGAACAACGCGATCAGTGCGCCGAGAAAAGCTGCAAGCGATGCGCCGCGCGCACCCCACGTGAGCGCGACAATGCTCATGAACAACACAGGTACGTAGGTGAGTCCTAACCCGACCGATCCGCCGAAGCGCTGTTGCGTACTACCGGAAAAGAGGACGTAAAGCGATCCCAAAAACAACAGGCAGCCGACGGCGCCGGCGGCAAATTGCGGCATCGTCAGTCCACCGGAGCGTTTAGGCCGAAAACCCGACCATGTCATCACGAGCGGCGCCACGAGAACTGCGCCGACGAACGCCGCGATCGCCCATACATTGAACGTTCGTATTCCTTCCTGCCCGCCGGATACGAGATTCCACGCGGCCGCAAGCGCGGCGCCCACAACGGCTTGAGCTAGCGCGCCGACGATGAACGCGCCAAGCTCCCGGAGGCTCTCTAGACGTAACGGAGGCGCCGCGAGCCACATCGCCGCGAATGCGCCGGCCGACGCCGCAATGACTTCGATCGCGGCATAGCCTGCCGCATCGATCACGCCGCTTCCGGGAAGTATCAGCGCGAAGACTGCCGCGCCGATTGCAGCGCCCGCCAGCGGCACCATCCACCGATGATGGAATTGCGCGACGATCAGTGCGAACGTCAGACCGCTTGCGAGCCAAACCGTCCACGCGTCCGTCGGCGCGTAAGCGAGGGCAGTCGAAACGCCGGCGAGCGCAAGATAAGCAACGGCGACGGCGACTATCGGGACAAGGTTGGACACGCGGGGCCCCAGGATTGAGTTTTAGCGTTATGCGCTGCGACGCATCCGCTCGAGGAATGAGCGATGCGTCAGGACCCACACGATAGCCGGCGCAACAGCGGGCAAAATCAATGAGCCGAACTGGAATGCAAACGCGATACTTTCCCGCTGCCACGATGCAAATCCCGTTTGCGACACCACTTGCACCGGAGCGCTGATCGCAATGTTCTTCAAAAAGTCCGCGACCACGCCCCAAGCGACGGCGGGCAGGAGAACGCCGTAACCGATCAACAACGTGCGGATCCGATGCGGCTCGCGTGCAGCGAGCGTTAATGCGGCGAACAAGGGGAGGCCGAACGAATACAGCAGCATGTTGACGTCGACCGTTACGATGCCACCTGCGATGGCCAGACCCGGTTTGAGCGTCGTCGTGAACGCAACGACGGCGCGCGTCTGCTCGACCGCGCGCACGAGGTCGCCGAATCCGACGCGTCCGACCACCTCGGCGAGCAGCGCGGCGGGCCACAACAGAATCGGCGCGGCGAAATACCAGATTGCGAACGTGGCGGGCAGCCACGCGAGCACCGCGAGGACGAAGCGTGCGAGTGGAGAGAAGTGAACCCCCACGCTTGCGGCTGTGATGCGAGCAGCCGGCGAGGGGCCCCGCAGAGCGGGGATCGACGGCCATTGCGAGTCGTCACTCGAGGTCGACCGTTGCTGCAGCGATTCACCTCGCCGGTGCAAGGAGGCCGAGGGCGCCGCTGCGCTGCCCCCAGAGGGGGAGTAATTCGCGCCTTGGGACGGCCCTTCGGCGCTCATGTTTGGACCCACACGCTTGCGGCTCTCATTCGCGTCAGCATGCGGCTGTTTTCACGCGGAGACCGGTGCAGCCGATGCAGGCGGCGGTGGCGGTGCGTTATGTCTATCGACACTCGGCAAGGTGCGCACCCATATCAGCCACACGATCAGCACGTCCAGCATGATCAGCGCCTGCCAGACATAGAGATGCGCCCATTCGAAGACGTCGCGATCCCATTGCCCGAGGTAAAACAAGCTGATCACGCGGATGATATTCAAGCCCTGGACGGCGACGACGCCGGCGGCGAGACCCGCAAGCTTATGCATCCACGGCGATGGAAATGCAAACATGGCGGCAATCAAGACGATCGTTGCCTCCACACCGTTGCAACCCGACTCGATCGACACCGCAAAGCCGTTCGTTGTCGAGCGCAAGATTTTGCCTGCCGCCGTAACCGCTGGATCGAACCCTGTGACAAGCAACGCAGAAATGTGCGCAAGCGCCGCCGTCCACGGCTCGACGAACCACCGTTGCGACCATGGGGTCAGCTCGAGCCCAAACAGCAGAGCGAGCAGCGCGACAAAGAGAACGAAGAAGCGGATCATCGCCGCATTCTAACGATTTGCAGCGGCAGGCAGTTCATGCTCGCGCGAGCGGCGGATTACGCGCGAAATACCGCTTGACGCCCGCTGCGATCGACTCCGCAAACTTCTGCTGATGCCGCTCGCTGCGGAGCTTCAGCTCCTCATCGAGATTCGAGATGAACGCCGTTTCGATCAATATCGACGGAATGTCCGGCGCCTTCAGCACCGCAAACCCCGCTTGCTCGACGCTCGCTTTATGCAGCGCATTGTGAGTGCCGATGCCATCGAGCACCTGCCGGCCCACTTTCAGGCTGTCATTGATCTGCGCAGTTTGAGAAAGATCGAGCAGCGTTCGAGCCAAGACGGGGTCTTTCGCGCCGAGATTCACGCCGCCGATCAAGTCGGATGCGTTCTCCTTCTGTGCAAGCCAGCGCGCCGCTGCGCTGGTAGCTCCGGTCTCCGACAACGCGAATACAGAAGACCCGCGCGCGTGCGGCTCGCGAAATGCGTCGGCATGGATCGAAATGAACAAGTCGGCTTGCACGCGCCGCGCCTTCTGCACCCGTGCAGCGAGCGGCACGAAATAATCGTCGTCGCGCGTCAGCATCGCGCGCATATTCGGCTCGGCGTCAAGGATGGCTTTGAGCTTACGGGCGATTGCGAGCGTCACGTTTTTTTCATACGTGCCGCGCTTGCCGATTGCACCGGGATCTTCGCCGCCGTGACCGGGATCGATGGCGATCGTAATACGGCGGACACTGCTTTTCTGCGGCGGTTCCGAACGCGCGAGCGGCGGTGGCGCTGTGCCAGGCGCTGTCTGCCGCGCCGCCTCTTTGCGCCGCTCGCTTTCGAGCAATGCCATCAGGGGATCAAGCGGCGTCAACGGATAGAGGTCGAGGACTAATCGATGGCCAAACTCCGCCACAGGCTTCAGCGCGAATACCTGAGGATTTACGTCCTGCTTGAGGTCGAGAACTACACGCAGAAATCCTGCCGATTGCGTGCCGATGCGTATGCCGGCGATATACGGATCGCCTGGTTGTACGTGCGCGGGCAGATCGCGTAGCTCCACCGTCGGATCGACGCGCGCAAGATCGAGTACAACGCGATTGGGATCACGGAGCACGACCAGTTGATGCTCGATCGGTGCCGGCGATTCGAGAATCATCCGCGTATATTCCTGCGCCGGCCACAGTCGCGCCGACGCGATGCGCCCCGCGACACCCCAGGCACTCGCAACAAAGAGCTGTGAGGCGGGAAGCACGAGCCACGACAACACTCGTCGCCGTGTAAGCGATACGCCAATCAGCGTAACGGAAGTGCGACGCCGAATTTCGCTGCCATCGCCGCTACGCATTGCTCACCCGATTCCGAATACGCGTGCGCGGTGAGCGTGCGACCTTCGTCCGATTGCGCGAGCGAAAGCAACAGCGCGACGTCGGCGCGCGGCAGGAATGTACCAGCGTGCTCGGGCCATTCAATGAGGCAAACGGTATCGGGGCGAAAGCATTCGGCAAGACCCGCGGTCTCCCATTCGGCGGGATTGTCGAAGCGATAAAAATCAATGTGATAGAAGTATATGCTCGAAAACGGATAATGCTCAACCAATCCGTAGCTCGGGCTCTTGATTGGCCCCTTTTGACCTCGTGCCCGCAACACGCCGCGCACGAGCGTCGTCTTGCCAGCGCCAAGATCCCCTTGCAGGGTCACGATCATTCCGCCGTTCAGCAGCGGTGCGAACGCAGCGCCGGCGCGCGCGGTTGCAGCAGCATCCGGCAAATATAGTTCGAGCGTGTGCAACGGTTATTCCGCCGCGCGCGTTGACGTGGTCATGGCAACAATCAATGCATGTACTGCGCGTGATGTACGCTAACACCCTTGCCGACCAGTGCTTCTCCGCTCACCGACGACATGAACCGCGATTGGGCCTCGCTGGCGACGACGATCACACAGTGGGGACGTGAGCTGGGATTTCAGGAGATCGGCATCGCAGATACCGATCTCGCCGCGGACGAAATTCGCTTGCTCAACTGGCTTCGCGCGGATCGGCATGGCGACATGGATTATATGGCGCGACACGGCAGCCGCCGCGCGCGACCTGCCGAACTTGTACCCGGAACGCTTCGCGTCATCAACGCGAGGATGAACTACTGGCCCGGCAAAGCGTGCGATGCTGATGACGTTCTCTCCGACTCAAGGAAAGCTTACGTCGCTCGCTACGCGCTCGGCCGCGACTATCACAAAGTGATGCGCGCAAAGCTCGCCAAGCTTGCGCAACGGATTCGTAGCGAAATCGGCGACTTCGGCTTTCGCGTATTCACCGACAGCGCGCCGGTACTCGAGGTTGCGCTCGCGGCGAAAGCGGGCCTCGGCTGGCGCGGCAAACACACGCTTCTGCTGACGCGCGAAGCGGGATCGTATTTTTTTCTCGGCGAGATCTACACCGACTTGCCGCTGCCCCTATCGGCACCGACGATGGCGCATTGCGGGACCTGCACGAAATGCATCGACATTTGTCCGACCGGCGCAATCGTCGCGCCTTACGAGCTCGATGCGCGCCGCTGCATTTCCTATTTGACGATCGAGCTCAAAGGCAGCATCCCCGAAGCGCTGCGCCCTCTTATCGGCAATCGCGTCTACGGCTGCGATGATTGTCAGCTCATCTGTCCGTGGAATCGTTACGCTCCGCCAACGGCGACGGCTGATTTTGACCGCGTGCGTAATGGTCTCGACGACGCGGATTTGATCACGCTCTTCGGGTGGAGCGAGGAAGAGTTCAACACGAAGATGGAAGGGAGCGCGATTCGGCGTATCGGTTATGAACGCTGGTCACGCAACCTCGCAGTGGGGCTCGGCAACGCAGCGCCCGATCCGGCGATCGTTACGGCATTACGCGCGCGCGCCGACGATCCGTCGCCGTTGGTGCGCGAACATGTGGCATGGGCAATCAGAAGACAGGCGTTGACCGCTGATGCAAGCGCTCCATCTATGCCCGCTTAAGGTTGTCCGTTACGAGGCCCACCGCTGAACGAAGGCGACGAACTTAGCCTTGTCATAGGACTTGCCGGCCTCAAGCTCCTCTGTGTCCTGCGAATGCAATAGCTTGCCATCTGCGTCAAGCACGAAGAGATGCGGATAGCCGGCCACCTGCGGCCAGCGCGACAAGAGCGCCTCGTTCTTGTTTTCATTCGAATAATTAACCTTGACCAATACATAGTGCGAATCGACGAGCGATTTGACGTCGTCGTTTTTTGCAATGAACCCGTCCAGGATATGGCACCACGCGCACCATTCACCGCCGACGTCCACGATAACCCGCTTGCCTTGCGTTTTGGCAAGCGCAACCGCTTTCGCAACGTCGCTAGCCGCATCGCGGGCGGGATCGAATTTTTGCGGCAGCTCTTGTTTCGCACACGCGCAAGCGAAGGCAACGGCTGCGATTGTCGCGAAGCGGAGAAAATTCACCATGATCAGCGGACCAGCTGATTCATCGTAACAATCGGCAGCATGATCGCAAGTACGAGCACCAGGACGATCGCCCCCATCGCGACAATCAACGCCGGCTGAATCAACGCCGTCACCCACACCAGCCGGCGCTCGGCTTCGCGTTCGAGCTCGCCCGCCGCGCGCTCCAGCATCGGCGCCAACGAACCGCTGCGCTCGCCGTTGCCTACCAGATGAATGAGAACCGGCGGAAATACCTTTTGTTCCTTGAGCGCCCGCGACAACGAAACGCCTTCGCGCACAAGCGCCGCCGCGGCTTTTGCCGCACGGGCGAGCGGAATCATCCGGACGACGTCGCTCGCTGCGTCCAGCGAACGCAGTAGCGGCGCACCGCTTGCAACGAGAATGGCGAGCGTGCTTGCGAAGCGCGCCGTATCGAGGCTGCGCAGCAATTTGCCGAGACCCGGCACGCTCAGCATCCATCCGTGAACGCGCGTACGAAACGCAACGCGGCGATAAGCGACCGCGAACGCGATGACGGCGGTAACGATCAACGCCAGCCAAAGCCACGCGGTTGCGCGAAAGAAGTCGCTCGTCGCAATCAGCGCCTGCGTGAGCCATGGCAACGTCTGCCGGCTCTGCTGGTAGACCGACACGACCTGGGGCACGACGTAGGTGAGAAGAACGGCGATGACCGCGAGCGCAATCAGCGTCACCAGCACCGGATAGATAAGCGCCGTCGTGAACTTTTGACGAAGCGCGGTGCGCGCCTCGAGATAATCGGCGAGCCGTTCGAGAACGTCGGGAAGCCTTCCCGTTTCGCTGCCTGCTGCGACGAGCCCGCGATAGAGCGCGCTAAACGTGCGCGGAAAGCGCGCCATCGCGATAGGCAACGACTCGCCGGTTGCAATGTGCGCGCGTAGCGACGTGAAAATGCGCGTGGCTCTCGGATGGTCCGCTTGTTCGGCAACTGCGCTCAATGCCTGATCGAGCGGCATTCCCGATTGCGTAAGCGTTGCAAGCTGCCGAGTGGAAAGCGCGACTTGCTCGGCGGGTAAATGCGTTTGCGACAGCGGATCACCGCGATCCGGTGACGATTCGACGGCGGTCGGCGTGAGACCGTCGGCGCGAAGGCGGTCGCGTGCGGCGCGCGCCGTTTCGGCATCGAGCAATCCGTGGCGCAATCGGCCTTGCGCGTCGACCGCCTCCCAGCGAAACGCAGACATGACCGGCGGATTACTCGCTCATTGAGCGCGCGTAATGCGCACGAGCTCGGCAAGCGATGTAGCGCCTTCGCTCACCCATCGCGCGCCATCGGCACGCAGCGTGCGCATGTTCGCCCGTGTTGCGGCGTCGCGCAATCGGAGCTCCCCTGCTTGATCGTGAATCAGGTGTCGAATCGATTCGTCGATGATCAGCAATTCATAGACGCCGGTTCGGCCGCGATAGCCGCTATCGTTACACGCAACACAGCCCGGGGCGCTCCACACCGGTTGCGATGGGGAGAGTCCGAGATCGGCCAGCAGCTTCGCTTCACCCGTGGTGGGCGGCGCCGCCGTGCGGCACACAGGACAAAGCGTGCGCACCAATCGTTGCGCAAGCACGCCGAGCAAGCTCGACGCCAACAGATAAGGCTCGACACCCATGTCGGCGAGCCGCGTCACCGCGCTTGCCGCGTCGTTCGTATGCAGCGTCGCGAGAACGAGATGGCCGGTGAGCGACGCCTGGACCGCAATCTGCGCCGTTTCGAGATCGCGTATTTCGCCGATCATGATGACGTCCGGATCCTGGCGAAGGATCGCGCGAAGCGCGCGCGCAAACGTGAGATCGATGCGTGGACTGACCTGCGTTTGCGCGACACCGTCGAGCGCATACTCGATCGGATCCTCGACCGTCATCATGTTCGTCGTACCGCGGGGCAATCTCGACAGCGCGGCATAAAGCGTCGTCGTCTTGCCTGAACCGGTGGGCCCGGTGACGAGCAGAATGCCATGCGGCTCGCGAATCAGCCGATCGACATTGGCGAGCGTGTCGTCGCGCATGCCGAGCGCCGTGAGATCGAGCCGCGCGGAATCCTTGTCCAGCAATCGCAGCACGACGCGCTCGCCGGCGCCGGTCGGCAACGTCGACACACGCACATCGACCTGCTTGTCGCCAAGCTTCAGCGCGATCCGACCGTCCTGCGGCAATCTTTTCTCCGCGATGTCGAGACTCGCCATGATCTTGAGTCGCGACACCAGTGCGGCATGCAGCGCACGCGGGGGCTCGATGATGTCGCGCAGTACGCCGTCGACGCGAAAACGGACAACCGAGCGTGCTTCGTACGGTTCGAAGTGAAGATCGGACGCGCGCTCGCGCAGCGCCTGCAGCAACAGCGCGTTGATCATTCGGATGACCGGCGCTTGCGCTCCCGTGTCGAGCAAATCCTCGGCGGGCGGCAGATCTTGCAACAGTCGCGTGAGATCGCTCTCGTTCGCGGCTTCATCGCTCCACGCGCGCGCACCGCCTTGGTTATAGGCACGGGCCAGCTCGGCGGCAAACGCTTCCGCGTTGACGCCGCGCGTGAGGAGCGGTCGACTGAGAACGCGCTTCACTTCCGCGATGCCATCGACCGTCGCATCGGGACGCAACAGAACAATGACGGACTCGCCCTCATTTCCATAGGCCAGAATGCCGTGCGTTTTGGCGAACGCATACGGAATGCGCGCGACGAGCGCGGGATCGAATGAAGCAACGGTGGCGGAGGTATCCATCGGCGTGTCGATGACGAATTCAGCGCCGGCTACTTTGCCGGAGGGGCCGGCCTCGGCGCCACGCCCGGACCCGGCGGCAGCGGCACGGCGACCCCTTGCATCGCCGGCAAAGGCGTGAGCTCAGGGAACGTTGTATCCGGCCAGAACCAGCGCGGCTGCGGCTGAATGTCGGCCTGCTCGCCGCGTAGGTAATCGTAACGCTGCGACGTGATGGGACGGCCATCGACCGCGTTGCGGATGACCGTCGGCTTGATGAAAATTAGCAAATTGGTCTTGGTTCGTGTGCGCGTGTCGTAGCGAAATGCCCCTCCCAACACGGGCAGATCGCCGGCGAAGGGAATCTTATCAGTGGTGTCGGTGAACGTATCCTGGATCAACCCGCCAAGCACAACGATTTGTTGGTCGTCGACCACCACTGAGGATTCGAGTGAGCGCTTCGTCAACGTCGGACCGGTCGCGTCAGTTCTGGTGCCCTGATCCACGCGCGACACCTCCTGGTAGAGCACCATGCGCACGGCACCGCCTTCCGTGATCTGCGGTTTGACGCGCAACAACAGTCCGACGTCGTGGCGCTCGATCGTCTGGAACGGCTGTACGGTGGACGTCGATCCCGTCGTTGCGTACTGACCTGTGATGAACGGCACGTTCGATCCGACCATCACGCGTGCTTCCTCATTGTCGAGCGTGAGCAGCGTCGGCGTCGACAGGATGTTGGCGTTGGCGTCGGTCGACAGCGCACGAACAAGCAAGCCGATATTGCTGATGATGCCAAGCCCGGGAATCGTGATCGTCCCGTTGATGACGCCGAGATTCAGGCCCTGCCCGAGCCTGCCGATATTGACCGACGCGTCGATGATGTTGTTGCCACCGCCGCGTGCGCCGAAGTTCGTACCGCCGAAGCCTTGGATGCCGGTTCGCCGTGGATCGAGCCCCGTCAACACCTGCCATTGGATGCCGAATTCACCGGCCTTGTCCGCCGTCACCTCGACGATCAGCGCTTCGATAAATACCTGCGCCCGCCTGACGTCGAGCTTTTCGATGATCGCGCGCAAATTGTTGTAGATCGGTTCCGGCGCCATGATGATGAGCGCATTGTTCGCGGCGTCGGCTTGGATCGTCGCTGCGCCCGCGATGATCGGTGCGCTGCCAGCTGCTGTGCCGCTGGTTGAAAGCGGCGTGGTAGCGGCCGGTGAAGAAGTAATCGATGCGCTAACGGTCGCGGCGGTAGGCGCGGCAGTCGCAGTCGTCACGGCCGGCAAGCCGCGGTCGCCGCCCGTTGTACCGCCATAAAGGCCGCGCAGCGTTTCCGCGACGCGCAGCGCATCCGCATTTTTCAGATAGATAATGAAGATGTTTCCGCCGGCGCGTTGCGGTGTGTCGAGCTGTTCGATCAACTGGCGCACGCGAATCGCGCGTGCGGGATTTTCCGAGCGCACCAGGATGCTGTTCGAGCGTGGCTCGGCCACCAGCGAAACGCGTTCGCGCGCGTCTGCAGCGCCTGGTTGTCCGCCGCCGTCGGCGAGCGCGCGATTCAGCGTGCCGACCATGTCGAGCGCCGACGCGTTCTTGACCGGAACGATCAGCGGTTCGCCCAATGGCGGCTGATCCAGCGACGTGATGATGCGCATGAGGCGCCGAACGTTATCGGCATAGTCGGTGATGATGAGCGCATTGCTCGCCGGAAAAGCCGCAATCGTGTTGTTCGCGGAGATCAACGGGCGAAGGACGTTCACGAGCTGCGCGGCCGATTCGTTGCGTAACGGAATCACTTGCGTAATCAGCCGATCGCCCGTCACGCCGGCCGCACCGACGGGACCGCCTTGGATCTTGGCGTCGATTTCCGGAACGATCTTGACAATCCCGTCGCCTTCGACGGCGGTGAATCCTTGCAGCCGCAGCGCCGAGAGCAGCGTCGGATAAACGAGGCTTTTAGGCACGGGGCGCGCCGACACGATATTGATCGTGCCCTTCACGCGTGGGTCGAGAACGAAGTTGCGTCCGGTGATTTCGGCCACCGCCTTGACGACGGCATCGATGTCGGCGTTGACAAAATTGAGCGTGACGGTGTCGCTGTCTTGCCCAAGCGCCTTAGGGATTGCCGCCATAAACCCGACGGCAACGACCGCAAAAATCAGCCTTGAACGTGTTGCGATGCCGCTCCGGACCGCGGCGACGATGCGATAAATGAGATGTGGCGCGTAATCGTGTTCGTCGGCCATCTGCAAGCCGTGACGGGGGCGGCGTGCCGCGGTTAAAAGGCGTCGTCGATGATAGCATGGGGTATCCACGCGATCTGACGGGCCGGCCGGCGCTTTGCATGCAACTGTTGCAACGGTGCCGCATACCGAATCCGTCTCCCCGCTTACCTGCATCCAACCACAGGAAGGGAACCACGGAGACCCCATGAGTCATCGCATTTCCAACACCGCCCGCCGTCTCGTGCTCTGGACGGCTTTTGCTACGGGCCTGGCGGTGTGGCTCGCAACGGTGCCGTCCCCCGTGCGTGTGGCCGAGGCCGCTCAAGCGGCATCCCAGCCAGCGGAAGTCGATTCAAAGCAGGCGGGTAACGCCGTAGCCGCCGACGCAGCCAAGGACGACGCCAAAGCGGACAAAGGCTCGAATGCGAAGAGTGGCGCGCGCTCCGGCGACCCAGACGTCACGATCGATCCTCGCGGCATCATCATCGACCACGGCGACAAGCACGTTCGAATCGGAGGCGTTGGCGTCGACCGCGAGTACGACTCGTTTGAGCAATTCGCGAAGGATGCGCCGTGGCTCGCCGCGCTCGTGTTCTTCGTCGTCTCCCTCGTCTTCCTTGTGCCGCTGCTGATTATCGTGCTGCTCATCTGGTACAAAGTCAGGAAGAATCGCATGCTCAACGAAACGATGATTCAGCTTGCCGAAAAAGGCGTTGTACCGCCCGCGCAAGCGATGGAAGCGCTGAACGCGAGTCGCGTTGAGCCGGCGGTCACTGCCGGACCCGCCACTGCACCGATGTACGAGCAGGCAAAGATGATGCGGCACCGCGCCGCGTGGTCGGACCTGCGCAAAGGGGTCCTGATGATCGCCGTGGGATTCGCTCTCACCGCGTATTCGATGTTCGACGACGGAAGCCCGAACGCGCTTGGATTGATTCTCTTATTCGTGGGAATCGGCTTTTGCGTATTGTGGTTTTTCGAAGAGCGCGATCCCAGGCCAAGGTCCGGTTCACCGCCGCCGAGCGGTATGCCTCCGGGTGGAGCGTGAAACCAGCGAATTCCGACGCCGGCTCAAGGGCCACGCGCGCCGATGGCGACACCTCCGCTCTCCGACGCCCAGTTGATCGCCCGCTGTGTCGTCGGCGACGATCGCCACGCGTTCGCCGAGCTCGTCAAGCGGCATCAATCGTCGGTCCGCGCGTGTTTGCGCAAGTTGACCTCGGGCAATGCGGCGCTCTCGGACGACCTGGCGCAAGAGACGTTCATTCAGGCGTGGCGCAATCTCAAATCATTCCGACAGGAGGCCCGGTTCTCGACATGGCTCTACCGGATCGCAACGAACTGCTGGCTGATGCATGCGCGCAAGCGCCACGAGGAATTGCTCGGTGATCGCGACGCAGCAGTCGTCGACGAGGAGACAGAACCGATGCCGCATGGACTCGAATCGGCCAGCGATCACGCGGGCTCATCGGCATTGAAGCTCGATCTCGAGCGCGCGATGAACGTGCTGACCCCGTCGGAACGCGCGGCAATCATCCAGTGCTACCATAATGACCTATCCCACGAAGAAGCCGCATACGTGTTGGGCTGCCCGGTGGGCACCGTCAAAACGCACGTCTTTCGGGCGAAGCAAAAGTTGAAGGTCGCGCTCGCAGCGTGGGAACCCGACTCCAGCGGAGGTATTTCGTGAGCGAACGACCAGCGTCGTCAGAGCGTGATACGCGGGCCGATTGGATCGATCGCCTGCTGGCCGACGATGCATACGAGTACGCGCAAACCTACATCGATGACGGCGGCTTCGCCGCGAAGGTGATGCAACGGTTACCCACGCCCGCGGCATTGCCTGCATGGCGCAAACCCGCGGCAACGCTGTTGTGGGCCGCGGCAGGTCTCGGTCTTGCGTTCACGCTTCCCGGCGCAGCGCTGGATGTCGCGCGCGAAGCCTTCAAGCTGTTTGCCGCGAAACCGTTTGCGCTGTCAGAAGTGCTGGCAGTAGTCGCGATCGCCGGCGCCGGGATGTGGACGACAGCGATCGTTGCATGGAAGCGTGTCTAGTTCACGCCACGTAATAAAGCAGGTCCCTCGGCTTCGCTCGGGATGACAACGTGGCGTATCTGTCATTCCGAGCCGAGCGAAGCGAGTCCTGAGCGGAGCGAAGGAGCTGCTGTCATTTTTGTGTCAGGAACTGCTTTATTCGTCTTTGAGGGTAAAGTTGATCTCGACGGAAGCCTGATATTTCGTGCCCTCGCCGGCGCACTTCCAGTCGACGAGCGTCTCTCTCACCACACGATCGAACACGCGCGGCGGCTCTGCCGACGTGATCTTCACCTCGGCGACGTTGCCCTTCTCGTCGATCGTAAGAATCGCTCTCACCTGACCCCTTTGAATGCCCGCCTTGATTGCTTCGCGCGGGAACGACGGCTTTTCCATCGTTCCGCACGAAACGCCCTGCCGGACCGCCGGCTTCGGCGGCGGCGCTGGGGGCGCCTCAATAACCGGCGGCGCGATCGCGACCGGCTCAGGCGGCGGGGTCGGAGCCACCGACGCAATCACAGGCTCTGATGGCGCAACCGGCGGCGGAATATCGGGCGGCGGGACATACGGTTGCTGAACCTGAACCTTCGGCGGTTCGACGATCTTCTTCGGCGGCGGAGGTGGCGGCGGCGGTGGCGGCGCCTTGATTTCTTCGATGATTGTCGCGCTCAACGGCTTTTTGATGACCTCGACCATCTGCTTGCCGAGCCCCGTGATCAGCGCCCAGATCACGAGCCCGTGCACGAGTACGACGAACGCAATCCCGATCAGATGTCGTGTCGGGTCTCTTTGCTGCCGTGCGAAATCCATGTGCTGTCAACTCCAGTTGCCGGACGCTGGTCTCTTGGACAGCGCTATTCGACGAACTGCTCGCTGCCTACGATTCCGATCTTCGTAAGCCCAAGCCGCTGCGCTGCCGCCATGACACGGGCGACGACGTCATACTTGGCGAGCTTGTTTGGACGTAGGTGAACCTCGGGCTGAACGCCCTGTGCCGCCGCGCCCCTTATCTTCTCGTCAAGCACGCTCTGTTCAGGGATCCATTCGCCGTTCCAGTAGACGCGGCTCGCCTCGTCGACGTCGATCTTCACGATTTCCGGCAGCACGAGCGGCGGCGGTGGATTGCCGGTGGGCATGTTGAGGTTGACCGAGTGAAGCTGAATCGGCAGCGTGATGATCAGCATGACGAGCAGCACCAGCATCACGTCAATCAGCGGCGTGGTGTTGATATCGATCATCACGTCGGGATCTTTCATTCTGATCCCGGTACCCGGACCAACGTTCATTGCCATCGCAATTCCCAGCTCAATTTATATAGATGACTTCTCAACCACTGCGCGGGGGCGGCTCGGTAATGAAGCCCACCTTCGCGATTCCCGCGCGCTGGCACGCATAGATGATCCGGCCGACGCCTTCGTAATTCGCGTTGCCGTCGCCGCGTATCTGCACTTCGGGCTGCGGCGTCAGTACGGCGATCTTTTTCAGACGATCGACGAGCGCTTCCGTGTTTCGGATCTGCAGATCGTTCCAGTAGATCCGACCGGACGCATCAACCGACAGCGTGATGTTCTCCGGCTTGGTTTCGCGGATCTCGTTACGCTCTTTCGGCAGCTGGACCGGGATCGAAGTCGTGACGACGGGAATCGTGATCAGAAAGATGATCAGGAGCACGAGCATCACGTCGACGAGCGGCGTGGTGTTGATCGCCGAGACGACTTCGTCTTCGTCGCCGTCGGCGGAGCCGACGTTCATCGCCATGACTTACGCTCTCGCCGTTGTCTGCGCGCTGGAAAGCAGCACGGCGTGGAGATCGGCGCCGAAGCTCCGCACTTCTTCCATCGCCGTCTTATTGCGCCGGATGAGCCAGTTGTAACCGAGCACTGCCGGAACGGCGACTGCGAGACCGATCGCCGTCATGATCAGCGCTTCACCTACCGGTCCGGCGACCTTGTCGATCGATGCCTGGCCGGCGATGCCGATCGCGGTCAACGCATGGTAGATGCCCCACACGGTACCGAACAGACCCACGAACGGCGCCGTGGAACCGACCGTGGCGAGAAAGGCGAGGCCGTCTTGCGTACGGCTTTGCACGTTGTCGATCGCGCGTTGGATCGACATTGTGATCCAGGTGTTCAAATCGACGTTCCCGAGCAGTCCCTCGTGCTTGCTCGTCGCCTCGAGGCCCGACTCCGCGATGAAGCGGTAGGGGCTACCCTTCTTCAGTTGCTCGGCACCCTGCTTCACCGAAGGCGCGGTCCAGAACCTCTTTTGCGCGGCGCGTGCCTGCCGGTTCATCTTTGACTGCTCATAAACCTTGGTGACGATGATGTACCAGCTGCCCAGCGACATCAGGGCGAGGATCCCGAGCGTGATCCGGGCGACAAGGTCGCCGCCTTTCAGGAGTGCTTCGAGACCGTAGGGATTGTCGACCACTTCGATCGTCTTTCCCGAAGCGGCGGGCACTGCGGCGGGTGCAGCCGGCTGGGCGGGCACTGCGGCGGGTGCAGCCGGCTGGGCGGGGGCTGACGGCTGGGCCGGCTGTGCCTGCACAACCTGCGGCACGACCGCCACCGTCGCGGCAAAAAGCAGGACCGCGGCCGACGCGGCCAGACGGGTCATCTTCAACATATTTTCTCCACGCAAACGTTGATCATCAGAAAACGGGCACCGACAGAGTTCGGGCGTGTCGGGCGCGCGATAGGGCAACACGCTCGCCGGCCGTAGTCGGGCCGTCGAAGAATGCGAGTCCGATTTCCCCCAGATGGCGCCGGCGGTTGCCACGAAGTCGCGGCGCCAATAGCGCGCCGGTAAACCCACCCTCGCTGTAACCCTTGAACGCCGTCGGCGCGCACGCCAAAACGCATGGCCCCGCAGCTAGCGGGGCCAGGCCTCGTCAGAAAATCGCGCGATTCTACACAAAAGGGACGAAAAGTGCACCCCGAACTTTCGAGGGACAGCTCTAGCGGACACGCGGGGCGGCGAAATGGTGGTCAACCCGGCCGATGGGCAGCAGGCGCGGGCATCCGTGACGTTCTGTCGGCCAACCCGTGAATTCGTCGAGCGATTAGGCAGCTTTGTCGCATGTGCCTTGAGCGTGTCATCGAGGCTAACTACGATCCGATCCAGCAACGACGACGCCATCGAACAAAGTTGAAACCGGATGCACGCTACGACGCATCGAACCTGCAGAACGCAAACGATCGATACAGGAGATACACAATGAAACGCTACGAAAACTCGACGCCGCGCGCGACATTCGCCCTTGTTGCAGTCGCATTGACAGCGATTACGCTGGGATTATCGGTAGTCATTCCCGCCAGCATGGAGACGTCGAGCCCCTCGGCGCCGACGATCGTCTCGGACGCTCCGACGCGCGTCGCCCGCATCGATGTGATCGCCGTACGCGAACCGAAGGTTGC
>DASXSP010000034.1:0-5241 GCA_036505865.1 Casimicrobiaceae bacterium
GTACGAGCGTACGTCCCCGCCGTACTTCTTCGACAACACCAGCGTCATCGCCGCCGTCAACGTCGTCTTGCCGTGATCCACGTGACCAATCGTCCCCACGTTCACGTGCGGCTTGTTCCGCTCGAATTTGCCCTTTGCCATGTTTCTCTCCGACTATCCCTTCTTGTTGATGACCGCCTCGGCGACCGACTTCGGCGCTTCGGTGTAATGCTTGAATTCCATCGTGTACGTCGCGCGTCCTTGCGACAACGAACGTAGCGTCGTCGAATAGCCGAACATCTCGGCGAGCGGTACTTCGGCCTTGATCACCTTGCCGCTGGGATTGTCGTCCATCCCCTGGATCATTCCGCGGCGCGACGACAGATCACCTACGACGTTGCCCATGAAATCTTCCGGAGTCTCGACTTCGACCGCCATCATCGGCTCGAGCAGTACCGGATTCGCCTTGCGCATCCCGTCCTTGAATGCGATCGATGCCGCCATCTTGAACGCGTTCTCATTCGAGTCGACGTCGTGCGAGCTGCCGTCGAACAGCGTGACTTTGACATCGACAACGGGGAATCCCGCGAGCACGCCGTTGGGAAGTGTCTCGACCAAGCCTTTTTGCACCGCCGGAATGAACTCGCGCGGCACGGCGCCGCCTTTGACAGCGTCGACGAACTCGTAGCCCTTGCCCGCTTCGTTGGGCTCCATCTTGAGCCACACGTGACCGTACTGGCCGCGGCCGCCCGATTGCTTGATGAACTTCCCTTCCACTTCGACCGGCTTCTTGATCGCTTCACGATACGCGACCTGCGGTGCGCCGACATTCGCATCGACGCCGAACTCGCGCTTCATCCGATCGACAAGAATCTCGAGATGCAACTCGCCCATCCCGGAGATGATCGTTTGCCCCGACTCCTCGTCCGAGCGAACGCGAAACGAAGGATCTTCCTGCGCCAGTCGATTGAGCGCGATGCCCATCTTTTCCTGGTCGACTTTGGTCTTTGGCTCGACAGCGACGTGGATCACGGGCTCGGGGAACACCATCTTCTCGAGCGTGATCACCTTCTGCGGATTGGTTAGCGTGTCGCCGGTCGTCGCTTCCTTGAGCCCTACCGCTGCCGCGATGTCCCCAGCGCGCACTTCCTTGATGTCCTCGCGCTGGTTCGCGTGCATCTGCAGAATTCGCCCGATCCGCTCCTTCCGCCCCTTGACCGGGTTGTACACGGTATCGCCCGAATTGATGACGCCCGAATACACGCGGAAGAACACGAGCTGGCCGACGAATGGATCGGTCATGATCTTGAACGCGAGCGCCGAGAACGGCTCGTCGTCAGCGGCCCTGCGCGCACCTTCCTTGCCGTTCTCGAGCTCACCCGTGACCGGCGGAATGTCCGTCGGCGCGGGCAGGTAATCGATCACGGCGTCGAGCATTGCTTGGACGCCCTTGTTCTTGAACGCAGAGCCGCACAGCATCGGAACGATCTCGCCGGCGATTGTCCGCGTCCGCAGGCCGCGCTTGATCTCCTCGACCGAGAGCTCGCCCGATTCGAGGTATTTGTTCATCAGCTCTTCATTTGCTTCGGCGGCGCTCTCGACCATCTTTTCGCGCCATTCCTTCGCCAGATCGAGAAGGTCGGCCGGGACATCGCGCGTTTCGTAGCGCGTTCCCTGCGTGGAATCGTCCCAGACCAAAGCCTTCATTTTCACCAGGTCGACGACGCCTTCAAACTTTTCCTCGGCGCCGATGGGCACTTGGATCGGCACCGGGTTCGCCTTGAGACGCGTCTTCATCTGGTCGAAGACCTTGAAGAAATTCGCGCCGACGCGGTCCATCTTGTTCACGAACGCAAGACGGGGAACCTTGTATTTGTTCGCTTGCCGCCAAACGGTTTCCGATTGCGGCTGCACGCCGCCGACCGAGTCGTAGACCATGCACGCGCCGTCGAGAACGCGCATTGAGCGCTCGACTTCGATCGTGAAGTCGACGTGCCCCGGCGTATCGATGATGTTGATCCGGTGCTCGGGATAGCTCCCGTCCATCCCCTTCCAGAAGCAGGTCGTCGCAGCGGACGTAATCGTGATGCCGCGCTCGCGTTCCTGCTCCATCCAGTCCATGACTGCGGCGCCGTCGTGCACTTCACCCATCTTGTGCGAGACGCCGGTATAGAAAAGGATGCGTTCGGTGGTCGTGGTCTTACCGGCATCAATGTGCGCACTGATGCCGATGTTGCGATACCTTTCGATGGGCGTGGTTCGGGGCATTTTGTTCAAGTCGTTCGAGCGGTGGGAAACTTTTGACCACTGCTCGTTCGAGTCGCATTTCTATGTTTTGCGTAGCTGCTGATGTTTTAAAACCTGAAATGTGAGAACGCTTTATTGGCCTCGGCCATCCGGTGCACTTCCTCGCGTTTCTTCACCGCGCCGCCGCGGCCTTCGGCGGCTTCCATCAATTCCGCCGCGAGACGTTGTCCCATCGACTTCTCGCCGCGCTTGCGGGCCGCTTCGCGGAGCCAGCGCATTGCAAGCGCCATCCGCCGAACCGGCCGCACCTCGACGGGAACCTGGAAATTCGCGCCGCCGACACGCCGACTTTTGACCTCGACCATGGGGCGCGAATTCGACAGCGCCTGATTGAATATCTCCAGCGGATCCTTCCCGCCTTTCTTCGAAATCTGTTCGAACGCACCGTAAACGATGCGCTCGGCGACCGATTTCTTGCCGCGTGACATCAGCACGTTGATAAACTTGGCAACGTCGGTGTTCACGTATTTCGGATCCGGCAGGATCTCGCGTTTGGGAATCTCTCTACGTCGTGGCATTTTCTAATCCGAATGGAAGTGAGGCGGCCGATCTGGGACGCAATGTGGCTATGCGGATTTTGGTTTCTTCGCGCCGTATTTCGACCGCGCCTGCTTGCGATCCTTGACGCCGGCGGTGTCGAGCGCGCCGCGCACCATGTGATAACGGACGCCCGGCAAATCCTTGACGCGGCCGCCGCGGATCAGCACGACCGAGTGCTCCTGCAGATTGTGTCCTTCGCCGCCGATGTAGCTGATGACTTCGAAGCCATTCGTCAGCCGAACCTTTGCGACCTTACGGAGCGCGGAGTTGGGCTTCTTCGGCGTCGTCGTATAGACCCGGGTACAGACGCCGCGCTTCTGCGGGCTCTGCTGCAGCGCCGGTACTTTGCTTTTCGATACGGGAGGCGTCCGGCCCTTCCGCACGAGCTGATTAATGGTTGGCATCGAATATCGTCCGCTCTGGTTTTCCTGAGTGTGCGTTGCGCCAGAATGAGAGGTCTTTGCTGCTCACTCGACGCACCGCAGGGCTCATCAGCGATCCCGGTCTGGAGTACCGCTGGTATCTTGCAAACTCATTTTGCTAGATCAAATCAAAGTGGCCCGAGCGAGCGTTGCACGATTCGCAAACGCAACCGCCTCTGGGCCACCTTTTTGCGCCACGAACCACTGCCAACAGTCCACTGCACGGGCGGCGGGTCGGGTACGCGAGCCCCATGTTGCACAATCGAGACGCGGGTGTTAGGCGTCCGAGGGGCGAAAAGACCGTGATTATAGGCCGGAATTGGCTTTAGGGTCAACGGCTAAGCACGCCGGGGCGCGTGCAACGCGGTGATGTCTCGACGTTGGTCTAATTGACAGCTTCGTCGCGGGTACGCCATCTATTGGTAACTTAGACTAACAAGCGCTTCGTCTGCGCCGGTCGGCGCCTGGGAACGGCGACGCACATACAAGAATCCCAATTCCCACCAACCGAACGATGCCATTCACCTATCGCGCAACACTTGCGGCGTCCGTATTGCTTGGAGCGTGCTTCGTATGTGGCGAAGCCGCGGCGCATACGTTCGGAACGGTCTACAACCTGCCGGTGCCGTTCTACCTGTACGCCTACGGCGCCTCGGCGGCGCTTGTCGTTTCGTTTGCGATCGTCGCGTACCTTGCGAGCGTCCCGTCGGCTGGCGAGATACGGCCCACTGGGAGGCGCCAAGCGCCAGGCAAAACCATCCTGCGTCTCGGCGTCGGTTGGATCATTGCTCTGCGTGTCGCGAGCGTGTTCGCATTGGTATTGACAATCGTTGCCGGCTTCGTCGGCACGCGGAACCCGTACGCGAACATCAACATGACGCTGTTTTGGGTCATCTTCGCGCTCGGCTGCTTCTACCTCGTTGCGCTCATCGGTGATTTTTTTGCACTGGCAAATCCTTGGCGCGTGCTGTGCGACGTGATCGATCGCGCGTTTCCTCGCCTATTTCGTGCGCGCTCCACTTATCCGGCAGCGCTCGGCTATTACCCCGCGCTCGTTCTCTATTTCGCATTCATCTGGATCGAGCTTTTCGGCCGCACGCAGCCCCGTTCGCTTGCGGTCGTGCTACTGGTCTATACCGTGATCAACGTCATCGGTGCGCTGATCGTTGGAAAGGATGCATGGTTTCGCTACGGCGAATTCTTCGGCGTCATGTTCCGCGTCGCCGGCAAGATCGCGCCCGTCGAATACGTGCCCGAAGGCGCTGGCGCGCGCTATCGCATCCGAATCCGCCGACCGTTTGCTGCGTTGATCGCAGAGCCGGCGGAACACGCAAGCTTGCTGCTTTTCGTGCTGTTCATGCTTTCGTCGACCGCATTCGACGGGATTCACGAAACGCTCCCATGGGTGACCGTTTTCTGGCGCGACATTTATCCGCTGTTGACCGCGCTGATCAATCGACCTTACCTCTTCTTTGTCGATTTCTACTACTACTGGCAGTGGCTGATGCTGTTGCTCTCGCCGTTCGTCTACCTCGCCATTTATTTGCTGTTCATATCGCTCGCGAGGCTTTCGGCGGCGAGCACCGCGCCCCTGCGCATCCTGGCATTGCGCTTCGCGATGTCGCTCGTGCCGATCGCGTTCGTCTATAACGTCACGCACTATTACACGCTACTTGTTTCGCAAGGCGCCAACATGGTGCGATTCATCTCGGATCCCTTCGGTATGAGCTGGGATCTATTCGGTACCGCGCAATCGTTGACGACGCCCGTCATACTCGATGCCGGCGGTGTCTGGCATACGCAGGTTGGACTGATTCTCTTCGGTCACATTGTCGGCGTGTACCTCGCGCATATCGAGGCGCTCAAGAGCTTCCCCGATACGCGCCGTGCGATCTTGAGTCAGGTACCGATGCTGGTGCTGATGGTGCTTTTCACGACCGCGGGGCTGTGGATATTGTCGCTGCCGATCGCAGCAGGACAAGTCGTGCAACCC
>DASXSP010000035.1:0-13300 GCA_036505865.1 Casimicrobiaceae bacterium
TCGCGCTCCGCAAGAATCTCGCAGTCGAGGCCGGCGTGGAAGTCACCGGAACGGTCAAAGTGCCGCGAGTGCGAATCACATCGAATCCGCCGGTGCCGGAAAATGAAGCGCTGTCCTGGCTGATCGCCGGAGAGCCCTTGAACACCGGATCGCGCAGCGATTATTCGGCACTTGCCGCCGCCTCTGCCGCCCTTCTGTCCTCGAGTGGCGGCAAGCCGATCTCGACCGAAATTGCGCAGCGCCTGGGACTCGACGATATCAGCGTTCGAAGCGGCGGCATCGGTGCCGCTGGCGCTGCGGGGACGGCGGGACAAGTGATCGTGTTCGGGAAGCGGATCAGCGATCGCCTCACTCTGGGTTACGAACAGGGTCTCTCCATTGCGTCGAACGCCGTGCGTCTCGAGTACGCGCTCACCAAGACGTTGACGCTGCGCGCTGAGGCTGGAACGGTGAGCGGCGTCGGCGTCTATTACCGGCGCACCTACAACTGATGGGCTCGCGCGATCAATACCGAAAGCGCCGCACCGCATTCGCATAAAGCTCGTAGAGCGCGTAGTAGCTCCACTGCAGACCTTCGACGCTCGGAATGTAATCGAGCAGCGTTCCGGGTTGCGGCGGCGCCGGAAGGCCGGTCGCCGCCGGAATTGCGTCGAGGCCCGCCGCGGCAAATTCGGCGATCGCGCGCGGCATGTCGAAGCCATGTGCCACAAGAACAACCCGCGTAACACCGGCGGGTCGCAGGATCGCTGCAGCCATCAATGCATTCTCATGCGTGTTCGTCGATCGATCTTCGGTCCAGCGCACGGCGACGCCGAACTCATCCTGCAAGGCGTCGCGCATCACTTTCGCTTCGGTTTCGCGCGTCGGTTCCGGTCGACCGCCGACGACGATCACCGGCAATCCAGTCAGCCGCGCCACGCGCGCGCCGTAACGCACGCGCTCGAACGTCGGCCGGTTGAGTGTGTCGCCGCCGTACTCAGGCGCCGCACGCCTCGTCCCACCGCCGAGAATGACGATTGCCTGCGCGGATTTTGCACGCGCGACGTCGAGCGGCGGCGAATCGTCGACGAAACGGATCAGAAATGTCGCGACCGCGGGCAAGGACACGAGCACGAGCAAGACAACGCCGAGCGTCGCAAGAAAGCGTCCCAATCTGCGATGGCGATCGAGGAGCGCAAGACCGACGAGCGCGATCAGGAGCGGCGCTGCCGGGGGCAGCACCAGCGCCTTGAAGAAAAGCATCCATCGAAACGGATCTTCCATGCCGTGCCGTCACGAGGCCGGAAGGGGCGCTCTAACGCGCCTTGTCGAGCAGGTTCTGCAGATGGCGCGATGGAATGGCGTAGGTGATGCCGCTTGGTTGCGACAACGCCGATTCTTTCGTGCTCTTTACCAACACCATGTTGATGATGCCGATCACCTCGCCCGTTTCGGGATCGTAGACCGGGCTGCCGCTGTTGCCCGGATACGCTGTTGCATCGAGCTGCAACACCGGAAACGAGCCGCTCGCAAGTCGCCGCAATGTCTTCGGATCGAGATCGGCGGCGCGGCCCTGCGGAATCGCAATCGGCGTGACGACCGAGATCATGCCACGATGGGTCGCCGGAAATGGACCGAGCACTGCGCCGATCGGGAAGCCGGTGAAAAACACGTCCTGTCCCTCGCGCACGGAATCCGAATCGCGAATGCGCAGCGGTACGAGCGGCGGGCCCGCGATCTTCACGAGCGCCAGGTCTGACCCGCTGTCGATGGCGATTTGCTTTCCATCGCGAACTTGGGCCTCTTCCTTCGCGTCTTTTGCGCGGCCGGGCAGCACGACGGCGAGGGTTTCGCCGCGCACCGAATCGAGGAGCGGTGGCAGCACATGCGCGTTGGTCACGATCATTGAGCCGTCGCCGACAGCGAATCCCGTACCGAGGAACTGGAATTGTGGTGTGCGCGTGCGCTCGAGCGTGCCGATGGCAACCACGGAGCCGCGAACACGCTCGATTGTGGCGAACCGGTCCGCGGATGCGGGAGCAGCGACCAGCATCGTTACGGCGGCCATCAGCTCTGCGAACGCTCGAACAAGCGTCGAAACGATTCCTTGCGCGCGCATCTTGATCTCCCCTAACGCGCCGGCGACCCCACGAGCATCGGCGACGGCGCGACAACGCCCGCGTCATAGGGATGCAATTCGCGCGGGAAAAGGCGCTGCACGCGCTTCACGTAGTCGCGCGTTTCCGGATACGGTGGCACGCCGCGATACCGGTCGACCGCCGCCTCGCCGGCATTGTACGCGGCCGCCGCAAGCGCGACTTGTCCCTGGTAGTAGGCGAGGAGCCAGCGCAAATACGCAAGTCCGCCGCGGACATTGTCGGTGACGTTGAATGGATTGCGCACATTGAAACGCACAGCCGTTTGCGGAATCAACTGCATCAGCCCGCGCGCATCCCTTTGCGACCGCGCCAGCGGCTCGAAATTGGATTCGACTGCGATGACGGCAAGCGCAAGCCTCGGCTCGATGCCGTAACGTGGGGCGACGCGCTCGACCAAGTCCGCAATCTTCTTGTGATTGGGCGGCAGGCTCCCGAACGGATCGGGCTCTTCCAGTTGAGCGAGTGGCGGCGGGCGTTGCGGCGGCCTCATGCACTCGGGCAATTCGCCATCTGATGGTCCGACATGCGCAAGCATTTTTTGAGCGTAGACGTGGCCGGCTTGCGCGGCGAGCGCAAAGAAAGAGCTCGCGATCGCGTCGTCTCGCTCGATGCCGCGCCCATTGGCGAACATCCAGCCCAGATTGAATTGCGCCTCGGCGTTTCCGGCGCGCGCTGCAACGCAGTAAAGCGCGATCGCGGTCAACGCGTCCTTGGGCACGCCTTCGCCATGCTCGAGAGCGACCGCCCTCGCCACCAATTGAGCGGTGGTTTCGTTATCCGAAGAATTCGAAAGCTGCTGTCCGCGCGCGCAAACAATCGATGCAAGCAAAACCGCCGCGAATCGGACCGCGCCGCAAGTGTGCCGCGAAAGCGCAAACCTGCACTTATTCGCCCCCATGCATGCTGACCGCTTTGCGCGCGACGGGAAGAGCGGATGTCGAACGTGCGTCATACCAAGAAAATGATTCATCGAGCCCGGACCTCACATCGTGCGTCGGCTCATAACCTAGCAAACGCTTCGCCTTATCGATGCTCGCCTGCGAGTGACGAACATCGCCAGCGCGAAAGTTTTCGTAGACCGGCGGCGAAACGCGCACGTCGGAGTGCCGAGCGAGCGTCAGGTCGCGGAGGATCGCGTAGAGCTCGTTAAGCGACATCCGACCGCCGACCGCGACGTTGTAGACCTGGCGCACCGCGGCCGCGTTATCGGTGGTCGCCGCAAGCAAATTCACCTGCACGACGTTCGCGATATAACAGAAGTCGCGTGTCGTCTCGCCATCGCCGAAGATCGTGATGGGCGCGCCGTGCAGCATCGCGGCGGCCCAGCGCGGGATCACCGCCGCGTAGGCGCCTTCCGGATCCTGCCGCGGACCGAACACGTTGAAGTAACGCAAGCCGATCGTTGTCATCGCGTAACACTCGTCGAAGACGTCGGCGTAAAGCTCATTCAAATATTTGGTCACCGCATAGGGCGAGAGCGGCCGACCGATCTGATCCTCGACTTTCGGCAGGCCCGGGTGATCGCCGTAAGTGGAGCTCGATGCCGCATAGACAAAGCGCTTCACACCGGCATCGCGCGCGCCGACCAGCAGGTTGAGGAATCCCGTTGCGTTCGCCGCGTGTGTCGCCAGCGGATTTTCGATCGAGCGCGGGACCGAGCCAAGCGCCGCTTCGTGAAGGACGATGTCGACGTTGCCGCATGCATCGCGGCATGCGCGCGGATCAACGATGTCGGCTTCGATGAACCGATGGCGGCGCCAAGCGTCGTGGCCGACCGCGGCCTTGACCTCGTCCAGGTTCGCGCGGTGCCCGGTCGAAAAATTGTCGAGGCCGACGACATGTTGACCGAGCTGCAAGAGCGTCTCGACTAAATGCGAACCGATAAATCCTGCACTGCCGGTGACGAGCCAGCGCAGCGGACGCGCACGGAGTGCGCTTATGGCGGCCGCAAGCGCGGCGGGTGTCGATGCTCCAGGCGGCACTACAGCCTCCACACGTCGATGCCGCGCGCACGCAGAGCCGCTTGATCGGCCTGGCACTTGACGTCGACGTAAAGCCCCCCCGGTTCCAAGCCCGCAACGTACTCGTCAATCGGAATTTTCTTATATTCGCTGTGCGCGACGGCCGCAACGATCGCATGCGCGCGCGGCAGGTCCTTCCACGACGTCAATTTCACGCCGTACTCGTGCATCGCCTCGGCCGAATCGGCCACCGGATCATGCACGTGGACGGCAACACCGTACGAGTCGAGCTCGCGCACGACGTCGATCACACGCGAGTTGCGCAAATCGGGGCAGTTCTCCTTGAACGTGAGCCCTAGAACGTTGACGCGTCCGCCCTTCACCGGAAATCCGGCGCGAATCATCTGCTTGACCGTCTGCTCGGCGATGAACTTGCCCATGCCGTCGTTGATGCGTCGGCCCGCCAAGATCACCTGCGGGTGATACCCAAGCCGATCGGCTTTGTGCGTCAGGTAATACGGATCGACACCGATGCAGTGACCGCCGACGAGCCCCGGCCGAAACGGCAAGAAATTCCATTTCGTTCCAGCGGCCTCGAGCACTTCCATCGTGTCGATACCGATCTTGTGGAAGATCAGCGCAAGCTCATTCATCAACGCGATGTTGAGATCGCGTTGCGTGTTCTCGATCACTTTCGCGGCTTCGGCCACCTTGATTGAGCTCGCGCGGTAGACGCCGGCGTCGACGATGGTCCCGTAAAACGTCGCGACGCGCTCGAGCGTTTCCGGCGTATCGCCGGCGACAACTTTCGTGATCTTCGTCAACGTGTGCTGCTTGTCCCCTGGATTGATTCGCTCGGGCGAATAACCAACGAAGAAATCGCGCTTCCACGTCATGTTGGCATTTGCCTCGATGACGGGCACGCAGACTTCCTCCGTTGCGCCCGGATAAACGGTCGACTCGAATACGACGGTGGCCCCGCGTCTCAAGTTGCGTCCGACCGATTCGCTCGCGCCCAACAGAGGGCCGAAATCCGGTTGATGCGCCGCGTCGATCGGCGTCGGGACCGCGACAACAATGAACTCAGCCTCGCGCAACGCCGCTGGGTCCGTTGTAACAGTGAGATGCTTGGCAGCGCGGAGCTCGGCGGAGCTGACTTCGCCGGTCGGATCGTTGAAGTTGCGATACGCGTGAATCTTCGCTGCGGAAAGATCGAAGCCGATCGTCGGATAGTGCTTGCCGAATTCGACGGCGAGTGGCAACCCGACGTAGCCCAACCCAACGACAGCGATGATGGTTTTTTCAGGCATGTTTGACACGATCGGCCGGAACGTCAATTGCCGGCAAGCGCCTTCTCTGCATCGGCGCGAAGCGGTGAGGCCGCATCGAGCTTCGTCAGCGGATCGAGCGCGCGGCGTGCAGCGTCCTTGTCGCCGGACTTGAGCAGCGCGCGACCTAGATGCAGCCGGATTTCGCTCTGATTGGGCGCGAGATTGGACGCGAGGCGCAGCAACTGCGTGCCTCGCGCGACGTCGCCGGTTCGTACGAGCGTCCAGCCGAGCGTGTCGACGACGCTCGCCTGGAATGGTGCGAGCTGGTACGCGCGCTCCGCGAATTCGCGCGCCTTCGGGTCGCCGGCTTCGCCCAAGATCCACGCGAGATTGTTGAGCGCGACGGTGTTGTCGGGATTGATTTCGAGAATGGCGCGATACCGCGCGCTCGCAGCGGGGTAGTCCTTCTTCACCAGCAACTGCTCGGCGATCGCCTGTTGCATCGTCGTGTCGCTCGGATGCTGACGAATCCACGAATCGGCGAACGCCGTCGCTTCAGTAGCCTTGCCCGCGTTCTGCAATGCTACGTAGGTGGAAACGGCAAGAAGCGGAAGCGGCTGTTTCGATAAGCCGACGCGCAGAGGAGTGACAGCCTCGGCCCATTTCTTGTCGGCGGCGAGAATCTCGCCTTCGAGCGCATAACCGAACGCATGATCCGGTTGGTCTTTCTGGAGCTTGCGCGCTTCGGCGAGGGCTTCCTTCGACTGCCCGGCTTCTATCCGCGCTCGTGCGAGGATCGCCCATGCTTGGGGAGACTCGGGGATGACGGCAATCACGCTGCGCGCTCCTTCGATGGCGCCTGGGTAATCTTTCACCTGCAGGCGTAGTGCGGCAACGCGTAATTGAACGGCGGCATTTTGCGGTTGCATCTGCGCAAGCCTCGCATACGTTGCGAGACCCTGGTTCGTTGCACCGGCCGCGAGCTCGGATGCACCCAGCGCATCGACGATCTGCGGATCGTTTGGAAACAGCGATTGTGCGGCCTGCGCTGCACTGAGTGCTGCGCGCGCGTCCCCGAGTCGCCCGTAATAGCCGATCAGCGCAAGCCTTGGACGCACTGACTGAGGATTTGCAGCGATCGCCTTGTCGATGATTGCCTTCGCCTCGTCCGGATTTTCGCGTGTCATCGCCGTCACTTCAGCGAGCGAGAGCAGGATCTGCTCGTTCTTCGGGTCCTTCTGAAGCATACGTTCGTAGCGCTTGCGCGCGTCGTCCGCCTTGCCTTCCTGCACGTCGATCAAGGCGAGGCTGCCTGCCGATGCGAGATCGCTCGGCTGGAGCTCCTGCGCCTTCTCGAAGCTTGCGCGTGCCGACTTGTAATCGCGTTTCGCCATATAGATGCCGCCGCGTAGATTGCGTGTGATCGGATTGTTCGGCTGTTTCTTTTCGAGCGAATCGATCGCAGCGAAGGCTTTGTCGAATTCACGCCGCTGCACATGCGCGAGGATCAGCGCGAGATCCGCCTGAGATTGCGACGCGTCTGTCTGCGACAGCGTCTCGAGATCCTTCATTGCGCGATCCGTGTCGCCGGTGGCAAGGCGAACTTGCGCGAGGC
The DNA here is from genome assembly GCA_036505865.1 of Casimicrobiaceae bacterium. Lineage (GTDB taxonomy): Bacteria > Pseudomonadota > Gammaproteobacteria > Burkholderiales > Casimicrobiaceae > VBCG01. Next base: position 6,986 of record DASXSP010000035.1, read on the forward strand.
GTACGTTGCTTGCCATGTTGTTCTTGTCGATCGCGTTGGCGCGCTCGTAGAGCTCCGCGCCTTTCGCGACCTTACCTGACGCGAGCAGCGCCTCCGCCGCAGTACGCAACGCCGCCGGGTCCTCAGGCGTTCGACGAAGCAAAGGATCGATCGTTTCGAGTGCCAGCGCGGGCTGACCCGTCTGGATATATACCGACGCCAACAATTTTCTTGCACTCGGATCGGCGGGGGCCATCGCCACCACTTTGCGCAGGGTCTCTTCCGCCGATGCGTACGACTTGAGCTGCGCATCGATCATTCCCGAGAGATAGAGACTCGGGAGGTGCTCCGGTTGTGCCGAGAGCACCTTTTGCACCAGATCGCGCGCACGCGGAGCGTCGCCGCGCGCAGCGCTGACGAGCGCGTCGGCGTAGACGGTGCCGAGCTCGTTCGGTGCCGACGCCTTGAGCTTTTCGACCTGGCGAGCCGCTTCGTCGACATTTTGTGACGAGACCAGCAGCGAAATCAGCGAGGCGCGGGCGCCGCGCGCCTCTGGGTAGGCTTCGACCATTTTTTCAAGCATTGCCACGGCCTCGTCGCGCTTTCCACTCGCGACCAGGAGCTGCGACTTCGCGACAATCGCTTCCTTGTCGGTGGGCGACCCCGCGAGTGCCGTGTCGACAAGCTGCATCGCCTCGGACAGCCGATTTTCCTGAGCAGCGATCTGCGCCTTGATAACAAGCGCGCGAGGGTTGCCCGGCATCTCCTTCAGAACCGCGTCGATCGCTTCTTTTGCTCCCTTGCTATCTCCGAGCGCGGTCTTCGCAGTGGCGAGAGTCGTGCCGGCGTCTGCCCGCGCTTGTGCAGTTTCCAATTTGTGGCTGGTGAGCTCGGCGATCGCCACTTCGTATTTGCCCTCGGCGAGCAAAGCGCGGGCGAGCAGTGGATAAGAATCTTCCGGCGAGTATTTGAGATCGATGGCCTTGCGCGCTTCACCTTCAGCGCCCCCGGCGTCGCCGGTTTCAAGCAGTGCTTTGCCGAGCAGAAAGCGCGCTTCCCCGTCGTTGGGCGCCCCCGCGATGGCGTTCTTGAGCTGCACGACCGCCGCTTTGTAGTCGCCCTTCGCGAGGTAAGACTTCGCCGATGCGACGAATGACGATGGATCATTACTGCTGCATGCCGTAACGCCGACAAGCAAAACCAGCGCGGCCAGCGCGCGGGCACCACGGGACAGCGAGCGCATCGTCGTCATTCCTTCCGAGTAAGAATCTGATCGATCTCCGGTTTATCGAAGCCCGAAACGATCCATCAAATCGTACAGCGTCGGCCGGCTTACACCCAACAGCTCGGCCGCTTTGGAGAGATTTCCGTTTACACGCGACAGCACGCGGACAACGGCGCCCTTCTCCGCTTCATCGCGCACCTGGCGCAAGTTGAGCATAACAGCGTCCGTCTCCGGGACCGCAAGCCCCATATCGCCAGCCCCGATCTTCGGCCCATCGGCCATGATCACCGCTCGCTTGATCACATTTTCGAGCTCGCGGACGTTGCCGGGCCATGGATGTGCCTCGATCGCATCGATTGCATCGGGCAAAAGCGTCATCACGCCGCGTCGCTGTTCCACCGCAAAGCGGCGCACGAAGCTGTGCGCAAGCAGCGTCGTGTCCGTTTTGCGCGCACGGAGCGGGGGCACGTCGACGACGATTTCGGCGAGCCTATAGTAAAGATCTTCGCGAAATTTGCCCGCCACGATGTAATCCTTGAGGCTTTGGTGCGTGGCGCACACGATGCGGACATCGACAGCGATTTCCTGGCGTCCGCCGATTCGCTCGATGACGCGCTCCTGAAGAAAGCGCAGTATTTTCGCCTGCAACGATGTCGGTAGGTCGCCGATTTCATCGAGAAACAGCGTACCGTTCGCTGCTGTCTCTATCTTCCCGATGGTTTGGCGTGCGGCACCCGTAAATGCGCCTTTCTCGTAACCGAAGAGCTCGCTCTCGAGCAACGTGTCGGGAATCGCCGCGCAATTGATCGCGACAAAACGGTTCGACTGGCGCGGCGACAAGTCGTGCAGCGCTCGAGCCAATAGTTCTTTGCCGGTGCCCGATTCGCCGAGAATTAGCACCGTCGCGGATGTTGGCGCGACTTTTTCGATGGTCCGGCAGATGCGCTGCATTTCCGGATCGCGCGTGATGATCCCGGACATGGCCGGCGACTGCGTCGCGAGTTGCAGCCGGTGGTTTTCTTCCTGCAGCTCATGTACGCGGAATGCGCGGTCGATCGTCCACGTCAGAAGCTCGGGTTCGAACGGCTTCGTGCAGAAATCGTGCGCGCCAAGACCAATCGCCTTCAGCGCATTCGCGCGATCGTTCTGGCCGGTCAAGACGATGATTTTCGTGTCCGGCGCAAGCGCATGAATTTCCTCCAGCAGCTTGAAGCCCTCGGCGGGATCGTGCGGACGTGGCGGCAGTCCCAGGTCCATAGTGACCACCGCGGGCTTGTGGCGGCGGAGCTGCGCGATCGCGGTCTCCCGATCACTCGCGACAACGGCCTCGTATTGTTCGAATGCCCACTGCATCTGCTTTTGCAGCGCGGGATCGTCTTCGACGATCAGCAATGGCTTGCGCGCTTCGGTCATGCAACCCCCACGCTTGCGGCCGTGACACGAGCGGCCGGCGAGGGGCCCCGCCACGCGGGGATCGACGGCCAATGCGAGTCGCCACATGAGGCCGACTGTAGGTGCAGTGACTGACTCCGCAGGTCCAAGGAGGCCGAGGACGCAGCTGCGCTGCCCCCTGAGGGGGCGTAATTCGCGCCTTGGGACGGCCCTGCGGTGCTCATGCGACTTCGCTTTTGATTTCGGGCTTGAAGGGCGCGTCCGCTCGCGGCAATAACACGTGGACGCTCGTTCCTGTTCCCGGTGCGCTTTCAACACGAATGTCGCCGCCCAAGCTTCGGATGTACTGCGCGCTCTCGTAGACGCCGATTCCCATACCGGTGCCTTTGGTCGTCTCAAAGGGCTTGAACAACCGCTCGCGGACGAATTCGGCCGGCATTCCGATACCGGTATCGATGACATCGATCGAGGCGAACTTTCCGTTCATCGCAAGGCGTACCGAGACATCGCCGCTATTTGCAGTCGCATCGAGGGCGTTTTGAACCAGGTGTCCGATGACGTGTTCCAGCCTCTCTTCGTGGCCCAGCCCGGATACGGCGCCGAGATCGAGCGCGATCGGCGAGCGCGCGCCGGTCTTGGCCGCGCAAATGCGCCGAATCAGCGGCTCCAGCTCCACGGATCGCGGGTTCTCCACAGGCGCGGCGCTGGTTCGCAATTGCAGCATCAGCCCGTTCATCCGGCCGACGACGTGCTCGACTGTCATCAGCATGTCCCTCTGGAACTCCGGATTGTTACGATGGCGTTCGGCATTTCGAAGCATCAGCGAAAGTTGTGCCACTAGATTCTTCAGGTCGTGAACGACGAAAGCCGACATCCGGTTGAACGCTTCGAACTTCCTTGCCTCGAGGAGCGCCTCGCTCGCACGGATCTGCGCTAAATAGCCGGCTGCTTGCCGACTGGCCGTCTTGAGCAGGTCCCGTACTTCCCAATTGACCTCGATTTTGGCGCGCGGCGCGCCCAGCACGACAAAACCGATGAGCTCGGTACCCGTGACGAGCGGGACGATGAGCCAGGCCCGCGGCAATGCGGCAAGCCATGTGGGTGGTTCAAGATCGGGGTATTGCGAAGGGTCGGCAGCGCGCTCCGGAAGATTCACGATCCAGCCGGTGCGCGTCAAAAACCGGGACAGCGAGCTGTTCGCGGGCTCCGCCACGTCAAGCGCGGGCATGTTCCAGCGCGACCCCAGCACAAAACCGCGTAGATCGTCCTTCAACCACAATACCCCGGCCGGGCTCTCAACCAGGCCCGCCAGCGCGATGATCGTTCGCTCCTGGACGTTCTGGCTCGAGACATCGGTGGACAGCGTGCGGGTGAAACGCAGCCACTCTTCCCGATAATCGTAGCGATAGGAAAAGAAATGCTTGCTGATGAACACTTTGAGGCGGGACCGAAAGCTCCCCGACGTAGCGATCAGCACCAGCGCAAGCAACCCACCGAATATGAATTCGATTTGCAACGCCCGGCCCCAATCGCCGCCGAGATAGCGAACGATGTAGCCGGCAGCCGCTACTACCAGCAGAAAAACGCCCGAGACGAGAAGCGCGGTCGAGTGGAAGACCGCGCCTCGGGACAGGTGCATCTCGATTGTCCAGCCGTCGTTGCGGGCGGTCGCAATCGCAATCAACGGTACGACGAGGGCGGTGGTGACTCCGCGCGCCACCCAGATGTCGGCATCCATGCGCCCGAAGAGCATTGAATCCGCGTAGAGGAACAGGTCGTAGCCGAACATCCCGATCAGCGCGAAGCACAGCGGCTTGATCGCCCAGCGCGCCTGCGCGTGTGCGCGGCGGTAGAGTTGCTCGACCAACGCGAGACCGAAAACCGCAAGACCGAGTCGAATGCCGAATTCAACGCGGCCCGACCACCCGAGGATCGCAGTGAGCGGCAAAGCATCGGAAAGCGCAAGCGCGGCAATCAGTGCCAATAAAACGCCGAACGATGCCAAACGTCGCACGCGCGCGTTGGTCTCGCGATGGTCCGAGTGAGCGGCGCCACGAAGCACGCTGGCGATAAATCCGAACCAGCCTGCATAGCGAAGCATGTCGGTGACATTCGTTGCGAGCAGCGTCTTTTCGTTCGGCGCTGTACCAAAGAAAATGCATGCAGCCGCCCAAGCCGTCGTCGCCAGAACCGCGAAAATCAGCGCGGCGGCGCGCGGGCTCGGCTTCCAGCCGAGCGCCATGCGAATCGCGAGCCCCGCATAGAACACGAGAGCGAACCCGTAGCTCCAGGCAGCTGCGGTAGCGAGGGACGTCGCGGTCATGGTCACGGTAGATGTAGCTCTAGGTTCCTAATCACGGGACATACCGGGGGCAGGTTCACGAGTGAACCGCAATTTTTGTAGCGAAACTGTGGCCCGCAGAATGCGGGCTCGTCGAGACGTCAGGGACGGCGCCGTTCGATCCCGGACCGGTCGAGCCCGCTCGTTACCGCGCGCCCTCGCCAAGCAGAACGACGCGGACCGTTTCGAGCAGGATAACGAGATCCAGGACGAGGGTGTGATTCTTGACGTAATAGAGATCGTATTCCAGCTTCTTGACCGATTGTTCGACGGTCGCGCCGTAAGAGTAGCGCACTTGAGCCCACCCCGTTAGGCCGGGTTTGACACTGTGCCGCACGGCATAAAAAGGAATCTGTTCGGTCAGCATCGCCACGAACTCGGGTCGTTCGGGCCGCGGGCCGACGAAGCTCATCTCGCCCTTCAGCACATTCAGTAGCTGCGGGAGCTCGTCGATCCGCGTCCGGCGGAGGAAACGTCCGATGCGCGTTACCCGTACATCATTGACACTCGCCCAGCTCGCCTTGCCGTCCTCCTCGGCATTCTTCGCCATGCTGCGGAACTTGAGCAGTGTAAATCTGGCGCCCCGCGCACCGACCCGCTGTTGGCGATAGATGATCGGCTCGCCGTCTTCGAGCGTGATCAGGATGGCCGCCACCAACATGATTGGAAACGTGACGACCAGCAGCACGGCGGCGACCGCAATGTCAAAAACGCGCTTCATGAACGTCCGACGCCAATTTTGGCGATAGCCGCTGCCGTAAATCAGCCAGCTCGCTTTGAGCGACTCGATCGGCACCTGGCCATGCACGCGCTCAAAGAAGTGTGACAGATCGGTGACGCGCACGCCGTCGAGCCGGCAATCGAGCAACGATCGCAACGGCAGCACACCGCCGCGTTGTTGGCGAACGGCCACGATGATTTCGTTGATGCGTAGTTGCCGTACCGCTTGTTCGAGCGGACCGCCGCGCGCGATGACGCGCTGTGGCGATACAACCATCTCCTTGACTTTGTCCAGCGCGAAGAATCCGACGAGATTCATTCCCGGCAAATTGGCCGCGGAAAGCGAGGCTTCAACGAGGCGCGCTTCCGGTCCTGTTCCGAGCACGAGAACTCGATGCGGCACAAGGTTCGCGACCAGCGGCAACACGACAACGTGGCGAATGAGCAGCAGCCCGCCGATCGCAACCAATACCGCCGTTCCGACGTTGTCCTGCAACAAGCGCCCCGTCGGAAGTACGTCGACAATCAGGTACGCGAGCGGAACGCCGATCACCGGGACCAGAAGCATCCGGACGAGATAAGTGCTGGACGTCAGCTTGTCGGCACGCTGATACAGGCCAAACGCGATGTTGAGAACAACAATCACCACAGCGAAGAC
>DASXSP010000036.1:0-9001 GCA_036505865.1 Casimicrobiaceae bacterium
ACGATGGAAAACCGTCCCTACGGCGTCGTCGATGAAGCGTTGTTCCACATATTGTTTCCAGAAGGTCATCCTTATCGACCGGCGATCATGGGCTCGCACGCCGATATCCAATCCGCCCGGCTCGCCGACGTTCGCGATTTCTTCAAGCGTTACTATCGGCCCAACAATGCGACGCTCGTGATCGCCGGCGATTTCGATTCCGCGAACGCGAGGCGGCTTGTGCAGAAATATTTCGGACCGCTGAAGCGCGGGCCCGAAGTTCCGAAGCCCGCGATCGTGACGCCACCGATTACCAGCGAGCGACGCGCGACGGTTACCGATCAAATCGAACTGCCACGGATCGATCTGGCATGGCTCACGCCGCCGGCTTTTGCACCCGGCGACGCCGAGCTCAAGATTGCCGCCGAAATTTTGGCTGGCGGCAAATCGAGCCGACTGTACAAAAAACTCGTGTACGACCTGCAGCTCGCGCAGAGCGTCAGCGCCGATCAGGATTCGTACGCGCAAACATCGATCTTCGGACTCGAGGCGCTGGCACGGCCCGGTCATACGAACGCCGAGCTCGAAACCGCAATCGATGCGGAGTTGTCGCGGCTCGCGCAAGAGGGACCGACGCAAGCCGAGGTCGATCGCGCACGTAACGGTATCGAACGGCGGATGTTCGAAGGATTGGAAAAAGTAGGCGGCAACGGCGGCCGTGCGAATCGGCTCAATTACTACAATCAGTACACCGGTGACCCAGGCTATCTGTCGAAGGACGTCGAGCGTTATCGCCGCGTGACGCCCGACGACGTCCGCAGGACCGTTGCGAAATGGTTGTCGAAGGACGCGCGCGCGGTGATTTTCGCCGAGCGCGGCGAAAAGAAACTAGCCCCCGATTTGCCCGCGCAACCTGTTCAGGTTTCGGGGCCACAGACGGAATCGATCAATGCCGACGAGCCTTGGCGCAAGCGTCCGCCCAAGGCCACCGGCGCCATCGTGCCGCATTTGCCGGTCCCCGTGACGTTCAAGCTCAACAACGGTCTCACGGTCTACCATCTGCAGCGCGCCGAACCTCCGATCGTAACGGCGCGGTTGGTCATCAACGCGGGACTGTTGGCCAATCCGTTGGACAGCCCCGGCCTTGCCGACTTCTCGCTCTCGTTGCTCGATGAAGGAACGGCGACGCGCAATTCGCTCGAGATCGCCGATGAGTTCGCGCTGCTGGGTGCCGACATCGCGGCGCAAACGCAGCGCGATACATCGATGCTCGAAGTTTCGACGCTGGCATCGACATTTCCACAAACGCTCAATCTTTTTGCGGATATTGTCCTGCACCCGACGTTTCCCGCCGCCGAAGTGGCGCGCGTGCGGCAATCGCGGCTCGCGGCAATCGTCACGTCACGCGACGATCCGTCGATCTTGTCGGACGCTGCGTTTCGGCGCGCGTTGTACGGCAGATCGCATCCATACGGTCAAACGTCGCTCGGCTCCGAAGCCAGCATCAATGCGACTACCGATGCAGCGTTGCGGACGTTTTGGCAAACGTGGTTTCGGCCGAACAATGCCGCGCTCATCGTCGTCGGCGCGATCGACCGACGCGAACTGCAGTCGTTGGTCGAGCGCGAGTTCGGCGGATGGTCTGCCGCGCCGGTGCCGGAAAGACCCATCGTCGGCGTATTGCCGCCAAAAGCAACCCCGGATCGCCTCGTAGTGGTCGACAAGCCGGGCGTCAATCAAACCGCTCTGCGCGTCGGTCGCGTGGCTGCTTCACGCGCGACGCCGGACTTCTACGCATTGCAGTTGCTGAACGAGATTTTCGGTGGCGCGTACACGAGCCGATTGAATGCCAACATCCGTGAAGAGAAAGGCTACGCGTACGGCGCGTTTTCACGCTTCGATTTTGGACGTGCACCGGGTCCGTTTGCTGTCGTGACGTCGGTGCGTAGCGATGCCACTGCGCCTGCGGTGAAGGAAATCGACCATGAACTGGCACGGCTCATTTCGATGCCGCCGGACGCAACGGAATTTGCGCAAGCGCGCAATTCGCTGGTTCGCTCGTTGCCGGGCGCGTTCGAAACCAATGCCGGCATTTCCGGTGCGTTCGCAAACCTGTTCGCGTATGCGTTGCCGCTCGACTATTACGCTCGTCTTCCGGGAAATCTCGGAGGCGTTGCGCCCAATGCAGTCGGGCAGGCAGCACGACGCTATCTCGATCCTTCGTCGATGGTCGTCGTTGCCGTCGGCGAAAAGGCCACGATCGAACCCGCGCTGGAATCGATTGGCATGAAACCGGTACAAACTTTTACGCCTGCCGATCTTTTCTGACGAGTTAGGGAAGCAGCATCTTCGTTCCGCGTATCATCCCAAATCGTGACCCTGCGGCGTAACTTACTTGGCGATGTACACAACGCTCATATCGACTGACGAGCTCGCGGAGCGCCTGTCCGATCCGTCGCTTGCGCTTTTCGACGTTCGGCATGACTTGATGCAGCCCGAACGCTGGGGCGTCGACGAATACCAAAAGGCGCACATACCGGGTGCTACGTTTCTGCACGTCGACAATGATCTTTCCGGTCCGAAGAATGGCGTCAACGGCCGCCATCCACTTCCAACGCCCGAAGTAGCCGCTGCGCTGTTCGGCCGCGTCGGCATCGACAGCACGAAGCAAGTCGTTGTCTACGATCAGAACACCGGCGTATTCGCGTCAAGATTGTGGTGGATGCTCCGTTGGCTTGGGCACGAGGCGGTGGCCGTGCTCGATGGCGGATTCACCAAATGGATGCGTGAAGGTCGCGCCGTCACGAGCGAAGCGGCGGAGCCGAGTGCAACAACCTTTGTTGTGAGGAACGTTGCGCCAACGGTCAATTCGGTCGGCGTCGAGTCGAGTCTATCGCGTCACACGCTGCTGCTCATAGACGCGCGCGCACCGGAACGTTTTCGAGGCGAGGTCGAGCCGATGGACCCGATAGCCGGCCATATTCCGGGCGCCGTCAACCGGCCCGCGAGCCTCAATGTCAGCGCGAATGGCGTTTTCAAACCTGCGAGCGCGCTACGCTCGGAGTATCAGGCGCTGCTCGGCGGCCGGCCGCATTCGGACGTCGTTCACTACTGCGGTTCAGGCGTCACCGCGTGCCACAACGTTCTCGCGATGGAAATTGCGGGGCTGCCGGCGACGCGGCTGTATCCCGGTTCGTGGAGCGAGTGGATTTCCAATCCAGCGCGGCCGATCGCGAAGACCAGCGCTAAGGCGCCCGGTACCCAGCGTTCTCGACCAAGCTGATGCCGGCAACCTCGCGATAGCAAACCCCGCCGTTCCCGGCGGCGGTCGATGCCATCAGCGCAACGCGCTCGACTCGCCATTCGACCGGTATGTGGCGCGTCCTTGCGATGTTTCGTGCGCAGCGGCGCGCGAGCGTGACGTGCGCATGAAACGGCCGTTCCTCCACTGGAAAATCGTTTGCGGCGAGCGCGGCCGCGAGGCTTGACTGCAGTTCGAGTAATGCGGCCGGGATCGTCGACGGCGCGATCCATGCGATCTGCGAATTGCGAAACGTGCCGATGCAATCGAGCGCGAGCACGAATTGTTCGCTCGGCAACGCCCTAAGGATCTCGCGCAAGCTATCCGCGCGATCGCGATGCACATCGCCGATGAACGCGAGCGTCAGATGGATGTTGGCATCGACTATCGCACGGCCGCCCGCGTGCAGCGCAACGTCCCGGGCGATCCCGCCGAGTGACGCTTGCACGGCAGCGTCGGGCACCAGTGCAAAAAAGAGCCGCAGCTTGTGCGGCTCCATCGATCGTTCCATCGGGACATCGTTACTTCAGCGCCTATGCCACGTGAAGCTCCGCCTTCGGCGTATCGAAAAACTGTTCGTCTTCGGTCGAATTCTTGAGAGCAGTCGTCGACGACTGACTTCCTTGGATTGTCGTCGTCACCGCGTCAAAGTAACTGGTGCCAACTTCGCGTTGATGCTTGATCGCGGTAAAGCCCTTCGGCACCGCGGCGAATTCGGCTTCCTGCAGCTCGACGAACGCCGCCATGTGCTGATGCGCATACCCGTAAGCAAGATTGAACATCGAGTAATTGAGGCTGTGGAACCCGGCAAGCGTGATGAACTGGAATTTGTAGCCCATCGTTCCGAGTTCCTGCTGAAAGCGCGCGACCGTCGCATCGTCCAAGTTCTTTTTCCAATTGAACGACGGCGAACAGTTGTACGCGAGCATCTTGCCCGGAAACTTCGCATGGATCGCATCGGCAAATGCCTTCGCGAATTCGAGATCCGGCTTGCCGGTCTCGCACCAGAGCAAATCCGCGTAGGGCGCATAGGCCAGACCGCGCGAAACGGCCTGCTCGAGTCCGTTGCGGGTCTTGTAGAAGCCTTCGACCGTTCGCTCGCCGGTGCAAAATGCCTTGTCGACGTCGTCGATGTCGCTCGTCACGAGATCGGCGGCTTCGGCATCGGTACGCGCGAGCACAACGGTCGGAACGCCCATGACATCGGCAGCGAGCCTCGCCGCGATCAGCTTGTCGATCGCTTCGCGTGTCGGAACAAGCACCTTGCCACCCATATGACCGCATTTCTTCACCGACGCGAGCTGGTCTTCGAAATGCACGCCCGCTGCACCGGCCTCGATCATTGCCTTCATCAACTCGAAGGCATTCAGCACGCCACCGAAGCCGGCTTCGGCATCGGCAACGATCGGCGCGAAGAAATCGACGTCGCCTTTGCCTTCCATATGCTGAATCTGATCAGCGCGAAGGAACGTGTTGTTGATCCTGCGCACGACCTGCGGGACCGAATTGACCGGATAAAGCGACTGGTCGGGATACATTTCACCCGCGATATTGGCATCGGCCGCGACTTGCCAGCCCGACAGGTAGATCGCTTTAAGACCGGCTTTGACTTGTTGCAGCGCTTGATTGCCGGTCAGTGCTCCCAATGAGCTTACAAATGGCTCGTCGTGCAGAAGCTTCCATAGTTTCTCCGCGCCACGGCGCGCGAGCGTATGTTCGATATGCACAGAGCCGCGCAGACGGACGACATCTTCGGCTGTGTAGCCGCGGGTGATGCCTTTCCACCGTGGATTCTCCGCCCAGTCCTTTTTGAGTCTTGCCGCCTCGAGATCGTAGTTCATCGCATGCTCCCATCGTATCGACGCCGGCATTGCGGCCGGCTAGTCGGTCGGCAGGCGCTTGCACGCGCTACGTGCATGCGCCATCGATGCGAAACGATCGGCAAACGGGTCGCCGATGTTTCACTGCACGGACCGGCGAGGATCGCTCAACCGGTCGGGCGGGCATGGATGGATGCACCCGGCCCCGCTTGTAGCTCATCTAAGTGATGCTCGCGACGAGCCATTCGTGACAACCCGACGGTAACAAAGCACGCGTTCGCTTTCAATAGGATTTTGGCGCATTGCAGTATGTAATTTCTCCAATAGAAACAGCATATAAAAATATGATTCCATATCGTGGAATAACTGTGCAGCCATTTATCGATAAAGAGGTTGCATCGCACGAGGCTCTTGTACAGGACATCGGCATTAGCCGCGTAGTCTTCCTCTTAACTGCCTGTTTATCAAGGATAGAGTGAATATTGCTATGCCTAGTCGACATCGAGATTGGATTCCATGTAGCGGAAAAGACGTCCAGTACGGAATGATCGCGTTGTCCGTTGCCCGTAAAGGCCAACGATCGCGCGTGGTGCCGATACAACAGTGAGGCGCATGCCGAGAGCAGCCTCTTGTCGGGACGAACAAAACGGCGCCGCGGCGCCGTTTTGTTTTCCGTACGTCCTGCCGTCTATGCGGGTTCAGCTTCCGCCGGCGTTTCCTCGAACACAAGTTTGATCGTTTCGTCGTCGGCAAGATCGATCGTCACTTTGCCGCCGTTGGCAAGCCGGCCGAACAACAGCTCATCGGCAAGCGCTTTGCGGATTGTGTCCTGGATCAACCGAGACATCGGCCGTGCACCCATCTGCGGGTCAAAGCCCTTGAGCGCGAGAAACTCCTTGAGCTTCGGCGTGAACGACGGCTCGACTTTCTTCTCATGCAGCTGCGCCTCGAGCTCGAGCAGGAACTTGTCGACGACGCGCAGGATGATGTCGTGGTCGAGTTGCGCAAACGAAATCGTCGCATCGAGACGGTTGCGGAACTCCGGCGTGAACATTCGCTTGATCTCGGCCATCTCGTCACCCGACTGCTTCGTATGCGTGAAGCCCATCGAGCTCTTCGCCAGTTCGCTCGCACCCGCGTTGGTCGTCATGATGATTACCACATTGCGGAAATCCGCTTTGCGACCGTTGTTGTCGGTCAGCGTCCCGTGATCCATCACCTGCAGCAGGATGTTGAAAATGTCGGGGTGGGCCTTCTCGATTTCGTCCAGCAGCAGCACGCTATACGGATGCTTGGTGATCGCCTCCGTCATTTGTCCGCCCTGATCGAAGCCGACGTAGCCCGGAGGGGCGCCGATCAACCGCGACACTGCGTGCCGCTCCATGTATTCCGACATGTCGAAGCGGATCAGCTCGCAGCCGAGGCAATAGGCCAATTGCTTCGCCACCTCGGTTTTGCCCACACCCGTGGGACCCGAAAACAGGAAGTTGCCGATCGGTTTGACGGGGTTGCCAAGGCCGGAGCGCGCCATCCGTATCGCCGCCACCAACGCATCGATCGCCCTGTCCTGGCCGAAGACGACGTTTTTGAGATCGCGGTCGAGCGTGCGAAGCGCATTGCGATCATCCGAACTGACGTTCTTAGCCGGTATGCGCGCGATCTTCGCAACGATCTCTTCGACTTCGGTTTTGCCGATCACCTTCTTCTGCCGCGACTTGGGCAGAATTTTTTGCGCAGCACCCGCCTCGTCAATGACGTCGATCGCCTTGTCGGGCAGATGGCGATCGTTGATGAAGCGCGCGGCAAGCTCGGCCGCCGATGTCAGCGCAGCCGGTGCGTACTTTACGCCGTGATGCTGCTCGAAGCGCGTCTTCAATCCTTTGAGAATCTCGATGGTCTCGGCGATCGACGGCTCAGGCACGTCGATCTTCTGAAAACGCCGCGATAGCGCATGGTCTTTTTCGAAGATCTGGCGGTACTCACCGTACGTTGTTGCGCCGATGCACTTCAACGCGCCGGTCGACAGCGCGGGCTTCAACAGATTGGATGCATCGAGCGTTCCGCCCGATGCCGCGCCTGCGCCGATGATCGTGTGAATCTCGTCGATGAAAAGAATCGACTTCGGATTTTCCGCGAGCTGCTTCAGCACCGCCTTCAAACGCTGCTCGAAATCGCCGCGGTACTTCGTCCCCGCGAGAAGCGCTCCCATGTCAAGCGAATACACCTGAAACTCGCGCAGCAACTCGGGAATGTCGCCTTCGTTCAAGCGCCGGGCAAGCCCTTCCGCAATTGCGGTCTTGCCCACGCCGGCCTCGCCGACCAGCAACGGATTATTCTTGCGACGGCGGCACAGCACCTGGATTACGCGCTCGAGCTCGTGCGCACGCCCGATCAACGGATCGATCTTGCCGTTCTTCGCGAGATGGTTGAGATTGATCGTGTAGGCATCGAGCGCACCCTGCGATTCGCTGGCGCCCTCGCCCTCTTCCTTCGATTCGGAGGATTTCTCCTGCTTGTGCTGCGGGCTCTTGGTGATGCCGTGCGCGATGTAGTTGACGACGTCAAGACGCGTCACGCCGCGCTGGTTCAGAAAATAAACGGCATGCGATTCCTTCTCGCCGAAGATCGCGACCAGCACGTTGGCGCCGGTCACTTCCTTCTTGCCCGACGATTGCACATGCAGAATCGCGCGCTGAATCACGCGTTGGAAACCCTGCGTGGGCTGCGTGTCGGCGTCCGAGTGGGCGGCGAGCCGCGGCGTGTGTTCGCTGATGAAATCGGCGAGCACACCGCGCAATTCTTCGAGATCGACTCCGCAGGCTTTGAGCACTTCGGCCGCCGACGGGTTGTCCAGCATCGCGAGCAACAGATGCTCAACGGTGATGAACTCGTGCTGCTTCTGCCTCGCTTCCACGAAGGCCATGTGCAGCGAGACTTCCAGTTCCTGCGCAATCATGATGCTTCCTCGACTTGCCAAACGCTCGCCGGAAACCATTTCCGGCTACAACGCTTTAACGCTTAAGTCTCCTCCATCGTGCACTGTAACGGATGTTGGTGCTTGCGCGCGATCTCGATGACTTGATCTACTTTAGCAGCAGCGACCTCACGCGTGTAAGTTCCGCACACGCCCATGCCCTCGCGGTGTACCTGCAACATTACCAGTGTGGCTTTTTCGCGGCTCATGCTGAACACAGTTTGGAGCACGACGACGACAAAGTCCATCGGCGTGTAGTCGTCGTTCAGCAGAATCACCTTGAACAGCGGCGGAGGCTTGACACGCGTCTTCTCGACTTCGAGAACGCTGCCATTGTGCTCCTGAGCAGACATCGCTTCGGCTGACCCCTCTCGAACTTGGGGTCAATGTTTGATGATTGCAACAGATTTTTCAAGGGGAAAGCCGATGGACGGGCCTCCGCTTGACGCGCGGGCGAGCGCACGCGTAAAAGTTTCACTGTTTGGCGCTCTGTCGCCCGGCGGTAAGTCGTCTGCGTGCCTTTCGTCTGACGGCGCGTAGGAGCCGACTTGCAGCCGACCGGTTCGCCAAGCGCATTTGTTCATTCTTGTGAGGAACATGTTGTATGGCAACCGGCACGGTCAAGTGGTTCAACGACGCAAAAGGCTACGGTTTCATCACCCCGGATGACGGTGGCGAAGACCTGTTCGCGCACTTCTCGGCGATCAATATGCAAGGTTTCAAAAGCCTTAAGGAAGGTCAGAAAGTCAGCTTCGACGTAACGCAAGGTCCGAAGGGCAAGCAAGCCGCGAATATCCAGGCGGCGTAAAACCTCCGTGGCAAAGTTTCGCGAGCCGCTCACGCGGCTCGCACGATATTTTGCCCCGATCGAGCTTCCGCGATCGGCTTGGGACGGCCCGGCGCCGATCGCGCGGCAAAAGCTGAAAC
>DASXSP010000037.1:0-6142 GCA_036505865.1 Casimicrobiaceae bacterium
GGTCGCCTGGACCCTAAATCCGAAACTCGGTCCCAACCAGACATGGAATATCGGATGGATCGACGTAGACGGGTGCGGCGACGGTCAGGCCTTGACCTCCACCGTGACGACGGGATTTCAGGGCAGCAACGAGACTTTCACAGCGCAGAACGGTAATCCGCAGATTGCAAATGTGCCTTGCCTTTCGGTCGCATGCGGCAACACGGATTTGACCGCAGTGTCTGGCTTGGTCACGGATGTGGACGTCGGCTCGTTCGCTCTTGACGGCACTACCGGTTGCCAATCCACCAGTTCGACGAATATCTACGTAACCGACTCGGGTGCATTTCTGCGCTATCGGTGGGCGAATGCGAACAACAATAAACTGGCCTTCTTCTACACAGTTGGCCGGCCGTACACGCACCTGGCCTGGATAGCGAACCAAGTGACTGGGCTGCCGATCTTCGATCCAGCGCTACAAAATCTCGCGTGCGGTTCGAACGGTCCGTTAACGCCCGTGCCTCTCGCAACGGTGACGTCCGACAACGGCAGTCCCAGCAAGATCAAGGTCGACACCACAGGCTCCTCTACAACGCTGACCCCACCGTTCTACATTACAGCGGAATGGCTGCAGGGCACGACGAAGCGTTCGCTGTACGCGCAGGTCACGGACATATCGGGAACGCCACCGACGGTGACCTATACGCTTGGCTCATTTTTTCCGAGCCCGCGTCCGTCGGTGCTGGCGGGTACGACGATTATGAGCACCGTAAATCCGCCGACTCCGGCTGCTGTTCACGCGCCGTACATAGCGAATTCGATGGCGCTGGGGTGCTTCGCGGCGCAGACGAGCACCTCGGCTTCGATCGTCGACTCCGACCCCGAAGGTAACTCCTGGTCGTCGCCGTAATCAATATCGATGCCAATGGAGCGGCCCTTCGGGCCGCTCTTTTTTTTCGCCTATTGCGCGGGAACGGGAACGGGCGGAACAGCCCTGACCTTCAGATTGCCGAGTACCGATCGACTTTCGTTCACAATCTCGAGAGGCGGCTCGACGCCTTCGAGCCGATCGATTTCAATGATCGACAGCATCGTGAGCGCGGCCTCGAACGAATCGCGTCGTTCCTTCGCCGCTTCGAGGCTGCTTTCAAGCGCATCGCGCGCCCCCCACAAATCGCCTTGGTGCAGCATCGCATGGCCCTGAATGCGTTCAAGCAGCGGCACGATTCTCGCAATGCCGTTCGATTCACTTGCACGCGGCAACATCGCGCTCACTAGTTGAAGTGCGCCGTCGACATCGCCGATCGCGAGCCGGCATTCGGCGATCCTGGCATCGACTGCGGCAATCTCGCTTTCGGCGCCGACGTGAACGTAATTCGCTCTTGCCTCCTCGAGGCGCTTGAGGGCTTCATCGAGACGACTCAAGCGGAGCGATACGACGCCGAGCCGCAACAAACAATCGCCCAGGTATTGCTGATACTGCGACGCCCTCCACACGCGTAGCGTTTCCTGCAGCAGCGACTCCGCTTCTGTCCATTCGCCCCTGTCGATGAGTACCTCGGCGGCGTTCATGCGGGCAAGCGCGGCGTTAACCGTACTACCGATTTTTTGTGCTGCGTCGCGAGCTCGTTCGTAAAAAGACAGCGCATCGTCCCAGCGACCTTCGGACCGGCATACGACGCCGAGATCCGAGAGAATTCCGGCCTGTCGAACGAGATTGCCTGAGCGCTCGAAGGCTTCCAGTGAGCGGCGCATAAATGACAATCCGCCGTCCTTGCGAAGCTCCGTAAGCGTCACGCCCGTGATGAAATAGGCTTCGCCCATTGCCTCGTCGTCATTCGCGGCCTCCGCCGCTTGCACCGCGCGTTCCGCAACCTCCAGCGCTTCGCTAATGCGGCCCTCGAACACGAGCAACGTCGCGTACCACCCGATCGAGCGGGCGGCTCCGCGTTCAGCCTCGGGGCCTGGTGACCGCTCGAAGACTTCCCGAGCCTGTTCGGTCCAGCGCAGCGCCTCGGCATACTTGCCGAGCTTCGCCTCTACGCGCGAAAGCTTTACCAATAGCCCCGCATCGATGAGCGCGTCGCCCGCGACGAAAGGGCGAGTGTCCGTGTAAGCCGAGGACGCCTTGCGGAATTCGCCCGCCCGGTACCAAGCGTCTGCCATTGCCTGGTACACGGCGGCGAGATCTTGCCCCTTGATATCCGTGAGCTTGCGCCCCGCTTCCAGCGCGCGCCCGTAGAAGCCGGCAGCGTCAACGTTCGCATACGCCCCTTCGGCACGTTTGGCGGCAGCCATTGCATACCGCCAGGTCGCGTTGTACTCGCCGGCTTCGAAGTAATGCAGCGAAAGGACGTTGGCGATGTCATCCGGGTAGTCAACCTCCTCTTCGAGACGCGCTGCGACGATGCCGTGAAGCTTCCGGCGCAGCTTGTAGGGTAGTCCCTCGTAAGCCGCGTCGCGCAAAAGCGAGCGACGGAATCGCAAATATCCATCGGGCTCTTCATCGAACAAGTCGGAGATGCGACCCCACACCGCAGGCATAGGCGCGAGAAATCCTTCCTCGCCGTCGAACCATGCGAGCATCCGCGGATGGAACGTGAGACCGAACACCGCGGCATGGCGAACCACGGTGCGGTCTTCAGGGGACAGCGAATCGATCTGCGCCAACGTCGCCGCTTCGGCGGAATCGGGCAGATCCGCAACGCCACCCGAATCGACGACTTTCTGCAACAAGTCGCGCAAGAACTGTGGATTGCCACCCGAGCGCGTCGCCACGACTTCGAGCACATGCGCGGCGACCGGCGTCTGCACGGTCGCCAACTGTGCGAGACGCAGCGTATCCGCCGGAGCGAGTGGCTTCAGCTCGATACGAACGACGCTCTCTGCCTGGGGCGCCACGAATCCCTTGGAGCCCTGTCGCGCCACCGCGACGAGCCACGGATGCGTTCCGATCTCGCCGAGCAGATACGACAGCAGCTCGGCGGATGCCTCGTCCATGTGGTGCGCGTTTTCGATCTCGATCAATTGCGGCTTTGGCATGATCACCGCCAGAAATCGACCTATCGTCTCGTGCACCTTCGCACGCCGGTTGCTCTCGGCGAGCATTTCGACCTCGGGCGTCGCGGAGATTTCGAGACCAAACGGAATGGCGATCAACGGGAGCCAGGGCGCAAGATCGGGCGCATGCGTGGCGACTTCTTCGCGCAGGCGCTCCGCGATGACCGTCTCGGGATCATCGCGCCCGAAATTCATGTTTTCCCGCAGCAGCTCGCGCCAGACTGCATACGGCGTGGACGCGGTATAGGCCTCGCAGGTGGCCCTCTGCTTGTTGAGCCCCGTCGCCGCGTCGCGCAATGCCTCGAGCAAGCGCGTCTTACCGATTCCTGAGTCCCCGACGACTTCGATCAGGCGGCCGCTACCTGCGCGAGCGCTGACGAATGCTTTGCGGATGACGCCCAACTCGGCATTGCGGCCCGTAAGTGGCAGCCGCTGCGTCGATACCTGCCTCCCCTTCGAGCCCTGCGCGGCACCCACCGACCACGCTTGGATAGGCTCTGCCTTCCCCTTGACAGTGAACGGTTCGAGCTCGGTCGTCGCGAACTGTGTGTTCGATTTTGCGAGGACGTCCGAGGTCGCGTAAATATGACCGCGCTCCGCCTTCGCCATCAATCGCGCGGTCAAATTCACCGCGTCGCCCATGACCGTATACGTGCGTCGGTACGGAGGTCCGATGTCGCCCGCGAACACGGCGCCACGGTGGATCCCGATTCTCACCGGGAGCGGCAAATCTACCGAGACGATCTTGCGCAACGCGAGCAGGATTCGCTCTTCATCGTTGCCGGTCACTTTGGGTGCGCCGCAAGTGAGGATCAGCTTGCCGCCGTCGGAGTCGACGTCGGACGCGAGGAACGCGACGTCCTGCTCTTCGGTCGCGGCCTGTACGACGCGCATGAGGCGATCGAGCGCCTCGGCCGCCACCTCAGGGCCGCGTTCTAGGATCAACGCATCGGTTCCTTCGAAGCGTAAGAACGCGATCGTTACGGGCCTGTGCTCGGGAGCACCGCCACCCGCGACCACGTGGTCGCGAATGGCAGGCGACAGACAGCGAACGAGCGTCTCCGGCGGCACCGGGGGCGGATCGGTAAGGGCAAGGGCGCCCATTTCGCCGGGCGGCTTTTGCTGCAACAGCATGCCCGGGCCCTTCGCGTCGCCGATGCACGCGGGCGGCAGCGACGCGGCGGTCTCGGGGCTGACGACGATGTCGCCCCCACCTGCCGCGCGTTCCATCGCGACGAGCTCGCTCCATGCCGGACCTACCGGAAGGAACTCGACATGCGACGAGCCGACGGCGAAGAAATGAAAGCGTCCTGTGTGCACGCCTTGCGACATCTGCAGCGTGACGCGCGCGTCGGCCAACGTTATCCGGCCGACATCCTCGAGCATGGCGCGCATCAGCACCGTTGCGCGACAAGCGCGCTCCGCGTGAAGGTCGCCGTGGAACCACAAGAGCAGCGCGTCGCCGCCGAACTTCAGAAGACCTCCCTCGTGTTTATAGGCCACGAGGAGGATCGATTCGAAGCTGTCGCTGATAGCGTCGGTGATCTGCTCGGCGCCTTCGCGTCCCTTGCGCGCAAGCTGTTCCGAGAGTTGCGTGAAACCGGAGATGTCGACGAAAACCGCAGTACCCTCGGCGATCCAGCATCGACTGCCGGGCTCGTCGACCAGATGCTGCTGGACGGTGCGCGGCACGTACGGCCGGACGCGCTCGGCTGCAGCGACGGCACGGACCTCTGGTGGTGAGTCGCGGGACTCCGGACGCGCAAGCCCGTCCGAATCCGGCGCCCGCGCCGCGGCGCTAAGCGCCCGTTGCCCGGCATCCGGATGTTCGTCAAGCGCGGAACGAGAATGGGGTTCGCTGATCATGGCGCGAGGCCGGCATTGGACCGCCAGACAATCGACGATGATAACTCGCGCTTCGGCGATCGCCGATGAGCGCGGGACGTTCAAGCGCGGGCACGCGCATGCGGCGCGCGAAACGCGCCCGATCCGATACGGGTCAAGCCGCGGCGGTGCCCGACAATTCCCTGCGTTGGATCGAAAGGCGTTGCAGCTCGGGGAGGCACGAGCCGCAACCGGTTCCGCAGGCAAGCGTCGCCTGGAGCCAGGCGACTACGCACTCGGGCGGCCCTTGGTAAGCCGCCAACCGCGTCGTTATTTCGGTTTCGCCGACATCGAAGCAGTTGCAAACGACGCGACCACGCATCGCGACTCCGCCAGGTGCGCTCGCCGACGGTGCGATGAGCAATGCGCCCACCTGCGTGACGTCGCGTTCAGCGGTCAGCCATTCGCGTAACCACGCTTCGCCATTCAAATCACCGGACAGTCGCACGGCGGCAAGTCGGCCGGCTACAACGCGCATCCGGCGCCCGATTGCGCGTCGCGCATCGTCGTAGCATGCGACATCGGCGCCGTGCAGTCCGAACAGGCGGTCGATCGCGTCGATGCATGCAAGTCCCGGGACTGCCGGGGATGCCATCCGCAATAGCAATCCCGCGCGCTCGCGGCCGATCAGTACGATGCTCGCATAGTCGAACGCACTCGCAATATCACGCGCTTCGTCGCGCATGGCCACGACCGCGTTTGCGTCCGTGGGGAATCCGAACGCAACCAGCTTCCACGGCAGCTCCGCTTTGGCCACGCGTACGGCCGCGTGCTTCAACTCCGGTTGTTTCGACGCCGGGCAGAACGCTTTGGCCGTCACTGCGTTAACACCCGCGCTGTCGCGGCCCGCGAGCGTAGCGGATCCCCAGTGCATCGGGAGGTAGGCGCGGCCCGGCCGAACGTCACCCGAGATGACGAGCGGCACAATGACCGCGCCGCGGCGCGATTCGACGCGTACGAGGTCTCCATCGGCAAAGCCGCGTCGCGCGGCGTCCGACGGATGCATCTCCATAGCCGGTTCGGGCGCATGGGCATAGAGCGACGCCACGGTTCCCGTGCGGCTCATACCGTGCCAATGGTCGCGCAGACGCCCTGTCGTCAAACGAAACGGGAAACGTGCATCGACTTTCTCGGCAACCGGCACATACGCAACCGGCGCAAAACGCGCGCGACCGTCAGGCGTTGCAAACACATGATCGGTGTAAAGGCGAGCGACGCC
>DASXSP010000038.1:0-54392 GCA_036505865.1 Casimicrobiaceae bacterium
ATCGAGGCGCTCAAGAGCTTCCCCGATACGCGCCGTGCGATCTTGAGTCAGGTACCGATGCTGGTGCTGATGGTGCTTTTCACGACCGCGGGGCTGTGGATATTGTCGCTGCCGATCGCAGCAGGACAAGTCGTGCAACCCGCCACGGGCAATGGATAGCGCGTTACGGTCCGCGCGCCTCGGTGGACAAGCGTACTGCCGGTGCGCGTGGCGTAAAGACAGGATCGTCGGGCGCCCATCCTTCGCGTGAAGGCTCGCGGCGCTGATAGCGTGCGAGGTTGCGTTCGAGAAACGGTTTGGAAATCTCTCCTTTCGACCGCTCGAAGGCAATGATCGTCTCGCGCTGCAGCTTCACCGCTTCGTCGAATTGGCCCGTTTGCGCGAGAGCCATCGCGTAGGTGATGCCGACGTCAGGACTGCGCGTTGCCTCGAATAGCGATTTCGCCATCTGCAGCGCGCGCGGACCGTCTCTCACCGATGCATCGGACGCCGTCGCGAGAATGCGCGCAAGCGCGTTGGTGAAGACCTGGTTGGCGGGGTTGGCGGCGAGTGCAGCCTCGAGTACCTCGCGAGCATCGGCGTAGCGGCCCGCCTTGATATCGGCCATCGCCAGCGAGTGCTGCATGCGCCCCGATGCAGGAGACCGATCGACAGCTTCACGATAGAGTTGCACGGCTTCGTCGGTTTTACCCTTCCTCATCTTGGCATCGGCGAGATAGACCCGCGCTTGCGCGTTATCGGGATCGTGTCGCAGTGCGGCCACATACTGATCGATAGCTGCCTGATCGCGGCCCTGCCGATCGTAGACGACGCCGAGGCTCAAATGGCCAACGGAGCTCGCGTCGTCCATCGCGAGCGCTTTTGCAAGGCTCTCTTCAGCTTCGCGAAGGCGACCGAGATTGGCAAGCGAAATGCCGAGGTTCGCCAACGATTCCGCATTGCCGGGGTCCGCAGCCACTGCCGCGCGAAACGCTTTCTCTGCGAGATCGAAGCGGGCCGCCTTGCCGAAGCGTTGTCCGCGTCGCAGCAGCACTTTCGACGCCGCAACTTTGTCGCCAAGCGCATCAGCGACAGGATCGTCGACGCCCGGCTCGCCGCCGTCGACCGCGAACTGCTTCAGATTCTCATCGGCCTTCGCGCGATCGCCGACGCCCTGATACGCCATCGCGAGCGGCTGGCGCAGCCGCGTCGCGGCCGGCCAGAATTTCAATGCCTCTTCGAGGCGATCGATCGCAGCGCGATAGTCGCGCCGTGCGAGGGCGACCTTGCCCAATCCGGCGAGCCCGGCCGCGCGCGCACTCTTGTTCGCCGCAAGGCGCTCGAACAGCACCTGTGCTTTGTCGAATTCGCCTTGCTGCAAGTAGATCTGCCCCAGCGCTTGCTGCGTCGGCGCATCGTTTCGGTCGATCGCCAGGACGGTCTCGAACGATTGGACGGCCTCTGATACTCGGCTCGCGTCGTTCAAGAGATGTCCCTGTAAATACGGCCACCGCTTGTCCCGCGGAGCAAGCAAATGCGCATCCGCGTACGCGACTTCTGCCGGCGCGACAAGATCCTGCGCGTGATAGGTCATCGCAAGCTCGCCGTATGCCGTCGCGAGCCGATCGTTGTCGGGCTTTTCGGCCGCGACGCGATCGAATGCAGCGCGCGCGGTCGTAATTGCATTGCGCACCGATGGCTCGAACGCGCTCACGTCAGGTACCGGAACCGGCTTCAATTCGTTGCGTGGATCTGAACAAGAGATGGCAACGGCCACAACAGCCACTGCGAGCGCCGTTCGAAGTACAGCCGTGATTCGGCCGTTCACCTTGCGGATTCCAGCGTACCCGTTCCCTGCACAAGCGTCGTATACCGTCCGAGTCCCGGCACGGAAAATCGCTCGCGACTGCCGTCGGGCCAATGAACGACCAAGCTGTCGATCGCCGCGGATTTGCCGAGACCGATAAGAATGCGTGGATCGTTAGCCGACAAGTAACTGCCGTCCGCACGCACGCGACGCCAGATCGGGGGCAGATCCTTTCGGCGAATCTCGACTTTCGCGCCATACGCATCGCGCTTGCCGGAAACAAGTCGAAGACCGAGCCATGGGTTGGCGCTACCGACCGTGTTGCGGAACACGCGCAGCGTGCCGTTGTTGTTGTTGACGACGAAATCGATGCCACCGTCGTTGTCGAGATCGCCGACAGCGAGCCCACGACCGACTTCGGACAACTCGAATGCGGGTCCGCCCGCCATCGTGCTTTCGACGAACTTTCCATTGCCCAAATTGTGGAAAAGCTGCTTCTTTTGATGCAACGGATAGGGATCGCCCTTCTGCCGCAATGGCTCGATCAAGTGCACTGCGCCGTTAGCCGCAACGATATCGAGCCAGCCGTCGTTGTCGTAATCGAAAAAAGCCGTACCGAACCCGGTGAACGGAACGCTCGGTGCGGCAACGCCGACTTCGACGCTGCGGTCGTCGAAATAGCCTTCGCCGCGGTTGAAGAACAACGTGCTCTTCTCGCGCGTCAAATGTGTGAGGAAGATATCTTCGGTGCCGTTGCCGTCGAAGTCGGCGATGTCGACCCCCATCCCGGCCTCGGCGACTCCGTCCGCATTCACTGCGCTACCACGAATTTCCGCCTCGTTCTTAAACGTACCGTTCTTTTGGTTGATCCAAAGCTGGTTGGGATTGCCGTCATTCGCAATGTAGAGATCGAGCCAGCCATCGCCGTTCAAATCGGCTGCCATCACGCCGAGCCCGGCGCCGTAAGCCGCGGTGATTCCCGATTTCCCCGAGACATCTTCGAAGGTTCCATCGCCGCGATTGCGATAGAGAATGCCCGGTACGTGCGGATAGCCCGATGGCGCACAGTAATCGCGGACGCTCGTGCTCGCGAAGCATTTCTGATTCTTGTCGAGTGCGAAGTCGACGTAGTTGGCGACGAAAAGATCGAGATTGCCGTCGCGATCGAAATCGAAGAATGTCGCGCTGCTGCCCCAGCGTCCTGCGCCTGCCATACCGGCTTTTTGCGTGACATCGCTGAACGTGCCGTCGCCATTGTTGTGAAACAGTTGGTTTGGCGCGCCGAAATGCGTGACGAACACGTCGACAAAGCCATCGTTGTCGACGTCGCCTACGGCGACACCCATGCCATATCCAAGCGTGCACAGATGCGACACGTCGGTGACGTCGGTGAACTTGAACGCACGCTTGCCGTCTGCGTTCTCGACGGCATCGTTCCGGTACAAGCGCGCCCTGCAGGATGCCGATGACGCGCTGCCGGGTTTCTTCGGGTCCAGCGCTTCGCCCTGCATCACGAGCATATCGAGTCGGCCGTCGTTGTTGTAGTCGAACAGTGCGACGCCCGAACCGATGATTTCCGGATAATAGAACTCTCCGCTCATGCCGTTATCGTGGCGAAAGCGCGCCTGCACTTGTTCGGTGATGTCGGTGAAAAGCGGCATCGCTAGACTCGTTGCCTTGCCGGACTCGGATTTGTTCGCGCCGCACGCGGTAAGAAGAACCACTACTCCGAGGAGGTAGAAGACCGAGCGCAAGAGAACATCGTGCGGTGAGAATTGCGGGCGATTATAGCGATCGTTCGTTGGATTTAGTGATCGACAGTGGAAGCGATCGCCACAATCCGCCACTGCCCATCCATTTTTTCGGCGACGACCGCGAGCGAGTCGTATGGCGCATGACGGAATTTCGCCACCGCAACCGCTCTCGCGTTCTTTCCCGCGGCGGCGCGCGCAGTGCCGACGAAAAACGGCAGCAACGGAGATACTTGAGGCCCGCGCGGAAGGAGCGGGAAAACGCCGTCGGCCGGCGTATCGTAATGCGCGTAGGCGCCTGCTTTCTTGCCCAACTTCTCGAGCAGCGCGCGCTGCGACGGCGCCAGCGGTTGCAGCGAATGGGCGATTTCGGCGACGCGGCCGTGATCGCGTAAGCGCCACGCGCGAAGCCGCGCGGCCAATTCCGCTCGACTGATTCCGGCGGGCATCTGGTTGCGTTTGCCGGCCGTCGGCTGTGCGGGTCCGAATTCGGCGGCCACGGCGTCAAAATCAACGCTCACCAACCATCGCGAAAAAAAACGGCTGTAGAAATTGAGGAGCTCCGCCGGCACGTCGTGCTGACGCGATTGCAGCGATGGCAACGGCGGCAACTTGCGACCGGGCCATTTGATATCGATCGGCTGCGGTCCGTCAGGCAAGCTGATCCCCTCGAGGAACGACACATCGCTTACGCCTTGCGCCACGAACCAGTTTTTCTTCTCCGCCTTGGTCGATGCTGCGATGAAGCGGGTGAGCGCCGGCCGAATTTCCTCCCACTTGCGTGGCGTCCGCTTGGTTCCCGGCGGCGGCGGAAATTGGAGCAAGGTGTCGTAAGTCGCTTTCGCCATCGCGACCGTATCCATTGGCCAATGCATCGTGATGTCGGCCTTGTGCGAGTTCCAGCCACCACGCGCTTTGGCGTGGCCCCATGCTCGTGTCGGATCGCAAACGAAATATCCGTGCCGTGATTGCGGTACATCGGGAATCCCCTGATGCGACCACGAATCCTGAAGGACATGGAGCGCTTCGCCGAGCTGATACAACCGGTATCGCGATTGCTCGGGCGGTATTTTCGTCGCGGCGATCGCGAGCTTCATTGCGGCGTCGCCGCCCGGTGTCACGATGCGCAATTCAGGCGCGTTAGGCAGACTGCCCGACGACGGGTAATGATGCGCGCCGGCCCTGTGCGCGCCGACGTCGTCTTTTCCGACGCACGCGTACATGTAGTCGAGATCGACGTACTGCATGTCGCCTGAATCGACCCGCTGATCTCCCGTCGCAATCGTCGCAGCCGATTGCGCATCGTAACCGGCCTGCAGCGCGAGCCACTGCGTCAAGCCGAAATGGACGTCGCTTTCGAAAGCAACCGCGCGCGTGGCGGCGATGAGCGAGGTGACCAAGAAGAAGGTTCGGGCGGCGTTCATCGGGAGCACGCGCGATGGTACGCGGAAGATGTAAACCCGGCGATGCTGAAATTACCGAGACGCTGCGGCAGGCGTCGCGTGCTCTCGAAATTCGACCTTCGTCTAATTTACATGACCGCGATCGTCGCCTACGTTTTGCTTCTGCTGCGAAGAAAAATAGTGAACGTGAGAGCGCCCTAAGTCTTTCCGAGGAGGAAGCCATGAAAGCATGGTCATTGCACGGTCGCGCGACACCCGTCGTGATCGTTATTGCGTGCGTTGCGCTGATGGGATTCGGCAGTGCAGAAAAGAAACAATCCGGCGGTGATCCGATTCCGCTCACGGTGCCCAAAGCGACGTGCGGTCCCAACGACCATCCCGAAACGGGCCTGCAGGGACAAGTACCCGCGGCGCTGCGAGCATCCGGTTTCAAGGGCTTCAACTGCAATCTCGAGTTGATCGGCCAAAGCCGGGGCGACGGCGCGAATTGGCAGACAGCCGAATATTCCGAAGGCGCGCACCGCATCTGCGCGTATCACGGAACGTCGTTCAGCACGGCCAACCGCACGCATCTGGGCGTCCCGGTGATCGACATCACGAACGAAAACAGTCCGACGCCAACGGGCTATCT
The DNA here is from genome assembly GCA_036505865.1 of Casimicrobiaceae bacterium. Classification (GTDB taxonomy): domain Bacteria; phylum Pseudomonadota; class Gammaproteobacteria; order Burkholderiales; family Casimicrobiaceae; genus VBCG01. The sequence goes on from DASXSP010000038.1 coordinate 5,572, forward strand.
GACGACGACGTCGATGCTCGACCCTTGGGAATCGCTCAAGGTGAATGAGCGGCGCAAGCTGCTCGCCGCGGACAATGGTCACAACGGCGGCGGTGGTCCGGAAATCGACATCTACGACATCTCGGCCGATTGCCGCTATCCCCAGTGGTTATCGACCACCGCCGTCGGCAAGGCGGACGGGAGCACCGGCGTGCCCGCGCCGGTCGTCGGCCATGAAGGCTCGTGGGCGCCCGATGGCCTCACATACTACGGCGGCGATCTTCGCAACGCGCAGTACTACGCCGTCGACACGACCGATCCGACCGCGCCGAAGCTCATCACGACGTGGAAGCCGGGCATCGCGAATGTCCACGGCATGTCGATCAGCGACGACGGCACGCGCGGCTATTTCGTTTCACTGGGCTTCACGACGCCGGCACAGCTAACCGATCCGAACGCGCCCGCGACGAACGGCCTTCTGATCTATGACTTGACCGCCATTCAGACGCGACAACCGAATCCGCAACCGGTTTTGCTCGGCAAAGTGTTGTGGAAGGATGGATCGGTTGCGCAGCACACGATCCCGGTGAAGATCGACGGCAAGCCGTACGTGATCTTCGTCGACGAAGGCGGCTCGGGCGGCGGCACGAGCGCAGCGCAGCAGGCGGCCGCGTGCGCGGCGGGACTGCCGCCGTTCCCGATGGCGCGAATCATCGACATCAGCGACGAAACGAATCCGAAGATCGTTTCGCGGCTCGCGCTCGAGATCCACAATCCCGCGAACTGTGCAGCGATTCAACCGGATCTCGTAGGCCTCTCTATCTTTACCTACGGCAGCCACTATTGCAGCGTCGACAACAAGCACCACGCCACGACGCTCGCATGCGGATATTTCAATTCGGGCATTCGCGTATTCGATATTCGCGATCCGTTGCGTCCCAAAGAGATAGCCTATTTCAACCCGGCGGGCACGACGACGCTAAGCCCCGGATCCAACCACCCGCTCGGAAACAATTGGAAGCCCGGTGGCCCGGATTGGTGCTCGGCGCAGGTTCATTTAGATCATAGACGGGGCACGCTGTGGACGACATGTCAGGACAACGGCTTGCTAATGCTCAAATTCACGAACGGCGTGTGGCCGTTCCCCGAAAGCTCGACGCCGCCGGGACAACAAAACTAATGCGTCCATGGGGCCCCAGTGCGGGGCCCCGCTTGCCGCACGCGCCGCGGTGTTCGACCTTCGTCTAAGTGACTTTGGTCGAATTTACTTTTTTGCTCGACGCAGCTACGGTCGTCTAACGCGCCGCGACCGGACGCGCGACCGTTCTTGGAGGGGGGACATCATGAGCATGTCGATGTTGCACGGCCATCGCAGACATGCGACGACCGTGCTGATCGCCGTTTCGTGTTTGGCACTGATGGGTTTCGGCGCGAGCGACAAGAAGAAGCCGACCGATGGGCCGGTGCCGCTCACCGTACCAAAAGCAACATGCGGCCCTAACGATCATCCGGAAACGGCGTTGCAAGGCCAGGTCCCTGCCGCGCTGCGGGCCGCCGGATTCAAAGGCTTCAACTGCAACCTGGAGCTCGTTGCGCAAAGCAAAGGCGACGGCGCCAATTGGCAGACGACGCAATTCAGTGATGGCAAGAATCAGGTCTGCGCGTATCACGGTTCGGCTGCGCCGAACGTCAGCCTGCCGGGACGCAATCCGGCGACATACGGAGTGCCGATCATCGACATCACGGAGCGCAGTGCGCCGCAGCGGGTCGGCTACCTGCAAACGACGTCGATGCTCGATCCGTGGGAATCGCTGAAAGTGAACGAGCGCCGCAAGCTGCTGGCGGCGGATAACGGCGCCAACGGCGGCAGCGGTCCCGAGATCGACATCTACGATATCTCGGACGACTGCCGTTATCCGCAGCTGCAAGCTTCTATTGCCGTCGGTAAACCGGATGGAAGTACGGGAGTGCCGCTAAAGGTGATCGGCCACGAGGGCTCCTGGGCGCCGGATGGGCTCACGTACTACGGCGGCGATATTCAGCAGGCGCTCTACTATGCGGTCGATACGGTCGATGTCAAGAATCCGAAATTGATCACCGCGTGGAAGCCGGGCATCGCGGGTGCAACCGTGCACGGCTTGTCGATCAGCGACGACGGCAATCGTGCCTACGTCGTCTCGCTGCTCGGCGCGGGTCCGGTCACGCCCGACAAGGCCGCCAACGGTCTGTTGATCTACGACACGAGCGAGATCCAGGCGCGCAAGCCGAATCCGCAAGTCAAGCTCGTCGGCAAATACCTGTTCAACGACGGCGGCGGCGCGCAGCACACGATCAACGTGAAGATCGACGGCAAGCCGTACATCATTTTCGTCGACGAAACGGGGCCGGCCGGGTTCGTCTTTGCGACCGATTTGCACAAGGCCGCAGACGCCGGTCTGCCGGTCTTTCCGATGGCGCGCATCATCGATATCAGCGACGAGACCAATCCGAAGCAGGTTTCGCGTTTGATGCTCGAGACGCACGATCCGGCGAATTTCAACAAAGTCATACCGGATCTGACGGGGCTCGGCATTTTCATGTACGGCAGCCATTACTGCAGCGTCGACAACCGTCATCATGCGACGACGCTCGCATGCGGCTACTTCAACTCGGGCATCCGCGTGTTCGATATCCGCGATCCCGAGCGGCCGAAAGAAATCGCGTACTACAACCCCGCCGGGACGACAACGGCCACCGTTGGCTCGAACCACGCGACGACGGGACAATGGCGCGCCGGCGGTCCCGACTGGTGCTCGGCCCAGGTGCATCTCGATCACCGGACCGGGACGCTTTGGACGACTTGTCAGGACAACGGCTTCCTCATGCTCAAGTTCACCAACGGCGTGTGGCCGTTTCCCGAAAGCAGCACACCGCCGGGGCAGCAGAACTAGGTCGGAACAAGACTGCACTCGCAATCATTCAGACGGCTTCGGCGAGCTCCATCGCCGGAGCCGTTTTCATTTGCGAGTAGTAAACTTGCCTCGTCCGTTCACCGCGCAATGAATCGCCCGTCAACAACTCGTAAGATCGTCGGCATCGCCGGGCTCGCCGCGCTGGTGCTCGGCCCCATGGCTGTTGCCGGTGAGATTCGCATTAGCGGAGGCGATTGCACGTCGAGCGTTGGACTTGTCGCCCGCGATGCGCGCCTGTCCGATGTGCTCAAGCGGTTGGCGCAGACGCTCGATTTCCAACTGAGCTTCGAAGCGGAAAGCGACCCGGTCGTGAGCGTTAGTGCAAGCCGCGATCCAATCGAACTCCTTACCGTGCTCGCACCTTCAGAAAACATCAGCGTCACGCAGGCGCGAAACCCCCGTTGTCCGTATCGCGATCGCATCATCAAAGTTTGGGTGCTCCCGAAAGGCCAGAAGACCGCGACGCGAGCCCCGGCAACGCAAGCACCCCCGAACGCTGACACCGCAGCGGAACAGGCAAAGAAGGCGCAACAAGGCGCCGACATGATCTTGCGGAGCCATGGGATTCCGACATCGCAGCCTGAAGAACAGGATCCCGATAATCCCCATTAGCTTGCGGCCGGCGAGCGCGCGAGGCGTGCGGCTCTCGTACATCGGAGCGCTGGTTGCGTTCACGCCCATCGTCGCCGTAGCGCAAGTCATCGAGATAATTCCCGGCGATTGTCGATCAGGCGTCCAGCTCGTCGCGCGTCAAGTTCGACTGGTTGACGTGCTGAAGCGCCTCGCGCGGACGTTGGATTTCGAGCTTCGCTTCGAAGGCGACGAAGGACGCATTGTCAACATGAATACAAAGCGCCAGCCGGTTGAACTCATCGCATCGCTCTCGCCCCAGGACAGCATCATCGTGACGCAAGCAAAGGATGCCGAATGTCCCGGCCGCAATCGCGTCGTCAAAGTGTGGGTGCTGCCGTCGACAAAGCAACCTGCAGTGCGCGAGAGCCCGGCGGCGCCGGCGACACGCCCAGCGCAAGACGCTGCGTCTCCGCGGCCTGTCCCCAGGGAACAGGTGATTCGCGGATCGCGTGAACTGGAAGAACAATCGCGACGCGCCAAGGCTCTGTATGACGAATACGTCCGCATCCACGGCGTTCCGCCGCCGGGCGTCGAAGAGGAAGCCGCGAAACCTTGAAGCGGGAGGCCCCAAATAAGATGCGCACGCCGAAGATGCGTCACGCAGTCACTGTGGTTTCGCGATGACCGCACTCAAGGCGATCGCGATCCTTGCGATTGCGGTCATGTCGTGCACACGCGCCGAAGCCTTCGAAAGCGACGTGCATTTCGGTCTGACGCAGTGGCTCGCACTCCAGGCGGGATTTACGCCCGGCCAGGCAAGAACCATCGCGATTGGCGATAACCGTGTCGACTCGGGCGACATGCAGTACATCGATCTTCTTTTCGTCTATGCATGCCTCGCGCGCGACGACGAATCCGCGCAACTCGTTTCCAAGCATCATTTTCCAACCGATGGGATGGTGCCCGGCTCGGCGGAACAGCGCGCCGTATCGCCGGCATCAGACGCCGCGCAGCTCGCGGCGAAAGACGTCCTGAAAGCACCACTGCAGCTTTCCGGATCGCTGCTCTACAAGCTCGGAGAGGCGCTCCACGCGTTGCAGGACTCATGGTCCCACCAGGGTACGTCGGAAGCGCCGCGTATCGCGGACGACCTCTTCGAATGCGATCCGGCGCGCGCCTGGAGCCACTCGCGAATGCGCGGCGGATGGAATTCGCACAAGGCCGACCAGACAATGCATTGGCCGGACGACACGCGGGCAATGGCGCAGGCGACCTTCGAAGTGCTGACGCAGTATCCGAAAATTCTGGGCGAAGTGCGCTCGCCCAAAAAATGGGAACAGGTCCGCCCCGAGCTCGAGGGATTCATCAAGGCGTCGACCAAGCACGAAAAGCAAACCTGGTTCATGTCGCACGGAATCGACGACACTTCATTTCTCGGCGATACAACGCTGAAGGACGGCGGGGGGCGATTCGATCGTCATTGGCCGGAACGCAAGTTGCCTCAGCTCACGACCATGCAATCGCGGCAGCATCGCATCGATACGGAAATCCTGGACTTCTACAGCCGGTTTTTTACCCAGTGGATGTCGAACAACGATTTCGATGGTCTTGCAAATGCGTTTGGCGCCACGTCCGTGCGGCGTACGAAGGGCACCGACGATACCCATGTTCCGATGGACAAGAGAGAGCTCGCGGCGCACCTCAAGCTGTGGCGCTTGCGCGACCACGGGATGGCGGCCGACCTCGCCCACGCGGCGCAACACCTGACGGCGAAACAGGTGGCGATGGTCAATGCGCTCGCGAAGTCGCCGGGCGCTTACGTTCGATACGAGTCGCCGACCGACGCGCTATTCCCGCTCGTCACGAAGGAGAAGGATGCATCTCCGTTGCTGCCCTTCATCGTATACGAGGCAACGCCTTCGAATCGCGCGGGCCGTCGGATGGTTGCGACTGCGAAATTTCGCCACGCACCCTATGACATTGTCGGCGTCGTTGCGGAAAGAATCGACGGGCAATGGAAGGTAGTGTCGATCGTCTCCGCCGTCGATCATTGATTCCTCGCGTTCCACGAGCTCATGGCCGGGCTCCGACGTCGCCTTGGATCTAGGGCCTGTTAACGGCCCTAATTGCAGCCTGCCAGCGTAACCACGATCGGGCCATCGCTTTGCACGTTGACGATCGCGTTGCAATCGACCCGGGCACGCGCCGGATGAATTGTCACGGCGCTGATGTTCGTCGCCACGATGTCGACACGATTGGCAACGGGAATCGCTGGAGACGCGCCCCAGTCCTTCCATTGCAACTCCCACGGCTTGAGGCCCGTCGTCCCCTGATATTCCCCGGTCGCGAACTGCGTGGGCGTCGCGGGCGGGTCGCCAACGCCGAATCCGTGCGAAAAGACGTCAATCGTGCCGATCGGCGGGCTCACACTCGGGTCGCGAAGCTTAAGCCCCGACACCCAGTACGCGTGATCGGCGTTCAATCCCACGTCTGGTTCGTACGCCATTCCGTTCAGCGCGTAAGTGACATGCGGTGGATCCTGGATGACCTTGCGAAACCCCATCCAATCGACCATCGGCTGGAACTCGTTTCCCAGCACGAATGCGTGACCTTGCCCGAGAAACGAAAAGAACTGGTACCGGTAGCCAAGCGAATCCATCCGGTTGGCGTAAACGACTTGCGCCCAATGCGCGCAGACAGGGTCAATGCTGCCGGTCCAGATGTATTGCGGCACATTGCGAAACGACGGCGCGAGGAAAATATTCTCAGATGCCACGCCGCCCGGCACCGTCGACGAGCCTTGCACCCATACCACCCCCGCGCTCGGACAAGGAACGATCATCGGCGCGGCGGCGAAAAGATCGGGGAACTGACCGCCAAGCTTCCAGGTCGCGAACCCGCCCATCGACAAACCACCGATCTGCGTTAGGGACGGGTCGAGCTTGTAGCGGTGCGCCACATCGGCCCATACCTCGAAGACGTCCGCACCTGATTGCCCGTAATACCAATACGCGGTACCGCGCGCATTGGGCGTGACTGAGATGAACGGGATGGCGCGTTCGCCGACTTCCACTTGCCAACGCGACGCGAGCGACGTGTAGTTGTTCTGGTTCCCCCCTGCCGCGTGAGGATTGATGAAGAGGCCGTAACCGGACGCAGCCGACGGCATCGTCGGCACGTAAATCTCGTAGGGTTGCAATCGCCCGGCGTACGAGGGTGCCTGACAACCACCGGCGGGGCACAGGTCCGGCTGCAGCGTGGTCGCGGGTCCGCGTCCCTGCGCCGATTCGAAATGACTCGCGAGGATTCGATTCATGTATCCGGTCTGTGGCACACCGCCGAACTGCCCCGCCATGTCGTCGTCTGCATGGCGCTGAAGCGCCGTGAAATCGATATCCGCAGAAAAGGGACTGAGATCGCCGGTGCGCAAGACTGTGCCTTGGCGCGAGTTGTCATTCCCGGTGAGCGGTTCGTCGTAACGAAAGGCGGCGTTGAAGAACGCCGGAGGATTGACGAGCGTGCCCGCACCGCCGGGGAGAGTCGCAGTCGCTGTTGCAACGGGGATGAGATAGCGGTTGTTGGCAACATCCCACAGACCCGTTCCCGCCGCGACGCGAACCGTCTTTCGCGAAGGATCGAACGCTTCGAACGGAATGCACAAATGGACCTGTCGCCGGTTCATGTCGACGTCAACGGTCAACTCCGCATTCGCGATCGGCGTACCACTCGCCGCATCGATGATGTCGCCGGTGAAACCGTGAGCAGTCACGAATACTTCGGCCGGCGCCTGGGCATTGGCCCCGTGCGGTAATGGACGCACACCCGCGGAGTCACCGAGTACGATCGTTGTCGCCACCAGGTCCGGATTCAGCATCGTGTTATACGTGAGGCGGACCGCCGTGCCTTTAGCGAGCAATTTGAACCGTATTTCGACGAGATCGGCCGCATTGCGGGCATACGCGGGATCGGTGGGGTACGTGTACGTTCCCGCACCGGTCGCCGATGTGCCGCGCGCGCCGGTATCGTCGTACAGAAAATCCTGATAGAGAAATTCGCCGTTTCGATACGCGCTTGCGCCGGAGATCAGTATCGGCTCGGCTTGCCACGGGCCCGTATTCTCGAGTTGCGGTGCTTCCGCGAGCGGCCAATACAGAACGTCGGGACCCGGCCGCGGAACACCGCTCGGCAGCGATCCGGCCACGAGCTGCACGGGAGGCGGACCGCTCCTCTCATGCGTGAAGTCGGGACCGCCGCATGAAATCTTGTCTTTCGCAAACGCCGGCAGCGCAAATGCCACAGCGAGCACGCACGCGCCCGTGGCAGCGCGCGCGTGTCTTCGTAGAGATGGTCGGGTCGCGCTCGTCAGCGGAAGCGGATGAGGTGGCACGCAACAAGCGACCTTCGCCGCATGGCGCTTCGATGCGTCTTTCATGATCGCCCCTCCTGTGGCGCATTGCGCCATGATTGACAGCTTCGAATCGCAATCGCCAAAGCTGCTGTCCTTCGTTGCACGTGATGATCCGCGCGTACGGTCGAAGGCCTTCGTTCGATTCTCGTCGAACCTCTCTTGTGTCGTCTATTGGATCAAAGTCGAATGTGCCGCCGATTGATGCTGAAGCGGATGAAACGCGGGACGAGACCTCGACCAAAGTCGAGTGGATAGCGCGTCAAACGAGAGCAAGCCGATTGCGAACGGTAAAGACCATTCGCGCAAAAAAACTCCGGCAAAGCGCCGGAGTTTTTTGTCGCCGGCCTTTTCTCAACCGGCGTGTTTCCTTGCGAACGTTGTCAGTTCTGCAGCCCTGGTGGGGTAGTACTTTCAGGAAACGGCCACACTCCGTTGGTGAATTTGAGTGTCAGGAAGCCGTTGTCCTGGCACATCGTCTGCAACGTAGCGGTAGCGACGTCCAACCGCACTTGCGAGGTACACCAATCGGGACCTCCAGCTACCCATCCGCCGGTCCGAAGATGATTGGACCCTGGACTCGACGTCGTCGTGCCCGCCGGATTGTAGTAGGCGATCTCCTTTGGCCGCAGCGGATTGCGAATGTCGAACACGCGGATGCCGGAATTGAAGTAACCGCAGGCCAACGTGGTCGCGTTCAGGCGATTGTCCACGCTGCAGTAGTGCGCGCCATAAGTAAAGCTGCCGAGCCCCGCGAGATCGGGAACTACCTTGTCGCAGTTCTTGGGATCGTAAGCTTCCAGCATCAGCTTCGCAACGACCGTGGGCTTCGTCTCGTCCGCAATGTCGATGATGCGGGCGAACTGCCATGCGGGCAGCCCCGCTGCACACGCGGCAGCCCAACCCGCCGAGTTGTTCCCGCCGGAGCCGGCCTCGTCGACATGGATGACGTACGGTTTGCCTTTGATCGTAACTGGAATCGCATGCTGCGCGCCGCCGCCGTCGTCCCACGTGATCGTGCTGACCACCTTGAGCTCAGGATTGGGTTTACGCGCCTGGACTTCGCTCGTATCGAGGATTTGAAGCCCGTTGTTGGGCGGCGACCCCGGAGCGCGCGCGGAGTTCGCACCGCCCTGACCTAGTATTGCAACGTACGCGCGATTGCCGTCGTCACTGATGTTGAGACCATGCACACGGCCCGGCGCCGTGAAATACTGCGTCAGCATTTTCGGCTTCGTCGGGTTGGTGATGTCGATCGGATAGATGTAACCCGCGCCAAGGTTGGCGGCGTAATAAGTCAATCCATCGGGTGCGAAATTGCCTTCATGCCCGCGCACGGCGGCCTTGAACTCGTCGGGTGCGTTGTTTCCCGTTCCAACCTGAGCGCCCGTGAGCAGTTGCGGATGAAGACAATCGCCTGACAGATCATAGATCTCGATTTCCGGGCCACCATTGCCATTGAGCGCATTCACCCCGCCGAGCAACTGACGCCGCTCATTCACTTTGAGCGATTCCCAAGGATCAAGCATCGCGGTCGTTGCGAGATACGCGGTGGGAGTAGGACTGGCGGCGTTGCCGCCATCAATGACAACCACCCCCAGATTCGACCTGTTGGCCGTAAATGACGCGGTGTCGTAGTAGTTGCATTGATGGCCGGATTTGTCTTGAAAAAAAGCGTGTTGCCAGCTTCCGCCATCGCCCTTGCTTTGGCCCACGAGCTGCAGGTTGCAGCTAAATCCCTTGAAGCCTGCCGCACGTGTCGCCGCCGACACTTGACCCTGCAAATCGGTTTCGGGTTTGTCGTTCGGGCCGCACGTAGCCTTAACCACGCCCACCGGAAGCGGACTCTCGTCGGAGCTGCTGTCTCCGCCGTTACAGCCCCACAGCGCGATGGCTGCCGCGCCGATGACACCCGATGTGATCAACGACCTACACCAACGCCGATTGCTTTTGGCTCTCATCGCTTTCCTCCGTGAGCAATACTTGTCTTGTTGTAGAGCGTCCCCAGGCTGCTCGCGCGGCCGACCAACCCGCGATCATAGTTGCGAGCGGCTTACAAAATCCTGAATTTGCTCAACGCAACGCTACGCTGCCCCTCCCAAAAACGCTGCCGCTGAACGCCGCATAGCCGACGTGCGGCGACTATGGTGCTGCCGAAAGTACCTCACTGCTGCACGTTTTACCATTCGACCTAAGTCGAACAGACGCCGCTTGATTTTTGGACCAAAGTCGAATTTGCCGCGGAGCATTTGATGAAGATAATTTCGACTGATGCAGTTTCGTTTGCGCGAAACCCCGATGCAAGCGACACCGCAGTGAGCGCAACGTCGCGCGCGGGAAACGGCTACGAAGGTTCGTCGGTCGATGCGTCCCGAACTGCACAAGAACATGCGCTTTCGGTGATGTCGACCGCTGCCACGCTTATCGTCGCCGATGATCATCCATTGTTTCGTGCGGCGTTACGCGAGGCGGTGACCCGTCTGCTTCCGCATGCACGCATTGTCGAGGCCGGTTCGCTCAAGATGCTCGATGAAGCGGTTCAGGCCCATCCATCCGCCGACCTGATCTTGCTCGACTTGCGCATGCCGGGAGCCCAGGGATTCTCCGCGCTCGTTCATTTGCGCGCACGCTATCCGTCGATTCCGGTCGCGGTGATTTCAGCTGCCGAAAGCGCGTCGATCGTGCGGCGCTCACTTGAATTCGGCGCGTCGGGATTCATTCCGAAATCGACGAGCATCGAGAGAATCGGCACGATGCTGCGTGCGCTCCTCGACGGAAAGCTTGCGCTGCCCGAAGACTACGTCGAGCCTGCGTCGGATCGAGGCCAGGCAGACCAGGAAATGGCGCGCAAGGTCTCGCGGCTTACGCCGCAGCAGCTCCGCGTCCTTTTTCTGCTCGCCGAAGGTCACTCGAACAAAACGATCGCGCAAGATCTTCGCGTGTCGGAAGCGACAATCAAGGCACACGTCACCGTGATCCTGCGCAAGCTCGGCCTCGAGCGGCGCACCCAAGCGGCGTTACTTGCGCAGCGTCTTTTTCGCACCGAGCCGGCGAACGACAATGCCGCCGGAAATGGAATGTTCGACGACGGCGACGAATAGCGATCAACCATCACGCGAGCATGCGGTTCATCAGCGCGCGCAAAGCGGCGGGTTTGAGCGGCTTTCCCAGAACCTGATAACCCTGTACCGCCGCCGCCCGCTTAGCCGCGAGCGTATGGTCGGCGGTGATGATGATGCTGGGCACCTCTCCGCCCCATATCGACTGCAGCTCTTCGGCAACGCTGATGCCGCTCACGCCGCCGTCGAGGTGGTAGTCGACGAGCAGCAAGTCGGGAGCCCCCATGCGCCCCTTGATGCAGGAAAGGGCCGATCGTCGATCGCGCATGGCGAGCACTTCGCAGCCCCAGTCGTTGAGCAGCGCCTGAATCGCCGAGAGGACTGCGGGTTCGTTTTCAACGCACATGATGACGGAACCCGCGACGCGATCCGGACCTTGCATTCGCGCTTTTGGCGGCGGCAGTATCGCGGCGCGATCGCCAAGCGGGACGGTGATCGCGAAGACACTGCCGCGCCCCGGGCGCGAGCGCAACGACAATGGGTGTCCCAAAAGACGCGCCGTTCGGTCCGCGATTGCAAGGCCGAGGCCCAGCCCGCGCTCGCCGCTTGTATCGGGAGTATCGAAACGCCGAAACTCCTCGAAGATCTCCGCCTGTTTTTCAGGCGCTATGCCCGGGCCGGTGTCCCACACTTCGATGCGCAAGCTTCGCAGATGGCGCCGGCACCCGATCAGGACGCGACCTTTCGCCGTATGCCGCACGGCGTTCGCCAGAAAATTCTGCAGCACGCGGCGCAGCAGTCGAGCATCGGAGTGCACGACCTGATGGCAACGCGCAAGGCGGAGCATCAAGCCGCGACTGCGCGCCAGGACCTGAAATTCGGCAGCAAGCGGCTCAAGCAATGCCGCAACATCGAAATGCGACAGTCGCACCTCTTCAGCGCCGGCGTCGAGACGCGATATGTCAAGCAAGCCGGTGAGCAGCGTCTCAGCGGTCGTGAGCGCATTCTCCGCCTTGCCGAGCAGCGCCGACGCCGGCTCGGGCAACGCGGTGTTCTCAACGGACGAGAGGAATAAGCGCGCCGCTGTAATGGGTTGTGCCAGGTCATGCGAGGCCGCGGCCAGGAAGCGCGTCTTCGAGTAATTCGCGCGCTCGGCGTCCGACTTTGCTTCCGCAAGCGCCTCGTTAAGGTTCGTCAATTCGCGCGTGCGATTGGCGACACGAATCTCAAGCATTTCGTTGGCCTCGCGGAGCGCGCGCTGCGTCCGCTTGTGCGCCGTCACGTCCGAATACGTCGTGACGAATCCGCCGCCGGGCATCGGGTTTCCTTTGATTTCAAGCACGGTCCCGTCGGGAAATTCGCGTTCATGCGTATACGCGTGTCCGGCGCGCATGTGGGCAAGACGACGTGTCAGCGCCGCTTCGATGTCGGCCGCACGCAAGAGGCCGCGCGCCGCGTTGAAGCGTAAGAGCTCCTCGATCGGACGGCCGACCGCGACCATTGCCGTCGGGTAGCCAAAAAGCGCTAGGTAACGCTTATTCCAAGCGACAAGCCGCAGCTCGGCGTCGACGACGCTCACACCCTGTGAAAGATGCTCGAGCGCGGCGCGCAGCAACTCCCGGTTGAACTGGATGACGTGCGACGTCTCGTCGAGCAAGCGCACGACTTCTTCGAGCTGCATGTCGCGGCCGCGCAGCATCGACGCCATGACGAGACGCGCACTCGATGCACCAAGCGCGCCAGCGAGTTGATGCTCAGTGACGCGGACAAATTCAGGATCGGCACGCTCGTGCGGCAACAACTGCGCGCGTCCCGAGCGCGCGGCATATTGCTCGGACAATCCACGAGCAAGATCACGGCCGAGAAAGCATTCGAGAAGCTCCTCCAGATCGCCGACGGTCGCCGTCGAAGTGGGCACATCAGGCTGAAGCGCAGGCTGCGCACTTGCTTCTCCCATAAAACGCGCCGCCTGCAAACGCTCGTGCAACCGCGGCGCTTCCATCAGCGACACGACGACGTAGGCAAGGGTATTGAGCGCGAGGCTCCAGAACGTTCCGTGGGTGATCGGATCGAGGCCGCCGAAGCCGAAGAGCGACTGCGGCTTGAGCCACGCGATACCGAGTGGACCGTCGCGCAAGAGTGTGGACGGACCACCCGAAGACAGCAATTCCGGAAACAGCAATGTGTAGAACCAGACCGACGCGCCGATGCAAAGGCCCGCGATGACGCCCTGGTAGCGGCCGCGCTTCCAGTACACGCCGCCGATGATGCTCGGTGCGAACTGCGCGACGGCGGTGAACGACAAGAGGCCGATCTGCGTAAGCGTGCCGGGTCCGGTGAAGAGTCGGAAGTAAAGATACGCAAGGCCGACAATCGCAACGATCGCAACGCGGCGAATCAGCTTGATCAATCCCGAGACGTCGTGTCCGCGTCCGTGCGTGACGCGGCCCGAGCGCAGCAGCAGCGGCATCACGAGCTCGTTGCACACCATCGTCGAGAGCGCGATCGTTTCCACGATGACCATTCCCGTCGCAGCGGAAAAGCCGCCGAGATAGGTTGCAAGCGCAAGCCATCGATGTCCGCTCGCGAGCGGCAGCGCGAGGACGAATGTATCGGCGGCGACCTTCGAGCCCGCGAATTGCTCGAGACCCGCCGCAGCGATCGGAATGACGAAAACGCTGATCAATGCGAGATAGGCGGGAAAAAGCCAGCGCGCCATGCGCACGTCGGCAATCGCCGTGCTCTCGACGACCGCCACGTGAAATTGTCGAGGCAGACAAAAAATGGCGGCTCCCGCGAGAATCGTCTGCGCGATGAATCCTGCACGCCATCGCGGGTCGCTGAACGTCTCGCCGACTTGCGGAAGTGCCAGCGCATGCGCGTAAGCGTCTTCGAAGCCGCCGCGCAGCACATAGACCGCATAGGCGCCGACGGCCATGAAAGCGACGAGCTTGACGATCGACTCGAACGCGATGGCGAGCACCATGCCATGGTGATTCTCGCTCGAAAGCACTTCGCGGGTGCCGAACAGGATCGCAAAGGCCGCGAGCATTGCAGCAATCAGCATCGCGTTGTCGAAGAGCGTCGACACACCGTTTGCTGTCGGAATGGAGAGCACCTCGAAACCGAACGCCACGGCCTTGAGCTGCAGTGCGATGTAGGGCAGTACGCCGATTACGGCCATTCCGGTGATCAACATCGCGATCGGCTGATGCCGGCCGTAGCGTGCGCCGACGAAGTCGGCGATCGACGTGATGTTATGGCGCTTCGAGATGCGGACGATGCGCTGCAAGAGCGGCGACCACAGCATGAATACCAATACGGGACCCAGGTAAATCGGGAGGAAATCCCAGCCGCTGGTGGCTGCGCGTCCGACAGCGCCGTAGAAGGTCCACGATGTGCAGTAGACGCCCAGCGCAAGGCTGTAGACCCATGGCTTGCGCGCGGGCGCGCCGGCAACGCGTGCTTTACGATCGCCGAAATAAGCAATCGCGAACAACAGCGCGACGTAACCCGTCGAGATCGCGAACAATGCCCAGCTGCTCAGCATCGTTTCCTCCTGCAGCTCCGCTTCGCGCTGTTCTTGCGATGCAACGCAAGATCGTTCGCGCTAGATCTGCTTTTTAACGGTGATCACGCGATCGACCGGCGGCACGGCAATATCTTCGACGACGCGATCGGTCCACAGCACGCGTATCCGGTCGATCTTGTTCGCTTGCCCCAATCCGAATGTCAGCGTCCGTTCGACCTGCGACAGATAACTTCTCGTCGGCATCACCTGTTGGCGTTGCGTAACGCCATTCGCCGTGACTTCAACCCACGAGCCGATCGCGTTTCGATTGACCTTGCCGGCACCTTCGAGCCGAACGCGCAACCAGTGATTCGCAGATGTCCGGTCGTTTCGCAACAGGAGCGGCGGCCCGCCAATTTGCGTGACGACAAGGTCCAGATCGCCGTCGCCGTCAAGGTCGGCATACACGGCGCCGCGACCGACAATACGCTCTGCGAGCGCGCCCAACTCCGCCTTCGGGACTTCGGCGAACACATGTGGACAGCTTGCGCCGCAATTCCAGAACAACTGCATCGGCTGCGCGTAATGCTGGCTCGATTGCACTTTGTTGATCTCATCCTCGATGTGGCCGTTCGCATGGAAGAGGTCGGACCGGCCGTCGAGGTCGTAGTCGAGAAACAGCACGCCGAACGTCAGTGCGAGCCGCGTGGCCGGACCGATGCCCGAAACGATCGCCTGGTCGTCGAAGCGGGGAACGCCGGTCGCGGCGTCGCCTACGTAGAGCGCCGACATTTCGTTCGCGAAGTTGCCGATAGCGATCGCAAGTTCGCCGTCGTTGCGATAGCGCGCAGCATCGATGCCCATTGCGCCCCGCGCGTTGCCGTTCGAATCGTAGGCGAGGCCGCTTTCCACACCCGTCTCGGTGAACGTGCCATCGCCGCGATTCAGGAAAACGAAATTGCGTACGGTATCGTTGGCGAACACGAGGTCGATGTAGCCATCGCCGTTGATGTCAATCGGCAGAACGCCAAGCGTTTTCGCCATCGGCTTCCCGGTCGCCGGATTGATGATGCGAAGTCCTGCCTTTTCGCTGACGTCGGTAAAAGTACCGTTGCCGTTGTTATGGAAGAGCCGCGGCGACGTCCCCTCGAAGGTCGATGGCGGGCCGTACGCACGGCCGATGCCGGTCATGCGGAAATCGTTCGCGCGATCGATGTCGGCCGTCCATCGAACATAGCGGCATACGATCAAGTCGAGCAACCCGTCGTTGTCGACGTCGACGAATGCGGCGCACGTGTTCCAATCGTCGGCCGCCGATGCGATGGCGGCTTTGCGGGTGACGTCCTCGAAGCGGCCCGTGCCACCGAGGTTGCGATAGAGGCGCAATCCACCGACGCCGGTGAGCAGCATGTCGTCGTACCCATCATTGTCGAAGTCGCCGACTGCAACGCCCATCCCGTAGAGATTTGCGCGTTCCAACCCGGAGCCGCTGGTTACGTCGCGAAAGCGCCCGTGCCCGTCGTTGAGATATAGACCCACTGAAGGGTACGAAGCGCCGGCCGCTTTCCAGGGCCAATTGCCGGAGTCGACGAAAAGCAAGTCGGGATGGCCATCGTTATTGATGTCGATCACCGCAACGCCGCCACCCATCGTCTCGGGCAACAGCTTTTCGCCGTACGCGCCGTTGTGATGAACGAAGTGGATGCCCGAGGCTTTGGTCACGTCGGTGAAGCGAGCGGACGGTATCGCGACCGGCGCAAGCGCCTGCGCACGGGGCGTCTCGATTGCAGTCTCGCTGACGCGAACGGACTCACGCGGCGGGCGGAGCGCCCACCATCCGAGCGCCGCGACGACGATCAACCCCCCGAATACCCACAACGACCGGCGAAATGCGTCGGCGATCCGCCGGTCGTCAGCGTCGACCCACTCCTCAGCGGGCGGAGGCGTCGAGCTTCGATCGTTCACCGGCACCTTCTCCAGCGACTTGCACGAAGGGCTCGAGGATGGGCGTCACGTCGCCCTTGTACCGGTCCTCGCGCTGCAAGTCGTAAATCACGACCGCTTCGGCGGCATGATTGGCGGCTGGATTCGTCATCCGATGGAGCGCCACCGTCGAATCGCGCGCATTGTCGTCCGGCTTGTAGCGGGCGTATAGCGCGCGATGTTTTTCGGCACGCGCGTCGTCGCCCGTAAGCTGAGCGATCAGCGCCAAGTTGTAATGCGCGGCGAGGTCTTCGGGGTCAATCGCCAAGGCCTTCTCGAACCACGACGCCGCCTCGTGGAGGAATGTGTCGCGTTCGGCGCGGCGCTCGGGGCCGCGTTCGAGCTTCGCGCGTTCGAACAACGTCTGACCGAGCTCGTCGAGCGCCGTGTAGTCCTGCGCGAAGTCGAACTCGCGCTTGCGCGCCTCGGCGAAGTTCGTTGCGATGACTGCGCGGAAGTTGCGAATCGCGTCATCGAATTGGCCATTCTGGCGGTCGACAAGCCCCGTGAACCAGGCGATCGACCACGGATATGCCGGTGTCTTTGCTTTCGCTGCACGCTCGAGCGCCGCTGCGGCGTCGCCGAGCCGTCCCTCACGCAACGCGACCCGCGCGATGTTGAGCGCTCCGTCGCCGCGTCCCAGCTTTTCGACTTCCGCGAACGCCGCTTCGGCCTGGCGCAATTCACCGCGACCGCCCTTGCGGAACAGTCCGATGCCGTAGTCGTTCCAACGCTGCCAGAGGTCGATCTTCGACTCAGCCGCTGGCATTGTCGCGTCGAGACCGGCGACAGGAAACGTCACGCGGTCGGACGCCAGAGTGACGACCGGCAGCGTGTCTTTCGCCTTCGGGTCACCTCTGAAATGTTTGACGTACGTCGCGTCGAACTTGCGGTAATGCAAGCGCGCATCGACGGTGATCGGCTCGTTTGTGTCACGCGGAACCGTGAACGCGAAGTGAACGGTATCGGCTGCGCCCGGCGGAATCTGGTTGTTGTAGAGCGGCGTGAAAATGTCCTGCGGATTGCGCCGATCGATTCGATTGCCGTTGCGATCGAGCATGTACACATTGACGAAATGCGACCATGGGTCGACGACCCCGTCTTCGTTCATGCCACCGCTTCGGCCGATGACGCGTTTGCCGCTGGAAACGGTGACGTCCAACCATAGCTCGTTCGAGTCGACGGTGCCCTGCGTCAGCGGATGCCCCATCTTCACCGTGCGCACAACGGCTTCTAACAGATAGCGCTTGCCAGGCTCGAGCGCCGGAACCGTCGGGCGCAGCGGTGCGATCAGTTTGCCGTCGATCGCTCCACCCTCCTTCAAGCCGAACAGATCGACGCGGACCACGCCCTCGAGGAATTTCCGATGGGCTTCGTTCACCCAACCTGGATAGTGCAGCAACGCGGGCAACGCGGTGTTGGCGGCGGGGAACTGGTGGTTATGCACCGTCAATGCACCGGATTCATCGAAATGCCGTGCGCCGAAGTCTTCCGACGGCGTGAGAGGCATGTGGCAAGCGCTGCACTTGTGCGTCGCCTTGGGCGGATAGTAGTACGCGAGCGTTCCATGCCCCGAAACGCCGCTCAAGTGATACGTGTCGTAATGGTTCTGCCCGCGAACCCATTTGTAGCTGTTGAGCTCGGGTGGCAGATGAACCTTGTGACACGTCGAGCAGAACTCCGGCGTGCGATGCAAATCTTTGAGAAACGTCTTTTTGTGGAAAGCCGGTTTGCCTTTGACGAGCTGCCGATTCACCCATTTCAGGAAAGAATTGTCGGAAAACGCGAACGGATAATGCAACGGTTCTTCCAGCGTGAAATCGGCGTTGCCGCGTGACGAATTGACGTTGGTGATCGCGTGACACGTCGTGCATGTAATACCTGCGCCGGCGAGCGGATCGTGACTGATGTCGTAATCCGGATCGTCGAAACGCTTGTCCTCGAATGCGCCAGAGAAGAACGGCACCGGGTCGTGGCAGCCGGCGCACCAGCGAGACCGATTGACGTTGCCATCGTGTTCGACGCTGAACCGACGCGTCTCACGGACCGAAAACAGATACGCCGGATTCGAAAATGAGCTGAAGCGATGCGCGCTGTGCCTCCACTTCTCATGGATGTCCTGATGACATTCTTGGCAATACGCATCCATCATCAACGTGCCGGCGGGAATGAACTTGCCGGTTGCAGTGCGCGCAAGCGACGGCGCGTAGTACTGCTCGCCGGATGTCGGGCCCTTCTCGTTCCAGCGCCGCGGGTCTTGCGCCTGGACGATCAACATGACGACCGCGAACGTTGCGGCAAACGCGGCCCAGCGTGCGCCCAGTTTCCAATTGATCCGCTTGCCCGCCAATCGATGCAGCACGAACAGCCATGCGACTGCGAATGGCGCCGCGACGTGAAGCCAATAGGAAGCGCCGCGCACCGTGGGGTCCTTGACTTCGAACGCACCGAGGCGCGTTAGGACGATCCCTGACAGCAGCAGGATGAGCGCGCTGGAGAAGAGCGCGATACCCGCCCGCACGGCGCGGCGATTCGGCCGCTTCCAAGCGTTACGTAAATGAAGCGCGCCGAAGACGACGACAGGACCGATGATGATGAGCCCGAGCGCCAGATGGACCAGATACATCACCTGGTAGAAATAGTCCTGCAGCGTTTTGCCGGAGAGCCACTCGAACCACGTGATCGTGCCGAGGTAGGCCGAATTCACCGCGAGCAACGCGAACAGCGCAAACACGGCGAACAACAGCTTGCGCAGGCGCGGCCCGATGACGGGAACGTACCTGATCTTCAGGCGCCCTGCGCCTGCCGTGGAAGGCGGGCCTTGCGGTTCCAAGCGAATCCTCCTCGCACACCGATCGTCGCCGGTGCATCGCTTTATCGTGTCGTTGCGAAGCAGCAGCGGGAGGTTAGCGCGCCCGACCAGGCTCGACAACCCTCGTGTCGAACGCCTACGACTTTAGTCGAATACGGCCCGGCGATTTGTCTAACGGCCCGCCGCGAATCGTGTATTGAATCGCTGGTGCAGTCGATCGCGGATGCCAGCGTTCATCCCGGTCGAGGGCAACGGACCCACCGTGTTGCCATCGCGCGTGTAAAGGTCCATGTCCTTGGCGAAGCCACGCGTCTCGAGCACGAAGCGGCGCGTCCATCCCGGCGGCAACGCCGGAAGGTTCGCGTCGAACTCCACGTGCAGCTCGTCGCCGGGACCGATGACCGCGAATGCGTCGTCGTGCGTCGCAATCAACGCGTCGGCTGGACCGAACGCTGTGTACGCACCGGTTTGGACGCGCGTGTCCCACAATGGCTTTCGTCGGTCGTAGTCGTAGTCCGGCAGTTGGTGCTCGCGAGTGCTTCGCCGCGGAAATCCGGTTGCGCGTACGTCAGCGCTCGTGAGCGCAAGCTCATGCGTGACCACATCGGCGGGTTCGGACCATGCGACCGCGATGCGATCCCAGTAGATCTGTTGATTGGTCGACAGTCGCAGCGCGCGCGTTCCCTTCGGCAGCGCGCGAAGCGGCAGTGACATCGTGCGCGGCATTCCCGCGGGGTAGCCGAATTCGCGCCAGACGACCTGCCAGCGTCCATCGCGGCCCTTTGCTTCGATCGTCGGCGCCCGGTAATCGGCCTTCGCTTGCCAAGCGGCGAACATCGTCTGCGAATAGGGATACTCGATCCACCCGTCGGCGATCAGCACGGGCGCACCGACTCGACGATCGAGATCGACGTCGAACTCGAGCGTCAGGACGTGATTGCGCGCAAGACGCCCGATGAACCGCGGATCGAGTGCGCCGGGATCTGCGGGATTGCCGTCAGCGACACGCAGCAGCTCCGTCACATCGTCGCCGCGCGAGTTCGTGGCGCGAAGCGGCACGACTTGCCGGTGGAAGTATCGCGGCTGACCGGTGACATCGGGAGCGCCGATCTGCATCCGTTCGTCGAGCACCATGTCCCATCCCGGCGGGAGATCGTGCGCGACGAGTTTCACCTGATCGAGATACGCGGTTTCCTCCATCGGCTCGGCGATCTTCAAGCGGAACCGATTGTCTTGCGAAGCTGGAATGCCCGAAGGAAGCAGAAAGTTTTCCCACGGCCGCGGCGGCGCATATTGGTTTGGCGCCACCATGTATCCGAGGCCGCCGACACCGAGAAGGTCACTGATGAACGCATAGCGCCGCCCGTCCCACACAAAGAGCAACGGACAACTCGACAACTGCCGTTGCGTCTCGACGATGGTTTGCGGCTCGCGCACGCGAACATCGGTCTCGGTCTGGAACACCCCGTCGGACCAATCGATCGTGACGAAGTCGATCCTTGGCGCGTCAGCGACTCCGATCGCGAGCGGCGTGAGGCTCTGGCCCGGACCCGAACTCGGACGCAGCGTATCCGCCAAGACGTTGCGTCCTTCGATGCGCGCGGCAACGCGAGCGCCGATACCCGATGCATTCGAGCGAATCGATTGCGCGGGGTCGGCGCGGCCGCGCAACGTCAGAAGGGCAAATGGCGTACGACCCGTGCCCGGCGCATGTCGCAACACCTTTCCGTTGCGATGATGGGTGATGAGCGTCGGACCCTTGTCGTCCAGCGTCGCAACGGTCCACGCCACGACAGTCGTATCGTTGAGATCGAAAACGCGCTCTGTACCGGTGTCGGTGAGTCGCCAAACCGTTAGGCCGCGCTCGGATGTCGCGATGATTTCGGCGCGGCCGTCGCCGTCGAGATCGACGACCGCTAATTGCGCGCGCACACCCGGGGCGGGCGCGTTCGACGCGGGAACCAGCGTGGTCGAGGTCCAGCGTGAGTCGCGTCCGCGTTTCCAGCGTCGGACGCCGAGATCAGGTGTCAGCGTGACGATGTCCATCTCACCGTTCGCATCGAGGTCTGCCGCGACCGCAGCGATCGCGGGTTCATTTGCAAGTGCGTCGAATCCCTTCGCCCGTTGCCATTTCCACAGCAACTCGTTTTGCAAAAGCTCGTGCGGCCCGCGCTCGTGGAGGATGACGAGATCGAGATCGCGATCGTTGTCGACGTCGGCTGCGACGAACTGGCTGGCGCGGCTTCCGGCCGGGAGCGCGGGAAAACGATCGCCGAGCGAACGAAATGTCCGATCGCCGTTGTTCGAGACGATGACGCGTTCGCCGCGAGCGGTTACAACTGCGATGTCGAGATCGCCGTCGTGGTCGGCGTCGAACAGCATGCAATCGCGCGCGTCGCCGAGCTTGGCAAGCGCCGGAGTGGCTAGCGACGTCCATGTTCCGCGTGGGTCTTGCCGCATGAGCAGCGGCGGTGCGCCGGAACGGCACAACAGCACGTCGACGAGACCATCGTTATCGATGTCGCCCCACGCAGCGAATTCCACGGAGGCGATCGCGGCAAGGGGATGCGACGGTTGTGCTTCGAACCCACCGTCCCGCGCGAGAAAAACATTGCTGCGCGCTGATTTGCCGCCCGGGACATAGATGTCGATCCGCCCATCGCCGTCAATGTCGACCGCCGAGGCGACGGGATTGCTCTTTGCGGGCAATGCGGGACCGGTCAATGAGGTCGGCGGTGCAAACAGGGGGCCGCTGGGCCGGGCCCGCGCAGTCGCCGGACGCGTCGCGCCAATCGCCTCGCTCTTGGACCCCATCCGGGTGTACTTGAACTCGGCGAGACGGGCTAGCGGATTGTTGCGCTGGCGCGAAAACTCGTCCAAGCGGCGCGTGGCTTCGTCGGTGCGGCCCAATCGCTGCAGTGCTTGAGCGGCCCCGTAGTGCGCGCTCCGCAGCTGCGGATCAAGCGCAACGGCGCGGTCGAATAACGCGAGCGCATCGGCGGCGCGTTGCTGTCTTAGCAGCGCTTGCGCGAGAAAGTACGCCGCGTACGAATCATTTGCATCCGCTTCGACGACGCGGCGGAGCAGCGGCTCAGCAGCGGCCGGGGACTCACCATGTAACGCGATCAATCCCTGCAAGTAAAGGACGCGCAAGTCATCGGGCCGTTTTACTCTGAGCGATTGCAGCGCCTCACGCGCGAGCGCTTCATCGCCATCGTGCTGCCGATTGAGCGTCGCGATCGCGAAATCGAGCGTCGCCTCGTACCAGTCGGGATGCTGCTTTGCAAGCGTTGCGAAAATTTCGCGCGCCATGTCGAAGTCGAACTTGCCCATCAGACCGACGCCGCGATCGAGCTCTGCCATTTCCGTGGCGGTCGGCGCGGTAGAGGCTCCGACAGCACCCTGTGGCGCGCGTGGGTGGTCGCACGCCGCGAGAACCAACGCGATCAACGACAGCCACAGCGCTGGTCTACTCCGCCAGCTTGCGCTTCGCATCGCGGATGCGCCGCTCGATGCCGTCCTTGTCGAGCGTTCCGGCGCCGCCGGGCGCCAGCCACTCACGACGGAGGTAGTCGTGCACTTCGCTTCGCAAGTGACTGCGCATATCGTGGCCTGAGCGACGCGCACGTTCGCCGCGCAATGCCTCGATGTCAATCGGCGCGACGACGACTTTTTCACCCGGACCCGGGTCAGCTTGCGCGAGGATCCTCCCGTCGTAGTCGACGACCATGCTGCCGCCGGGCCAACTGAAAGGCGGATAGTTCGCGAGTTGGGCGCCCTGGTTCGCCGCAACGACATAGGCGGTGTTCTCGACGGCACGTGCTCGATTGAAGAGCGTCCACCAATCGAGCGGCGGCGTGGCGCCCCACGGATCCATGTACGCTGAAACGCGTATGAGGATCTCCGCGCCATTGAACGCGAGCTGGCGAATCGTCTCCGGAAACAACCAGTCGTAGCAGATTGCCACGCCGATTTTTCCTATCTCGGTATCGGCGACCGGAAACGGGTCGAGATCGTACTCGGGTAAATCGTGCGGGCTTGCGTGGAGCTCCCAAGGAATCCACGGGTTTACCTTGCGATACTTTTGAATAACGCCATTGGGGCCAACGAGCACCGTCGTGTTGAAGACGACCGTCGGCCACTTCGCATCGACTTCAAGAAAACTGCCGGTCTGGATATAGCAGCCATGTTTACGCGCGAGTCGCTCGTAGGCGTCCGTATGCTCGTTCGGAATCGGCAGCGCGAGATGCTCGCGCAGCGCCGCCACCGTCTCATAGACCGGTGCGGCATGGGCGAACTCTGGAAACGCCAGCAGCCGAACGTCGAAGAACGGCTCATAGCCGACGATTGTCTGCTCGATGATCGCGCACATTCGCGCGGTGCGGTCGGCGATTTCCGCTCGCGTCTTCGGGCACGCGAAATCGGTCTGGCATGCAGCGGCGTAAAAAGACATTGATACAACGATCGCGCTACGGCCCGTAGCTTGCGATCTCCCTTAGATTCGCGCGCAGTGTACCTTTGGGGCCGAAGTCCCATGTGCCGCCGTAGCGGATGTCATCGACAACCCAGCGGTCACGTTCGCGGACAAGCAGAGCCTGGTCTTGCCATTGCTGATCGATGGCTCCCTCACGCTCCCGATACTCAAGCGCCACGTCGCATTGCGCCCGATCGCCGTCGATCGTGCACTGAACGATGTTCGCGCGCTGCGCCCCTTCGAAGAGCGAGGTAAAGACGTCGCCCTCCCACAACGGCGGTTCCTCGTTCTTGGTCGCCTTGAAGTGACGCGCTTCCGCCGCGCTGGCCGCACGCAAGTCCTTTGCGAGAGCCGTCGAGATCACTGGAAGGAAGCGGCGGAGCTGCGTCGGCGACGGAAGACCCGCCATCTTCGTGTCACGATAAGTCGCATAAAACGCCAGGGTAGCATCGGCGGGCCTGGGTGCGGCTGCGCCGACAGCCGGCGACAGCCGGAGAACTGCGAGCAGCACAGCGTGAGCGATCCGCTTTGCTCGTGCTTCATGCTTGGAAGAAACGCTATCGCGCGGCATGAGTCGATCGCGCCGTAGGCGACTCGATAGCCTTTATTTTCGGGTCGCCTTCGCGGATCGCGTAAGTTTGATCCGAAGCAATCGGCCCGCTGAAGATTTGCGTCGCGCCACCCGGCCAGCGGATCTCGAGCGCGTCGACCGTCGTAGCCTTTCCGACGCCCATGTGCGGCCGCAAGCTCGATGCGCCGAAGCTGCCACCGCTGTTCACCGTCTTATAAACGTCGCGCTGCATGCCGTCTTCGCTGATACGCAAACGAATTCGCGCCCCGACGGCAAATCGATTCGACTTCGTTCCCGTAAGTTTGAGCTTGATCCAATGGTTGCCGTGACCCGGGTTCTTGAACAGCGCGCTATAGAACCGATCGCTCGTGAATGCGCCGCCGATCACCTCGAACACATCCTGCACGCCGGTATTGTCGATGTCGCCGAAGGCAACCGCGTGACCTTTTTGCAAATGTCCGAAGCCGCCTGCTGTCGTAACGTTCTGAAAGTATTGACCACGGAAATTGCGGAACATCTGATGCGGAACGATGTTGGTGAGCGGCGCCGCGCCAGTGCCGAGATAGAAATCGAGCCAGCCGTCGTTGTCGAGATCGCCGAAGTTGGCGCCCATTGTCAGCAGGAGCTGGTCGAGATGCGCCTCGCGTGAGACGTCGGTGAACGTGCCGTCGCGATTGTTGTGATATAGACGCGGCCGGTCGCCTTTCGCATGTTCCTTGTCGCCCAGATATTCGCGCACGATGTTCGGCATCGTTGCCCAATACCCGGAGACAAAGATATCGGGCCAGCCATCGTTGTCGTAATCAAAGAACCACGTCGTGAAGCTCATGTGCGGCTCCGCGACACCGGCCTTGTCTGTTACGTCGACGAATTTGGGGACCCTGCCTGCTGCGCCGGCGTTTCGCAACAGACGATTGGAGCCACCCATCACTGAGACGTAGATGTCCTGCCAGCCATCGTTGTCGTAATCGTCGGCAGTCACGCCCTTCACCATGCCGGTCAGCTGAATGCCGGTTTCCACCCCGACGTCGGTGAACGTTCCGTCGCCATTGTTGATGTAAAGACGAAAATTCTTCGCGTCGGCGGGCCAGTTCACCTTGTCACGCGCGATCTCGTTGCCGATGAACAGATCCAGCAGGCCGTCGTTGTTGAAATCTGCCCACACGGCGGTTTGCGTCGGATAGTTGTTGAGCAACCCGGCCTTGGCGGTGACATCCGTGAATGTTCCATCGCAGTTGTTGCGCAATAACGAGGCCGGAAACTGACCCTTGTCGTGATACCACGCGCCGCGCGGAACGAAAACATCGATGCAGCCATCGTTGTTGTAATCGGCTTGCATGATATTGAGCCCGCCGACAATGCCCTTGAGACCCGCCTCGTCGGTCTTGCGCTCGAACGTGCCGTCACCGCGGTTGTGGAAATATTCGATCTGATCGGCGACGCCCATTCGCGAGATCATCAAATCGAGATGTCCATCGTTATCGAAGTCCTCGAGAATCGCGCCGCCCGCGCGCCCGAGCACGCTGATCCCG
The DNA here is from genome assembly GCA_036505865.1 of Casimicrobiaceae bacterium. Taxonomy (GTDB): domain Bacteria; phylum Pseudomonadota; class Gammaproteobacteria; order Burkholderiales; family Casimicrobiaceae; genus VBCG01. The sequence continues at coordinate 31,422 of DASXSP010000038.1, forward strand.
CGCGTCGCTGCAACGTCGCGAAACGGGCCGATGTCGTAATCGGATTTGAATGCGTTTAGTGGAATCAGCCACTGTTTCGGAACATCGTCCGGGTATTGGCCGAGCACCATGTAGCAGATGTTGAGAAGCCAGCGATAGACGAGCGCGTTATCCGGATCCGTCTTCGGATCTGCGAGGAGGTCGAGATAGCGTTTCGCCGCTTCCTTCGCGCCAAGCCGTTCCTTATGCACGCCTTCGTTCTGGACGGGAAAGATGCATGCGTCCGAGTTGTGGCTCCACGTGCAGTTCTGCAATTCGCCCAGACGGAAATAGGCGAGCGCAATGTCGGCCTTCAAGGTCTCGATATCGCGCGCCGGAAGCTTCGGACCGTATTCGGCGAGTAACTGCTCAAACGCGTCAATACCGGCTTCGGATGCGCCGCCGTTGACGTATTGCTGCCCGAGCTCGCGGCGCAAGATTAATCGCTTGATCGGATCGCGCTCCATACCGAGGGACGCCTGCAGGCTCGCGATCTTTTTCTGCTGCAGATCCCATGGATTGTCCCAGGCGCCCTCCTTCTCGGCGAGCGCGGCAAGCGTACGCACCATATCGAACTGCGAGCGCTGATAGGCGTATATCGATAGGAATGCCACACCGATCAGGGCGGCCGCCATTGCCACGAGCCGTTTTCGTTTGCCTGCCATCTCGAGAGCCCAGCGGCGGAGCGATGGTGTTCGACTAAAGTCGTATGGGGTGGTGCTGCGTGTCCGACGGCATTGTCACTTAAGCGGTCCCGGTGCGTCGAGTCGAATCTTATCGGGGCAGAACCTCCAGCGCGGTGACTTCGAGATGGCGTCCATCGCGAGCGTGCAGATCGATGGGAAACCGTCCCGCTCGAGTCGCCACGAAGGAGACCGAGGACTCGCTTCCCGGTGCAACGGCCACGGTTTTGCCGTAGCCGTGGATCTCGAGCGTTCCGGATCGATCGGACGTGATGTCGATCGTCAGCGAATCGCCTTGGGTTGCTTTCAGCACTGGCACCGCAACGCCCGGCTTTGCGTTTTCGATTGTCACGCGAAAGCGATCAATCACGGGCGAGTTGCCGTTTTGAACAGCATCCGACAGTTGCGTCGCGAGCGGTTGGGGTGCTTCTGTCCCGCGCTCTCCCGCCGTGATCGCTTTTGGCGGTTGCATTCCGGCATAGAGTCCGCCAATCGCGAGCAGCGCGACGGTGAACGAGATAATCGCCTTGGTTCGGTTGGACATGACGGGTGATTCTCCGCGTTGCGTCACCTATGCACCGGAGCGGCGTATGATAACCATAAGGGAGCGAGAGCCCGAAGAGGCTTGCGAAGTGGCGCGCGAATATAAACGCCTTCGAGCGGACGCGATTGCCAGCAGTGAACCCGAGTTTTAGGAGGAAGTCATGCGTTTGCTGGTCATCGAGGACGATTTCGCCCTCTCGGAAGTGCTCGTCTATTCACTGCGGCAGGTCGGGTACGCCGTCGATTGCATCGACGATGGGTTGGCGGCCGATGCATTGCTGCGGCACGAACGATTCGATCTGATCGTTCTCGACTTGGGCTTGCCAAAGCTCGATGGGCTCGATCTACTGCGCCGCCTTCGCGCAGATGGCTCTGCCACACCGGTTCTGATCTTGTCTGCGCGGGACGCCGACGAAGAGCGCGTGCAAGGTCTCGACAGCGGCGCCGACGACTATCTGGTGAAACCGTTCTCGATCAACGAGCTCGAAGCCCGCGTTCGTGCGCTCTTGCGGCGAAGCCATAATGCCCATTCGGCGCGAATGCGGCATGCACGGCTGTCATTCGATACCGTGTCGCGCACCGTCACGACCGACGATGTGGCGATCGACCTGTCCGCGCGCGAGGTGAGTCTGCTGGAGGCGCTGTTCGTTCACTTCGGACACATCGTCAGCAAAGAGCGCTTGCTCGAGCAGGTTTACGGATACGAGGGAGACGTCGGCCTCAATACGATCGAGGTCTACGTCCACCGGCTGCGCAAGAAGATCGCCGGCAGCGGCGTGTCGCTGCGCACGATCCATGGTCGCGGCTACGTGCTCGAAATGGACGATGCCCGTGCTCCGATTCCCAGCGCCGCTGCTGGCATTGCTGCGCGCTCATCGTTGGGCTGACGCGGTACCGTAAACGAAAAGACCGCGCCTTCGCCTGGCGCACTTTCCACCCATATGCGTCCGCCGTGATAAGAAACGATGTGACGGCTGATCGCGAGGCCGAGCCCTGATCCCGGCCGCTTGACGCCGCTTGCGTCGGCAACCTGCACGAACTTTTCGAAGATGAGGCTTTGATCGGCGAGCGCGATCCCGGGACCGTTATCCTCGATGTCGACGCGCAATGCGTCCGCTTCGATCGTCAGCGCGATCGCAATGCGGCCCTTGTCCGGCTCGCAGGCCTTCACGGCATTGGAGAGAAGGTTCACGACAACTTGCAGCAGGCGATCGCGATCGGCGTTCACCCGCGGCACGCGCTCAGGCAAATCCGTCGTCAGCTCGATGCGGCGCTCACGGAGCAACGGCCGCAGCGACTCGCGCACTTCGTCGATCAGCTCCTTCATGTCAACTTGCGAACGGTGCCACGTCGCGCTGCCTGCCTCGACTTTGGCGAGATCGAGAACTTGATTCGTGAGACGCGTCAGGCGCTCCGTTTCGCTGACGATGATGCTGAGAAAGCGCTGACGTTCGGTTGCAGCGATCTCTTGTCCTGCAAATAGCAGCTCAGACAGTGCGCGGATCGACGCGAGCGGCGTGCGAATTTCGTGCGTTACCGCCGAGAGGAACTCGTCCTTCAGGCGATCGAGCTCCTTCAGCCTTTCGTTCGCGGCGCGCAATTCCGCGCTGACAGTTTCGAGCTCCCGCGATTTTTCTTCGATCATCCGACTGGAAACGATGAGTTGCGACGTCTCATCGAGAATGCTCATCACCTCGTCGATTCCAAGCGGCTCTTCGCGTACTGCCGTCGCGACCATCACGCGGGCCGACGCCGCACCGATCGTTCCAACGAGTAGAGATTCGACGAACTGGACGAGCTCGGCGTCGGGCTCGAGCGCGCTTGCGTCGGGTGCACCTCGCGACACGGCGTAGCGCGCGAATGCCTCGTCTGCACGCGCGGGACCGAGGAAGCGCCGTGCAAGCATCCGAAGCTCGTCGAGCGACGTGCTGCCGCGCCACAATTGCGCGCCGCGTCCCGAAACGCGGAACGCGTCGACGAACAACAACGCTTGGACTTGTTCCCCCGCGCGAGGCCGTATGGACAACGAGACCGCAACGTACGCACCGACGTTGACAAGCAGCGTCCAGTACAGCGATTGGGTCAACGGATCGATCGTTCCGAGGCCGAACAGGTGCTGTGGCCTGAGCCACGCGATACCGAACGGTCCCTGCTCGATCAGCGATCGCGAGAACAGCTCCGCATCGGCAAAGGCGGGCAGCAGCATCGTGTAACCCCACACGGCGATGCCGAGCGACATACCGACGATGGCGCCGGCTTTAGTCCCGTGCTTCCAATACATGCCGCCCAGCAGCGCCGGAGCAATCTGCACCAGCGCGACGAAGGCGACGAACAATATCGATGCGAGTGCGCTCGTCTGGAACGTTGCGCGGTAATAGGCATAGGCAAGCGCCAAGAGTAGAACGATGGCGGCACGGCGTATCGCCAGCACGAGCCCGGAGACGTCGGGGCGTGACGCAAGCCGCAGCCGTTGTACTCGCAACAGCAACGGCATTGTCAAGTCGTTGCAAATCATTGTCGCCAAGGCAATCGATTCGACGATAACCATCGCCGTTGCCGCGGACAATCCACCGATGAATACGACGAGCGCGAGCCACTCCTGCCGCTCGCTCATCGGCAGCGCCAGAACGAATGTGTCGGGATCGACGCTCCCGCCGGGAAAGCGCAACAGTCCCCCGAGCGCAATCGGCAATAAAAATATGTTCAGCACGAACGAGTACACCGGCAGCAGCCAGATGGCCTTGCGCACGTGCCGCTCGCTGACGTTCTCGACGACGCCAAGCTGGAATTGGCGTGGAAAGCACAAAATCGCAAGCATCGAGACAAGCATTAGCGACGTCCATCCGGCGGCGCCGCCCGGCGTCGCTTCGAGCGTGAGCAAGCGCCGCAACTCAGGCGCGGCGGCGGCGCGCGCGAATAAGTCCGCGAAGCCATCGTAAGTGCTGAACACGACGAATGCGCCGACGGCAAGAAGGGCGCCGAGCTTAACGATCGACTCGAACGCAATCGCGGCGACCATTCCCTCGTGACGCTCGGACGCGTCCAAGTGCCGCGTGCCGAACAGCATCGCAAAGAGCGCGAGCAGCAGCGCCACGTAGAAAGCCGTGTCTTCCAAGATCGGCGGCGCATTCCGCGACCGCGCGACAAGGTCCGGATATTGCGCGAGGACCGCATAGCTATCGGCGACGGCCTTCAATTGCAGCGCAACGTACGGAATCACGCCGACGAGCGCGACGAGGGTCACCATCGCCGCAAGCAAGCTGCTCTTGCCGTAACGCCAGCCGATGAAGTCCGCAATCGACGTAATCCGATTCGTCTTGCTGATGCGGATCATCTTGCGAAGCAACATCCACCCGAGCGCGGCGAAGAGCGTGGGACCAATCGACATCGCGACAATGGCCACACCGGTGTTCGCGGCGCGGCCGACGGCACCGTAGAACGAAAACGCCGTCGCATACACGCCGAGCGAGAGCGCGTAAAAGTACGGATTGGCGATCAGCGAACGACCGGCGGACGCGCGCCGGTCCCCATAGAACGCGATCCCGAACAACAGCGCAAGATAGGCAAACGACGCGAGGAGGATCGTGCGGCCGTCAAGCATCGAGAGTCGAAGCTGGGAACAAAGTGGGCTTTATCGTCTGCGCTCGACGATGGCGGCCAACAGCACGATCAGCACAATCCAAGCGGTCGACAGGTAGATGATCAGGACCGGAACGCCGAAGATCGCATCGGGCCGATCGAATAGCGATACCAGTGGAAAGCCGAGCAGCAGCCATCCGAGGATAAATACAGCGACAAGCCGCTGACTGACAATTCCACGCCTGATCATGCCGTGCTCCGGTTTAACGCAAATCGAATCCCTTGGGCGTTCCGCCCGCCGCCGCGTGCGCCGCCATTTGCGCATAGGCGCGCTCGAGGTTACGAACGAACCGCGGTAGGTCGAACAACGGCGTCGCTCCCAACGCGTGGTCGAGCTTGTCGCGCAGCATTTCCCTACGTGCAGAATCGCGGGCAAGGTCGACGATAAGCTCCTCGTAACGCGCCGGCGAGATTGCACAGAGCTCAGCCAATCCGACGTTGGCAAGAAGACTCGTCGCGACCCTCGACGCAAATGTGTCGCCCGTCAGCGTTACGAGCGGGCAGCCCATCCACAGCGCGTCGCGCGCCGCGGTATTGGACGTGGATGGGAACGTGTCGATCGCCAGGTCGGCGCGGCAATAGCGAGCCAGATGCTCGTCGTGTGGCAGTCGTGGCGCAAACAGCAAACGCTCGGGATCGATACGCTGTCGCGCAGCGCGGCGGCGCAACGACGATGACGCAAGCGTATTGTCTTCGAGTAGCCACAGCATCGCGTCAGGCACCTCCGCCAGAACACGGAGCCACAACGCGAACATCGGCGCGGTTATTTTGAATGCAGGGCTGAAGCAGCACAGGATGACCGCATTCGACGGAAGGCCATCCGACGCTCGTGGCGGTGCGGTGCTGGGCCGTGTGGGCGTACGAGCATCGCACTGATAGCAATCGGGCACGCGCACGATTTCTTCGGCGTATAGCGGCTCGGCGCCGGGCGGCACGACATGCCGATCTGCAACCAGATAGTCATACCACGGCGCGCCGAGCGTGCCGGGGAAGCCGAGCGCGTTCACCTGGATCGGCGCGGGGCGAAATGCTGCAATCCCCATTCGGCCGCCATCGCAGTTCCCATTGAGGTCGACGAGAATGTCGATGTTGCATTCAGCGATTCGGCGCGCGCAGTCTTCGTCGCTCAATGCCGCGATGTCAAAAACTTGATCGGCGAGCCCACGGAGACTTGAGCTGATGCCTCCCTCGCCGTCCGGCGCAACCGAGAAAACAAAAACTTCGCATTGCCCGCGATCGTGCAGTGAGAACAATTGGCCGGTCGAATACGGAGTGGCGTGAGCGCGGAAACTCGCAGCCAGATAGCCGATACGCAAGCGCGTAGCCGTGGAATCGACGCGATGCGTCGACACGGATCTGCGCGCGCCAAGCGCTGCGGCATTGGCGCGCGCCGCCTCAAGCTGCATCGCCGGTGTCACGTCATGCAGCGACACGAATAGATTCGGTGGCACGCCGGCGCGGCCTTGCTCCAGCGCCTGTAACACGTCCCGTACATGCAACGTGAGCCTTTCCCAGTCGCAGATCTTTTGCAGCAGCGCGCAGAAGCTGCAACGCACGTCCAAAGCATCGGGCGCAACCGCCAGCGCGTTTTGGTAGCTGGCGAGCGCTCCTTCAAGCTCGCCGCTACGCACCAACGCTAACGCGAGCTCAGCGTGCGCTTGTACCGACTCCGGATCGACAACCGCGCGGCGGCGAAGCAGCGCGAGGGCTTCGTCATGCCGATTCAGCGTTCGCAACAGCAATGCCAATTGGGCAAGCGCTTCCGCGAAGTCGGGATTCAACGCCAACGTGCGGCGGTACGCGCGCTCGGCTGCTTCCACGTTACCACTGCGAAGAAGCGCGTTACCGAGATTGAAATGTGCGCGAACGTGATCGGGTTTACGTGCGATGACATCGCGAAACTCGCGAATCGCATCTTCCAACGTACCGGTTTCCAGATGCATCGCGCCCAGGTTGCTGCGCGCGGACACCTGATCGGGGTCGAGCTCGAGCGCACGTTCGTAGGTCGCGATTGCCTCGTCATGACGACCGGCATCCTTCAGTGCGTTACCGAGATTGCCGAGGTACAGCGCATTGCCGGGTGCACAGACAACGGCGCGACGCAACAAAGCGATTGCGTCGTCGAAGCGCGACTCGCGAAACGCGACGAGCCCAGAAAGGTGCAACGCTTCCGCGTTGTCGGGATCTTCAGTCAGCACGCGCGAATAGATGAGCTGCGCTTCACGAAGACGTCCCGCGTGATGGAGCGCAAGCGCTTGGCGCAACAATGCGGCGGAATCGGTCATCGGAATGGCATCGGAGAACGGGTTTTGGCGAAAAGCGCCTAACGGGATGCCCTGGAATCTTACCCCGCAGGCCCGGCGCATGTCGGACGATACCGACAGACCGTCGCCGCGTGGTCGACGACAATGAGACACTTCGGGCCGAAAGACAAACCTTTGTTTTGCCAGCCGCTGAATATGAGCGCCGCCGGGCCGTCCCAAGGCGCGAATTACGCCCCCTCGGGGGGCAGCGCCGCGGCCTCATTGGCCACTACGGCCGCAAGCGTGGGGGTCGACCTTACGTCTAGCGAGCCGCTACCGGGCCCGTCCGACCCCCGTTCGCCTCTGTTGGTGCCCGGCCGTAACTGCTGGCGAATCGAGCGGGCCGAACGCGCGGCGTTTCTGATCGACGGCGAAGCATATTTTGCCGCGATACGCGACGCGTTGTCTCGTGCCCGCCGCTCGTTCTTCATCATTGGTTGGGACATCGATAGCCGGATGGAGCTCGTGCCCGGCGGCGCTCGTGACGGCCTTCCGGAGCCGCTCGGGGACTTCCTCAATGCGGTGGTTGCGAACCGTCGCGGTCTTCGCGGCTACGTCCTGTCGTGGGACTTCGCGATGCTCTATGCGATGGACCGCGAATGGCTGCCGATCTTCAAGCTTGATTGGCGCACGCATCGGCGGCTGTCGTTCCGGCTCGATGATCGTCATCCGCCGGGCACGTCGCATCATCAAAAAATTGTTGTCGTCGACGACGCCGTCGCCTTCGTCAGCGGCTACGACCTCACGCGTGAGCGATGGGACACGTGCGCTCATGCCGACGACGATCCGCGCCGGGTCGATCACCGCGGCCATCCGTACCCGCCGTTTCACGATGTCGGCATGGTCGTCGACGGCGATTGCGCGCGTGCGTTGGGCGAGCTCGTACGCGAACGCTGGCATCGCATAACAGGGCGCATGCCGCGGAGCGTGGGACGAGCGTCTGTCGGTCACGCCTGGCCCCGCGACGTCGACGCCGATCTCACGAACATCGACGTTGCCATCGCACGCACAGAGCCCCTATTCGACGGCCGTCCCGCGGTGAGCGAGATTCGGCATCTCTATCTCGATGCGATCGCCACGGCACAGCGCATCATTTTCGCCGAGAATCAATATTTCACGTCGCGCACGATCACCAATGCGTTGGCGCAGCGTTTGAACGAGCCCGATCCACCGGACATCGCAATCGTATCGCCTTACATTCAATGCGGCTGGCTCGAGAACTCCACGATGGGCGTGCTTCGTGCGCGCAACCACCGCGTACTCCAGGCAGCCGATCGCCATAACTGCTATCGGCTGTACTCGCCCATCCTTCCGTGGCTCGACCACAAAGTCTGCTGCCTCAACGTCCACAGCAAGGTCTTCATCATCGATGACGACCTCGCGATGATCGGCTCCGCCAATCTCGCCGACCGCTCGCTTGGCATCGACACCGAATGCAATCTCGCGTTCGAGTCGCACGGCGAAGCTCGCATCCGACGCGCAATCGCCCACCTGCGCGAACGTTTACTCGCAGAGCATCTCGATTGCGCGCCTGAAGACATCGCGGCTGCGACGGCAAGCAGCGGACGATTGCATCGCGCGATTGATCATCTCTCGCGCGATGCGGGCCGCACGCTCAAAGCGTTCGATCCTGAGGTGGATCCGACGCTCGATGCATTGGTACCGGACCACCATGTGCTTGATCCTGAAAAGCCGATCGATCCGGACGCAATCGTCGCGGACCTCGTGCCGGAGGAGCATGTCCGCTCGAGCAAACGATACTGGTTCATTGCGCTGGCGTTTGTGGTCCTTGCGGTTGCGGCAATGGCGTGGCGCTTCACGCCGCTTACCGAGTGGCTTGCGCTCGATCGCCTCGTCGATATCGGCGTAGCGATGCGCGAGCATCCCTGGGCGCCGCTCGCGATCATGCTGACCTTTGTCGTCGCAGGACTCGTGCTTTTTCCGCTGTCGATATTGATTGTCGTAATGGCGATCGTGTACGGACCCGTTCTCGGACCGGTTTACACGCTGGTCGGCGCTGCGTTGAGTGCGACGGTGACGTTCTGGATCGGACGCAAGCTCGGCCGCGAAACGGTCCGCAAGTTGGCCGGTCGTCGAGTGAACGATTTGTCGCGAGCGCTCGGGAAGCGCGGATTTCTCCCCGTTATCGTGGCGCGCCTGCTGCCTGTCGGGCCCTACTCGATCGTCAATGTGGTTGCCGGCGCATCGCACATCGGCTGGCGCAACTTTCTGGTCGGGACGGTGATCGGACTCGCGCCGGGCGTCATTACAACGTCGGTGTTCATCGACCGTACGATCGCCGCGGTACGGCAACCGAACGCCGGCACGTTCGCGCTGCTCGCGGTGATCACCGCAGCAATCGTCGCGCTCGCTTGGGCACTGCAGCGCGTCGTTCGCGCGCGCGTCCGAGCCGAATCCGAACCAATGCCCGCCACGCATGGCAGTTGACGCGGCTGTCGGCTACGTCATGCCGCAGGCGAGGACGTTGACGGTCGCCACGTGGAATATTCACGGCGCAATCGGAACCGACGGTCGCTACGCACCCGCTCGGATCATCGAGGTGTTGGCAGAACTCGACGCCGATCTTGTCGCGTTGCAGGAAGTGGCGTCGCTGCAGGCGCACGAAAATTTCCTGATCGATCTCGAGCGCGCGACCGGTTACCACGTCGCGTCGGGGCCGCTCTACCAGCGAACGGGATCGGATTTCGGCAACGCGGTGCTGTCGCGCTACGCATTCAAATCAATCGACCATCTCGACCTTGCGATCGGAAACTACGAGCCGCGCGGCGCGCTCGACGTCTGCATCGAAACCAGCGCACAGCGAGTGCTACGCGTGGTCGCGACTCACTTGGGCCTGCGACCGGGTGAGCGGCGCGAGCAAGTGCGCCGGTTGCTAGCCGCCATCGAGCGCGACGTTCCGCATCCCACGGTGCTGATGGGCGATCTCAACGAGTGGTTCTTGTGGGGTCGCCCGCTGCGCTGGCTGCACACACATTTTCGTGAAGTGCCCGTCGCGCCGCGGACGTTTCCGGCGTCGCGGCCGATGTTCGCGCTCGATCGGATCTGGGTCTCTCCCGTCGGGCGCCTACGCGGCCTCGCGCGTCATTCAACTCCACTCGCCCGAATTGCATCGGATCACTTGCCGCTGAAGGCCAAAATCGTCGTGTAACGGCGCTGTGTTCGTTTCGAAACGGAGTGAGCCGCTGCGCTCAGGGCTTCGGGTGGTGCGGCCGTGTCCGCGGCGTTGGGTCGACGCTCACGGCCGCACCGGGTACCCGTAGGCGGGCGTTTGCGGACTCCGGAGCGCTTAAGACGCACCCTGCCCGCTTCCTTCGAACAAAGAAAAAAGGCCGACGCTCTCGCGCCGGCCTTCGATTTGATGCAACGAACGAGTTGCGTTACGCCGCGTTCGCCGATACCTCGGTCGTCGCTGGCGCTTCGCCGGTGATGAACGCTGCTTCGGCGGCTGCCGCTTCAGGTCCAATCAACTTCGTACGCCGGCGCGCATTGTGATACGCGAGTCCCGTTCCCGCCGGAATCAGGCGCCCGACGATCACGTTCTCCTTCAAGCCGCGCAGATCATCCTTCTTGCCCATGATCGCCGCTTCCGTGAGAACGCGTGTCGTCTCCTGGAACGAGGCTGCGGAGATGAACGAGTCGGTGGACAGCGACGCCTTGGTAATGCCGAGCAGCATGTGCTCGTAGGTCGCCGCGCGCTTGCCGTTGTTCGTCGCCTTGTCGTTCTCGTCCAGGATATCCGAGCGTTCAGCCTGCTCGCCCGGGATGAACCGCGTGTCGCCCGGATCGTGAATCTGCACGCGGCGAAGCATCTGCCGCACGATCACTTCGATGTGCTTGTCGTTGATCTTCACGCCTTGCAATCGATAGACGTCCTGCACTTCGTCGGTGATGTAACGCGCGAGCGCTTCGACACCGAGCAATCGCAGAATGTCATGCGGATCCGCGGGGCCATCGACGATGATCTCGCCCTTGTTCACCACCTGTCCGTCGTGCGCGGTAACGTGCTTGTCCTTCGGGATCAGATACTCGTGCGCGACACCGTCCAAGTCGGTGATGACCAGACGCTGCTTGCCCTTCGTATCCTTGCCGAACGACACGGTGCCGGTAACTTCTGCCAACGTGCCGGCGTCCTTCGGCGCGCGCGCCTCGAACAATTCCGCCACACGCGGCAGGCCGCCGGTGATGTCGCGCGTCTTCGATGTTTCCTGTGGAATCCGCGCAAGCACTTCACCGACCGCCACCGGCTGACCGTCCTTCACCGTGATGATCGAGCCCAACTGGAACGTGATGTTGACCGGTAGATCCGAGCCCGCGATCTTGATCTCCTCGCCGCTCGCGTCGAGCAATTTCACCTGCGGCCGCACGCCCTTCGCCGTCGTGCCTGCACGGCGCTTGGGATCGATGACGACGAGCGTGGAGAGGCCGGTCACTTCGTCGACCTGCTTCGCCACCGTCACGCCTTCTTCGACGTTCTCGAACTTCACCGTGCCGGCGTATTCGGTAATGATCGGCCGGCTCGTCGCATCCCACTGCGCGAGAATCTTGCCGGCCTTGACCACATCGCCGTCCTTCGCTTGCAACGTCGCACCATACGGTACCTTGTGACGTTCGCGCTCACGGCCGTTGTCGTCGTGGATCATCACTTCGCCCGAGCGCGCGATGACAACCAGCTCGCCCTTCGCGTTGGTGACGTAACGCATCAGCGCCGAGAAGCGCACCGTGCCGGCCGATTTCGATTCGACCTGCGACGCTGCCGCCGTCCGCGATGCCGCGCCACCGATGTGGAACGTCCGCATCGTGAGCTGCGTGCCCGGCTCGCCGATCGACTGCGCGGCGATCACACCCACCGCTTCGCCGACGTTGACGAGATGACCGCGGCCCAAGTCGCGGCCGTAGCATGCGGCACAGAGACCGTAACGCGTATCGCAAGTCAGCGGCGTGCGCACCTTGACTTCGTCGATGCCGAGCAATTCGATCTGCTCGACCTCGTCCTCGCCGAGCAGCTTGCCCGCCTCGTACAACGTTTCCTGCGACTCCGGATTGACGACATCGGTCACGACCGTGCGGCCAAGGATGCGCTCGCGCAGCGGCTCGATCACTTCGCCGCCTTCGACCAACGCCTTCATCGCGACACCATTTCTTGTGCCGCAATCGTCTTCTGTAACCACCAGATCCTGCGTAACGTCGACTAAGCGGCGTGTCAGATAACCGGAGTTCGCGGTCTTCAACGCCGTGTCGGCAAGGCCCTTCCGTGCGCCGTGCGTGCTGATGAAGTACTGCAGCACGTTCAGGCCTTCGCGGAAGTTCGCGGTAATCGGCGTTTCGATGATCGATCCATCGGGCTTCGCCATCAAACCGCGCATACCGGCCAATTGCCGGATTTGCGCGGCCGAACCGCGCGCACCCGAATCGGCCATCATGAAGATCGAGTTGAACGAATCCTGCCTCGCCGGCTTACCTTCACGATCGGTGACTTCCATCGTGCCGAGCTGCGCCATCATCGCCTTCGCGATGTCGTCGCCTGCACGACCCCAGATGTCGACCACTTTGTTATACCGCTCGCCTTGCGTCACGAGACCCGACGTGTACTGTGCCTCGATCTCCTTCACTTGCGATTCGGCTTCCGCGATGATGTGATGCTTTTCCGCGGGAACCAGCATGTCGTCGGCAGCGAACGAGATACCGCCGCGCGTCGCCAAGCTGTAGCCTGCCTGCATCAGCTTGTCGGCGAAGATCACCGTCTCGCGCAGGCCGCAACGGCGGAAGCTCGCATTGATGATTCGCGAGATCTCCTTCTTCTTGAGCGGCTTGTTGATGTACGAGAACGGCAATCCCGGCGGGAGGATTTCCGATAACAGCGCACGACCCACCGTGGTTTCATAGCGGTTGATCTTTTCGACGCGCTCGATTTTTCCGTCCACGCCGTTGCGCAACTCGACTTCGCGAATTCGTACCTTGATTCGAGCATGCAGTTCCGCTTGCCGTGTTTCGTAGGCGCGTGCAACCTCGGCGACGTCGGAAAAGTTCGCCGCTTCACCCATCGCGCCAATCTTGTCGCGCGTGGCGTAATACAAGCCCAGCACGATGTCCTGCGACGGCACGATGCATGGCTCACCGTTCGACGGCAGCAGCACATTGTTCGATGCAAGCATCAGCGTGCGCGCTTCCATCTGCGCCTCGAGCGACAGCGGCACGTGGACGGCCATCTGGTCGCCGTCGAAGTCGGCGTTGAACGCCGTGCAGACGAGCGGATGCAGTTGGATCGCCTTGCCTTCGATCAGCACCGGCTCGAACGCCTGGATGCCCAGTCGATGCAGCGTCGGCGCGCGATTCAACAGCACCGGATGCTCGCGGATCACGTCTTCCAGGATGTCCCAGACGACGGGCTCCTGCGCTTCGACCATCTTCTTCGCCGCCTTGATCGTCGTTGCAAGCCCCATCGTTTCGAGCTTGTTGAAGATGAACGGCTTGAAGAGCTCCAGCGCCATCAGCTTCGGCAATCCGCATTGATGCAACTTGAGCTGCGGACCAACGACAATGACGGAACGGCCCGAGTAATCGACGCGTTTGCCGAGCAGGTTTTGGCGGAAGCGTCCGCCCTTGCCCTTGATCATGTCGGCGAGCGACTTCAGCGGCCGCTTGTTCGCACCGGTCATCGCCTTGCCGCGACGCCCGTTGTCGAGCAAGCTATCGACGGCTTCCTGCAGCATCCGCTTTTCGTTGCGGACGATGATGTCGGGCGCTTTGAGCTCAAGCAGCCGCTTCAACCGGTTGTTGCGGTTGATGACTCGGCGATACAAATCATTCAGATCGGAGGTCGCGAAGCGCCCGCCGTCCAGCGGCACGAGCGGACGTAGCTCGGGCGGCAACACCGGCAGCACTTCGAGGATCATCCACTCCGGCTTGATGCCCGACTTGTGGAATGCCTCGAGCACTTTCAACCGCTTGGCGATCTTCTTGATCTTCGTGTCCGAACCCGTTGCTTCGAGCTCCTTGCGCAGCTTGTCGATCTCGCGAATGACCTCGAGCGATTTCAACAGCTCGCGGATACCTTCCGCGCCCATCGTCGCCGAGAAATCATCGCCGTACTGCTCGAGCTTCGCGAGATAGTCGTCCTCAGTCAGAAGCTGGCCACGATTCAACGGCGTCAGACCAGGATCGGTCACGACGAATGCTTCGAAATAGAGCACGCGTTCGATATCGCGCAACGTCATGTCGAGCACCATCCCCATCCGCGATGGCAGGCTCTTCAGGAACCAGATGTGCGCGACCGGCGACGCGAGCTCGATGTGGCCCATTCGCTCTCGGCGAACCTTGGCGAGCGTCACTTCGACGCCGCACTTCTCGCAGATGACGCCGCGGTGCTTCAGGCGCTTGTACTTGCCGCACAGGCACTCGTAGTCCTTCACCGGGCCGAAAATCTTTGCGCAGAATAGACCGTCACGCTCCGGCTTGAACGTGCGGTAGTTGATCGTCTCGGGCTTCTTCACTTCGCCGTACGACCACGAACGGATCTTTTCCGGCGAGGCGAGACCGATGCGGATCGCGTCGAATTCCTCTTCCTGCGTTACTTGTTTAAACAGATCGAGCAATGCTTTCATTGAACTCTCCGAGTTCTACTGCGTTCTTTCTTGAAGTTGCCACGGTGAATCGTCGGGCTCCGCCCGCGATTCACCGGAAACTCCACCGGGCGAAAAGTAGGGGCCCACTTTCGCCCGTTCAATCCCTCTCCATGTCGACATCGATCGCAAGCGAGCGGATTTCCTTCACCAACACGTTGAACGATTCCGGCATGCCGGCTTCGATCTTGTGCTCGCCCTTGACGATGTTCTCGTAGACCTTCGTGCGCCCGTTGACGTCGTCGGACTTGACGGTGAGCATTTCCTGCAGTGTGTATGCGGCGCCATAGGCCTCGAGCGCCCACACTTCCATTTCGCCGAAACGCTGACCGCCGAACTGCGCCTTCCCACCCAGCGGCTGCTGCGTGACGAGGCTGTACGGTCCGGTCGAACGCGCGTGCATCTTGTCGTCGACCAAGTGATGCAGCTTCAGCATGTGCATGAAGCCCACGGTCACCTGTCGATCGAACGGCTCGCCGGTGCGCCCGTCGTAGAGCGAGACTTGGCCGCTGCGCGGAAGGCCGGCCATTTCCAGCATGCCCTTGATCTCCTCTTCGGTTGCGCCGTCGAAGACCGGCGTCGCAAACGGCACGCCCTCGACCAAGTTTTCGGCGAGATGCACGATTTCCTTGTCATCGAACGCGTCGAGCGTCTCTGGACGGCCTGTTCCGTTGTAGATCCGCTCCAGAAACTTGCGCACCTCGGCAGCTTTCGTCTGCGCTTTCAGCATCTCGTCGATTTTGCGACCCAGCCCTTTCGCGGCCCAGCCCAGATGCACTTCGAGAATCTGGCCGACGTTCATCCGCGACGGCACGCCGAGTGGATTCAGCACGATGTCGACCGGCGTTCCATCGGCCATGTACGGCATGTCCTCGACCGGAACGATCTTCGACACGACGCCCTTGTTACCGTGGCGGCCCGCCATCTTGTCGCCCGGCTGCAGACGACGCTTGACGGCGACGTACACCTTAACCATCTTCTGCACGCCCGGCGGCAGTTCGTCGCCCTGTGTCAACTTTTTCTTCTTCTGCTCGAACATCTGGTCGAACGTGACACGCAACTGCGCGAGCGATTCCTTCATCTGCTCGAGCTGGCGCGCCGAATCCTCGTTGGCGAGGCGGATGTCGAACCAATCGTGACGCGCAACGCCATCGAGATATTCTTTCGTGACCTTCGCGCCTTTGGCGATGCGCTTCGGACCACCGTTAACCGTCTTGTTGAGCAGCAGCTTTTCGATCCGCGCATAGGCATCGTTCTCGACGATGCGAAGCTGGTCGTTCAAGTCCTTGCGGTAGCTCTTGAGGTCGTCGTCAATGATCAACGCCGCGCGCTTGTCGCGCTCGATGCCTTCGCGCGTGAACACTTGCACGTCGATCACCGTTCCCGAGATGCCGGACGGCACGCGCAAGCTGGTGTCCTTCACGTCGGACGCTTTTTCACCGAAGATCGCGCGCAAAAGTTTTTCTTCCGGCGTCAGTTGCGTTTCGCCTTTCGGCGTCACCTTGCCGACCAGCACGTCGCCGGCTTCAACTTCGGCGCCGATGTAGACGATGCCGGCGTCGTCGAGGCGGCCCAATTGCGCTTCGCCGAGGCTCGAGATGTCGCGCGTGATTTCCTCGGATCCGAGCTTCGTGTCGCGCGCCACCACCGACAATTCCTCGATGTGGATTGACGTGTAACGATCATTGCCGACGACGCGTTCGCTGATCAGGATCGAGTCTTCGTAGTTGTAGCCATTCCACGGCATGAACGCGACCAGCATGTTCTGGCCCAGCGCCAGCTCGCCCATGTCGGTGGATGCGCCGTCAGCGATGACGTCGCCTTTCGCGATCACGTCGCCAACCTCGACCAACGGCCGCTGGTTGATGTTCGTGTTCTGGTTCGACCGCTTGTACTTCGTCAGATTGTAG
Source organism: Casimicrobiaceae bacterium (assembly GCA_036505865.1). GTDB lineage: Bacteria > Pseudomonadota > Gammaproteobacteria > Burkholderiales > Casimicrobiaceae > VBCG01. Next base: position 48,158 of record DASXSP010000038.1, read on the forward strand.
ATGTCGACGCCGACTTCGCCCGCAGCCGTTTCGCTATCATTGACGCGCACGACGATCCGGCTCGCATCGACGTAATCGACCTTCCCGCCGCGGCGCGCCATCACGGCTGTGCCGCTATCGACTGCCGCCGTACGTTCGATGCCGGTGCCGACCAGCGGCTTCTCCGGCCGCAGACATGGGACCGCTTGCCGTTGCATGTTCGAGCCCATCAACGCGCGATTCGCGTCGTCGTGCTCGAGGAACGGAATCAGCGACGCGGCCACCGAGACGATCTGGCTCGGCGCGACGTCCATGTAGTTGACCTTGTCGGCCGTCGACAACATGAACTCGTTGCGGCTTCTGCAGCTCACCAGCTCGTCGGCCAGCTTGCCGCTCTTGTCGATCTTCGCATTCGCTTGCGCGATCACGTACTGGCCTTCCTCGATCGCCGAGAGGAAATCGATTTGATCGGTCACTTTGCTGTTGTTCACGCGCCGATATGGTGTCTCGAGGAAGCCGTATTCGTTCGTGCGTGCATAGAGCGCCAGCGAATTGATGAGACCGATGTTCGGACCTTCCGGCGTCTCGATCGGACACACGCGGCCGTAGTGCGTCGGATGGACGTCGCGCACTTCGAAACCCGCGCGCTCGCGCGTGAGGCCGCCTGGACCCAGCGCTGAAACGCGCCGCTTGTGCGTGATCTCGGACAGCGGATTGGTTTGATCCATGAACTGCGAGAGCTGCGATGAGCCGAAGAACTCCTTGATCGCCGCGGAGATCGGCTTTGCGTTGATCAGATCGTGCGGCAACAGGTTTTCGCTCTCGGCTTGACCCAAGCGTTCCTTGACCGCGCGCTCGACGCGCACAAGGCCTGAGCGGAACTGGTTTTCCGCGAGCTCGCCCACCGAGCGCACGCGGCGATTGCCGAGATGGTCGATGTCGTCGATCTCGCCGCGGCCGTTGCGAAGCTCGACCAGAATCTTGATGACGGCAATGATGTCGTCGTTGGTCAGCGTGCCCGAGCCTTTGAGCTCGTTGCGGCCAACACGGCGGTTGAATTTCATCCGGCCGACGGCTGAAAGATCGTAACGTTCCTCGGCAAAGAACAGGCCGTGGAACAGCGCTTCGACCGCGTCCTCGGTCGGCGGCTCGCCAGGCCGCATCATCCGATAGATCGCAACCTTCGCCGCGTATTGATCGGGCGTATCGTCGCTGCGAAGCGTCTGCGAAATGTACGGTCCCATGTCGAGATCGTTCGTGTAGATCGTCTTGATCTCGGTGATGCCGGCCGCGACGAGCTTTTCGAGCAGATCGTCGGTGATCTCGTCGTTGGCCTTTGCCAGCAACTCACCCGTGGTCTTATCGACGACGTTCGACGCAAGCGATCGCCCGACGATGTAGTCGCTCGGAACGGCGATGCGCTTCACGTTGCTGTCGGCCAACTCGCGTACGTGCCGTGCGGTGATCCGCTTGTCCTTCGGCACGACGACCTTTCCGTCCTTGCCGTGAATGTCGAAGCGCGCCATCTCGCCGCGCAGGCGTTCCGGCACGAACTCGAGATCGAAGCCCTTCGGCGACAGATGGAACGTGTCGAACACGAAGAACTGCTTGAGGATGTCCTCGTTCGAAAGCCCGATCGCCTTCAACAGCGTCGTCACCGGCATCTTGCGGCGGCGGTCGACGCGGAAGAACAGAAAGTCCTTCGGATCGAACTCGAAATCGAGCCACGACCCGCGGTACGGAATCACGCGCGCCGAGAACAGAAGCTTGCCGGACGAATGCGTCTTACCGCGATCGTGCTCGAAGAACACGCCGGGCGAGCGATGGAGCTGCGAAACGATCACGCGCTCGGTACCGTTGATGATGAACGAGCCGTTTTCGGTCATGAGCGGGATCTCGCCCATGTACACCTCCTGCTCCTTCACCTCCTTCACCGTATCCTTCGGCGCCTCGCGATCCATGATGATCAGACGCACGCGGGCGCGGAGCGCCGAGCAATACGTGAGCCCGCGCTGCTGGCATTCGACAACGTCGAACGCCGGCGGCAGTAGCGAATACGAAACGAACTCGAGGCGGGCATTGCCCGAATGGCTCGAGATCGGAAATATCGACGTGAACGCAGCCTGCAGGCCTTCATTCTTGCGCGCATCGCCGGGCGTATCGGCCTGGAGGAACGCGCGATACGACACAAGCTGCGTTTCCAGCAGGAAGGGTACCGGCAGAACGCTCGCGCGTTTCGCGAAGCTCTTGCGAATGCGTTTTTTCTCGGTGAACGAATACGTGGACAAGGACATGCCATCTCCGGTTTTGCGTGAAGCGGGAATGCCGCGGGCTCGAGATCACCTCGTCAGGCCACGCGGACCGTCGCGCTTCCGGGCCCGCGCCTTTTGGGGCGCGTACCCGTGGTTCATCGACTGGTCAAGGGAACGTTGCATTCCCGTGGCCTGGTGGCTGGCCGCTACCAGCCGCTGGCGGACGGCAACACCGTGTTGCAGGTGCTGCCCGACCATGCCTTGCTTTCTGCAGTCGCATCAGAAAGCGAAGCGAAACGGTCCCGGTTGGAATCGCTTCGCTTCGATCTCGGATCGAAGCAACCGCTACGAAACAACTTCTTTGTCATTCCGAGCGCAGCGGAGGAACCTGCTGTTTGCGCAAAAAAGCAGATCCTTCGCTTCGCTCAGCATGACAAGTGTTTACTTCACCTCTACCTTTGCTCCAGCCTCTTCCAATTTCTTCTTCGCGGCTTCGGCATCCGCCTTCGAGACGCCCTCTTTCACCGGCTTCGGCGCGCCGTCGACCAGGTCTTTCGCTTCCTTCAGGCCGAGGCCTGTGAGCTCACGGACAGCCTTGATGACGTTGACTTTGTTCTCGCCGAACGAAGCCAGAATGACCGAGAACTCCGTTTGCTCTTCGGCGGCAGGCGCCGCGGCGGCGCCTGCCGGGGCGGCCACCGAAACAGCGGCAGCGGCCGAAACGCCGAACTTGTCTTCCATCGCCTTGATGAGCTCGGAGAGCTCGAGGACGGTCATCGACGAGATCTTGTCGAGGATTTCTGCATGGACTGCGGACATGGGTGCTCCTGAATCGAATAGTTATAAATGGGTATGCGCGGGTCGCTTATCAAGCCGCCTGTTTCGCGTCGCGGACCGCTGCCAGCGTACGGACGAATTTCGACGGCACCTCGTTCAAGGTGCGGACGAGCTTCGCGATCGGCGCCTGCATTGTGCCCAGCAGCTTTGCGATCAGCTCTTCGCGCGACGGCAGCGTGGCGAGCGAGGCGATTTCCTTGGCGGTCATCACCTTGCCCGGCATCGCACCGCCGGTAATCACGAACTTCTCGTTGCCCTTGGCGAATTCGTTCAGCACCTTCGCCACGGCAACCGGATCGGGACCAATCCCGTATGCCAGCGGACCGACCATCTTGTCGGCCAGCAAGGCGAACGGGGAATCGACGACCGCGCGGCGCACCAGGGTGTTTTTCACCACCCGGAAATACACGCCGGAAGCTCGCGCCTTCGCGCGAAGACGCGTCATGTCGGCGACGGCCATGCCGCGGTTTTCGGCCATCACGATGGCCGATGCGCCTGCGACCTGCTTCGCCACTTCCGCGACTACCGCCTGCTTCTGCTCGAGATTCAGACTCAAAGTCATCCTCTTTCGGGTTTAACGAAATTCCGCGGCTTTTCGTCCACGGTATTTCGCCGGGGCGCCGCTCCGAAGATCAGAAACGACGCCGTTGCAACCGGTGACCCGACGTCCAGGAAATCCTGTCCGAGGGCACCATCTACGCCGGGTTGGAAGCCGGAAGTCGGTCGATCCAAGAACCAAGATCGACCCATCCGACTGCCGGTTTGAGCTTTCGCCCCAGCGGTCTTTGACGGCTCGCCGGACCGTTACCGATCCGGCGTTCCCTCAAAATCGTTATTGCGTGGTCTGTTGCTGTGCAAAGCCCGCGGTGTCGACGCGGATACCCGCACCCATCGTGCTGGAAACACTGACTTTCTTGAGATAGACGCCCTTGACTCCCTGCGGCTTCGCCTTGTTCAACGCCTCGATCAGTGCGACCAGATTCGTCTTCAACTGTTCCGGGGTGAACGACGCGCGCCCGATCGTGCATTGGACGATTCCGGCCTTGTCAGTGCGATATTGCACCTGACCCGCCTTGGCGTTTTTCACCGCCTGCGCGACGTCGGCGGAGACTGTCCCCACCTTGGGATTCGGCATCAAACCGCGCGGACCGAGAATCTGTCCCAGTTGACCGACGACGCGCATCGTGTCCGGCGATGCGATGACGACGTCGAAATCCATGAAGCCTTCCTTGATCTTCGCCGCGAGATCGTCGAAGCCGACGATGTCCGCGCCCGCTTCCTGGGCAGCCGTCGCCTTGTCGCCCTGGGCGAACACGGCGACGCGCACTTTCTTTCCAATGCCTGCGGGTAATACCACCGATCCGCGCACCGTTTGATCGGACTTCTTCGCGTCGACGCCGAGGTTAACCGCCACGTCGACCGATTCGTCGAACTTCGCGACCGCCGTTTCCTTGACAAGCTTCAGCGCATCGTCAACTGGATAACTCTTGTTGTGATCGACCTTGCCGCGAACGGTTTTCATGCGCTTCGACAGCCGGGGATTCTTCTGTTCGGCCATGATTACTTCACCCCCTCGACCGTGACGCCCATGCTCCGCGCGCTGCCGGCGATCGTACGCACCGCGGCGTCGAGATCCGCTGCGGTCAAGTCGGGATGCTTCACCTTCGCGATCTCTTCGGCCTGTGCGCGCGTCAGCTTGCCGACTTTGTCGGCGTTCGGCTTGGCGCTGCCCTTGTCCACTTTCGCGGCCTTCTTGATCAGCACCGTCGCCGGCGGTGTCTTCATGATGAACGTGAAGCTCTTGTCGGCATACGCGGTGATGATCACCGGCACGGGCAGGCCCGGCTCCATGCCCTGCGTCTGCGCGTTGAACGTCTTGCAGAACTCCATGATGTTCAAACCGCGCTGACCGAGCGCCGGCCCGATCGGCGGGCTTGGATTTGCCTTGCCGGCGGGTACTTGCAGTTTGATGTAGCCGATGACTTTCTTTGCCATTTACCTGCTCCTGTGTGGGTTCAAGCGGGCTCACACCTTGTCATCCTGAGCGGAGCGAAGGATCTGCTTTTTTCAGTCAACAGCAGATCCGTCGCGTTGCTCGGGATGACAAATTGCGAAGTCCTCCCCGATTCGTTACGCCTTTTCAACCTGACTAAAATCAAGCTCCACCGGCGTCGAGCGACCGAAGATCGTCACCGACACCCGTAACTTGCTCTTCTCGTAATTCACGTCCTCGACGTTGCCGTGGAAATCGGTGAACGGTCCTTCTCTGACACGCACCGCTTCGCCCAACTCGAACAGCACTTTGGGCCGAGGTTTTTCGACGCCTTCCTGCACTTGGCGCAGGATCGCATCGACTTCCTTTTGCGTGATCGGCGTCGGCTTGTTCGCCGTGCCGCCGACAAAACCCGTAACTTTCGGCGTGCTCTTCACCAGATGCCACGTGTCGTCAGTCATCTCCATTTCGACGAGCACATACCCCGGGAAGAACTTGCGCTCGGAAATCGCTTTCTGGCCCGCTTTCATTTCGACGACTTCTTCGACGGGCACCAAAATCTTGCCGAACTGGTCTGCCAGCTCGGATCGCTTGATCCGATCCAAAAGCGTCCGCTGCACGCTTTTCTCGAATCCCGAATAGGCGTGCACGACATACCACTTCTTGCTCATCCCTCTGTCCGTCCCGTCAGCAGCTTGACGATCCATGCCAATCCCGTATCCACAGCGAATAAAAATAAGGCCATCACGACAACGAACGCGAATACGATTGCGGTCGTCTGAACGGTTTCCTTGCGCGTCGGCCACGACACGCGTCCCGCTTCCTGCCACGACTCCTGCGCGAAGGCGAAGAATTCCTTGCCTGGCGCGGACGTCCACGCGACCAGCGCGCCGCCAACGAGGCCGCCCAGCACCATCAACACACGCAGCACGAGCGCCATCTCGGAGAAGTAGTAATAACCTCCGAGGCCGAGCACGACGCACGCGACTGCGAGAAATATTTTGACTTTGTCCATTTCGACATTCGTGGCAGGCCAGGAGGGAATCGAACCCCCAACCTGCGGTTTTGGAGACCGCCGCTCTGCCAATTGAGCTACTGGCCTAAGTACACTTTTGAGAAACTGCCCGCATAACGCTCGGTTTTTCGTTGCCCTTGCCTCGCGAAAAGCGAAGGG
>DASXSP010000039.1:0-17614 GCA_036505865.1 Casimicrobiaceae bacterium
CCGCGGGAGCTTGCGTTGTCGACCGACGTGCACGCGCTCGCGCGATTGAAGCCGTTGATCATCGACGAGTCCGACGCCAACTTTGATGTTTTTCCGCTGGCACGCCGTTTGGGTTACGCCGGCGTGTCGGGCAAGAGCTGCAAGGGCATTTACAAAAGCCTGGTCAATGCCGCGCGCTGCATGAACACCCAAAACTTCGAGCGCGCATTCGTGACCGGCGAAGATCTGACGGCTCAACCGGGCCTCGCGTTACAGCAGGACCTGGCACTCGTCGGATTGTTGGGCCTTCAGCATGGCGAGCGCAACGGGCATCACTATGTCGACGGGTTCAACGGTGAGAACGCGCCCGTTGATGAGCAGCGCGCGTTTCAACAGGCGCATCCGGACCTTTATGCGACGACGGCGCATGGCACGCGCCTCGTCATTCGCAAGGGGATGATTGCGCTCGGCTCTCTCGGGTGCACGGGATTTGCGTCGGGTGCGGTACCGGCAATGGAGTCGCTGACGCCGATGCAAGTCTCCGTTCCGATATCTTGAAAGCGAGCAATCGATTGGACACGATCCGCATCGGCATCATCATGAACGGCGTCACGGGGAGAATGGGTACCAACCAGCACCTGGTGCGCTCGATCAACGCGATTCGCGCACAGGGAGGCGTCGCGCTTGCCGACGGACGGACGATCATGCCGGACCCCATTCTCGTCGGACGAAACGCCGCGAAGCTGGAGGCGCTTGCTCATGCGCACAACGTTGCGCGCTGGACGACGGATCTCGGTGCGGCGCTCGCCAATCGTGACGATGAAATCTACTTTGATTCGGCGTCGACCGGGATGCGGCCCAACTTGATCCGCAAGGCGATCGCCGCGGGGAAACATATCTACACCGAAAAACCGGTTGCACCGACCCTCGACGACGCGCTCGATCTGTATCGACGCGCGGAGAAGGCCGGCGTCAAGCACGGGGTCGTGCAAGACAAATTGTGGCTGCCGGGTCTCATGAAGCTCCGAATGCTGATCGACAGCGGCTTCTTCGGCCGCATCTTGAGCATGCGCGGCGAATTCGGCTATTGGGTCTTCGAGGGCGACTGGCAGCCGGCACAACGCCCTTCGTGGAACTATCGGAAGGAAGACGATGGCGGCATCATCGTCGACATGCTGTGTCACTGGCGCTACGTGCTCGACCACCTCTTCGAGGGTGTGAAGAGCGTTGCGTGCCTCGGCGCCACGCATATTCCGCAGCGCTTCGATGAATCCGGCAGAGCCTATGCCGCGACCGCGGAAGATGCCGCTTACGCGACGTTCGAGCTCGCAAACGGCGCGATCGCGCAGATCAACAGCTCGTGGTGCACGCGCGTGCGTCGCGACGACCTTGCCACGTTCCACGTCGACGGCACGCTCGGATCCGCGGTCGCCGGGCTCACCGAATGTTTCATTCAACCGCGCGCCGCGACGCCCAAGCCGGTCTGGAATCCCGACGTACCGCAGACGATCGATTTTTTTTCGACGTGGCAGAAGATGCCGGACAATCGCGCTTACGACAACGCATTCAAGGCCGAATGGGAGCTGTTCCTGCGGCACGTCGTCGAGGATGGGTCGTTTCGCTGGAACCTGCTCGAAGGCGCCAAGGGCGTGCAGCTTGCCGAGCTCGGCATGAAAAGTTGGTCCGAGCGGCGCGTGGTCGACGTGCCGGCGCTCGCAGCGTGATCGCCGGATAGCATGCTGCGCCTCAAGCTACCGCACGCAAACGGCAAGCTCGAAGATTTCGTGTTGTCGTCGCCGACGGCGTGGCAAGCGCCGTCGCAACGTCCGCAGTGGAACCGCGTCGCGTTCGCCGCCGCGCATGTCGTTGCAGCGCCGCTTGCGCCGATCGATCCATGGCTTGATGCGGCAATCGATTGGGATGCAACGCTTGCATATCGGCGTTATCTTTGGTCGCTGGGATTTGGCGTCGCCGAAGCAATGGACACTGCGCAACGCGGCATGGGCCTCGACTGGTCGACGTCGCTTGCACTGATCAAACGCACCATCTCCGAAGCGGGCGACGTTCCCGGCGCCATCGTGTTCTCGGGCGCGGGCACCGACCATCTAGCCCCGGATACGAACGCACCGCTCGATCGCGTCATCGGCGCATACGAAGAGCAGTGCGCCGCCATCGAAGGCATCGGCGGACGCATCATCCTGATGGCGAGCCGTGCGCTCGCGGCGTGTGCCAAATCACCAGACGACTATGCGTATGTGTACGGCCGTGTCCTGTCGCAGGTGCGCGCGCCGGTGATTCTGCACTGGCTCGGTGAAATGTTCGACCCCGCGCTTGCCGGTTATTGGGTCGGAGCGGGCCGCGACGATCGCGATCATGCGCACGCGATTGAGGTATGCAACGATGTCATCCGCGCCAATGCGCCCAAAATCGACGGCATCAAGATCTCGCTGCTCGACGCCGCCAAGGAAATTGCATTGCGCCACCGGCTTCCGTCGAACGTTCGGATGTACACGGGCGACGATTTCAACTTCGCGGCGCTGATCGGCGGTGATGCGAGCGGGCATTCGGATGCGCTCCTCGGCATCTTCGACGCCATCGCACCTGCGGCCTCCGCCGCACTGACCGCCCTCGCGAAGGGCGATCGTGCATCGTTTGATCGCATTCTGGCGCCGACGGTACCGCTGTCGCGTCACATCTTCGCTGCGCCGACTCGTTTCTATAAAACCGGCGTCGTCTTCCTCGCGTGGTTGAATGGTCATCAGTCGCATTTCACGATGGTCGGCGGGCAACAGAGTGCACGCAGCATCGTCCATCTCGCCGAGCTCTTTCGTCTCGCCGATGCAGCGGGCCTGTTGCGCGATCCCGATCTCGCAACATCGCGTATGCGGACGTTGCTGGCGCTCCATGGCGTCGACGCATGAGTACCGCGCCATGCGCGCCGCGGTCCGTCCCAAGGCGCGTATTGCGCCCCCTTTGGGGGGCAGCGCAGCGGCCGCATTGGCCACTGAGGCCGCAAGCGTGGGGGTCCAGTAATGAGCTCTCCTGATCCCGATCTGCTCTCGCTCAACACCGCGACGGTACGCGCGCAATGGAAGCTGCCCGAAATCATCGCGGGTTGCGTGCGCCATGGGATACGCGGGATCGCGCCGTGGCGCGACCAGGTCGCGGCGACAGGTCTAGCCGAAACTGCGCAGCGCGTACGCGACGCCGGATTGACGGTGACCGGTTTGTGCCGCGGTGGAATGTTCCCGTCGCCAGACCGCGAAGGACGCCGGAGAACGCTGGACGACAACCGCCGTGCCGTGGATGAGGCATTGGCGCTCGGCGCGCGGTGCCTTGTGTTGGTTGTCGGAGGATTACCGAGAGACCGCGGCGGTAGCGTCGTCTCGAAAGACTTGCGTGGCGCGCGCGAAATGGTCCGCGATGGCATCGGCGAATTGCTGCAGCATGCGCAGCCCGCCGGCATGCCCCTCGCGATCGAGCCGCTGCACCCGATGTACGCAGCGGATCGCGCGTGCGTGAATACGCTCGCGCACGCCAACGCGCTGTGCGATGAGCTCGCGCCCAATGGAGCGGATGGACTCGGGATCGCCGTCGACGTCTATCACGTGTGGTGGGACCCCGATCTCAAACAAGGTATCGAACGCGCGGGCGCCGCGAACCGGTTGTTGGCGTATCACATCTGCGATTGGCTCGTCCCGACGACGGATTTGCTGAACGATCGCGGGATGATGGGCGACGGCGTCATTGACCTGCCGATGATCCGCGGGTGGATGGAAGCGGCAGGATATCGCGGCATGCACGAGGTAGAAATCTTTTCGGCGACGAATTGGTGGAAACGCGATCCGGACAGCGTGCTCGCGACATGCAGGGCACGCCATGAGCTCTGCGCGTGACCGCTCGGTCCAAGGTCGCGCCTGACGCGGCACTCTTCGATCGTGCCCGCGCGGCTGTTTTCGCCATTGGCATCGGCGCGCCGGTCACAGCGTGCCTGCTCATCGGTGGACCCGCAGTGGCGCTCTTCGCCGGCGTGGGCGCCCTTAACGCGCTCATCACCGATCCGCGCCGCGGGGTAGCGGCCCGCCTGATCTCGATCGCAGTCGCAATGGGCGCGATCCTTACGGTCGCGCTGCTCGGAACAGCCATGCAACCGAATCCGGACTTGGCGCTTGCCGTCGCAATCGCTTTCGCGTTCCCGGCGGGACTGGTGCCGCCGGCGTTCCCGTATCTTTCGATGGTCGCCAAGCTTCTGCCGCTGACGATCATCGTCGTTGCCACGGGGGTTTTCCCGAGCGGCCACGTCGTCGTCGGATTCCTGGTCGGCACGGTGTTCGCGATGCTCGCGACGATCGCCGAAGCCGCTCTCCGGCGCATTGTTCCCTACGCCGATCCGGTGCACGAGCTGGTCGCCCTGTGGCGTGGCAAGCGTAACGATCTCGCCTACGCGGTCGCGTTCACCGGAGCGGTCGGCCTGGCGTTGTGTGTGGCCCGCGCTGTCGCCGCGACGCATCCACTGTGGGCGGTGGTGGCGGCATTGTTCGTCATGCACCCGGATCCCGACCGCGCGATGAGGCGCATCGCAAAGCGCATTGGCGGCACGTTTGCCGGCGTCGCGATCGCGTGGACCGTTGTTCGCTTCATCGATTCGCCTTGGCCGCTGGTTGCACTTGCCACCGTCGCGGCCGCCCTCCTACCCTGGGGCATGGCTCGCGGTGTGTTCGACGCAACGATGATCGCAACCGTTTTCCTGCTCCTCCTGTTCGACGTTGGAATGATCGCCCAAGGGGGAGACAAACCGTTAATCTTCGCGCGACTGTGGGACACGCTGATCGGCACTGCCGCTGTCGCGATCGCGACATACCTGTTGAGCCTCTGGCACCGATGGCGACCCCCGAGACTGAACACGCGCGAAACGCCCGATCCGCTGGAACCAGACCACGCGGCGCTCGAACCGGGCGCACATCTGTAGAGTCAGCGCGTCCCGTCCGCGCAATTCAGTCCGCGGCTCGACCGCGTGACTGCGCTTGAGATGCGCAGCAATCGCATCGCCCAACAACGCATCATCCTCCGCGAGCAGGATGCGCAAGCGCCCTCCTCGCTAACGTTGGAGTCACGCGGCGGACGCCACGCGTGTCACGGCGCGATGCGCTCGAAATTCAGCGACAGTCGCTCAACGGCAACGCCACCGCCTGCAACACGTCGCCGGTGGACGTATTCTGGACGAAAGCGACAAGCGTCGGCGCCTCGCCGCGCTCCGTTGGAACGCTGAAGCGGGTCGAAAAAGACGTTTCGCTTGCCGGCGCCGACTTGAGGACGCGGACGACGTGGTCGTGCGTGAGTTTGGCGCCCTTGTTTTCGCCGGCCTTCACATCGGACACGAGTCCGCTGTCGACGTAGGCGATCGACACCATGGCCTTTGCGCTCGCGGCTGAGTCGACGATGCGGCTCACCGCTGTTGCGTCGATTTCCGTACCGTTGCTCTTCGCGGTCAATTCGATCGTCGCCGCTGCAGGCTCGCGGGCGATTCGATCGAGCGCAGGCTGAGGCATCGTGCGCCGTGACGCCGGAAACTCGTGTCCCTGTAGGAGAATCTGCGGCGTGACGACGAACGTCTTGCCGTTCGCCTGCATGGCCGCGTATTGGCGCTCGGTATACGCGTGCGATCCAAAACGGTCGGTCCAACCGAGGCGGTCCCAGTAATCGACATGAAATGCGAGCGCAAGCGGCCGACTCGCATCGCCCATACGGGGGAAGTGCGACGACAGCCAGCGATCGGCGGGCGGGCAACTGTCGCAACCTTCGGAGGTGTAGAGCTCGACCAGCGGTGTCGTGCGCGGGCCGCTGATCGCTTTGCAGCTCGTTGGTGCCGCACCTGCTGCGCTTGCGGAAATGAGCGCGATCGCAGCGGCAAACGGCAGCAAGCGGGCTGCAGCAAAACGCGGGACGCGTGTGCTACGATCGCGCGACGCAGCGTCCCGGTGAACATTCGGTCGAGGAGACGACATGGGCATCTTCAGCATCATCTGGATGATCGTCATCGGTTTTATTGTAGGCGCGTTGGCGCGATTCTTCTATCCGGGCGCCATTGCCATGGGATTCTGGATGACGGCGCTGCTCGGCATCGGCGGATCGTTGGTGGGCGGCATCATCGGCAGCCTCCTCTTCCGATCCGAGGGCGGAAAGTTTCATCCGGCCGGCATTTTCCTATCGCTCGTCGGGTCGCTGATTCTGCTCTACGTCTACCTCAACTTCGTCGCCAAATAGCAGAAAAATGCGGCTGGATACTGATTGCGTCTACACCAGATCGGCGGCGGGACCCAGGATCTGCTCGCGTAGCTCGCGGTAGCGCGGCAACTGCGGCGGATAGATGCAGATGTACTTGACTTGCGCCGCCTGCAAGCAGCGCTGCTTGATGATCTCGAGCTTCTGGTCGCGTGGATTGATCAACTGATCGGGCTCGCGCGCGTCAACGATCGCAACAATCGTCATGTCGCGATCGCAGACGACAAAACCGACGTGTTGATTGGCGATCTTGCGAAACGCGCGGAGCCGCTCCATACCCTGCGGGCCGATCTTGACCTGAAGAACATCGGCGAGGCGGATTCGCGCAAAAATTTCGTGCCGAGGAAACGCCGCTTTCAGCAGCAGGAATACGACGCCCTCGGCCTTCGATAGGAAGCGCGGGCGCAGCAGGTAAAGCCCGGGTACCTCGGCAGACGACAGCAGACGCGTCGTCTCGCCTTCGGTCCATTGCGCCATCGTGTTGGGCGCATCGCCGCCGATCGTGACACCGCCAGCGGCGACGCGATTTCGTCGCATGAAGCCCACGACGATTGCGATCGCAAGGGCCACGACCACGATGCCGAGCACGACGCTGGAGCTCATCTAAGCGGATCCCCTACCTGGGCAACCGATCCCCGTCCCTATTATCAAGGTTTTTGCATAGTCGTTGTTTTTTGTGGAGTTACCGCCGACTCTTCACTAAGTCTAATACATTTTTCGCGCCGATAGGCAAAGCGCAGGGCGGCCGCCGGTTTTCGCGAGCAAGCACGCTCGCGAAAATGCCACAGTGTGGCATCACGTGTCGCTCGGCTAAAAATGCCGCGATGGATTGATGCGCGCTATCGCTCCGCGGCGGTGAACCGGGTTAATATCGATTCGCTCGCGCATGAATAAATCAAACAAGTTCTCGCTCGCAGCAGCTCTCGGTACATGCCTTATCGCGGCAGCGCCGCTCTCACCGGCCGCCGAGCGCGAGCCCGTTATGGTGTCGGCCTATTACGGTTCCGGAAGCGTGATCTTCTTCTACGGGGCGGAGGCGGTGTGGACGCCCGGTTGCGAATGCGAATGGCTCACGCGCTACAGCCTCGACCCGCGCTTTGCGGTGAACGTGGCGTACTGGAAGGGCCATGACCAACCCCCGGAACATCAGTCGCTGTGGGACGTCGGCGGGCACGCGATGTTGCGGCGTTCATTTCTGAAGGACAGCGCCGTCTCGCCATTCATCGAAGCCGGGATCGGCGTTCAGCTGCTGTCGGAAACGCGCATCAACGCCAACCGCTATCTCGGCACGCACTACCAGTTCGGCTCGCGAGTCGGCGCCGGCATTGCGTTCGGATCGCCTCGACGCTACGAGCTTTTGACGTTTCTCGAACACGTCTCGAATGCGAGCCTCGGGTCCGGGCCCAACGACGGCGTGACGTACATCGCGATCGAATTCCGCGTCGGTTTGGAATAGCGGCGTCGCACGCACGCAAAAGAAAAGCCCCGCCGAGGCGGGGCTTTTGCTCGAACAGCAGGTCCTTCGCTTCGCTCAGGATGACAGCTACCTATGTCATCCCGAGCAACGCGAGCGACCTGCTTTTGGTTCTCTTGGACATCCGCGTCACATGTCCATGTCCATGCCGCCCATGCCGCCACCACCACCGCCCGGCATCGGGCGTTCGTCCTTCGGCAATTCGGCGATCATTGCTTCGGTCGTCAGGAGCAGCGAAGCGACTGACGCCGCGTTTTGCAATGCAAAGCGCGCCACCTTCGTCGGATCGACGACACCCATCTCCACGAGATCGCCGTATTCGGCCGTTTGGGCGTTGAAACCGAAATTGCCCTTGCCTTCGACGATCTTGTTGACGACCACCGACGGCTCCTCGCCCGCGTTGGCGACGATCTGACGGGTCGGCTCTTCCAACGCGCGAAGCACGATCTTGATGCCCGCTTCCTGATCGGGATTGTCTCCCTTCAGGTTCTTGAGGTTGGCACGCGCGCGCAGATAGGCGACGCCGCCTCCGGCAACGATGCCTTCCTCGACGGCCGCACGGGTCGCATGCAGAGCATCTTCGACGCGCGCCTTCTTTTCCTTCATCTCGACTTCGGTCGCAGCACCCACCTTGATGACCGCAACGCCACCGGCCAGCTTCGCGACGCGCTCCTGCAGCTTTTCCTTGTCGTAGTCGCTTGTCGCTTCTTCGACTTGCTTGCGGATGTTCTTGACGCGCGCTTCGATCGCGGCCTTTTCGCCTGCCCCGTCGATGATCGTCGTATCTTCCTTGGCGACCTCAACGCGCTTCGCGCGGCCCAGATCCTTGAGCGATGCGTTCTCGAGCTTCAGTCCGAGTTCTTCCGCGATGACGGTACCGCCGGTCAGAATCGCGATGTCCTCGAGCATGGCCTTGCGGCGATCGCCGAAGCCCGGCGCCTTGACGGCGGTGGTCTTCAGGATGCCGCGGATGTTGTTGACCACCAGCGTCGCAAGCGCTTCGCCGTCGACATCCTCGGCGATGATCAGAAGCTGCTTGCCGGACTTCGCTACCTGCTCCAGGATGGGCAGCATGTCGCGAATGTTGCTGATCTTCTTGTCGTGCAGGAGGATGTACGGATCTTCTAGAACCGCGACCTGCTTGTCGGGGTTGTTGATGAAGTACGGCGAGATGTAGCCGCGGTCGAACTGCATGCCTTCGACGAGCTCGAGCTCGTTCTCAAGGCCCTTGCCGTCCTCGACGGTGATCACGCCTTCCTTGCCGACTTTGTCCATCGCTTCGGCGATCGTCTTGCCGATCGATTCGTCCGCGTTGGCCGAGATCGCGCCCACTTGTGCGATTTCCTTGCTGGTCGTGCACGGCTTGCTGATTTTCTTCAGCTCGTCGACGACAGCGATGACCGCTTTGTCGATACCGCGCTTCAAGTCCATCGGATTCATGCCGGCGGCGACATATTTCAAGCCCTCGGCCACGATCGACTGAGCGAGCACCGTTGCGGTCGTCGTGCCGTCGCCCGCGACGTCGGAAGTCTTCGATGCGACTTCCTTGACCATCTGCGCACCCATGTTCTCGAACTTGTCCTTGAGTTCGATTTCCTTCGCGACCGAAACGCCGTCCTTGGTAATAGTCGGCGCGCCGAAGCTGCGCTCGAGGACGACGTTGCGACCCTTGGGACCCAGGGTGACCTTGACGGCGTTCGAAAGAATATTGACGCCGTTCACCATCTTGTTACGGACGTTTTCGCCGAAGCGAACGTCTTTGGCTGCCATGATTTATATCTCCTGATGCGGTATTCGGTTGATGCCTCAGTGGACCTTCTATGCGACGACGCCGATGACGTCGTCTTCACGCATGTGCAGCAATTCCTGGCCTTCGATCTTGAATTCCTGGCCGGAGTATTTGCCGAAGAGAATTTTCTCGCCGACCTTGACCCCCATCGGGATCACCTTGCCGCTGTCATCGGTCTTGCCGGGTCCTGCGGCTACCACTTCACCCATCGAGGGCTTCTCGGCCGCGGTATCGGGAATGACGATGCCGCCGGCTGATTTGCGCTCCTCTTCGAGCCGCTTGACGATGATGCGATCGTGTAGAGGACGAAGCTTCATGTTAGTACCTCACTCCTTCGATTGAAGTCATTTGAAAACAAACCCATTAGCTTTGCGCCGCCGAGCGCCGATTGAGATTCCGCACGGGAGAGCGCGCAGCATATTGTTAGCACTCAACGTTGGCGAGTGCTAATGATATGTCAGTCAAGGGCTAATTTCAAGGACGGGACGCGAAATATTGCCCGAACGGCCTCCGACAACGCTCGAATGGCTTCGTTTCGACTTGAGCGTTTCCGGGCGCGTCGCGTTACCCGGGCGGACTAAGGTGTCCTGTCGGCAATCCGGGAGGCCGACGGCAGGTCGGACGCACGCCAGCCGCCGCCCAGTGCCTTGACCAGCGTCGCGCTCGCTACGAGGCGCCGGCCGTCCAGCTGAACCGCGTTATTTTCCGCGTTGAGCGCGGCCGCCTGCAAAAGCACGACGCTGATGTAATTGACGAGTCCCGCGCGATACTGGTTGAGCGCAAGCTCGACTGCTTTGCGCGCCGATTGGACCGCCGTCTGCTGCACGCGCGATTCTTCCTCAAGAATGCGCAGCGCCGCCAGATTGTTCTCGACTTCCTGGAACCCCGCGAGCACCGTCTGCCGATAGCTTGCGACAGAGGCATCGTAGGCGGCGATCGTCTCGTCACGCTGCGCCTTGCGCAGTCCGGCGTCGAACAACGGTGTCGCGAGCGCCGCGCCAAGCGCCCAGACACGATTCGGCAACGAGATCCAGTTGGAAAAGCTCGTTCCCGCAAACCCCAAGGTCCCCGTCAAAGACAGCGAAGGATAAAAGGCGGCCGTCGCGACGCCGATTTGCGCATTGGCCGCGGCGACGCGCCGCTCGGCCGCCGCAATGTCGGGTCGCCTTTCCAGCAATTCCGATGGAACCGCCGCCGGAATCGGCGGCACGGGTGTCAGCACGTCGGTGGCGGCCAGCGAGAACTCGGCGGGCGCTTTGCCGATCAGCGTCGCGATCGCATGCTCGAGCTGCGCACGCGTAACGCCGATGTCGAGCGCTTGCGCTTGCGCCGCCTGCAATTGCGCTTCGGCCTGCACGACATCGGAACGTGCGGCAACGCCTGCGTTGTACCGATTCTGCGTGAGATCGAGTGACCGTTGATAGGCTGCAACCGTATCGTCGAGGAGCTTTTTCTGCCGATCGGCAATGCGCAGCGAAAAATACGCCTGAGCGAGCTGGGCTTGCAGGCTCAATCGCGTCGATTCGAGATCGGCCGCCGATGCTTGAGCGCTCTCCTCGCTCGCTTCAACCTGTCGACCGATTTTTCCCCATAGATCGACTTCCCAATCAACAGGGAGACCGAGGGTGTACAGCGATTGTGTCCTCCCACCCTGCCGTGCTCGATCAGCGCTGACGCTCGCGCCAATCGTTGGATAGAGCCCGGCACGCGCCACCTGCACCGCCGCTTGCGCCTGTCGAAAATTGGCCTCGGCGGCGCGAAGATTCTGGTTGGCGGCAGCGACGCCGTCCTCGAGGGTGTTCAGTTGCGCGTCGCCGTAGATTTCCCACCAGCGCCCGCGCGGTGATGCGTCTGCGGGTTCGGCCGGTTTCGCCGGCGGCATTTCCTTGTATGCCACAGGCGCGTCTGCCACGGGGCGAACGTAATCCGGCCCGACGGTGCAACTCACGCACATAAACGTCGCGAAGACGATCGTCGCTGTACGGGGTGGCTTCGGTGACACGCGCATGATGATCAGACCCGCTATGGGTTGGCGAGTGCGGGCGCGACGCCGCGCCGTCGAAATCGACGCAGACACCAGAGCCGGAATCGATCGAGATACAGATAGACGACCGGTGTCGTATACAGCGTCAACAATTGACTGAACAGCAGCCCGCCGACGATCGAGATGCCGAGCGGACGACGCAATTCGGCACCGTCGCCCGTCCCGAGCGCAAGCGGCAGTGCGCCGAACATCGCCGCCAGCGTCGTCATCATGATCGGGCGAAAGCGCCGCAGGCATGCATCGAAGATCGCGTCGCGCGGCGTGAGCCCGCGACTGCGCTCTACGTCGAGCGCATAGTCGATCATCATGATCGCGTTCTTCTTGACGATGCCGATCAAAAGGATCACGCCGATGAAAGCCATCAAGCTGAATTCGGTGTGAAACGCGAGCAGCGCAAGCAGCGCGCCGACGCCGGCCGACGGTAACGTCGACAAGATCGTCAGCGGATGCACGTAGCTTTCGTAGAGAACGCCGAGCACGATATAGACGGTCAGCAGCGCCGTCAGAATGAGCCATGGCTGGCTCGCGAGTGATGCCTGGAATGCACGCGCCGTCCCCTGGAACGTGCCATGGACGGTCGATGGAACGCCAAGCCGGTCCATCATTGCGTTGACCGCACGCGTCGCATCGGACAGCGAGATGTCCGGCGGCAGATTGAATGAGACCGTCGACGCGGCGAACTGCCCCTGATGATTGACGGCGAGCGGCGTGTTCGTCGGCGCATAGCTCGCGAAGGTCGACAGCGGAATCTGCGCGCCGTTTGTCGTGTTGGGCGTTGCGGCTGCCGCCGCGGTTGTGCCGCCTGATGCTCCCGAGGCGGAATTCGCGGGAGTCGCGCTCGTCGTCGACGCGCCGGTCGTGATGTTCGTTCCCGTCGCAGCCGCGTTGCCGGTAACTGCACCTGTTGCGGAATTCGCTCCGGACCCGACCGTCGGCGCGCCCGCCGTGACGTAAATGTCGCGCAACGATTCGGGGCTTTGCCAGTATTGCGGCGCCGCCTCCATCACGACGTGATACTGGTTCAGCGGGTTGTAGATCGTCGACACCTGGCGCTGGCCGAATACGTCGTTCAACGTCGAATCGATCGTCTGCATGTTGACGCCGAGTCGCGCCGCGGCGTCGCGGTCGACGGTAAGCGTCGTCTGCATTCCCTTGTCCTGCTGATCGGTATTGACATCGACAAGCTCCGGCAACGCGGACATCGCAGTGCGGATGCGCGGCTCCCACGCACGCAATTCGGCCAGATCGTCGGCCTGCAGCGTGAACTGGTACTGCGCGTTGGCCGCCCTGCCGCCGATGCGGATGTCCTGAACCGGTTGCAAGAACAGGTTCGCGCCGGGCTCTTGCGCGAGCTTCCCGCGCAAGCGCGCGATGACGGCATCGACGGATTCGCGTCCGTCCGAAAGCGGCTTCAGCCCGACGAACATCGAGCCGCTGTTGCGCTGCCCGCCCCCTGTGAAAGCGACGACGCTCTCGACCGCCGGATCGGCGCGCACGATGGCGACGAAGTCGGCGAGCTTCTGCCGCATCGCCTGAAACGAGATGCCCTGATCGGCCTGGATGTTGCCGATGAGCCGGCCGGTGTCCTGTTGCGGAAAAAAGCCCTTCGGTATCACGACGTACAGATAAATGTTGAGCGCAATCGTTGCCGCGAGCACGAGCATCGTCAGCACGCCGTGGTCGAGCACCCACGCGAGCGATCGGCCGTAGGCGTTGCGAACCCAGTCGATGACGCGCTCCGACCGCACGGCAAAGCGGCTGCGTCCATACGCGGTGGCCGGCTTGAGGAGGCGCGAGCACATCATCGGTGTCGTGGTGAGCGATACCGCAAGCGACACGAGAATCGCGGCAGAGAGCGAAATTGCGAACTCGCGAAACAGACGCCCGACGATGCCGCCCATCAACAGGATCGGGATGAACACCGCGATCAGCGACAAGCTCATCGACACGACGGTGAAGCCGACTTCGCGCGCTCCAATCCGAGCCGCCTCGCGCGGCGTCATCCCTTGCTCGATGTGACGCGAGACGTTCTCGAGCACGACGATCGCGTCGTCGACGACGAAGCCGGTGGCGATGGTGAGCGCCATCAGCGACAGATTGTTGAGGCTGAATCCGGCGAGATACATGACGCCGAACGTGCCGATCAACGACACCGGCACCGCCACACTCGGAATCAGCGCGGCGCGCGCATTGCGCAAAAACAGGAACACGACGAGGATCACCAGCGCCACGGCGATGACCAGCGTTCGCTCGACTTCGCGGAGCGATGCGCGGATGCCCGGTGTGCGATCCATCATCACTTTCATGTCGATCGCCGCGGGAATCGACGCGCGCATCTGCGGCAGCACGTCTTTGACGCGCTCGATCGTCTCGATGATATTGGCGCCCGGCTGCTTGTTCAGAATCAGCATCACCGCGGCCTTGCCGTCAGCCGAGCCATCGTTACGCAAGTCCTGGACCGAATCGACGACTTGCGCGACGTCGCCCAGACGCACGGCGGCGTTATCTCGATACGCGACGATCAGCGGCATGTATTCGGCGGCGGCTTTCGCTTGATCGTTGGCGCCGATCTGCCAATGGCTCGTGTCGTCTTCCAGTGCGCCCTTCGGCCGATTTGCATTCGTCGCCTGGATCGTCGTGCGGACCTGTGCGGTGCTGATGCCGTACTTGTTGAGAGCTGCGGGATTCAGTTCAACGCGCACCGCGGGCAGCGAGCTGCCGCCGACGTTGACCTGGCCGACGCCTTCGATCTGCGACAATTTCTGCGCGAGCACCGTCGAGGCCGCGTCGTAGATTTGGCCGCGCGTCATCGTGTCGGACGTGAGCGCGATGATCATGATCGGCGCGTCGGCGGGATTCACCTTCCGATACGTCGGATTGTTGGGCAGCCCCGAGGGCAACAGGCTTCGTGACGCGTTGATCGCCGCCTGCACATCGCGCGCGGCGCCGTCGATGTCGCGATTCAAGTCGAACTGCAGCGTGATCCGCGTCGAGCCCAGCGACGACGACGACGTCATCTCCGTGACGCCGGCGATGCGGCCCAATGCGCGCTCGAGCGGCGTTGCGACGGTGGCGGCCATCGTTTCGGGACTTGCGCCCGGCAGGCTCGCTTGCACGGAGATCGTCGGGAAGTCCACTTGCGGCAGCGGCGCGACCGGAAGCAAGCGAAATGCGATGGCGCCCGCGAGCGCGACGCCCAGCGTCAGCAGCGTCGTCGCGACGGGACGATCGATGAAAGGCTGCGAAATGTTCATTCCGCCGCACCTGGCGCCGCGACGCGATCCGGCGGAGCGCCGCGAACGCGCCGTGCCAGCCGGTCGAACGCAAGATAGATCACCGGCGTCGTAAAGAGCGTCAGCATTTGGCTCACGATCAAGCCGCCGACCATCGTGAGGCC
Source organism: Casimicrobiaceae bacterium (assembly GCA_036505865.1). Lineage (GTDB taxonomy): Bacteria > Pseudomonadota > Gammaproteobacteria > Burkholderiales > Casimicrobiaceae > VBCG01. The sequence continues at coordinate 14,966 of DASXSP010000039.1, forward strand.
CAACGGATGTCGCAACTCGGATCCGACGCCGGTACCGACCATCAACGGCAACGCGCCCAACAGCGCGGACATCGTCGTCATCAGAATCGGCCGGAAGCGCAGCAGACACGCTTCGAAGATCGCGTCGCGCGGCGCCTTCCCTTCCTCGCGTTCGGCGTCGAGCGCGAAGTCGATCATCATGATCGCGTTCTTCTTGACAATGCCGATCAGCAGGATGATTCCGATCACCGCGATGATGCCGAGATCGGTGCCCGTCATGAGGAGCGCAAGCAGCGCGCCGACAGCGGCGGAGGGAAGCGTCGACAGAATCGTCAGCGGATGGATGTAGCTCTCATAGAGAACGCCCAGCACGATGTACATCGTCACGACGGCGGCGAGGATCAACAGCAGCGTGTTGTCGAGCGAGCTCTGAAAAGCGAGCGCGGCGCCTTGAAAACTTGAACGGATCGAAGGCGGGACGCCGATGCCGCGCTCCGCTTGCCGAATCGCCGTGACGGCCTCGCCCAGTGACGCGTTCGGCGCGAGATTGAACGAGATCGTCGTCGATGGAAATTGTCCGAGGTGATTGATGACGAGCGGCGCCGTGCGGCGCTCGATGCGCGCAACCGTCGACAGTGGGACCTGTGCGCCCGACGCGGTCGCGACGTGCAGATCGTTGAGCGCGCCCGGTCCGAATTGATAGTCGGGTTGCACTTCGAGCACCACCCGGTACTGCGCCGATTGCGTGAAGATCGTCGAGATCAGGCGCTGGCCGAACGCGTTGTAGAGCGCGGTGTCGATCGTCGCGGGCGTGATGCCGAGCCGACCGGCGGCGTCGCGATCGATGACGACGAACGCCTGCAAGCCCTGGTCCTGCGCATCGCTCGCGACATCGGCCAGCATCGGCAGCGACGACAGCTTGTCGACAAGCCGCGGCGTCCACTCGGTCAAGTCCTCGGGTCGCGCGGACTCGAGCGTGAATTGGTACTGCGTGCGGGAGACGCGATCCTCGATCGTCAGGTCCTGCACCGGTTGCATATAAAGCTGGATCCCCTCGACATTTGCGAGCCGGCGCTGCAGTCGGCGAATGACACCGGCCGCATCGAGATCGCGTTCGCCTTTCGGCTTCAAGTTGATCAGCATCCGGCCGCTGTTGAGCGTTGCGTTGGCGCCGTCGACGCCGATGAACGACGACAGACTGTCGACCGCCGGGTCTTCGAGAATCGCGCGCGCGAGCGCCTGCTGGCGTTCCGCCATCGCGTTGAAGCTCACTGATTGCGAAGCGTCCGAGATCGCCTGGATGACGCCGGTATCCTGGACCGGGAAAAATCCCTTCGGCACCACGAGGTAGAGGATGACGGTCAGCGCGAGCGTCGCGAGAAAGACGATCAGCGTCGCGCCCTGGCGGTCGAGCACCCAGTTCAACATCTGCCCGTAGCGCGCGATCACGCGGTCGAACACGTGCTGGCTCGCGCGATAGAAACGGCCCTGCTTCTCTTCCGGAACGCGCTGCAACAGTCGCGCGCTCATCATCGGCGTCAGCGTCAGCGAGACGACGGCGGAAATCAGTATCGAAACCGCAAGCGTGATCGCGAATTCGCGAAACAGCCGTCCGACGACATCGCCCATGAAGAGCAACGGGATCAGCACGGCGATCAGCGAGATTGTCAACGATATGATGGTGAAACCGATTTGCTTTGAACCCTTCAGCGCCGCCTCGAGCGGCGCATCGCCTTTCTCAACGAAGCGCGAGATGTTTTCGATCATCACGATCGCGTCGTCGACGACGAAGCCGGTCGCGATCGTGAGCGCCATTAGCGTCAGGTTGTTGATCGAAAAACCGGCGAGGTACATGACGCCGAACGTGCCGATCAGCGACAACGGGACTGCCACGGCGGGGATCAGTGTCGCCTTTAGGTTGCGCAGGAACAGGAAAATCACCATGACGACGAGCGCAACGGCGAGCATCAGCTCGTACTGGACATCGCGCACCGATGCGCGGATCGTCGTTGTGCGGTCGGTCAGCACCTTGACGTCGACGGAGCTCGGCAACGTTGCCTGAAGCTGCGGCATAAGCGCCTTGATCCGGTCGACGACGTCGATCACGTTCGCGCCGGGCTGACGTTGAATGTTGACAATGATCGCGGGCGTGTCGTTGGCCCATGCGGCGAGACGCGCGTTTTCCACGCTGTCGACGACATCGGCAATGTCGGCAACGCGAATCGGCGCGCCGTTCTTGTACGCGACGATCAGGCTCTTGTACTCGTCGGCCGATTTGAGCTGGTCGTTGGCATCGATCGTCGACGCGCGCGTCGGCCCGTCGAAGCTTCCTTTTGCTTGATTGACATTCGCGCCGGCGATCGCCGTGCGCAAGTCGTCGAGGCTCAAACCATTCGCAGCGAGCGCGCGAGGGTTCACCTGCACACGAACGGCTGGCCGCTGGCCTCCGCCGGTGCTGACGAGGCCGACACCGGGAAGCTGCGAGATCTTTTGCGCGATCCGCGTGTCGACGAGATCGAAGACCTTCGGCAGCGAAAGCGTCGGCGACGAAACCGACAGCGACAGGATCGGCGCGTCGGCGGGGTTGACCTTGCTGTAGATCGGCGGCTGCGGCAGATCGCTCGGCAGCAGGTTGGAACCGGCGTTGATCGCCGCCTGCACTTCCTGCTC
>DASXSP010000040.1:0-16700 GCA_036505865.1 Casimicrobiaceae bacterium
TCGGCGGGTATTGGTTCATCCCCTCGCCCGATTGGCAACACGGACCGTGGGTGCGCGTCTCCTATCAGGACGTTCACGTAAGCGGTTTCTCGGAAAATGGCGCGGACAGCACGGCGCTGTCCTATGGCGATCAGACGCGCACATCGCTGATCACGAGCGTCGGCTGGCAAGTAACCGGCAAGGTCGGCATGTTTCGCCCCTATGCTCGCGTGACCTGGGACAACGAAAGCAGAAACAACCAGCGCTATGTATCGGCGTCGCCCGTGACGATCTACGGTTCGTATTCGATCCAGGGATTCAAGCCGGACAGTAATTTCTTTAGTTACGTGATCGGCGCGAGTGCCGATTTCGGTCGCGTAACCGGATTTATCACCGGTTCGGGAACCGGGAGCAACAGTGCCGGCAACGGGTACGGTGTAACGATCGGCGTGCGCGTGCCGATTTAACGCAACGTGCGGCGAAATCGCGCGAGCGCCTTCAGACCTTCGATTGCCCGCGAGCCGTACCAGGACGTCCATTCGCCGTCGATTAAATGGGCCGGTCGCCCATGGCGGCTCGCGAGCTCTTCGGCGTCCCGCGTGCGAAACGCGTACGGCTCGGATGAGACGATGATGCGATCCGCCTCACGCCACGCCGGATCGTCGTCCGCGAGCTCCGGGTAACGCCGCGTCGATTCCGCCGGTAGGGTATCGAGCCCCGCCCGAGCGAGCGTCGCGCTGACGTAGGTGTCGCGTGCGACGGTCATCCACGGCTTTCGCCAGATCAAGTAAAGCGCCGTTTCCCGCGGCCAGCGCGCAGCTGTGGCATCGAGCTCGTGGAGCGCTTCGTCGAACGCTAGATCGAGCGCCGCGGCTTCGCGCTCGCGATTGAAGATTGCTCCGAACAATGCAAAAAGGCGCGCGTTGTCGACCGGATCGGTCGGATGCGTAACGATGACGTTCGGAATGAATTCGCGCGCGGCATCAACGGTCTCGCGGCGGTTTTCGTCGACATTCACGACAAGATGCGTCGGCGCAAGTGCTCGAAGGCGCGCGAGATCAGGGTCTTTGGTGCCGCCGATTTTCGGAACACGCACGATGTCCGGCTTCGGATGCACGCAAAAGCCGGTACGCGCTACAACCTGCGGGCCGACGCCAAGCGCGAACAACAGCTCGGTCAAGCTGGGGACCAAGCTCGCGATCCGTGGCGCTTCGCCAGCGGGCAGATGAGCGACGCCCAGCCAATCGACGTTGGGCGAACCTGTGTCGATCGGTGGAGACATTTAGGGCCTAGTCGGTGGTTCGCGGTTTGTGCGGTCGATGCGCAAGCAGCCGGTCGTAGAGCGGCCGCGGTACGATCTTGAGCGCGCGTCCCACCAAGCCCATCTGCCAAGGCAGCACGTAAAAACGTTTCTTGCGCTCGATGGCACGCGCGATCCTGCGTGCCGCAACGTCCGCGGGCATCAGGAACGGCATGCGATACGGATTGTCTTCCGTCATCGGCGTGTCGACGAACCCGGGGCAGATCGTGACGACCGCAACACCGCTGTCGGAGAGCTCCACGCGGAGACTTTCGAGATACGCGATCGCAGCCGCCTTCGATGCGGAATACGCGCCCGCACCCGGCAAGCCGCGAAAACCGGCAATGCTTGCGATGCCGACGAGAACGCCGCGTCTTTTTTCCCGCATCGGCTCGACGAACGGTTGAAATGTCGCGACCATCCCGAGCACATTCGTATCGAATACCGCCCGAAACGCCGGCAGGTCCTCGGCGTACGACGTGAGCGTTCCACGCGACACGCCGGCGCTCGCGATCACCACGTCGGGAACACCGAAGCGCGCGATGAAATCCACCGCGGCGGCCGCGAGCGAGGCCGCGTCGCGAACATCGCCTGCGTACGTGCAAACCTCTGCAGGCGCGAGCGTCGTGGCGATCCGCTTGAGCTCGGCCTCACGACGTGCGAAGAGTCCGAGCGTTGCACCGCGCGCGGCGTACCACGTAGCCAACGCGGCGCCGATGCCCGACGATGCGCCCGTCAGGAACACGTTCATCGGCGCCGTTGTCGCAAGTCGCGCTGGACCTGCGGCCGTTTCAATCAGCTCTTCGAGCGTTCGCTGCGCGCTTTCGCGACGATCTCGTCGATCGCCGCAGGGAGCTGCGCGTGCGAGCCGACCTTATCCGAGCCCGTGACGAACTTGCCATCGACAACGATGGTCGGCACCGACTGGATGTCGAACGTCTGCGCCTGTTGCTTGGCGCGATTCATCTTGCCGGCAATCGCGAACGACGCGTAGATGTCTTCGACCTTCTTGCGATCGAGCCCTTTGCTCGCCGCCCAATCGAAGAATGTCTTGTCGTTCCACAAGCTCACATTCTTCCCATGGATCGCGGTGAACACTTCGGGCGACAGCTTCGCGTCCTCGCCCATTGCGTCAAGCGTGTAATAGATCTTGCCCAAGTTGACCCAACGATCCTGGAACATCACCGGCACGCGGCGAAATTGCACGTCGGGGGGCAGCTTTGCAAGCCAGGCGGTGAGATAAGGCTCGAGCTCGGCGCAGTGCGGGCATCCGTATGAAAAGAATTCGATCACCTCGATTTTCTTGCCAGTTTCGACGGGCACCGGGGCCTTCAGCCGAAAATAATTCTTTCCCTCCGTCAGCTGCGCGGCGGCGTTTGATCCGATCGATGCCAGCGCGATGCCCAGCGTCATCGCGAGGAACGAACGCCGGCGGATTGTGCCGCGCTGCGGTTTTGGCTGCGCTCTAGTCGTGCTCATCGACACTCCCATGAAATTCACCTTGGTGGTTAACAACGTCGTTGGGGGTTTGCGGGATGACGGAGTTCGTGGCGCAGTACACGCGGACGCGCATCCATGCCTATCAGAACTTGATGACGGCGACTTCGAATCCTCGTTTTCCGAGCTCGGACTTCATTCGCTGCATCTCGTCCTGGTTGTCGTAGGGGCCGAGGCGCACGCGAAAGCGAACGACCTTATCCGGCAAAAGTCCCTGCTGCACCGACGCTTCCCAGCCGGCGAAGGCGAGACGGGCTTTCAAATTTTCGGCGTCCGATTCAGTGGAGAACGAACCTGCCTGCAGCCAGAATCTTTCGCTGCCCTTCGCCGTCTTCGAGGGATCGATGCTCGCGACTATTGGAGGTGCGCGCTCGGCGATTGTCTCCACGGCGCGATCAGGGACTTTCGGCGCGGTCCGCTCTTTTGCTTGTTCAACGACGGCGCGGTCGGTCTTTTCGACCGGTTTACGCTCCGACTGCGCGCGCGCTTCCTCGGCGCCCGGAAGAATCTTGTAGAAATCGAAACGCGGCTTTTCGGCCGCATCGTTTTTCGCAACGCGCGTGGGTTCCTTGCTCGGTTCGCGTGTGTTGTTCGCCGACACCGGCGCCTGCAACGCCGGATTGTTCTTCATCAGCCAAAACGCGACGGACGCAGCCATGCCGAGGCCGATGACAAGGCCGATGAAAATCCCCAGCAAGGTACCGCCGTGGTCGCGACGCGACTGCTTGGTTAACGGCGTCTTGGCTGTGCGCGCGTTGCGGGGTCGGCTCATGATCGGCAATAAGGGTTCGCGTTGGTCGCGATATGTATCACATCTGTTCGGGTGCACTGATGCCTAATACTGCAAGGCCGTTTCGGAGCACCTGTCCTACTGCAACGACCAAGGCAAGACGCGCGCGCCTCTCGCGTTCATCGTCGACGAGAAACCGTTCAGCATTATAGTAACTGTGGAATTCCTGCGCCAAATCTTTGAGGTAGAACGTGACAAGGTGCGGCGCGAAATCGCGCGCGGCGACGGCAAGCTCGGTCGGAAAATCGGCGAGTCGCCGCAATAGCGCGCTCTCGTACGCGCTCGTAAGCGGCGAAAGATCAGCTTTCGCAAGCTGCGCCGGTGCATCTGCAAGGCCGATGTGCGCCTGCTTCAGCACTGAACAAACGCGCGCATGCGCATACTGGACGTAGTAAACCGGATTGTCTTCGGACTGCGAGCGCGCAAGATCGATATCGAACACGAACTCGGTATCGGCCTTGCGGGACACGAGGAAAAATCGGACCCCATCGCGGCCCACTTCGTCGATAAGGTCGCGAATCGTCACATAACTGCCGGCGCGCTTGCTGATCTTCACCTCTTCGCCGCCGCGCATCACCGTCACCATCTTGTGCAACACGTAGTCGGGATATCCGGCGGGGATGCCCATCCCGAGCGCCTGCAAGCCTGCTCGTACGCGCGTGATCGTGCTGTGGTGGTCGGCGCCCTGGACGTTGATCGCTTTCGCAAATCCGCGTTCGAATTTCGTAACGTGGTAGGCGACGTCCGGAACGAAATACGTATAGCCGCCGTCGGATTTGCGCATCACGCGATCTTTATCGTCGCCGTAATCGGTCGTGCGCAACCACAGCGCACCGTCCTTCTCGTATATCGCGCCGGACGCCTCAAGCCGTGAAACAGTCGCGTCAACGCGACCGTCGCCATAAAGCGAGCTCTCGAGGTAATAGCGATCGAATTTGACGCCGAACGCCTGAAGGTCGCGATCCTGCTCCTCGCGCAACGCCGCGACTGCGAAGCGGCGGATCGATTCGACATCCGACAAGTCGTTGCCCACTTCGTCGAGATAACGCTGTGCGAGCTCGCGGATGTATTCGCCGTGATAGCCATCCTCAGGAAAATGTGCGCGCTCGCCGAGAAGCTCTTGAGCGCGTGCGCGCACCGACAGCGCGAGATTCTGGATCTGTGCGCCCGCGTCGTTGTAATAGAACTCGCGCGAAACGATGTAGCCCTGCCATTCGAGCAGCGTCGCGATTGCGTCACCGAGCGCCGCCTGGCGCCCATGCCCCACATGCAGCGGGCCGGTGGGATTCGCCGACACGAATTCCACGATGACACGCTCGCCGCGGTGTGAATCGCTATGTCCGAAGCGATCGCGAAGGTCGAGCACGCGTCGAACGATCGCCTGCCGCTCGATTGGCGCCAGACGAAAATTAATGAAGCCGGGGCCCGCCGTTTCGACTGCCGTAACGACGTCGCCGAGGATTGTCGCGCTCGATGCCGCGAGCGCCTCGGCAAGCTTGCGCGGATTCTGCCGCGCCCTCTTCGCAAGATTCAGCGCGTCGGGCGTCGCGAAATCCCCATGATCGGGATTGCGCGGCCGCTCGAGTGTCGGCGTGTGGTCGGCAACGTCGGGCAGTTCCTTGCGGATCGCATTCTTCAACGCGTCTTCTATTTTCTCTCGTGCATCGACAAGCATTTGAACGTGTATCCGCTGGGAGCGCCGACCGCGCATTATAGTTGACGCGAATTCAACAGAAGCTGGCAGGATCGACGTCGAGAGAAACACGCACGCGAGTACCAGGTGCGTCGACAAGCGCCTCGCGCCATTGCGAAGCGAAGCGCTGCAGTTCTGCGCGATTCGGGCTTTGCACGACAAGTTGACCGCGTTCGAATCCCGCGCGCCGTGCAAGCACCGCGGGCACCGGCGAGTAAACGGTCACAGCGCCGACGCTCTTAACGGCGAGTCTGCATGCCGCAGCATGCGCATGACGTAGAAATGCATCGACGTCTCCGCGCTGATGCGCTTCGGCCAACAGCAGTACGACATGGGTCGCCGGCGGTAACTGCGCCGCTTCGCGTTCGAGTAGAAGATCATGTGCGAAGCGATCGTAATCATGTGTCGCGAGTGCCGCGAACACCGGATGCTCGGGAAAATCGGTCTGCACGATGACCGCACCCGGCAGACCGGCGCGGCCCGCGCGGCCGGCGACTTGCGTCAGCAACGCTGCGAGGCGTTCGGTCGCGCGAAAATCCGCGCTATAGAGTGCGTTGTCTGCACCCAGCACGCCGACGAGCGTAAGCCTCGGGAAATCGTGCCCTTTTGCCAGCATCTGCGTTCCGATCAAGAGATCGATTGACTGCTCGGCGACCTGCGTTCGCATCGCGGCGAATGAGCCTTTGGGGCGAGTGCTGTCGCGATCGACGCGTAACGTTCGCGCATGCGGGAACGCCTGTGTCAACGCGCGTTCGAGCCGCTGGGTCCCATAACCTTGTGGCAGCAGATCGACGTTGCCGCATTGGGGACATGATGGAGGCAACGCTTCCAGATGCCCGCAATGATGACACTGCATGCTGGGCGGATCGCGATGCATCGTCAAACGGGCGCTGCAGCGCAGGCAATCGGCCTGCCAGCCGCATGCCGAGCATTTGAGCGATGGTGCGTAGCCGCGGCGATTGACGAAGACAAGCGCCTGCTCGCCACGACCTAAGCATGCTGCAAGCGCGTTCCACAGCGGACCCGAGATACCGTCGCGCGAGGCTTCGCCACGATTGGGGACGAGCGAAACCTGGGGTAATTGAGCGCGCGGGTCGGCGCGGCGCGGAAGCGACAGGCGGAGATATCTACCGGCACGGGTTTGCGCGAACGATTCGAGCGACGGCGTTGCGCTCGACAGCACAATCGGAACGTTGCGCGAGCGCGCCCGCCACACGGCGACGTCACGCGCTTGATAGCGCACACCATCCTGCTGTTTGTACGACGTATCGTGTTCTTCATCGACGACGATCAACGCGAGCCGTGGCAGTGCGCAGAACACCGCGAGCCGTGTGCCCAACACGAATTGCGCATCGCCGTTTGACGCGGCATTCCAATGCGCACGGCGCTCGCCGTCGGACAGACCACTGTGCAATGTGAACGCGTTCGCGCGCGGCAGCGCGTGGCGGACGCGCGATTCCAGTTGCGGCGTCAAATTGATCTCGGGCACGAGGAGCAACACTTGCCCGCCTTGCGCTATCGCCGTATCGGCAGCGGCGAGAAACACATCGGTCTTGCCGCTACCCGTCACGCCTTGCAGAAGAAACGCCGCGAACGTTCCCGCAGCGGCGCGGATGGCGACGACGGCCGCTTGTTGGTCGGCATTTAGCGTCGGTTCGAGCGTTGCAGCGTACCGCTCGGCGGTTTCTGCGTTTACTCGCAGCGCGCGGCGAATGCCAAGCGGAGGCACCGCGAGCGCCAGCGCCATGCCGAGCGGCTGCTGATAATAGCGGGCAACGAATTCGCACAATGCGAGCACGTCGTCAGCGAGCGGCGGCAACGGAACAACCTCGACAATCGGTTGCAACTCGTCACGCGGCACCGCGGATTCGCTTACGATCGCAATCACGACACCGATGATCGAACGTCGCGCAAGCTCGACACGAACGATATTGCCGCGAGTAAGCGCGAGGCCTTCGGGTGCCCAATAATCAAAGCTGCGATCGAGCGCAACCGGTAGCGCGACGCGCGCAACGGTCATTGTGGCGGCGGCGCAACGGAACCGACTCTTCGAAACACGTTGTAGTGTTCGAACTCCTCAGCACAGAATGCAGCATTGGATCGCAAGTCATTCATTTTTCAGGAACCAGCAACTTTGCCGCGCGCGGCTGTGGACAATTATGTGAGTAAGTCGACTGCCCGCCCGTTGCGCCGGGCTACGACCATGACAACCGACAAGCGCTGGCGAGGGTGGCGCTGCGAGTTAGCGTTCCAATTCAATGGCTTAAAGCGCCGAATCTCTTGAGTGCGTCCGTAACGCCGCGAATAGGCCGATTTGGCTAGGACATGTGCATAAGTGGCCGGCCAAAACTGTTTTTCCCGCTTTGTCAAGCCCGCTCTCATACGCCTCCGTTTTGACACGGACGGACGTGGGGATGCCGATGGACCGCGCTCACCAGGGCTGCGACGTTTTCGGGCGGGGTCGATGGCAAGATACCGTGGCCGAGATTGAAGACGTGCCCCGGCGCGGCGCCTGCGGCACGGATGACCGCGTCCGCGGCGCTCGTGACGATTTCCGCATCGGTCAGCAGAACGATCGGGTCGAGGTTGCCTTGGACCGCCACGCGATGGCCGATCTGACGGCGCGCAACGCCGATATCTACGCTCCAATCCACGCCGACGCAATCCGCGCCGCTTTCTGCGAGGTCGTCGAGCCACGCGCCCCCGCCCTTTGTGAAGACGATCGCCGGCACCCGGGCGCCGGCGGTCGCTCGCGAAATCCGCTCCAACACCGACCGCATCGGCGCCAACGAGAAGCGGCGCCATTGATCCGCGGCGAGTAGCCCGCCCCACGTATCAAACAGCATCACGACATCAACGCCTGAGTCGATTTGCTCGCGCAGATACATGGCAACCGCGTCGGTGTTGACGTCGACGATTCGTTGCAATAAATCCGGTCGCGCGTACGCCATGCGCCGCACCGTCGCAAAATCTGCGCTGCTGCCACCCTCGATCATGTAACAGGCCAGCGTAAAGGGGCTGCCGGCAAAGCCGATCAGCGGAACGGCACCGGCCAGCGCTCGTTTGATTTCGCTAACCGCGTCGAACACATAGCGAAGCTTCGCCATGTCGGGCACGGCGAGCGCGCCGATCGAAGCTTCATCAGCCGCCGTGCGTGCGAAACGCGGTCCCTCGCCTTCCGCAAACGACAATCCCAAACCCATCGCATCGGGGATCGTCAAGATATCGGAGAAAAGGATCGCGGCATCGAGCGGGTAGCGTGCGAGCGGCTGCAACGTCACTTCGGTGGCGAGCGACGGCGTCGTGGCGAGCGCCATGAAGCTGCCTGCGCGCGATCGAGTCGCGTTGTATTCGGGGAGATAACGACCGGCCTGCCGCATGAGCCAAATGGGCGTGTGCGGCGTCGGCTCGCGGCGAAGCGCGCGCAACAACGTATCGTTTTTTAAAACGGACATGTTCGCACGCGCTACAAAGGCGAGTCGTTCACGCAGCCAGCCGACGCCCGGTCATCCGCTCGAGCACGCGCAGCGGCGAAAGCTCCGGTTGGTACAACGCTGACAGCGGCAAATGAATCGTCTGCTCGAGCATGAATTGTCCGGCCATTGCGGCGTGCATCACCTGATCCGAATAACAGATCCATGTCGTTCCCGGCGCAAAGCGCACTTCCTGCTGGGGACACTTGCGTTGATATTCGACATCCGCCTTCGCGCCATCATGCAGGCCGAGCATCAGATGATCGTACTCGCTGCGCGGGCCCTTCGTCACGCCGAGCGCCGCAAGAATTGCGGACTCAAAGGGTCGCATGCCGCGAATCCGTGGCAGAAAATGTTCGGCCATCGCCTCGAAGCGCTCGCCGACGCGCCACACGCGATCCTCGCCGCGCGGATTGACATTGCAGAAGACGCGCAAGATCCGCTCGCCATGATTGGGCCGCGACGGAAAGGCATCGACATGCAAGCGAGCGTCGTCCTTGCGCCACGAAACGTCGCGTCCGATCGCCGGTTGCGGGCGAAAGCTCGTGCGCGCACGCTTGAGATGCGGTGCGTATCGCGGAAATAGCGCGGCAATCAATTCGCTCGCGCAAGCGGCGAATCGCGCGATCATTCGGCCAAGCTCGGCGATGTCTTCCGTGCTGCCTCGAGCACCCTTGATCGTGCCGGCATCGAAGCTCACGTTTTTTGCCCGACCATCCGACCATTTCGCATCGAGAAACCGTTCTTCTCCGGGCTCGAATGCAAAGGCGAGCTTGGGCAATACGAGAACGCCGCCTCCCTCAAGCTCATGCGCCAGCGCTTCGGTGCGCGAAGCGGGGACTGTGGGATGCCAGCTCGCGATTTCGAGCGTGGCGACCTTCGTCATCGCGAACGATTACCGGGGCAACGCCGAGGTGCCCATCAGAAATTCATCGATGGCACGCGCGCATTGACGCCCTTCTCGAATCGCCCAGACGACGAGCGATTGACCGCGGCGCATGTCACCGGCAGCGAATACTTTGGGCACCGAGGTTCGATAGTCATCGGTATTCGCCTTGACGTTCGTCCGCGCGTCGCGCTCGACGCCGAATTCCTCGAGCATTCCTCTGAAGACCGGACCCGTGAACCCCATCGCGAGCAACACGAGATCGGCGTTGATCGCGAATTCGCTCCCTGGAATCTCGACCATCTTCATCGCGCCGCCCGCGTCCCTTTGCCACTCGACGCGAGCGGCGATGAGCTTCTCGACACGCCCGTCGCGGCCCTCGAAGCGCTTGGTGGCGACGGCCCAGTCGCGCTTTACCCCTTCCTCATGCGACGACGAGGTGCGCAATTTGATCGGCCAATAAGGCCACACAAGCGGCTTGTTTTCCTCTTCGGGTGGTTGCGGCAACAGCTCGAATTGCGTCACCGACGCAGCCTCTTGTCGATTCGAGGTTCCGACGCAGTCCGAGCCCGTATCGCCACCGCCGATGACGACAACGTGCCTGGCTGTCGCCTTGATCTGATGCGCAACCGTATCACCGGCGACGACCTTGTTCTGTTGCGGCAGAAATTCCATTGCGTAGTGAACGCCAGCAAGGTCGCGTCCCGGCACCGGCAAATCGCGGGGCGCTTCGGCGCCGCCGGTCAGCGCAACAGCGTCGAATTCTCCGAGCACGTCGCGAGCCGAGATATCGACGCCGACATTGATGCTCGGCCGAAATTCAACGCCCTCTTCGGCCATCTGCGCCATCCGCCGATCGATCAGATGCTTCTCCATCTTGAAGTCCGGGATGCCGTAGCGAAGCAGTCCGCCGATCCTGTCTTCTCGTTCGAACAGGACGACATCGTGACCGGCGCGCGCGAGCTGTTGCGCGCAGGCCAATCCTGCAGGACCCGATCCGACGATTGCAATGCGTTTGCCCGTTTTGACCGCCGGAGGAAGTGGAACCACCCAACCTTCCTCCCAGCCTTTGTCGATCAGGAAATGCTCGATCGATTTGATGCCCACCGGATCGTTATTGATGTTGAGCGTGCACGCGGCTTCACAGGGGGCGGGACAGATTCGTCCGGTGAATTCCGGAAAGTTGTTCGTCGAATGGAGCACGTCGAGCGCGGCGCGCCACTGCCGGCGATACGTGAGATCGTTCCAGTCCGGAATGATGTTGTTGACCGGGCACCCCGTCTGACAAAACGGAATGCCGCAGTCCATGCAGCGCGCGCCTTGCCGCGACGCTTCATCATCGGCGAGCGTGAGGATGAATTCGCGATAGTGCGTGACGCGCCGCGCTATCGGTTCCGTCGCCTCCTTGATCCGCTGCAGTTCGATGAAGCCAGTGACCTTCCCCATGGTGCTTCAGGCCACCTGACGCGCCTTGGCGGCCTCTGTGACCCTTGCAGCGGCGCGCTTCGCAAACATTTCGGAGAGCGCGCGTTTGTACTCGCTCGGAAACACTTTCACGAACTTCGCGCGCTCGTTTTCCCAATTGTCGAGCAACGCAAGCGCAAGCGTCGATCCCGTGTAGCGCAAATGCTTTTCAATCAACGTGCGCGCAATCGGTTCGTCGCAACGATCGAGATGCAGAAGCCTGCCCTTGCCGGACGCTGCAAGCTCCGCTTCCACGCGGGTTTGCTCGTCTGCCGGCAACAGCGGCTCGAGCGCAACCATCGATCCGTTGCACCGCGACGCGAACGTTTGATCGGGGTCGTAAACATACGCGATGCCGCCGCTCATTCCGGCAGCGAAATTACGTCCGGTGCGCCCGAGGACGACGACCGTGCCGCCGGTCATGTATTCGCAGCCGTGATCGCCGGTTCCCTCGACGACTGCGCTCGCGCCGGAGTTGCGAACACAGAAACGCTCACCGGCGACGCCGCGGAAATACGCTTCACCTTCGATCGCGCCATACATGACGGTATTGCCGATGACGATATTCTGTTCGGGCTTCGCCGGACAGGTCGGGTCGGGGTATACGACAATGCGTCCGCCCGACAATCCCTTGCCGACATAATCGTTCGTCGCGCCCTGCAGCTCAAAGGTGATTCCACGCGCGAGAAACGCACCAAAGCTCTGACCTGCGGTCCCGTCGAACGCGACGTGCAGCGTGTCAGGGGGCAGTCCCTCGTGCCCGAATCTTCGCGCGATGGCGCCCGATAGCATCGCGCCAACGGAGCGGTGCGCGTTGCGAATCCGATATTCGAGTCGTACCGGCTCGCGCGTCTCGATGGCGGCTGCCGCGGCGGCAATGAGCTGATGATCGAGCGCTCGCGCCAGCCCATGGTCCTGTTCTTCGCAGCGATAGCGCGCGACTTCGGGCGGCATCTTCGGCTGGAAGAAGACGCGTGAAAAATCAAGTCCGCGCGCTTTCCAATGCTCGATGCTCTTGCGCATGTCGAGCAAGTCCGAGCGGCCGATCATTTCGCTGAAGGTGCGGAACCCCAGCTGTGCCATCAGCTCGCGTACTTCCTCCGCCACAAAGAAGAAATAATTGACAACATGCTCCGGTGAGCCGGCGAAACGCTTGCGCAACTCGGGATCTTGCGTCGCGATGCCGACCGGACACGTATTGAGATGGCACTTGCGCATCATGATGCAGCCTTCGACGACAAGCGGCGCCGTCGCAAACCCGAACTCGTCGGCGCCGAGCATTGCGCCAATGACAACGTCGCGACCGGTCTTCATTTGGCCATCGACCTGGACCGCGATGCGACCGCGCAAACGATTAAGGACGAGCGTCTGCTGCGTTTCTGCAAGCCCCAGCTCCCACGGCGTTCCCGCGTGCTTGATTGACGATTCCGGCGATGCGCCGGTGCCGCCATCGTGGCCGGCGATCGTCACGTGATCGGCTTTTGCTTTCGCGACGCCCGCGGCGACAGTACCTACGCCGACTTCGGACACGAGCTTCACCGAGATCGATGCCCGTGGATTGGCGTTCTTGAGGTCGTGAATCAGTTGCGCGAGATCCTCGATCGAATAAATGTCGTGATGCGGCGGCGGCGAGATCAGTCCGACACCGGGCACCGAATAACGCAACGTCGCGATGTACTCGGACACCTTGTGGCCAGGCAGTTGACCGCCTTCGCCCGGCTTCGCGCCCTGCGCCATCTTGATCTGCAGCTGATCGGCGGATGACAAATATTCCGCGGTGACGCCAAAGCGCGCCGATGCGACCTGCTTGATTTTCGAGCGCAGGCTGTCGCCTGCCTTGAGCGGCACGTCGGCTTCGACGCGATCGTGACCAATCATGCTGGCAAGTGTGTCGCCGTTCTTAACCGTACTCTTGCCCGCACGCATCTCAGCGCGATAACGGAGTGCATCTTCGCCGCCTTCGCCGGTGTTCGACTTCCCGCCGATGCGATTCATCGCCACGGCGAGCGTCGTATGCGCTTCGGTCGAGATCGATCCGAGACTCATTGCGCCCGTCGCGAAACGCTTGACGATTTCTTTTGCCGGCTCGACTTCGTCGATCGGTATGGGCGAGCGCTCGGCCGTCTTGAATTCGAACAGCCCACGCAGCGTCTTGAGCTTCTTGCCATGCTCGTTGATAAGCGCAGCGTATTCACGATATGTCGACCACGAATTGGCGCGCGCGGCATGCTGCAGCTTAGCGATCGAATCCGGCGTCCACATATGCTCTTCGCCGCGCACGCGGTAGGCGTATTCGCCGCCGGCGTCGAGCGCATTGCGAAGGAGGGGATCATCGCTGAACGCGAGCGCGTGCAGCCGCGCAGCTTCTTCGGCCGCCTCGAACAAACCGATGCCTTCGATGTTGCTCGCGGTACCGGTGAAATATTTGTCGACGAAGGCTTTTTGCAGTCCGACCGCTTCGAAGATCTGCGCGCCGCAATACGATTGGTATGTCGAGATCCCCATCTTCGACATAACCTTGTAGAGCCCTTTGCAGATCGCCTTGATGTAGCGCTTCTGCGATTCCTTCGGGTCGATCTCCGGTATTTGCTTGTGCAGCTCCGCCAGCGTTTCAAGCGCAAGATAAGGATGGATCGCCTCGGCGCCGTAGCCTGCGAGCAACGCGAAATGATGCACTTCGCGCGCGGAGCCCGTCTCGACGACGAGACCGACCGACGTACGCAATCCTTTCTTGACGAGATGCTCGTGTACGGCGGCCGTCGCCAGCAGCGCCGGAATCGGCAATCGCGCTTCCGATACGCTGCGATCGGAGAGGATCAGGATATTGAACCCTTGATGAATCGCATCTTCGGCATGCGCAGCGAGGCTTGCGAGCGCCGCTTCCATACCGTTCGCGCCCCATGAAGCCGGATAACAGATGTCGAGCTCGATCGACCGGAACGCGCCGCCTGAAAAAAGCTCGGCATGCCGGAGCTTTTCCATGTTCTCGGGCGTGAGGATCGGTTGCTGCGCTTCCAGCCGCATCGGCGGTTCCGCGATGTCCACCGCAAGCAGGTTCGGTCGCGGTCCGATGAACGACACGAGCGACATCACGAGCTCTTCGCGAATCGGATCGATCGGTGGATTCGTCACCTGTGCGAAGAGCTGCTTGAAATAGTGGTAGAAGACCTTCGGTCGATTGGACAGCACCGGAAGCGCGGTATCGTTGCCCATCGATCCGACGGCTTCCTCGCCGTTTTGCGCCATCGGCGCCAGGATCACGCGCAAGTCCTCCTGCGTGTAGCCGAATGCCTGTTGCCGATCGAGCAGCGAAACCTCGGAGGGCGCAGGCGGCGCCGGCTCGGGCATGTCTTCGAGCGAAAGCCGGCATTGCGCGATCCATTGACGATAGGATTTCTGCGTTGCGAGCGTACGCTTCAGCTCGTCATCGTCGACGATGCGTCCCTGCTCGAGATCGACCAGGAGCATCTTGCCTGGCTGCAATCGCCATTTCTTGACGATCTTGCGCTCGGGAATGTCGAGAACGCCGACTTCGGAGGCCATCACGATGTAATCGTCGTCGGTGACGATATAACGCGCCGGACGCAATCCGTTCCGATCGAGGGTTGCGCCGATCTGGCGGCCATCGGTGAATGCCATCGCGGCGGGACCGTCCCATGGCTCCATCAGCGCCGCGTGATATTCGTAAAACGCGCGGCGATCTTCGTCCATTAGCGGATTGCCCGCCCATGCTTCGGGAATCATCATCATCATCGCGTGCGCGAGCGGATAGCCGCCCATCGTCAAGAGCTCGAGCGCGTTGTCGAATGATGCCGAGTCCGATTGACCTTCGTAGATCAACGGCCACAACTTGGCCAGATCGTCGCCGAGCACTTTCGATGCGATCGCTCCCTCGCGGGCGCGAATCCAGTTGAAGTTGCCGCGAAGCGTGTTGATCTCGCCGTTGTGACAAACGAAGCGGAAGGGATGGGCGAGATCCCACGTGGGAAATGTGTTCGTCGAGAAACGCTGATGCACCATCGCAAGGGCAGAGACCATCGTTTCATCGTGCAGGTCGCGATAGTATTCACCGACCTGATGCGCAAGCAGCATCCCTTTGTAGACGATCGTGCGCGTCGAAAACGACGGTACGAAGAACTCTTTGCCGTGGCGCAAATGCAACGCTTGAATCGCATGACCCGCTCGCTTGCGGATGACATAGAGCTTTCGCTCGAGCGCGTCCTGATCCATGTCGCGCGTGCCGCGCGCCACGAACACCTGACGAATCACCGGCTCGACTTCCTTCGTGCGCAGCGAAAGTCCGACGTTATTGGTCGCTACTTCGCGCCAGCCCAGCAGCACCTGTCCTTCCGCATGGATCGCGCGTTCGATTTCCTGTTCGCACGCGACGCGTGACGCCGGCTCGCGCGGCAGAAACACCATGCCGACGCCGTACTGCCCTGGGGCCGGCAGCGTGATTCCGAGCTTGCCGCACGCACGCCGGAAAAACGCATCGGGAAGCTGAAGCAGAATGCCCGCGCCGTCGCCCTGAAGCGGATCGGCACCGGTAGCGCCGCGATGCGTGAGGTTGACGAGGATCTTCAACCCCTGATCGATGATGGCGTGACTCTTGCGTCCCTTGATGTGCGCGATGAATCCGAGTCCGCAAGCATCATGCTCTTGCGCAGGGTCATAAAGGCCTTGCGCACGCGGCGGCCACGACGATTCGCGATGTGTTGGAGGTGCTTGCGTCACGTTAACCTCGTTTGCGGGCGTTCCGCGCGGCCGCGGTTGACGAGACACGACAGCGCCTACGCGCGTTTTAAAAAACGCGGCGAAACCGCTCTATGCTACGCGGGACGCTGCAATGCGGCAAGGCACCAAACCGGCACTTTCAGCAAGGGCGGGCGCGCAACAATCGCATCCCCCGTGTTCGTTAGGGCCCAGGAAACACTTGCGTCGGAGCATTTCTTAGGCTTTAATCTGAACAAAGTCGGCTAGATGCTTGTTGCAACGTCCAAAATGACGATGGCCGGCCGGCGACTTTAGGACAACATCATCAGGGAAATCCGATCATGTCGAAAAACCGTTTGACCGCCTGGCTGCGCCCTGCGCTCACCCTTCTTGCGCTGGCCGGTGTCTTTTCGCTGGCGGGCTGCGGCGGGGGTAACGGCGCGCCGAATAATCCGTACGTTCCACCGGTCGTTTCGCCGACGCTGACGGTGCTTCCGACCTCAATGACCGTTTTCTCCGGCGTGCCGGCCACGCTGACGATCACCAGCGGCAATGCGCCATTTAGCGCTTTTTCGAGCAACCCCGCCGTCTTGCCCGTCTCCGCGACGGTATCGAATACGATCGGCCTCCTCGCCTCCAACGTCGCCGCGGACCAATCGGTGACGATCACGATTCGGGATGCGCGGGGTAATCAGGTCGATGTCCCCGTCACCGTGCGTCCGGCGCTGCTTTTGCCCGCTTCGATCACGATCACCGGCAATCCCGTTTGCGGCGGCTCGGGTGCCCAACTCTGCTCGGGACAAGACGGCGTTGCAACCGTTAAGGTTTCGGGGGCAGCCGGCGCTCCGTTGGCAGGGCGACAGATTAAGTTCGATGTCGTGCTCGGCGATTTCTCGCTGATCGCA
>DASXSP010000041.1:0-4696 GCA_036505865.1 Casimicrobiaceae bacterium
AAATGCTGGCGCAGCGGCGGGCAGTTGCGCAGCTAATCATGTGGGAGATCGGCAAGAGCCTCACCGATTCGGAAATGGAGTTCGACCGGACCGTCGACTACATCAAGCAGACCCTCTCTGCGCTCAAGGATCTCGACAACAACAGCTCGCGCTTCACCGTGGTCGAAGGCACGATCGGACAGGTCCGCCGAACGCCGCTCGGCGTCGTGTTGTGCATGGGTCCTTACAACTATCCGTTGAACGAGACGTTTGCGACATTGATCCCCGCGCTGCTCATGGGCAACACCGTTGTCTTCAAGCCGCCGCAGTACGGCACGTTACTGTTCACGCCGCTGCTCGAAGCGTTTCGCAGCGCGTTTCCGGAGGGCGTCATCAACACGGTTTATGCGCCCGGAGCGGTCGTGGTGCCACGGATGCTCGCGTCCGGAAAAGTAAATGTCCTCGCGCTGATCGGCTCCAGCAAAGTCGCCGACCATCTCAAGAAGCAGCATCCGAAGTCGCACCGGCTGCGCGCCATTCTCGGCCTTGATGCGAAGAACGCCGCCATCGTTCTCTCCGACGCCGACATCGAATTGACGGTCAAGGAATGCCTGCTTGGCACGCTTTCGTTCAACGGCCAACGCTGCACCGCGCTCAAGATGCTGATCGTCCATGAGTCGATCGCGGAGCTGTTCCTTCATCGCTTCATCGAGGCGCTTGCCAAGCTCAAGGTCGGCATGCCATGGGAGAAGGGCGTGACGATCACGCCATTGCCTGGCCTGCATCGGACCGCGTACATGACGGACGCGATCGAAGACGCAAGAGCCAAGGGCGCGCGTGTCGTCAACGAGGGCGGCGGCGCGTTCGCCATGACGCTCTTCTATCCGGCGGTGGTCTATCCAGTCCGCGAGGGAATGAAACTTTATCGTGAGGAACAGTTCGGTCCGATCATTCCCGTGATGCCGTTCGTGAACGTCGAGGACGCGCTCGAATACGTCGTCACCTCGGATCACGGCCAGCAGGTAAGCGTCTTCGGCTCCGATCCGGGTCAAATCGGCGCGCTCGTGGATCCGCTGGTCAATCAGGTGTGCCGTGTGAACATCAATTGTCAGTGTCAACGCGGGCCGGATGTATTCCCGTTTGCCGGTCGCAAGGATTCCGCGGAAGGTACATTGTCGGTCTCGGATGCGCTGCGTTCGTTCTCCATTCGCTCGATGGTGGCGGCGAAACAGACCGAGGCCAGCGAAGATTTGCTCGATGCGATCGTCGTCGAGCACAAGTCGAAATTCATCAACACCCGCTTCATTTTCTGACCATCGCATTGCCGGAGCCTTTGATGATTCGACGCATCATGACCACTCTGGTGCAACGTGAGGAGCCTTAGCGTGGATGCGCTGGATTTGATGCGTGTCGGACCGGTGATCCCGGTGATCGTTATCGACGAGCTCGCGCACGCAATCCCGCTGGCGCGGGCACTGGTTGCAGGTGGCGTGCGTGTTTTAGAAGTCACGTTACGCACGCGCGTCGCCCTGGACGCCATTCGGGCTATCACCCACGAAGTCGACGATGCCATCGTCGGTGTCGGCACGATTTCGCGGGCCGAGCATTTTCAGCAAGCCGTCGACGCGGGGGCGCGCTTCGGTGTGAGCCCTGGGCTCACCGACGAACTCATCGACGCTGCGCAAACAAGCAGGCTACCTTTGCTGCCGGGCGTGATGACGCCGTCCGACGTGATCGCGGCCCGCGCGGCCGGATTCTTCGCGCTCAAGCTGTTTCCCGCGCAACAGGCAGGCGGGATCGACATGCTCAAAGCGTTGGGCGGGCCGTTTCCCGATGTAACGTTTTGTCCGACAGGGGGCGTGACGGCGGCAAGCGCGCCTGGCTATCTGGCGCTTCCGAATGTCGGGTGCGTCGGCGGATCGTGGTTGACTCCTCAAGCTGCGGTCAAGGCCGGTGAATGGGGAAAGATCACCGCGCTCGCGCGCGACGCTTCGCGATTGCGCGAGATCGCCGCCTGACGAAAACACCTCACGGACAATTTGCAATGAACAAGGTCGTCCTCTTGCGTCACGGCGAATCGGTCTGGAACCGGGAAAATCGCTTCACCGGCTGGACCGATGTCGGACTCACCGAGAAGGGCGTGACCGAAGCCAGAACGGCTGGAGAGTTGGTGAAAAAAGAAGGTTTCGCGTTCGACGTGGCCTTCACGTCGGTACTCAAACGCGCGATCAAGACGCTGTGGATCGTGCTCGAGGAAACGGACCGCATGTGGATTCCTGTGCATGCGTCGTGGCGCTTGAACGAGCGACATTACGGCGCGCTGCAAGGCCTCAACAAGGCGGAGACCGCGGCAAAATTCGGTGAGGCCCAGGTGAAGATCTGGCGTCGCGCCTACGATACCCCGCCGCCTCCGTTGAACGATGCCGATCCGCGGCTCGAAATCGATAATCCGCGCTACGCCGAGATCGATGCCCGCCAGTTTCCCAGAACCGAATGCCTGAAAGATACCGTGGCGCGGTTTCTGCCGTACTGGCACGCAACCATCGCGCCTGCGATACGGATGAAGAAAAGCGTCATCGTGGCCGCCCATGGCAATAGCCTTCGCGCGCTCGTGAAATACCTCGATAACGTGTCCGACGCCGACATCGTGGAGCTCAACATTCCTACCGGACAGCCGCTGGTCTACGAGCTGGACGAGAACCTAAAACCGATCCAGAGTTACTACTTGGGCGATGACGCGACGATCAAGGCAGCGATGCAGGCCGTCGCAAACCAGGGCCAAGCGACACAGCCATAAGGCAAGCGCGATGACCAGTCGACGCACGCAACCGCCACGCCAGGACCTGCGGGCGTCAAAGGCGCACGCCTCGTCGTGCGGTTTTCCGCGTAACCGTCGATGCGAGATTCCGAATGTTCGCCCAACGCAACGCGGTCGGCGAAAGGTTCCGTAATGATTTTCCGTCCTCATCAACAACTTGGAATTGTTCGTCGGTCAGTTTCGAAGTGGCACAGACGATGCTCAGTACACGTCCTCGGCGCTGCGAAGATTGGCACACCCGCGACGCCGACACGAGGAGGAACCCCAACAGTGAGTTGGCGCGACTGCGCAGCCGCGCGGTCGATGGACGTCGCCGTTCGGAGGGATGGTTGCTTCCGATCGCCAGCGGCCTTGCGGTGGTTTGTCGCAACGCTCGTCGCATTGCTCGCGCTGGTTGCCATTCAATCGGCGGCTGCACAACAAGATAATGCGCCGCTCACTGTTGCCTACACGGGCACGCTCAAGAAGATCAACGATAGCGGCGTCATCCGCATCGGTTACCGCGAAAACTCGCCGCCCTTCGCATTCCTCAGTCCGGACAACAAGCCGATCGGGTATTCGCTCGATCTTTGCGAAATCGTCGTCGAAGAAATCACGGCGGAGCTCGGCAAGAGCATTCGAACCGAGTATCGGCCGGTCACGCCCGAGAACCGGTTCGACCTCGTCAATTCCGGCGAGATCGATCTCGAATGCGGATCGACGACGAACAATGTCGAGAGGCGCAAAGTCGCGGCGTTCTCGCCGACGATGTTCGTCACCGGCACGAAGCTCATGGTACGGCGCGGCAGCGGCATCCTGAATTTTCGCGATCTGCAGGGCAAGACGGTCGTTCTCACCCGCGGAACCGTACACGAAACGGCAATTCCGAAGCTCGCTGAGCGGCAGAAGCTCGCGATCAAGTTCGTGTTCGGCGGCGATCATCAGGAATCGTTTCAGATACTCGCGTCGGGTAAGGCCGACGCATTCGCGAACGACGACGTGCAGCTCTACGGAATGCTGGCGCAAACGCGATCCGGCGCCGATTTCCGCGTCGTCGGCGATTTCCTGACGTATGCGGACTACGCGCTGATGTTCCGCAAAGGCGATCCCGAATTCGCCGAAGTGGTGGAGCGCGCGTTTCACAAGCTTGCGGGCAGCCGGGAGATCGTTGCGATCTACGAGCGTTGGTTTGAGAAGCCGCTGCCGTCGGGTGTGCGTCTCAACTTGTCGATGAGCCCGCATCTCGAAGAGCTGTTTCGAGTGCAGGGGCTGCCGTCGGATTGAAGCGCATCGCGATCGCGCTTCGCGGCTGATTCGGATTCTTGCAACGGTTGTCGGAAACGGAGGACATCATGGGAATCCTGAGCGATCACGATCCGGTCGAGACGCAGGAATGGGTCGACTCGCTCCGCGCGGTCGTGCACCACCAAGGAAGCGAGCGCGCCACGTTCCTGTTGGCGAAGCTGCGCGAAGAGGCGGCACGAAGCGGCGCGGAGCCGCTGTTGACGCTGACGACGCCGTACCGAAACACGATTCCGCCGCAACGCGAGGAGAAGTCGCCGGGCAACCGCGATCTGGAGCACAGGATCCGCTCGGTGATTCGCTGGAACGCGGTGGCCATCATCCTGCGCGCGAACAAGGAATCGTCCGAATTGGGCGGCCACATCGCAAGTTTTCAATCGTCCGCGCTGCTCTACGACATCGGCTTCGGCCATTTCTGGCACGCTGCATCGGGCGACCACGGCGGCGATCTGATCTACGTGCAGGGGCACGTGTCGCCGGGCATCTACGCGCGCGCATTCGTCGAAGGACGGCTCACAGAGCAGCAGCTCATCCATTACCGGCAGGAAAGCGAAGGCAACGGGATTCCGTCGTATCCGCATCCGTGGCTGATGCCGGATTTCTGGCAGTTCCCGACGG
>DASXSP010000042.1:0-18311 GCA_036505865.1 Casimicrobiaceae bacterium
CGGAAGCGCCGACTGACGGCGCCTTCTGGTACGAGAACAGTATCGGCCTGGTCGAGCTCGCGGCGAAAGGCGCAAGCGCTACGCGACTGCTTGGAATCGGCGCCGGGGATCCCGTCCGTGTAGTTGACTAGATTTTTGCCCTGGGGCTTTCGCGTCAACCCGACGGGTGTGATGGAGAAACTCCACCTCGACTTCGCCGCACAAGCTCGCGATGACCTGCTCCATCCGGCGCCACAAGATGCGTCAGTCCAATCCATGCGGAGCGAACGATGGTCGATGAACGCACGTTGACACGCATCGCGCTAATCGAAGAGCCTGGTGAATAGCGCAATCGGGGCGCGGACCCGGCCAGTCGGAGCCAACTGGTTCAACGGTTCGGCGGAATCCTCGCGCAAGCAAGTGTTCTTCGTCTGACTCAATTCTCGAGCGTCACCTTCGCGTCGGCGACGATCTTCGCGAACTTGGCTGTCTCCGCGTTGATGAATTGCGCGAACTGCGACGGCGTCATCAAAGCCGGCTCGGCGCCCTGCACTTCCAGCTTCTTGATGACGTCGGGATCCTTGAGCGCGTCGTTCAGCGCCGCGTGCAGCTTGTTGATGATCGGCTCGGGCGTCTTCGCGGGCGCTAACAGGCCAAACCAATTGATCAGCTCGTAGCTCGCGAGCGGCTTGTACTCTGACAGCGCGGGAACGTCCGGCAGCGAAGAGACACGCTTCGACGACGTCACGGCGATCGCACGGATCTGTCCGCTCTTGATGAATGGCAGCGCCGCGGCTGTCTATGTGTCCGACGTGCCGGGCGGAACCCGTCTTTAAGGTTGGCTTGCGCATTATTATTCGAGTATGATTAATTCATACTCCACCTTCAGCAAATCGTTATGGCCTCCGCCGTCAAGAAAACCATCTCACTACCCGCTGACCTGGCACGAGAGACCGAAGCGCTCGCGCGCGCCGAGGGCAAGACGCTGAGCGCGGTCGTACAAGACGCCTTACGCCGAGCGCGCTTCGAGCGCCGGCTACAAGAATTCCGTGGCATGCAGGGCTACTGGAGCCGCAGGGCACGCGATCAGGGGATCCTTACGGAGAAGGATCTCGAGCGCTATCTGCTCGAGTGAAGGTCGTCTTCGATACCAACATTCTCGTTTCGGCTTTGGTTTTCCCGGGCGGGCGTGGCGAAGCGGCATTGCGACGGATCATCGAGGAACAGGAGCAGCTCGTTGTATCCAAGCCCATTCTCGATGAGCTACTCGGCATCCTCGCCCGCAAATTTTCGCGTGATGCCGAAGAGCTTGCTCACATCGCCGTATTTCTGTCTGACCTTTCCGTCGTCGTCAAGCCGCGACGAAGACTACGAGTAGTAAAGGACAAGCCGGACAATCGCATTCTGGAATGCGCACTCGCGGGTCGGGCCGAGGCGATTGTCACTGGCGATCGTGCCTTACTCGCGCTTAGCGAATATAAGAGCGTGCGACTCATCAGCTTGCGCGATTATCTGGAGCGAACGGCATGAGTCGCTTCCGATCGTTGCGCCGTCCGACAGACCAACAGCCTGGGCATCGCGATGATCCCGCCACTGATGGGTGCCCGTACGCGCATCACCATCTACATCGCCGCGCGGCGGGCTCTCAGTCGAGAGCGAGGGACGTCGAGAGGTCCCGCTCGCTCTACTTCCCGAGACGTTCAATGCGGTACGCGATCTCAGGTCCTTCGTTCCCCTCGTACGCAAGTTGTGCCATCGCCAAGGAAAATGGCTCCAGATATCTGGCGATGTGCAGTGGTCCAGCGTCGACGGGTTCAAAACCGACATCACGAATCAGACTCGCAGCGACGTCTTTCGCGTCCTGGTCGTCCCCGCAGTACATAAGGCTCGGCCGGCGGCGAGTCCGTCGCTTTGCGTCGAATACGTCAAACAAGACCTCACTCGGGACACTGCTGAATGCGGAGACGACCTCGGCCTTTCGAACCTTCTTGGCCAACGCCTCTGCACCCGACGACGTGTGGGCGATGACCAGCTTGGTGTCGTCCGCGTTCATCGGGAGCGAGCAATTGACGATCACTTTGCCGGAGAGATCGCCGGCCTGCTTTAACACATCGTCGACTCGCGACCAGTGTACGGCCAGCAAGACGGCGTCTGCTTCCAGCGCCGCCTCACGCGGTGTGCCATGCGTCGCGTTGCCCTTGGCGTTGCGTGCCAGGGTCTTGAGCTTCTGGTCGCTGCGCGCGTAGCTGAATAGCACCTCGTGTCCCGCCCGCGCGAAGATCGTCCCCAGCTTGCCGCCCATCAACCCCGAACCCAGGATGCCGACTCGCATGCTGCTCCCTCCTCGTTTCGTCGCGAATGCCCCCATTCACTCGTCAGCGGCCGACGAGCTGCTGCCGATCAGCCGAGTACCGGTCGCCTTGCACGGTAATCTGTGAGACTGCCCCTGTCGATGTGGTGAAGATCGTCGGGGCTCAGCTCCACTGCTGCTGCCGCGATGATCAATGCGCGATGTCGATTGGGTGCGCCGCTGACGTACGTTGTGCGCTGACCACGCGAGGATTGCGCGTCCTACTTTTGGAACAACCTGATACCGATGCGCCGCTCGCGCAAGAGTGCGTTAGATCTCGACGCGGGTCCCTAATTCGACGACGCGGTTGGTCGGGATCTGAAAGAAGTCTGTGATATCGCCCGCATTGCGCGCCATCGCGGTGAAGATGCGATCGCGCCATTGTGCAACACCTCGCTCCGTCGTGCTCGGCACGATCTTCTCGCGTGAAAGGAAGTACGTGACCTCCATTGGATCGAGGTTCAATCCCACCGGCGAGCAAAGCGCCAGGGCGGCCGCGACATCCGGCTGCTCCATGAACCCGTAACGTGCACTGATCCGCCAGCAGTTGTCGACGATCCGTTCGCTCACGATCCGTCGGCCTGCAGAGACCCACGGCACGTCGCGGAATTCGACCGTCAGGAACACATTCTGTTCGTGCAGGACCTTGTAATGCTTGAGGCTGTGCAACAACGCATTGGGTGTGGTATCAGGAGCGGTGGTTAGAAACACGGCCGTACCGGGCACCCTCTGCGGCGGGTGAAGGAAGAGCGCCTTAAGGAATCCTTCGAGGGGTGGCGATCCACCGCGGAGCTGCTCGAATAGTGTTTCGCGCCCACGGCGCCACGTCACCATGAGGAAGAAGACGATCGCTCCCAACACAAGCGGAAACCAGCCGCCTTCAAGCACTTTGTGCATGGCTGCTGCAAAGAATACGGCATCGATCACCAGGAAGAACGCGGTCGCGAGCACGCAGAGCCACAATGGGTAGCGCCAGCCGTAGCGAAGCACGAAGAACGTGAGCACGGTCGTGACGAGCATGGTGCCCATCACTGCGACGCCGTACGCCGACGCGAGTCGCGATGAACTGCCGAATCCAACCACTGCAGCGATGACGACCAGCAGCAACGTCCAGTTCACGACCGGCACGTAGATTTGCCCCATCGTTCGTTCGGAGGTGTGCAAGATCGTCGTGCGCGGCAGGTAGCCAAGTTGAATAGCCTGCTGCGTCATCGAATACGCGCCCGAGATCGTTGCCTGCGATGCGATGATGGTCGCGGCGGTGGCGAGCGCGACCATCGGATACAGCGCCCACTCGGGGTACGCCAGATAGAAGGGGTTCTCGATCGCGGAGGGCTGCGCGATCAGCAGCGCACCCTGGCCGAAATAGTTAAGCACCAATGCCGGCGCGGCCACGCCGAACCACGCCACACGGATTGCTCGCTTGCCGAAGTGACCCATGTCCGCATAAAGCGCCTCGGCGCCGGTGATGGCGAGCAACACGGATCCAAGCACGATAAACGACGCATAGCCGTGCGCAGTCACGAAATGGAACGCGTAGGTTGGATCGATCGCCTTCAGAATCGTTGGTTCTTTGGCGATGTGAAAGATCCCGATTGCGCCAAGCGAAGCAAACCACACCACGCACACGGGGCCGAAGAACAGGCCGACCACGCCGGTGCCATGACGCTGGATCGCGAACAGTGCAATCAGAATACCTGTGGAGATTGGCACGATATAGGGCTTGAAGGCAGCGGTGCCCACCTCCAATCCCTCCACCGCCGATAGTACCGAGATCGCGGGTGTCAACACCGCGTCTCCATAGAACAGCGAAGCGCCGAACACCCCAATCGCTAGAAGTCCCGCGCGCAATCTTGGTCGATTGCCCACAGACGCTGTAGCGAGCGCCAGCAGCGCCATGATGCCGCCCTCGCCGCGGTTGCTTGCGCGCAGTACGAGCGTCACATACTTGAGCGACACGACGATCATCAGAGCCCAGAAGATTGCCGAGACGCCGCCGATGATGTTGTCGACGGTCAGCGCAATGCCATGCTGGGGATTGAATGTTTCCTTCGCGGCATAAAGGGGACTGGTGCCGATGTCGCCATAGACAACGCCCAGTGCGAGAAGGGACAGCGCCGCAGTCGTCTGCCGCCCGCGTGGGGGTTCAGCATCTAGCGCGGCTGCCGGCTCCGAGGTGAGGGTAGTCTCCATCGAGAACAGTCTAACCCCCTGGCGCTTGAAATCACGGCACGAGGCGGTAACCGACGGCGGTTTCGGTTAGCAAATGCTTGGGCTGCGCAGGATCGTCCTCCAGTTTGCGCCGCAGATTTCCCATGTGTACACGAACGTAATGCTGCTGCGAGGCATACGCCGGGCCCCAGACCTCATGCAATATCTGTCGATGCGTCAGCACTTTCTCCACGTTGGCGATCATCAGCACCAACAAGCGGTACTCGAGAGCGGTGAGGTGGACCGGGGAGTTGTTCTTTCGTACCTGCCGCCGCGCAAGATCGACTTCGACCTCGCCAAAGCGGAACGCCGAAACGTCCCCTGAACCGGCGCCCGCCTTCCGACGCAAGACTGCACGCACGCGGGCGAGCAGCTCGCCCACGCCAAAGGGCTTGGTCAAATAGTCGTCCGCGCCCGCATCAAGCGCAGCAATCTTTTGCGTTTCATCGGCACGCGCTGAAAGCACGATCACGGGCGTCGCTGACCAGGTCCGCAGATCGCGGATGAAATCGACCCCGTCGCCGTCAGGCAGTCCGAGATCGAGAATGACGACGTCGGGCTTGCGCGTTCCCGCTTCGACCAGGCCCTGCTTGATCGTCTCCGCTTCGAACACACGCCAGTCTTCCGTTTCGAGCGCCGTGCGTACGAAGCGACGGATTTGACGTTCATCCTCGACGAGAATCGCGACCGGGGACGCGGCGTCGCTCGAGCGCATCACGCTCTTCCTCCGAGGGGCTCTTCAATCTGGGGGACTTCGGGCGGCGTTCCAAGGGGCAACGTGAAGGAGAATCGTGCGCCGCCATCCGACGCGCCGTCGACCCATATCCGCCCATGGTGAGCCTCTACGATCGCCCGGCTTATCGCGAGACCGAGGCCAACGCCCGGTGTCGCCGACTCGCGCGATCCGCGTGTGAATTTTTCGAATACCGCTTCGCGTTGCGCGGCAGGAACTCCAGGTCCGCCATCGGTAACGCTGACGACCAGCTCGTTGCCGACAGGCTCGGCGCCGATGCGTACCGCCGTGGCCTCGGGCGTGTACTTGCCAGCATTTTCGAGAAGGTTGAAAAACACGCGCTCGATCAGCGTCGCGTCGAACTCCACCAATGGCAGATCGTCAGGCAAAGCGACTTCGACCCGATGTCGCGCGAGCGCGGGCTGCGCCGCCTTAATGGCACTACCGACGACCTCTTCGACCGACTGCCACTCGCGGCGGAGCTTCACGTCACCGCTTTGAATCCGAGCCATATCAAGCAGGTTGTTGACGAGCGCATTCATCCGTCGGGCCTGCTCGACAATCGCCCGCGTCGTGTCGCGCTGCGCGCTCGACAGCGCGGGCTTGGTCAAATCGAGTGACTCGGCGAGTCCAACCAGCGCTGCGAGCGGTGTGCGCAGATCGTGCGACACCGCCGCGAGCAGCGAATTGCGCAAGCGTTCCGACTCCATCCGAATAAGGGCCTGCTGGGCAACTTCGACGTAATGCACCCGCTCCAGCGCGATCGCGGTCAACGCGGCAAAGGTGTCGATGTGGCGGCGCTGTTCGGGCACAAGGAGCATCCGTCGATTCGCCGCCTTGATCGCGAGCACGCCGCGTGTGCGCATCGGCGCGCGCAACGGCAGATAGAGGAACTCGCCCGACGGAAGCGTATCGGTGCCGAACCCTGCCGCTTGCGATTTATCGTAAGCCCACTGCGCAGCGGCGCGAACATCGACACCCTGCGCGAACGCAGCATCCCCTGGCACGGTGAGGCGCCCCTGTTCGTCGGGCACCAGGATCGCCACCTTTGCGCCAAACGTGCTCGCGATAAGCTTGGTCGCGGCTTCGACGACCTGGTCGGTTTGCAGAAGGCTCGACATGTCGCGTGCGAATTCATACAGCACGCGCGCTCTTTCCTCGCGATACGACGCGACGCGCGCTTGATACCGCAGGCCTGCGGTCATCTGTCCGATGATCAGCGCGACCGCCAGCATAACGGCGAACGTGAACAGATACTGAACATCGCTCACCGCGAACGAGAAGCGCGGCTCGACAAAAAAGAAATCGAAGCTGGCGACACTCAGAAATGCCGCCAAGACGGACGGTCCGCGGCCGAACCGGATCGCGATCACCACGACAACGAGCAGATACAACATCACGATGTTGGCAAGGTCGAAATAGGCGTGCAACGGCGTCGCGATCAGCGTCGTTGCGACGCACGCGAGGAGCGTCCAGACGTAATTCAGGCGCTTGGCAACGCGCCGCGGATCTGGTGTAGCACCGACTGCGGGTTCCGGCACGGTCCGTACAGACGGGGTAGCGTCACCGCGTCCGATTTCGATCACGTCAACATCGGGCGCAAGGTGACCGATTCGCATCGCCACGCGGTGCGCCCATGGCAATGACTGCCTGTGAAGCGTGCGCCCCACGACGACCTTCGAGCAGTTATGCGTGTGGGCGTACTCGACGATCGCCGACGCCGCATCACTCGCGGAGAGGATGGCGGTCTTCGCGCCGAGCTCTTGCGCAAGCTTGACCGTCTTCAGAATCCGCTCGCGCTCGGCCGGCGGAAGGCGCTGCAACTTCGGCGTTTCGACATAGACAGCGGTCCACTCGACGCCGACCTGATTGGCGAGGCGCGCGGCGCTTCTAACCACGTGTTCACCACCCGGATCAGGACCGACGCAGCACAGCAGAGAAGCCTCGGTCTTCCAGATGCGGTCGATCGCTTGAGCGGTACGGTACGCCTGTACGTCTTCCTCGACGCGGTCGGCAGTGCGGCGCAGCGCGAGCTCGCGCAAGGCCATGAGATTGCCTTTGCGAAAGAAGTTGCCTGCGGCGCGTTCGATCTCGGCGGGAACGTAAACCTTGCCCGCCTTGAGGCGCGCGAGCAATTCGTCGGCCGGAACGTCAACCAGGATCACATCGTCTGCAGCATCGAAGAAAGTGTCCGGGACCGTTTCCCACACGCGAATGCCCGTGATGCCGCCGACGACATCGTTGAGGCTCTCGATGTGCTGGACATTCAACGTCGTGAAGACGTCGATGCCGGCAGAAAGCAGCTCCTCGATATCTTGCCAACGCTTCGGGTGCCGCGCTCCCGGCGCGTTCGTATGCGCAAGCTCGTCAACCAGAATCAGCGCCGGATGTCGCTCGAGTGCGGCGTCAAGGTTGAACTCCTTGACGGTTGCACCCTTCACGTCGAGCAGGAGCGGCGGTAACGGCTCGAGGCCCTCGAGCAAGGCCGCAGTCTCCGTGCGGCCATGCGTCTCGAGCACGCCGACGACGACGTCTGTGCCGGAGCGGCGAAGCGTTTGCGCGGCAATCAACATCGCGTACGTCTTGCCGACGCCCGCGGAAGCACCAAAAAAAATCTTGAGCTTCCCGCGGGTCGCGCGCCCTTCCTGCGCCTTCACTTCGGCGAGGAGTTGATCGGGATTCGGCCGCTGTCTTTCCATCGGTTGCCCCGGCCCGGGCTAGTGTAGCAAGGCGCTACTTCGTGGCTTGATCGAGCGAGAGGTTGAGCCTCAGCACGTTGACACGCGGCTCACCCAGAACCCATAGCGTGCGGCCTTCGATCGCCTGCGCGACGACCTCTCGCACTCGATCGACCGGAATTCCGCGCGCCTTCGCCACGCGTGCGACCTGGGATTCCGCTGCCGCGACGCTGATATGGGGATCGAGGCCGCTGCCCGACGCCGTCACCAAATCGACTGGGACCGACGCCAAGTTTCCGGGATCGGCGTCGCGCAGCGCCTTGATTCGGGAAGCCACGGCGTCCGACACCGCCGGATTGAGCGGCCCCTGGTTCGATCCCGATGACGCCGCCGCGTTGTAGGGCTGCGGCGAAGTGGCAGACGGCCGACTCCAGAAATACTTGGGATCGTCGAACGGTTGGCCTACTAGCTCGGATCCCTCCGCTTTGCCGTCGGCCACGATGAGACTCCCATTCGCGGCGTAGGGGAAGGCGAGTTGGGCGATTCCGGTCACAACGAGCGGATAGGCAACGCCCGTCAGCACGGTCAGCACAACCAACATGCGGAGCGCCGGCATGAATTGCGCAAACATTTTGCGTTCTCCAGTTAGACGAGGTGAAGCGCAACCAACAAGACGTCGATCAGCTTGATCCCTACAAACGGCAGCGCGATGCCGCCGACGCCGTAGATCAACATGTTTCGACGCAGGATCGACGCAGCGCCGACCGGACGGTATTTGACGCCCCTGAGCGCGAGGGGGATCAACGCGGGGATGATCAACGCGTTGAAGATCACTGCCGACAGGATCGCACTGCTCGGCGTCGCCAGATGCATCACGTTCAATGCATCGAGTACGGGATACGTGCTCGCGAAAGCCGCCGGTATGATCGCGAAGTACTTGGCGACGTCGTTGGCGATCGAGAACGTCGTCAGCGCGCCGCGAGTCATCAGAAGCTGCTTGCCGATCTCGACGATTTCGATCAACTTGGTCGGATTCGAATCCATGTCGACCATATTGCCGGCCTCCTTCGCCGCCTGCGTACCGCTATTCATCACGACGGCGACGTCGGCCTGCGCGAGCGCCGGCGCGTCGTTCGTCCCGTCACCGGTCATCGCGACCAACTTGCCTTGCGCCTGCATCTCGCGGATCAATTTGAGCTTCGCTTCAGGCGTCACTTCGGCGAGAAAATCGTCGGTTCCCGCTTCGGCCGCAATCGATGCCGCCGTGAGCTTGTTGTCGCCGGTGATCATGATCGTCTTGATCCCCATCCGGCGAAGCTCGGCGAAGCGCTCCTTGATATGCGTCTTGACGATGTCCTTCAACTCGATGACGCCCAGAACATGGCGGCCTTCCGCGACAACAAGCGGCGTCGAGCCGCGCCGCGCAACATCTTCGACCCGGGTGTCGACCTCGGCCGCAATCGCGCCGCCTTGAGCAATTACCCAATCGCGGATCGCGTCAAGAGCGCCTTTGCGGATCTCTCGTCCGCGATAGTTGACGCCACTCATGCGCGTCTGCGCCGAAAACGGAACGATCGTGAACTGCCCCGGCTCGAGCGTTTGCGGCAGGACGCCCCAGGCTCGCTTGACGTAAACGACAATGCTTTTGCCTTCCGGCGTCTCGTCGCCGAGCGACGCGAGCAACGTTGCTTCCGCAAGCTGCTGCCCCGCCACGCCCGCAACCGGGTGAATCGCCGACGCCTGACGGTTGCCGAACGTGATCGTTCCGGTTTTATCGAGCAGCAGCACGTCGCAATCGCCGGCTGCCTCGACCGCGCGACCAGAGGTCGCGATCACGTTGGCGCGCATCATTCGCCCCATGCCGGCCACGCCGATCGCCGAGAGCAGTCCACCGATCGTGGTCGGAATCAAGCACACCAGGAGCGCAACCAGCACGGTGATGGTCACCGGTGTTCCGGACTTGGCGACGTCGACGCTGTACAACGAATACGGCAACAACGTCACCGTTGCGAGCAAGAACACGAGAGTCATCGCGACTAACAGAATCGTCAGCGCGATCTCGTTCGGCGTCTTCTGCCGCTTCGCGCCTTCGACCATGCCGATCATGCGATCGAGAAACGCCTCGCCCGGATTGACATTGATCCGCACGACGATCCAATCGGACAACACGCGAGTGCCGCCTGTCACGGTGTTGAAGTCGCTGCCCGCGGCGCGGATCACCGGTGCGCTCTCGCCGGTGATCGCGCTCTCGTCAATGGAGGCCGCGCCCTCGATCACTTCGCCGTCGCCCGGGACGAGGTCGCCTTGGACGACGAGCACAAGATCACCTTTGCGCAACGTGCTCGAGGAAACAGTGGTCTGCGAGGCATCGCGGCGCGGGTGCGCCAGCTTCTTTGCCATCGTGTCGCGGCGGGCGCTTTTGAGCGATGCTGCCTGCGCTTTGCTGCGCCCCTCGGCGATCGCTTCCGCAAAGTTCGCGAACACGAGCGTCACCCACAGCCACAACGTCACCGCGAGAATGAATCCTGCGGGTGCTTCGCCATTTCCGGCCAATGCCTGCAGCCACAGTATCGTTGTCAGGATGCTGCCGATATAGACGACAAACATCACCGGGTTGCGCCACTGGTAGCGCGGCGTCATACGCCGGAAGCTATCGACGATCGCATTTCTTAGCAGCGTCTTATCGACGAACCATGAGAGCGCCGTCTGTTTTGCGACAAGCGTAGTGGCCATTCTCGAATCCTTGAGGAAGGGCGCGGATTATTGCGCGGCGTAAAGCAGCAGATGCTCGACCACCGGTCCAAGCGCCAGCGCGGGCACAAAGGTCAGCGCGCCCACCGTGATCACGGTGCCGATCAGCACGGTGACAAATAGCGGTGTGTGAGTCGGCAGCGTGCCGGACGACGCGGGTACATGTTTGGCTGCAGCCAATGCACCCGCGAGCGCGAGTACCGGTATTGCGAGCCAGTAGCGCGCAAACAACATGCAGATGCCGAGCGCGGTGTTATAGAACGGCGTGTTGGCCGAGAGCCCGGCGAATGCGCTTCCGTTGTTGTTGCCGGCCGACGAGAACGCGTAGAGGATCTCCGAGAACCCGTGCGCGCCGGGATTGGCAATGCCCACCTTGCCGGCATCGACCATCACAGCGATCGCAGTGCCCACGAGCACGAGGAGCGGTGGAACCAAGATCGCGATCGATGCCATCTTGATCTCGAACGCACCGATTTTCTTCCCGAGATACTCGGGCGTCCGGCCGATCATCAGGCCGGCGATGAAGACCGCGACGACGGCAAACATGATGAGCCCGTACAAACCTGACCCGACGCCGCCGAAGATCACTTCACCGAGCTGTATGAGCCACATCGGGATCAAGCCACCGATCGGCGTGAACGAGTCGTGCATCGAATTGACCGAACCGTTCGACGCCGCCGTCGTGGCGGTCGCCCACAGCGCCGAGTTCGCGATGCCGAAACGCACTTCCTTCCCTTCCATGTTTCCGCCGGGATTCGCGGCGCTCGTCACCTGGTCCGCACCCAACTTGCTCAAGATCGGATTGCCGGCCTGCTCGGCGATGTAGGTGATCGGCAATAGCGCGACGAACACGATCGTCATCGCGGCCAGCAGCGCCCAGCCCTCGCGTGTGTCCCCGAGCATGCGGCCGAACGTGTAACAGAGCGCCGCCGAAATGAGCAGGATCGACAACATCTCCAAGAAATTCGAAAGCGGCGTCGGATTCTCGAGGGGGTGTGACGAATTGACGTTGTAGTAGCCGCCGCCGTTGGTACCGAGCTGCTTGATGGCGATCTGCGACGCAACGGGGCCGAGAGCGATGGTCTGTTCGGTCGCCGTCGCTTTTTCGGTGACCGGATGGCCTTTGTCGTCCTTGAGCGGCTGACCGTCAGGGCCATTCTTCGGGTTGTCGTATGTGACCGGTTGCACCAACGCGACGGTCGCATACTTATCGAACGTCTGCGGCGTTCCTTGCGAGACCAGCGCGAGCGCGAGGATCAACGCAAGCGGAAGCAGGATGTAGACGGTCGTGCGCGTGAGGTCGACCCAGAAGTTGCCGATGCCCTTGGCTTCCTTGCGCACGAAGCCGCGCACGAGCGCCACCAGCACCGCCATGCCGGTCGCCGCCGAGACGAAATTCTGTACGGCAAGCGCGAGCATTTGTGTCAAATAGCTCATCGTGCTTTCGCCGGCGTAGCCCTGCCAATTGGTATTCGTGGCGAAGCTCGCTGCCGTGTTGAACGCGGAATCGGCACTCACGGCCGCCATGTCTTGCGGATTGAGCGGCAGAAACTGTTGCAGACGTTGCAGGCCATACACCGCTAAGGCACCGGCAAGGTTGAACCACAGCATTGCCAGTGCGTAGTCGACCCATCCCATATCGTGGTTCGCATCGACACCGGCGCCACGGTAGATCAAGCGCTCCAGCGGTCCACCGATTTTCTGCGCCCACGTGGCGCGGCCCTCGTAAACGGAAGCCATGTAAAGGCCAAGCGGTTTTGCCAGGAGCAGCAAGACGACGACGTACAAGCCGAGCTGCAGCCATTCCCAGACGTTCATGAAAAGAGCTCCGGCTTGAACAACGCGATGATCAGATAGACGAAGACTCCAAGTGCAGCGAGCCCGCTTAGCCAATACACCCAGGTCATGGCCGCTCCTTGTTCATCAGGTTTGCGCAGAATCGGATCAAGACGACTGACGCCGCGAAAAAGACGACGAATGCGCCGATAAAGATCAGATCCACTGAATGCACCTCGGGAATGACGGAATCAGAGAAGCAACACGCACGATTCAAGCAGCCCGTTTGCAAGAGGCGCCGGTGTTTTGCTCGTCATTTGACGATTGCATGCTTCGATCAAACGCCTCGCGTCGCGGGAACGTCGCGCATAGATCGTCCGCGACGGCGAACGCGGGCTGCTCCACGCTCTTGCGTCGCTTGTGCCGCACCCCTGCCACCCACGCAGCAACCACCAGCATGCAAAACGGCCCCAGCACCATCAGCAGTCGCACGAGCACCCAATCAGCCAACATTGCCTTCTCCTAGCAATCACAACGAACTAAAGGATAGGCAATGGGAGATAAAGGTTGTGCGAAATTGTTGGTCCCGCGTGTAAAGAAAACATCAAGACGCGTGCGCCGAGGAAGGCTTTCGCGCGGCGAACGCGGTGCTGAAAACGCAGGAATCGACGTTGTTGCGAGTGGTAACTCGGCAGTTGCAGGTGGTCAACGGGGAAAAGTCGCGCACGGATTGTTTGCTTGCACTGGCCAAGACCCCGCTGTGAAACGCGCGCCAGCTATGCCGCCGGCGGACGATCCGACGGTCCGGTAAATCCCAGTGTCGCCGCCAGTCCCTCGAGACACGCCCGCGAAACGGAACCTCGCGCGCTTTGCCTGGGATCGGCCGGCATAGCGCCACATAGTCATCGCTCGAGCATCAGCACGGGAATCCCGATCAACAGCAGCGTGCCGAGACAGATGAAGCCGAAGATCGTGCCCAAGCGCCAGAACAGCGCGGAGGGCAGGTATCCGCTCTCGTAGTACGCGAGTCCGGGGCCTGTCGCGTAGGGTGTGATAACACCCATGATGCCGGTCGTCATCGCGAGCCCTAGCGCAAGCTTGTCGGCGGGGAGCCCCGGAATGGCGAGACCCACGCCGAGCATCACCGGCATCAGCGCGGTCGTATGCGCGGTCAAGCTCGCGAACATGTAATGCGAAAAGTAATACACGGCAATGAGCACGAGCATCGTGGTCGTCGGCGGAAGGCCGCCCAGATGCGTACCGACATAGTCGGCGAACCATTTGATGAAGCCGACACGCGAGAGTCCGCCGGCGAGCGTCACCAGCGTGGCGAGCAGCGTGAACGTCGTCCATGCCGGACCGTTCCGCGCCATGTCGTTCCACGTGACGATGCGAAATACGAGCATCAGGCAGATGACCGCCAGCGCGACCGTCGCGGCCTCAACGTATTCACCGGCGAAGATCCACAAGAGAATCGCGATCAGCACGAGCACTCCGAGAACGACCTCGGTGCGCTTTGGCGGCCCCATCGTCGCAAGCTCGCTCGCCGCCCACTGTGGCGCTTCCTCGCTCCGCTTGAGCTGCGGCGGACACAGCCAGTAGGTGACGAGCGGCAGCGCGAGCAAGAGCGGCAGTGCGAATGGCAGCGATCCCATCATCCACTGCGCATACGTGATCTCGATCTTCGCAATCTTGCGGATGAACTCGAGTGCAAGGAAGTTCGGCGCGCATGCCGTCATAAACAGCGAGCTCGTGATGCACCCAGCGACGAACGTCGTCCACATGATGTAGCTGCCGATTTTGCGCGCCGACGGCTCGTTCGGCATCGATCCGAACAGCGGCGGAAGGCTGTTAACGATCGGGAACAGCGTGCCGGCGCTGCGCGCGGTGTTCGACGGTGTGACGGGCGCCAGGATCGTGTCGGCGAGCGTCGTCGCGTAACCCAGCGAGAGCGTTCTCCGGCCGAGCTTGCGCACTAGAAGGAGACCGATGCGGCGACCGAGCCCGCTCTTCTCGTAGCCCAGCGCGAACATGAATGCGCCGAAAACGAGCCACACGGTACCACTTGAAAAACCCGTGAGCGCAAAGCGCAGCGACTCCTCCGCGAGCTTGAAGCCGGGCTTCGCGAGCTCCGCGCGGCCGAACAGCACCCACGGAGAAAGCACGGTCACAGTGGTCAGACCGATCAGCCCGATCGCCGGCGCGGGCAGTGGCTCGGTCACGAGGCCCGCGATGACACCGGCAAAGATCGCGAAGAAGTACCACGCATGCGGCTCGAGCCCTTGC
Organism: Casimicrobiaceae bacterium; assembly: GCA_036505865.1. Classification (GTDB taxonomy): domain Bacteria; phylum Pseudomonadota; class Gammaproteobacteria; order Burkholderiales; family Casimicrobiaceae; genus VBCG01. Next base: position 14,765 of record DASXSP010000042.1, read on the forward strand.
GGCGCGGGAAGGAGCGCAATCAACGCCACGATCGCGAGTGGCACTGCGACGCGCCACGGCGCCTTCCTCGGCGACGTTCCCGCTTCGAGTGCGAGCGATGTCATCGTTCCTCCCGTTCGTTGTCGAGCGTTACGCGCGCGTCAGGCCACGAACCTCACTTGTGACGCCGGCGTGCGTGTGTCGAGATTGCGGCCGCGATTCATGTGATCGTCGACCTCGGCCGCGCACCCCAGCATTCGCGGGTAGAGGAAGATCGTGAACGCCGCGGTTTCCAGCGCCTGCTCGGCAAACGCGCCGCGCCGATACGGCTCCCAGAGCATCTTGAGAAGCAGCGCGGCAATCACCGCATCGATGTTCACGCAGTAGATGTTGCGCGACACGCCCGCGTCGAACAGCGCCTGCACGAGCGCGTGGTAGTACTCGTGGAACACGTTGTATTCGCCGCGCTTTGCGAACAGCTCGCGCACGTACACTTCGCGCGGATCGTGGTTCACCGGCCGGTCCTTGAAGACGGGATGATTGACGCCGGGAATCTTCTGGATATCGAGACTGCCGGCGGTTTTTTTCTTCGATTTGTAACGCGCGTATTCGTCGACATAACGCATCGCCAGCGCCTTCAAGTCGATCCCATGGTTGGGGTCCGTCGGATCAGCGAGCCCCGTATCGCGAAACTGCGAAAGCAGGAAAGCGATGCCCTCGTAGCCATTGCCGCCGTGCGCGTAGCCGGAATGCGTGAGGAATCCCACGAGTCCTTTGTTGAGTTGCACGCGCTCCGGTTGCTCGGGACCGTCAGCGGACACCGCGCCCTTCGCGCCTTGCGCGGAGATCGCGCCCGGACCGTTCGTGAGCAGCAAACCGACCAAGGTCTGAAACGCGAACAGTTGCGCCGGCTGCGGCGTCGCTCCGAGCAAGGCGACATACGCCATTTCAGTAAGCGAGCGCTGTCCGAGAATCTCGGCGGTCGCGATGCCGCAAAAGCGCTCGGTCTGGTGCTGCTTGGCGTCGACCGATGCCCCGATCAACGCGCCGAACAGCCGCAACCACGCCGGGAGGCTCTCGGCGGTCAGACGCGAAATTCGCTTGCGCATCAACGGACCCCACGCAAGCGTCGCTGCGATCGCCGCGAGCACGGCGTCGGACGTCGGATTGCCGGGCAGCGTTCTCAGGTAACGCACGAAGATCGACTTTGCCCCGCGCGCGTCGAGCGCGGCGAGCATCGCTTCCGCCTTCGGATCGCGGCTATCACCGACGAACAGCCCATGCGTTGCACGATCGGCGTTGATCGTTTCCACATCGAACGCTTCGTCGAGCGCGCTTTTGGCCCCGGCACGGTGAAACATGTCGATCAGCGCCGACCCGGCGTCGCGAGCGCGACGGAAGCGCTGCGGACCGATGACGCTCGCCGCGGCCGCGAGCACGCTGTTCGGCGCATTGCCCGCTTCGCGTGACGCTTGCGCCGCCGCGAGTTCGGGCGTTCCGTGCAGATTCAGCTCCGCGTCGATGGCGACGTTAATCAGCTTGCGATCGTTCTCGCCGCCAGGCTCGTGCAACAGCGCGAGGCTCACGTTCGATTCGAACGGATATTGTGCGGCATCGAGCATCGACACGCCGTGCAGGCTCGTGACTTGCGTCTTCGCGTCCATCTGCGATGCGCCGGAGCAATCCTTCATCGACTGCCGTGGAAGCACGGCGCCGATTTGCGCGGCGAGCGCGGCGATCTGCTCGTCGTAGGGCGGGATCGCTTTCACGACGGACAAAGCAATCGCGCTCGGCAACTCGAGCTCCTGATTCGAGCCGAACCACGGCTTGAGTGCGAGGCTGCCTTCGGGCGCGAAGTCGGCGCGCGTCGCGTTCTCGCGCATCACCGCGGTGAGCGCTGCGGGAATGTGCGCTATATTGGTGACGAGTGCACCCTTCGCCGAGAAGATCGGTTTCTCCGGCGTGAAGATTCCGTCGACACCGAACTTCTCCATGAACCAGCGTTCCTTGCCCGCGGCGTCATCGCTGCCACCCGACATCGCACCGGCGTGCCCGACCGCACGCGTCAGCTTCGCTTTCCAACGGCCGACGACGCACGCGACGACGGGCTTCGTGAAGTTCGCGTCGAGCTCGTAATAGCCGCCCGGCTCGACGTAAAGCACAGCAGCCTTGCTGCGCGCGTCGTTCGCCAACGCAAACGCGAATTCGGGCGCGGCGTAGTGAATGTAGACGTCTTTGCCGCTCGAGATCAGCGTCGTCGTTCCCCATCCCGCCATCCGCAGATAGGTCGCGATCGTCGTCGTGAAATTGCCGGAGTTGGACAGAATCGCGATCGACCCTTTGCGCAGCGCCTCCGCGGGACTGTCGCCGCCAAGCGCGCCGCCGATGCGCACTTTGTTCCATGCGTCGGCCACGCCAAGGCTATTGCCGCCGAAGATATCGACGCCGTTTTGCTGACCCATCGCACGGATCTCGCGCGAATCGTGTACCGACAGCTTCTCCGTAACGATGAAAATCTTGCGGATGTCCTGATTGACGCGAATCAATTCGGCGACGCCGTCGCGCGCGGCGGATGGCGGCAGATAGACGACGCCGCAATTGAAGCGATGGCCGTCCGCGAGACCCTCGCGCACATTGTTATAGACCGGAACGTCGCCGATTTTCGTCTCGAGCACCTGACCGCGGCGTCCCGGTGACGTGCCGAATACGACGTTGCCGCCGGAATATTCGTGGCCGACCGGCGTGACCTCGCTCGACTCGCCGCCGAGGATGTTGAGCACGCAAATACGGTCGTCGCGCGCCGCGACTTGGGCGAGCGAGCTGATGCCGACGTAGTACTTGAAGTCTGCGATTCCCTGTCTGTACATGATCGTCTCCTGCTCGTCACGCCGCGGCGGCGGCGTAATGGATACCGAGCTTCGCCTCGAGCTGTTCACGACCGCCCGCCTTCATCCAGTCGTTGACTTTGCGCGCGTAGTCCACTACTTCGCTCATGTCGGAATCGAAGCCGAAGATGCGATACGGCACCCCGAGCGCCTCCATCGTGTCGCGCATCACGCCCATGCCGCGGATCAGATTCGGCCCGCCGCGGCCGATGACCACGAACAGCGGCGTGGGTCCGTGTCGACTGAAGTGCTCGCGCAGCGCGTCAGCCATCGCGCGGAACGTCTCGAAGATGTCGGTGTTGTTTGACTTGCCGCCGATGATGAATAGCACGTTCGACTGCTTGAGCCAGTGCTTGAAGCAAATGCTCGCGACGTGCTTCATCTTTTCGTACGGCGGATTGCCGCCGAAATCCGACGAGATGATCGCGTCGTCGCCGAGCATCTCGGTAACGAGCGAGTTCGCGCCGCCGCCGAACGTCGGAGCGAGGATTGTCCCTGCCGAATTGATGACGTAGACGTCGCTCTGTCCCTGATAGGTGCGGAGCTGATTGATCTCCTGCTCGAAGTCGGAGTAGTCGACGGCGAATACGTGCGCGGGCAAGCCGAGCCGTTGCCAACGTGGATCGTCGCGATCGAAGCCGCACTTGAAATCGCACGCCACCGGGGTTAGACGGCCTTGCCGA
>DASXSP010000043.1:0-9441 GCA_036505865.1 Casimicrobiaceae bacterium
GCCCCGCGGTTTTGCCGAGGCCCGAGCCGATGCCGCGTCCGACGCGACGCCGCGCCTTCTTGGCGCCCGCTGCCGGCTTGATCGTATTGAGTCGCATGCTCTTGCTCCGAATTCCTTTAATCGACCACCTTCACGAGATAGCGAACCTGATCGATCATTCCGCGCGTCTCGGGCGTGTCGACGACTTCCACCGTGTGACGCGTCCACTTGAGGCCGAGACCGCGCACTGTCGCGCGATGGTCCCCGCGCGCACGTGCGACACCCTTGGCGAGCGTTACCTTGATTTTCTTCGGCTCTGCCATATCAGCCCTCGAGAATCTCGTCTACCGTCTTGCCACGCTTGGCGGCGATGTCGGCGGGCGCGTTGATCGCCTCGAGCGCGTTGATCGTCGCGCGCACGACGTTGTACGGATTGGTCGGACCGTGGCACTTGGCCAGAATGTTCGTCACGCCGACGACGTCGAACACCGCACGCATCGCGCCACCCGCGATCACGCCCGTTCCATCGGAGGCCGGTTGCATGTAGACGCGAGTCGAGCCGTGCTGACCTGTTACGGCATGGTGCAACGTTCCCTTCTTGAGCCGCACCTTCACCATCTTGCGACGCGCCTGTTCCATCGCCTTCTGGACCGCGACCGGAACTTCCTTCGCTTTGCCCTTGCCCATGCCGACGCGACCATCGCCATCGCCGACCACGGTGAGCGCCGCGAAACCGAGAATTCTCCCGCCCTTCACCACCTTGGTGACGCGGTTGATCGAAATCATCTTTTCGCGCAGGCCGTCACCGCGATCGTCTTGCTGCTGCGGCTGGCGTGGATTGGAGCGTTGCTGTGCCATCGATCAATCCCTCAGAACTTGAGGCCGCCCTCGCGGGCTGCGTCGGCCAGCGCTTTAACGCGACCGTGAAATCGGAATCCCGCGCGGTCGAACGCGACTGCTTCGATGCCGAGCGCCTTCGCTTTTTCGGCGATGCGCTTGCCGACCATCGCCGCCGCCGCCTTGTTGCCGCCGTTCTTCAATGTCTTGCGCACGTCGGCCTCGAGCGTCGATGCGCTCGCGAGCACCTTGTCGCCGGTCGGCGCAATGATTTGCGCATAGATGTGAGCATTCGAGCGGCCGACGGTGAGGCGCGTCGCGCGTTGCTCGGCAATGCGAATCCGCGTCTTGCGCGCACGGCGGATTCTCGGGTCTACGTTGTACTTGCTCATGGCTATTTCTTCTTCGTTTCCTTGATCACGACGCGCTCGTCGACGTAACGCACTCCCTTGCCCTTGTACGGCTCGGGCGGACGATAGGCGCGAATCTCCGCGGCGACTTGTCCCACTTGTTGCTTGTCGATGCCTTTGACCAGGATTTCCGTCTGCACCGGCGTTTCCACTTTCACGCCTTTCGGCATCGAATGAACGATCGGGTGCGAATAGCCCAGCTGCAGATTGATCTTGTCGCCGGCGGCCTGCGCGCGATAGCCCACGCCGACCAGCGTCAGCTTCTTCTCGAAGCCCTGCGTCACGCCTTTCACCATGTTGGCGACGATTGCGCGAAGCGTGCCGTGCAACGCGCCGGCTTCTTCATTCGCCGCTTTGAAGACGAGCTCGTCGCCGTCCCTTTCGATCGTCACGTGATCGCTGAACTTGCGTGACAGCGTACCCAACGGACCCTTGACGGAAATCTCGCCGGCCGCAAGCGCCACTTCAACCTTCGAGGGCACCTTGACCGGAGCGTTACCGATGCGCGACATGCGTATCTCCGTTGATCAGGCGACGATGCAGAGCACTTCGCCGCCGACACCCGAGGCGCGTGCCTTGCGATCAGTCATCACGCCGTGCGACGTCGAAACGATGGCGATGCCGAGGCCATTCATCACGCGCGGAATGGCGTCCTTCGCGCGGTAAATGCGCAGTCCCGGCGTCGACACGCGTTCGATCTTCTCGATCACCGGGCGGCCCGCGTAGTACTTGAGGGCGATCTCGAGCACGGGCTTCGACTCTTCGCTCGTGACTTTGTAACCCTCGATATAACCCTCGTCCTTCAGGACCTTGGCGATCGCGATTTTGACTTTCGACGACGGCATCGTGACAACCGCACGCTCGATCATCTGCGCATTGCGAATGCGCGTCAGCATGTCGGCGATGGGATCGGTCATGCTCATAGAATGTGTCCCCCCACGCTCATCCTCGTCTTCATTACCAGCTCGCTTTGACGATGCCGGGAATCTCGCCGCGCATCGCATATTCACGAAGCTTGTTGCGGCCTAGACCGAACTTGCTGAATACGCCGCGGGGGCGACCCGTCAGTGAGCAACGATTGCGAAGCCGCGTGGGGTTGGCGTTGCGCGGCAGCTGCTGCAGCTTGAGACGCGCGGCGAAGCGGTCCTCGTCGGACATTTTCGAGTTCTCGATAATGGCAATGAGCGCTTCCCGCCGCTTCGCAAACTTGGCGACGAGCTTTACGCGCTTGTACTGCCGGTTGATCACTGCGAGCTTGGCCATACGGACCCTTAACCCCGAAATGGAAATTTGAACGCAGCGAGCAACGCCTTGGCTTCGGCATCGCTCTTCGCGGTCGTCGTAATCGAAATGTTCATCCCGCGAATCGCGTCGATCTTGTCGTACTCGATTTCGGGAAAAATGATTTGCTCTTTCACGCCCATGTTGTAATTGCCGCGACCGTCGAAGCCGCGGCCTGACACGCCGCGAAAGTCGCGCACGCGCGGCAGCGCGATCGAGATCAGCCGGTCGAGAAACTCGTACATCCGCTCATGACGCAGCGTCACTGTGCAGCCAATCGGATAACCCTCGCGAATCTTGAATCCGGCAATCGCCTTGCGTGCCTTGGTGATCACCGGCTTTTGTCCGGCGATCTTGGTCATGTCGCCGACGGCGTTGTCCAGGATCTTCTTGTCGGCGGTCGCTTCGCCCACGCCCATGTTGAGCGTGATCTTCGTGATCCGCGGAACCTGCATCGGCGTCTTGTAGCCGAATTGCTGTGCGAGCGCAGGCGCGACTTCCTTCTTGTACAGTTCCTTGAAACGCGCCGGTGCGCCCGAATCCGGCGGCTGCTGCTCTGCCTCGGCGGCCTTTGCCTTACCCGTGGACGGCGATTGCGCCGGCTTTTTCTTCGTCGGTTTTTGCTTTTCCTCAGCCATTGATCTGCTCGCCGTTGGACTTATAGAAGCGCAGCTTGCGCCCGTCGTCGAGAGTGCGGAAGCCGATGCGGTCGGCCTTCTGCGTCACCGGATTCCAGATTGCGATGTTCGACACGTGAATCGGCATTTCCTTAGTGATGATGCCGCCCGGCTGATTCTTGAGCGGGTTCGGCTTCGCGTGCTTCTTCATCGCATTGATGCCGTTCACCACGACGTGCGTGTCATCGACGATCCGTGCGACGTCGCCTCGCTTGCCTTTATCGCGCCCCGCAATGACGACGACGTTGTCGCCTTTCTTGATCTTCCGCATGTGAAGGATCTCCTACAGAACTTCCGGGGCGAGCGAGACGATCTTCATGAATCGTTCGGTGCGAAGCTCGCGCGTGACGGGCCCGAAAATCCGCGTCCCGATCGGTTCGAGCTTGGGACTCAGCAACACGGCCGCGTTCGTATCGAAGCGGACCAGCGAGCCGTCGTCGCGGCGGACACCCGCGCGCGTGCGGACTACGACAGCGCTGTAGATCTCGCCCTTCTTGACGCGCCCACGCGGCGCAGCGTCTTTCACCGACACTTTGATCACGTCGCCGATGTGCGCGTACCGGCGCTTGCTGCCGCCCAGCACCTTGATGCACATCACCGAACGCGCGCCTGTGTTGTCGGCGACGTCCAGCACCGTCTGCATTTGAATCATGACTCGCTCATCTCCAACTTAATCCGCCTGCCGGCCCGGTCCGTTTAGGCGGACCGGCACGTGTATCTGTTTCAGGCGGCCAGTTTTGGACCCCGTCGTGGGCTTTAGTGGCCTTTCGGCCGTCCGTGCCCCGGGGAGTAGGCCGCGGATCGACGCTATCAGCTACGAGCTCGATGCCGCGGCGGGCGAAACAAGAATTATGGCCTGGATTTTGCCCTTTGGCAAGGGTTGGGGTCGACTACTAGACCACCTTGGCCTTCTCCAGCAGCTTCGAAACCTTCCACGCCTTCGTCTTCGACAGCTTGCGCGTGGCGACGATTTCAACCAGGTCGCCTTCCTTGTATTCGTTGTTCTCGTCGTGGGCGTGATACCTCGCCGATTTCGTCACGACCTTGCCGTAGAGCGGGTGCTTGACCCGCCGCTCGACCAGCACGGTCACCGTCTTGTTCATCTTGTCGCTCACCACGCGACCCGTTTCGGTCGCGATCAGCGGCTTGCGCGCCGGTGTAGCGTCCTTCGTGCTCGTTTGCTCGTTCATCATGCGCTCGTCTTTTGATGAATCAGCGTCCGCACGCGCGCGATGCCGCGGCGAACCTGCTTCAGTTTTGATGTGTTCTGAAGCTGCTGCGTCGCGCCTTGCATGCGCAGGCCGAACTGCTCCTTCAGCAGTGCTTCAAGCTCCGTCTGAAGCTCAGCGCCCGATTTTTCGCCGAGCGCTTTTTTTGAATCGGTCGATTTCATTTCCAGTTCTCCATCAACCCAGCAGGCGCTGAACGAATGTCGTTTGAATCGGCAGTTTCGCGGCGGCGAGCGCGAACGCCTGGCGCGCCAATGCCTCGTCAACACCATCCATCTCGTAGAGCACCTTGCCCGGTTGGATTTCGGCAACGTAATACTCGGGATTTCCCTTGCCGTTGCCCATCCGCACTTCGGCCGGTTTCTTTGATACCGGCTTGTCCGGAAAAATGCGGATCCAGATGCGACCGCCGCGCTTGATGTGACGCGTCATCGCGCGGCGGGCAGCCTCGATCTGCCGCGACGTCAGGCGACCGCGGCCGATGGCCTTGAGGCCGTATTCGCCGAAGCTCACCTTGTTGCCGACGGTCGCAACGCCCTTGTTGCGGCCCTTTTGTTCCTTGCGGTACTTCCTTCTAGCTGGCTGCAGCATTCTTCGCTCCTGCTCCGGACCGGCGCGGACGCTTCGGCGCTTCCGGTGCGGGTTGCGGCGCGAGCGCGGGCTCCGCGTTGTGCGCCAATACTTCACCCTTGAACACCCACACCTTGATGCCGATAACGCCGTAAGTCGTGCGCGCTTCGGAAAACCCGTAATCGATGTCGGCGCGCAACGTATGAAGCGGCACGCGACCCTCGCGATACCACTCGCAGCGCGCGATTTCCACGCCATTCAGGCGCCCCGAGCTCATGATCTTGATGCCCTGCGCTCCAAGACGCATCGCGTTTTGCATCGCTCGTTTCATCGCGCGGCGGAACATGATCCGCTTCTCGAGTTGTTGCGCGATCGAATCCGCAATGAGCTGCGCGTCGATCTCCGGCTTGCGGATTTCCTCGATGTTCAAGCCGACGTCGCCACCCATCATCTTGCGCAAGTCGGCGCGGAGCGTCTCGATGTCCTCACCCTTCTTGCCGATGACGACGCCGGGACGCGCGCTATGAATCGTGATTCGCGCGTTTTTCGCGGGCCGTTCGATCGTGACCTTCGCGACGGATGCATGCGAGAGCTTCTTCTTCAGATACTCGCGCACCTTGATGTCCTCGGAGAGCGTCGGCCCGTAATGCTTGCTGTTCGCGAACCATTTCGACGTCCAATTGCGCGCAACTCCGAGGCGGAACCCTATCGGGTGAATCTTCTGGCCCATGGCGGTCCTTACTTGTCGTTACCGTCGCCGACGACGACGCGGATGTGGCAGGTTTGCTTGCCGATCGTGTTGCCGCGACCTTTGGCGCGCGCGGTGAAGCGCTTCAACGTCGTTGCCTTATCGACATAGATCGTCGTGATCTTGAGCTCGTCGATGTCGGCGCCTTCATTGTGCTCGGCGTTGGCGATCGCCGACTCGAGCACCTTCTTCAGAATGCGCGCACCCTTCTTCGGGCTGAACGCGAGCAGGTTCAACGCCTTGTCGACAGGTAAGCCGCGGATCTGATCGGCGACGAGGCGGCCTTTCTGGGCCGACAGGCGAACGCCACGGAGCGTTGCTGTGGTTTGCATCGCCGTCTCCTTACCTTCTCGGCGGCGGCGTCGTCGGCGCCGCTACCTTCTTGTCGGACGAGTGGCCCTTGAACGTGCGCGTCATCGCGAACTCGCCCAACTTGTGGCCGACCATGTTCTCGGACACGTAGACCGGGATGTGTTGCTTGCCGTTGTGAACGGCTATCGTCAAGCCGACGAATTCGGGCGTGATCGTCGAACGGCGCGACCAGGTCTTGATCGGCTTCTTGTCGTTGACCGCGCGCGCCGCCTCGACCTTCCTCATCAGATGATCGTCGACGAACGGACCCTTCTTGATCGAACGTGCCATATCAGTTCCTCACCTATCCTTTAGCGGCGTGCCTGCGGCGCACGATCATCACATTGGTGCGTTTGTTACGACGCGTCTTGTAGCCCTTGGTCGGCGTGCCCCACGGCGAGACCGGATGGCCCCCGCCGTTCGTGCGGCCGCCGTGCGGGTGATCGACAGGATTCATCGCAATGCCGCGCACCGTGGGTCGAATGCCGCGCCAGCGTTGCGCACCGGCTTTGCCGATCGAGCGCAGGCTGTGCTCTTCATTGCCGACTTCACCGATCGTCGCGCGACAGTCGACATGCACCTTGCGGATCTCGCCCGAGCGGAGCCGCAACTGCGCATACGCGCCCTCGCGTGCGAGCAACTGCACGCCGGCGCCTGCCGAGCGCGCGAGCTGCGCGCCTTTGCCCGGTTGCATCTCGACGCAGTGGATGGTCGTGCCCACCGGAATGTTGCGTAACGCGAGCGTGTTGCCCGGCTTGATCGGCGCTTCGACGCCCGACATCAACTGCGCACCCGCGGCGACGCCGCGCGGCGCGATGATGTAGCGGCGCTCGCCATCGGTGTAGAGCAACAAGGCGATGTTCGCGCTGCGGTTCGGGTCATACTCAAGCCGCTCGACCTTCGCCGCGATGCCGTCCTTGTTGCGCCGGAAATCGACCACGCGATAGTGTTGCTTGTGGCCACCACCTTTGTGCCGCGTCGTGATGTGGCCGTTGTTGTTGCGGCCGGAACCTCGCTTCTGGCTTTCGACGAGCGAAGCAACCGGCGCGCCCTTGTGCAGATCGTGGTTGACGACCTTGATCAGCGCACGGCGACCCGCCGATGTCGGTTTGACTTTTACGAGTGGCATTTGCTTACGCCTCCACCGCGAAGTTGATTTCCTGTCCGGGCTTCAGGCACACGTAGGCCTTCTTCCAGTTGCGCCTACGACCGGTATATTGACCGAAGCGCTTCTTCTTGCCCTTGACGTTCACGATCTGCACGGACATCACTTCGATCGGCTTGTCTTTCCTGCTGAACATGAGCTCGACCGCCGCCTTCACTTCCGGCTTGGTTGCGTTCGGCATGACACGAAAGATGACTTGCTGATGCTTGTCCGCAATGTACGTGCCCTTTTCGGACACGACCGGCGCGAGCAACACCGTCATCAAGCGCTCGCTGTTGAAATTCGCGGTCATCCCAAAATCTCCTCGAACTGCGCGACTGCCGCCTTCGTCAGGAGCACGTGCTTGAAGCGCACGAGCGTCACCGGATCGACCTCGCGCGTTTCGAGCACGAGAACGTTGGGCAGATTGCGCGAGCCCAGATAGACGTTGTCATCGAGCTTGTCCGTCACGACGAGCACCGTGCCGTCGAACCCGTAACCCTTCATCTTCTGCGCGAACTGCTTCGTCTTCGGCGAGTCGACCGCCAGTGCATCGATCACCGATAGCCGCTCTTCACGAACGAGCTGCGAGAGAATCGACGCCACGCCCGCCCGATACATCTTGCGGTTCAGCTTGTGTGAAAAATTCTCGTCCGGCGACGACGGAAATATTTTTCCGCCACCGCGCCAAAGCGGGCTGTTCGCCTGGCCGGCACGTGCACGGCCCGTGCCCTTCTGCCGCCACGGCTTCTTGTGCGACTTGTTGATGTCGCCGCGACCCTTCTGTGCACGAGTGCCTTGCCGTCCATTGGCCTGAAACGCCGTGATCACCTGGTGGATCAGCGCCTCGTTGTAGTCGCGGCCGAACAGCGCATCGGACGCCGCGTGGGTTGCCGCCGGCTTGCCGTTGTCATTGATAAGTTTGAGGTCCATGTCACGCCCCCTTCTTAGCCGGCGTCTTGACCGACGGACGAACGACGATGTGCTCGCCGTCTGCGCCCGGTACCGCACCTTTCACGAGCAGCAATCCGCGTTCCTTGTCGACGCGCACGACGGGCAACGTTTGCACCGTACGGGTTTCGCCGCCGTAATGGCCCGCCATACGCTTACCTGGGAACACGCGTCCGGGATCCTGCGCCATCGAGATCGATCCCGGCGTGTTGTGCGACAGCGAATTGCCGTGCGACGCGCGGTTCGAGCTGAAATGATGGCGGCGGATGACGCCCGTAAAGCCGCGACCTTTCGTCGTGCCGGTGACGTCGACGAGTTGACCGACGGCAAACGTATCGGCACCGATGACGTCGCCCGTCTTGAACTTATCGAGATCGCCTGCAGCGATTCGAAATTCCTTCAACAGCTCACCGGCTTCTGCGCCCGCTTTGGCGAGATGCCCCGCTTGGGGCTTCGTCACGCGCGACGCTCGACGCTTACCGAACGTGACTTGCACGGCGGCATAGCCATCGTTCTCCGGCGTCTTGATCTGCGTGACGCGATTGTTGGCGATGTCGAGCACGGTCACCGGAACGGCGCTGCCGTCGTCGGCGAAGACGCGCGTCATGCCAACTTTGCGTCCTACCAATCCAAGGCTCATATCAGTCTCTTTTATCGTTGCCCGGATCGCTCCGGGTGCCGGCTGCTATTGGCCAGCGGTTAATTCAATTTTGTTACTGCAGCTTGATCTCGACGTCGACACCCGCCGGCAGATCAAGCTTCATCAATTGGTCGACCGTCTTGTCGGTCGGATCGATGATGTCCATCAGCCGCAGGTGCGTACGAATTTCGAACTGGTCGCGCGATGTCTTGTTAACGTGCGGCGAACGCAGGACGTCGTAGCGCTCGATCTTCGTCGGCAGCGGCACGGGGCCCTTGACGACGGCTCCCGAACGCTTTGCGGTCTCGACGATTTCGAGCGCCGACTGATCGATCAGCTTGTAATCGAACGCTTTGAGGCGGATACGGATTCTCTGATTTTGCATGTCTCTTTCCCGCCTATTCGATAACTTTCGCCACGACGCCGGCGCCTACGGTGCGGCCGCCTTCGCGGATCGCAAAGCGCAAGCCCTCTTCCATCGCGATCGGTGCGATCAACTGCACCGTCATCCCGATGTTGTCCCCCGGCATCACCATCTCCGTCCCCGCCGGCAATTCAATACTCCCCGTCACGTCCGTCGTGCGGAAATAAAACTGCGGCCGATACCCCGGAAAGAACGGCGTG
>DASXSP010000044.1:0-24474 GCA_036505865.1 Casimicrobiaceae bacterium
GCTGCCGAGCCAGCCTTTCTCGAGCACCGCCACATCGCGGATGCCATGTTCTCTCGCGAGGTAATACGCGGTGGCGAGCCCATGCCCACCGCCGCCGATGATGACGACGTCGTAGTGTTCCTTCGGCGACGGGTTGCGCCATGCGAGCGGCCAGTTCCGGTGGCCGCTGAGCGAATTACCGATGAGGGAAAAAATCGAATAACGCTTCAAGGCACGTTACAGAATCTGCGACAGGAATGCGCGCGTCCTGTCTTTTTGCGGATGATCGAAGAGCTCCGCAGGCCGTCCCGATTCAACGATCAACCCACCATCGGTGAACAGCACTTCGTCGGCGATTTCGCGGGCGAAGCGCATTTCGTGCGTCACCAAGATGCAGGTCATGCCCTCGCCCGCGAGCTCGCGGATCGTGTTCAGCACTTCCTTCACCGTTTCAGGATCGAGTGCCGCCGTTACCTCGTCGAACAACATCACCTCCGGACGCATCGCGAGCGAACGGGCAATCGCGACGCGCTGTTGCTGCCCGCCGGACAATTCTCCCGGATACGCGTCCTGCTTTGCGGAGAGCCCCACTTTTTTAAGCAGCGCGATCGCGCGTCCGCGAACCTCTTTCGGGTCCTCTTTGAGAACATGGAGCGGTGCCATCATCACGTTGTCGAGCGCGGTCTTGTGCGGGAACAGGTTGTACTGCTGGAACACCATCGACACTTCTTTCCGGAGCGCAATCTTTTCCTGGTCGGTCTTGAGCGTGTGGACCTCAAAATTCGCGACGCGAATACTGCCGCTCTTGATCGGCACGAGGCCGTTGATGCAGCGTAGAAGGGTCGACTTCCCAGAACCGGAGGGGCCGATGATGCATATAACGCCACCCTTGGCGACGCTGAACGACACGCCCTTCAGCACTTCGACAGATCCGAACGACTGATGCACATCGCGCAGTACGACAATCGGTTCGGCGTTGGCTTCCGGCATGACCGTTACTGGTTGACAGCGTAGCGCGCTTCCAGGCGAACGGTCCAGCGCGCGATCGGGTAGCAGTACAGGAAGAACCACAGCAGCACATAACTGTAGAACGCGAGCAGCAGGCCAGGGCGGCTCTCGGCGGACAGCGCGCGCTGCGTAAGCGTCATCATTTCATTCACGCCGACGATCGACGCAAGGACCGTCGCCATCGTGAGGATCGCGTACAGGTTCATCCAAGGCGGCAGCATGCGCTTGATGCATTGGGGAAAGATGATCATCCATAGCGTCTGCCGGCGATTGAACGCGAGCGAAGCCGCCGCTTCCCATTGCGTCGTCGGAATCGATTGAATCGCGCCACGAACAATCTCGGATACGTTCGCCATCACGGGCAGCGCGAGGCCTAGCGTCGCCTTGGTCCAGTCCGGAATCGGAATCGTCAAGCCGAAGACCGTCACCTGGAACGGCAGCAGGAACATGCAATAGAAGAGCAGCACAAGCCACGGCGCATTGCGGAAGAAATGCGTGGCGAAGAAGGCGCCCTTCTTCACCGGCGGCAGCAGCGATATCTGCGCGAAGCCGAGGAAGAGGCCGGCGACCGTACCGATCGCCATCGCCATGAAGCTGATCGCGAGATTGAACACGAAGCCGCGCGCGAGCAGCGGCGTCCACTTCCAGATCGTCGTGAAGATCGAAGGATCGGATGGTTGCGACTGTGCCTGTGCGATGCTACAGCCACAAAGAAATGCGACAACGAGCGCGACACCGTACGACCATTCGAGTCGCAGCGTCGATGAACCACTGTCGCGTTCGCGTAGCGCCGCCCGCGTCATTCGTTCCGCGGATGGAAGCAGAACCGGTAAAACACCGCTCATATTCCAAAACCCGGAACGCGGATTGCACGCTCCCATCGATGCATCAGATAGACCAGGATGCCGACGAGCAGGAAATAACAAATCAGCAGCACGTTCATCATCACCGGCACGTTCAACTCGTCCGACCAGATCTGGCTCGACACGTAAAGCATCTCCGGCACCGCGATCGCGTAAGTCAGCGTCGTCGTCTTGACGAGATTCACCAGATTGTTATTAAGCGCGGGCAGGCTGATGCGAAATGCGAGCGGCAGGACGATCCGCAGATAGGCCTGCAAGCGACTGAAGCCGAGCGATTCAGCGGCTTCCAACGTCGTGCGTGGAACCGCTTCGACGCCCGAGCGGAAGATCTCGACATTGAACGCGCCCGCAAAGAACGACAGCGACACGATCGCCCACGTCACGTTGGTGACAAGCGGTCCGCCGGCGGCACTTTTAAGCAGACTTCCGAGACCGAAATAGAAGAAATAAAGCTGGACGAGCGGCGGCGTGTTGCGAAAGGCCTGGATATACCAGTAGACGATCGTGCGTGCGACCCGCAGACGAGAGCCCTGTATCCACGCGCCGACGACACCGATCACGACGCTCGACACGATGCAGACGATCGAGAGCTTGACCGTCATCAGGAAGCCGCTCGCGAAGCGGCTTCGGTCGAATTGATCGTAAAAGATCGTGAGATTGATCCCGGTGGTTTCGTTCAGCCACCGGAACCAATCCCAGACGAACTGCATTGCT
Source organism: Casimicrobiaceae bacterium (assembly GCA_036505865.1). GTDB lineage: Bacteria > Pseudomonadota > Gammaproteobacteria > Burkholderiales > Casimicrobiaceae > VBCG01. The sequence goes on from DASXSP010000044.1 coordinate 2,565, forward strand.
AGGCGATTATTTCGCGAACTTGTCGCGCATTTCCTGCGCAAACTTCGTCGGCTTGATGCCGTACTTCTTTTCGAGTTGTTGGATGAAACCCGTCTTGTGCCAGTCGGCGATCGTCTTCGACATGAAATCGGCGAACGCTTTTTCGCCGGTCTTAACCGCAAGGCCCCACGGCTGCGGGAGAATCGAATCGAGCGGCATGTCGTAGTCGCTCCATTCCGGCTTCTGCAATTCGCCGACGATTGCCGTGTCGTCATACGCGAACGCAACGCAGTTGCCGTTACGCAGCGCCGAATAGGCTTCGGCGGTTCCCGGGAACGCGACCCCCTCGATGCCGTACTTCTCCTGCAGCTCCTTGTTGTAAAACGCACCCTGGATCAGGCAGACCTTCTTGCCCTTGAGCTGTTCCCAACTCTTCAGGTTCTCGGACTTCTTCGCCATGACGTTCGTACCCGACGCGTAATAGTCGGGGTCGATGATGTCGACGGTCTTGCGCCGCTCGGGCGTGTCGCTCATCGTCGCGATCATCAGATCGATCTTGCCCTGTTGCAGAAACTGGATCCGATTCGATGCCACAACCGGCGTCAGCTCGAGCTTCACGCCAAGGCGCTTCGCCACGTCGGCCGCAAGGTCGGGCTCGAAGCCGATGATCTTGCCCGACGGATCGAGATATCCGAACGGACGGTAATCCGCCTTCGATCCCACCACCAGGACACCTTTCTTCTTGACGTCCTCCAATACGTCGGCGTTCGCAACGCGGACGCCGAACACGCCGAGCAGCACGGCGGATGCGACGATCGTAAGCCACTTGTTACGCATGTTCTCTTCCTCCATCCATTAAGGGATCGACGCCGGAGACCGGTCCGCAGCTCCAAGGTCCGGCGCAATTGTGCCCGATCGCGGCCGCGCTGCGACGGCCGACTTCATCTCGGTCAACGCCTGGTCGAATATCGTCATCGCAAGGTCGATATCTTCGCGCTTCACCGTCAACGGCGGCGCAATGCGCCATACCGACCCCCGCTCGGGACGCCGGCGGATGTTCATGCTGAGACCGAGCTGCAAACATCGCTCGGTCGTGAGCGCACCCAATTCGTGATGCGGCTCGCGGGTCTCGCGGTCCTTGACCAACTCGATGCCGCGCAGAAGCCCCATTCCCCGCACGTCGCCGATCTCTTCGTGGCGCTCTTGCAGCGACTTGAGCCCCGCGGCGAGGTAATCACCCATCTCGCGGCTCCGCGTCAGAAGGTCTTCGCGCTCGATCGTTTCCAGTACGGCGAGACCGACCGTCGACGGCAGCGGATCGGATACGTGCGACGTATAGAAACTGAAGCCGCGCCGATGACACTCCTCTTCGATTTCGTCGGTCGTGATCACGCCCGCCAGCGGTATCCCGCCGCCCAGCGTCTTCGAAACGGTCATGATGTCCGGTGTCACCTTGAGATACGAGGCCGCAAACCAGTGACCGAGGCGGCCGAATGCCGTTTGCGCCTCGTCGAAGACGAGCAGCATGCCGCGCTTGTGCGTTTCCTGCTTTAACGCATCGAAATACCCGTCCGGCGGCACGATGACGCCGCCGGCGCTGATCACCGGCTCCGCGATCACCGCCGCGCGAGCACCGTTCGATTGCGTGTCGTACAGCTCAAAGCCAACCTTCATGCAGGTACGGTCGCACGTGTCGCGGCAATGCTTGATCGGACAACGATAGGCGTTTGGCTCCGGCAGGATGAACGTGCCCGGCATGCCGGGTCCATAACCTTTGCGATCGCTCGCGAACGACACGGCGCTCGCGCTGCTGGTAACGCCATGCCATGAGCCGCCAAGCCCGATGACCTCGAAACCGCCCGTGTAGAGCTTCGCCATCTTGATCGCGGCCTCGTTGCTTTCGCTGCCGGTGTTCACGAGCAGCGATTTGCGCAGAGGTTTCGGAACGATCCGCGCAAGCGCTTCGGCCAACTGCACGACGCTGCGCGGAATCATGCCCGAGAAAAGATGAAGCGCGGTATCGCAACTCTTCTTGATCGCCGCGACGATGTTCGGATGATTGTGACCGACGGTTGCGCACATCTGGCCGGACGTGAAGTCGAGAATCTTCCTCCCGGCCACGTCCCACACGTAGCACCCTTGCGCCTTTTCGATGATCTCCGGATAGACGTCACCGCCGTAGCGGATCAGATGCTCGCGAAAGTCCGCCGTTTTTTCGTCATGGGCACTCATCATCAACAACTCCCTGCCGTCATATGCCGCCCGCACCGCGGCCCGGCACCTCGATGATACGCACGGAATGGCCTGTCGCCGCAAGGAAGCGCTCGAGCGCCGCGTGCGGGATCACCATCGTTGCATCGTTCACGAGCGGATGCGCATGGACGGCGTCGGCGCCCCATAAGTGGCGATCGATGATGAACTCGACCGCGTGCGCCGTATCGTTGACGAGGGCGAGCAGGCTGACCGATCCCGGCGTGATGCCGAGATGCTTCATCAGCCGTTCCGCCGAAGCAAGTCCCAATCGACCGGCGCCGAGCTGCGCGCCGAGTCCGTTGAGATCCACTGCGATGTCATGCGGAACGGTGACAAGAAAATGCCGTGCACCCTTCTTGTCGCGCAGGAATAGATTCTTCGTCTTCGCACCAGGCAAGCGCGGCACCAAGCGTTCGGATTCCTCGACAGTCATCACGGGAGGATGCTCGAAACGCTGCAGATCGATGCCGTGATGTGCGAGAAACGCCACCAGGTCCATTGGAGTTCGGCGAATCGCGTCCATCAGCTCCATGGAAAAGGGCTATGCGACACAGGATGGAGCCTTCCTTCGGCGTAGCGCCCGAACCGAAACGGCGCGAGCAACGCCGGCTTCTCGCCGAGAAGCTCGCCGGCGACGAGCTCACCCACGCCGATCATCTTGAAGCCATGATTTGAATCGGCGATCACATAAACATTGTCGCGAAAGCGATCGAATACGGGAAAGCTGTCCGGTGTGAAGCAACCGATTCCGCCGGAGGGCTCGTGACGATAGACGCCGTGCTGTCCTTCGAAACGTTTTTGACAGAACGCGAGCGCGGACGTCCACATGTCGGCAAAGTTGTCGGTGACGACGAACTCGGGTGACTTCGGCCCATACGGATCGATGCGCACGGCGTCAGCGTCGCGTTCGACGTTCGCCGGCATCGCGCCACCCTGCACGCCGTTGAAATGAAAGTCGGGCTTGTAGTACAGGCCCCACAGCTTGTCCGTGATCAACTTTCCGTCGCGATCGGAATAGAGCGGCGCATCGGTGTCGACGTGGATCACCGGCGGCATACTGCCATCATTCATTCTCTGGTAGTTCGGATCGACGCCGAGCGTTCCCTCCTGCAGCGCCATGTAATGCCACATCCGCACGCCGTCATGCACGATGCCGTCGCGACCTTTAACGCTGATCGTCTTCGGAAGCTCGAGCATGTTCCAGATCGAATTGATCCAAGGACCGACGCCCACAATGACCTGATCGCACGCAATCGTGCCGGCGCTCGTGTTGACGGCTGCGATCGCGCGACTCCCGTTGCCCGAGCGAAATCCGGTTACCTCGACGCCGGTGATGATCTCGATGCCCAGCGCGGCGGCCTTTTTCGCGAGGCCTTGCATGGCCGCAAGATTATTCGCATACCCGCCACGCTTTTCGTGGAGCACCGACGTGATGTTGCGCGCCTGCCAATCGCTCAGCAGCGTTTGCATGTACTGCAGCGACTCGCGTTCGCCCTCGACGAACACCGACTCGTAGCCAATGGCCTTTTGCTGCTCGTAAATGGTGGCCACCTGCGTGTGCATCACTTCAGGACTGATCTGCATGTAGCCGACTGCGTGGTAGCTGTACGCTTGCGGATCGCGCTCCCACACCGACACGGAGTGCGCCATCAGCTCGCGCATCGCCGGCTGGTAATAGTTGTTGCGAACCACGCCGCATGCGATGCCCGATGCGCCGGCGCCCACGCCCGACTTGTCGAGCACGACGATGCGTATGCCTTTTGCTCCGACCGTCTTGCCTTGCGCGCGCAAGCGCTGCGCCAAATGCATTCCCGTCGAAAGGCCGTGGATCCCGGCGCCGACGATCACATAGGTTGCATTCGATGGAAGTGTCGACATGGCGCTCTTCGGTTCGGGTCGATGATTCAAGCGGTGGCCCGCAGCAACTCGTCGAGTAACGCGGAGAGTGAACCGTCATCGGGTAGCGCATTGCCGAGTTGTTCGATTCTCTCGGCGCGCGCTCGACCCAGTACCGGAACGGCCAGTGCGAAAAACTTCTCGCGCAGTTCCTCTTCCGAAATCGGGTTCTCCGGATCGCCCCGCGCCTCCGCGGGTTCCGAGCGAAGGGTACGACCATTCTTCAGCGCGATTTCCACCCGCGCCCAGCGTTCGGCAGGGAAGCGGCAGGAAAATTCATGATCGTCGATGAGCATCATGACGCCAAGCAAACGCCGCACGCGCGCATCGAGAAGCGCCGGTCGATCGATCTCATCGGCGCCCAGCCGTCCGAATACCAGCGCTGCAGCGACGGGGTACGGCAGGCTGTACTGCGCGTCCTCCGTCGTCTGCGGAACCGCACGACCCGAGCCGAGTGTGACCGCTTCGCAAAACGTTTCGATTGAGATGCGCGCAATATCATCCGCGACGAAGCCGTGGTCGCGTTGCAATACGAGCGCGGCCTCGATTGCCGGCTGCGCCCAACGACATACGGGATAGGCCTTGAAGTATTGCTCGCGAATACGCCAGCGCGTGCCGAGATCGCTCCACAGCGAGCGAATGCCGTCGTCTTCAACGGTGACCGCCGGCGCGCCCGTGAAGCCGTCGCGTGCGAGCAACGCGGCCGTCACGCCCGAATGCGCGCCCCAGCTCGAGCCGTCCTTAAGCATCGTCGGATGTGCGCACACGCGAAGGATTTGTCCGCGCGGAGCGATGTACTCGGCGATGCCGAGCGCTTCGCGCAGTTTCGCATCGTCGAGCCGCAGCAGCCGTCCGACGATCGCCGCGCACGCGAGCGCGCTCCAGGCGCCCGAGCAGTGATAATCGCTAACGCTTTCATGCAACGCGATGCCGGCGCGTGTGCCGATCTCATAACCGAGGACGAGACACGTGAGAAACTCCGCCGCGCTGCATTCGGCGCCGCCGTCGATTGCAGCGAGCAGCGCCGGCAGTACCGCGACACCGGCGTGTCCTTTGGTGAGTACGTGGCCGTCGTGCGCGTCGAGCGAGTCGATCGTCGATGCGCCCGCGAACGCGGCACCGGCGCAGCTCGCGTGCCGGCCATCGAAGAGAAGGCGCGCTCCCGTGTCGCGGCTCGTCATTTGCGCTGCTGCGTATCCGTTGGCGATCGTTGCTGCCGGCATCCGTGAACCACCCGCGGCGACGCCGATCAGATCAAGCAGGCAGCGCTTGCCCTGCCGCACGACATCTGCGGGCATAGCGTCGAAAGACAGCGTACGCACGAACGTTGCAATCGCGACGCTCATTGTTGTACCCCCACGCTTGCGGCTGTCGCCGCTGCGCTGCCCCCAGAGGGGGAATAATTCGCGCCTTGGGACGGCCCGGCGGCGCTCATGACGTTACCGTTTCGCTGTAGCGCGCGATCAGCTCGCGCTTCAGGACCTTGCCGCTCGGGTTGGTTGGCAAACCGTCGACAAAGATGATCCTGCGCGGTCGCTTGTACGACGCGAGATCACGACTCGACCGGCAGAATGCGTCGATTGTCACCGCATCGAGATCGGGCGTGTCCCGAACGACAAATGCAGTGACCACACTGCCCCACTTTTCGTCGGGCAGCCCGACCACCGCAGCTTCCTTCAACCCGGGGCAGCGGTAGAGCACTTCCTCGACCTCGCGCGGATAGATGTTCTCGCCGCCGGAAACGATCAAGTCATCGACGCGGCCACGAAAATAGAAAAAACCCTCGTCGTCTTTACTGACGAGATCACCAGTGTAGAGCCAGCCGTCGCGCAGTTTTTTCGCCGTCTCGACAGGATTGTTCCAATATCCCCACATCACCTGCGGACCGCGCACGATCAGCTGGCCGATTTCGTTAGGCGCTACAGTCTCGTCGGGGCGCGCGTTGTCTTCCGGCCGATGCGCGATGACGCGGCACGTCGTGATCAACGTCGGCTTGCCGCACGAGCCCAGATGCGACAGCGCGTCCTCGGGATGCAGCAACAGTGCGAGACTCGCCTCGGTCATGCCGTAACCGTTGAAGATGTTCGGACAGAATTCGTTGATGACGCGCCCCATCGTCGCGGCGGCGATCGCCGCGCCGCCGGTGGTGATCATCCGGAGACTCGAAACGTCGTAATCAGCGAACCGCGGATGGTGCAGCATCTCCTGGATCTGCGTCGGCACGGCAAACAGAGTCGTGACGCGTTTGGCCTGAATCGTCTCGAGCGTCTTGACCGCGTCGTAGTATCCGAGCACGACGCTCGTGCCGCCGACCATCATGTGTGGGATGAAAAACGCCTGCATGCCGCCGACGTGATACAGCGGCGCAATATGCAGCGCGACATCCGTGTGTCGGAGGCCGTACTCCATCACGCAGTTCATTGCAATCGCGACGTCGTTGATGTGGTTGTGCATCACGCCCTTGGGGCGTCCCGTCGTTCCGGATGTATAGACGAGCGCAGACAAATGACTCGACGACGGAACCGGCCACGGCACGTTGTCGTCGCGCGTTTCACCCGCGATCGTGTCGAAGTGCTGATGACCCGGTGGCACATTCCCCGGGTCGTACGCACACGAGATGAAGTCGTGGACGCTGCGCACCCGCTTTTGCACTTCGAGGACATTCGCCGTGAGGTAGCGTCCATAGACGAGCACGCGCGCACCTGAATCCTTCAGCACGACTTCCGCTTCGCCGGCGGCGAGGCGGAAGTTGAGCGGCACGGCAACCGCGCCGAGGATCTGGCAGGCGAAATACGTTGTGACGGAGTTTTCCGACGTGGTGACGTAGAACGCAACGCGATCGCTCGGCCGCACGCCTAGGTCCGCCAGCCCTTGCGCGAAGCGGCGTACACGTGCGTACCATTCGCCGTACGTCCAGCGGCGGTTCTCAAAAATAAGCGCGGTGTGGTCCGGATAGCGTTCCGCGGCTTGCACGAAAATGGATGCAATATCCATGGCCCGAGCGGTCTTTCGCGACGATCAGAGTCTCGGCTTGATCGCCGGAAGATCCGCCGACGCGATCAAGTAGCGCACCATCTCAGACGTTCCTCCGACGATCGGCAGTGCGCGCGCGTCGCGGTAGATCTGCTCGGCGCGTCCGTATTCCTTGGTAAGTCCATCGCCGCCGAGAATCTGTACCGTGCGGTCGGCGCAGAATGTCGCCGTCTCGGCGGCGACAAGCTTCGCCATCGCCGCCGGCTTCATCAACTCGCGCGGCGTCGTGCCGGCATCGTAGAGCTTCGCCGCTCGATAAGTGAGGAGCTCCGCGGCGTCGATCCGCCAACTCATCTCGGCAATGTCGCTCCAGACCAGCTCCTTGCAACCGAGCTTCTCCCCGAATACTTCGCGGCGCTGCGCATGCGCCGTGGCGATATCGAACGCGCTTCGCGCGACGCCGAGCGCCGATCCGCCGAGAATGATCCGTTCGAAGTTGAACATCTCCGCCATGACGCGCATGCCACCGTTCGTTGTGCCGAGCAGGTGGTCCGCCGGTACCCGGCAGTCGTCGAAGAGGACTTCGCCGACGATGCAACCGCGGCGTCCCATGAACGTGTAGCGGCGCGGAAACGACAGTCCCGCCGTGCCGCTCGGAACGACGACGGCGCTTAAACCTTTGCCCGCCGGCAACGCGGGATCGGTAATGCCGTAGACGATGTAGACGTCCGCAACGCCCGCATTCGAGATGTAGCGCTTGTTGCCGCTCACGACCCATTCGTTGCGAGCCGCATCGAATTGGATCCGCGTCGCGAGGCGAGAGGTGTCCGATCCGGCGTCGCGCTCGGTCACACAGATCGCGCCGACCACGCGTCCATCGACGATGTCCGCAAGATACCGCTCGCGCACGGAAACGGTTGCGTGCCGGTGCAATGGATACGCGCACGAGAGCGCGGTTGCAATCGTCGTCTCGAACGCGTAATTGACCGCGGCCGCCTCTTCGGACAGGATCGTCGCGTGGGTGAGCCCCGCTTTGGCGAGCGACCCGCGGTACAGATCGGAGAACATGAGACGGAGGTAGCCGGCGCGGCCGAGCGCGGCCACGACGGATTTGATCGCGTTCCAATCATCGCGTTCCTCAATGTCCGCCGCGCGCGGCGCGAGCTCGCGTGCAAGGAAAACCCGCACCTCCTCCCGGAAGGCGCGGTCCTCGGTATCAAGAATGAAGTCACGCATCGATACTTGTTCTAAAACACCTGACTCGCCGACCGTCGCGCAATGCGCTCAATCTCGCGTTGAAGCAACGGAAGGTTGGCATCGCGGACGGTGGGCAGCAGGAAGCGCGCGCGGCGCACCTCGTCGAAATCGACCCGGGCGCGCACAAGGTCTTCGGCATCGCGCTTCGCTTGCGTGAGCGTGCGACCGAACGAATCGACAATCCGTGACCCGCCCCAAAACGTCAGCTCACCTTCACGCCCGACGCGATTGGCCATCGCGATCGGCAAGCCATAAATCAACGCGTAGAAGCGCAGATTGACGTCCCAGCCAGCCGGATTATCGAAGTCAGCGCCGACTGCTTCGATCGCTGAGCTGATCGGCGCGAGCAGCAGCGTCGCGCCTTGGATGGCGGCAAGATGCACGAGTGCGGGATTCCACAGGTCGGCGCAGATCATGACGCTCGCGCGCCAGTCGGTCGCCAAATCGAACGTCTCGACGCAGCTGCCGGCCGCGAAATGCTTACCGTCCTCGAGTCGTCCGTAGGTCGCGAGGTTGATCTTGCGATGCACGGCGAGAACCGCGCCGTCACGCACGGTTATCGCAGCATTGTAGAACTGCGCGGCGGGTCCTTCTTCGATCACGCCGAACACCGTGCACATGGCACCCGATGCGCGCGCGATCTCGGCGATGACCGGTTTGTCGCGGCGAAGCGCGAGCGACAGCGTATCCGGCCCGGCGGCGTGTCCGGTCAGCGACATCTCAGGAAACACAAGCACGTCGACACCGCCCGAGCGCGCGGCATCGATGACGTCGAGATGCTTGCGCCTATTCGCGGCGACGTCGCCGAGGACCGACGCGATTTGCGCGACCGCGACGGTGAGATTGCGCTCCGGCGACGTCACACCAGTCCCTGCTCCTTGAGGAATGTCTTTGCCACGTCCTCTACGGTTTTCTTATCAACGTCAACGCTCGCGTTGAGCCGTGCCATCGTCGCGTCGTCAAGTTTTGCCGACAGCGCATTCAAATACTCCGCGAGCTTCGGATTGGCATCGAGCACTTGTTTCCGTACGACCGGCGTTAAAGCGTAGTTGGGGAAAAAACCCTTGTCGTCCTTCAGCACGACGAAATTGAATGCTGGGATTCGGCCATCCGTTGCGAACACCAGGCCGACGTCGACCTGCTTCTCCTTCAGCGCCTGATAGACGAGCCCGGTATCCATGCGCTTTACGCTCTCGCGTGGAAATTCGAAACCGTACGCTTGCTCGAGCGGCTTCAGGCCGTCGGGGCGCGCGTAGAACTCGGCGTTGCTCGCAAACGTGAGCTTCGCTCCACCCTTCACCTTGGAGGCCAGGTCGCTGATGTTGACAATACCCTGCTTTTTCGCATCGTCCTGGTTCATCGCCAGCGAGTAGGTGTTGTTCGCTTTCGAGGGGTTGAGCCACACGAGGCCCTTGGCGGCATCCAGCTCTTTCACCTTCGCGTATGTGTCGGCGGCGGACATTCGGTCGTTGATTTTGTTGTACGTGATGAGCGACGTGCCGGTGTATTCCCAGTAAACGTCGATCTGGCCACTCTCTTGCGCCTGCCGGAGCACTGCGCTGCCCATCCCCGCTTTGATGTCGACCTTGAAGCCCTTCGACTGCAGGAGCTGCGCGGTCATCTGCGACATGATCTGTTGTTCGGTGAAGTTCTTGCCGCCGACGACGATGTTCTGCGCTGTTGCGAGCGAGGCGATGTTCACGAGCAATGCTGCACCTACGAACGCAAGACTCCGAGTCATCTTCATGTGCTTTCTCCAATGATTACGTTATCGCACGGCGAGAGTCGCGCTCTCATCGCAGCGGATTCACACCACGTGGAACTACCCAATATGCCAGCGCGCCAACCGCGTAGTCGACAAGCACGGCGAGAAGCGCCGTCGGAATCGCGCCCGCGAGCATCATGCCCGGATCGTTCAGGTCGATGCCGGTAAAGATCAGCTCACCCAGGCCGCCTCCACCGATTAAGAACGCGAGCGGCGCCGTACCGACGTTGACCGCCAGCGCGGTCCGAATGCCGGCAAATGTGACGAACAATGCATTCGGAAATTCCACGCCCGAGAGAATCTGGATGGGTCGCATGCCCATTCCGGTGGCAGCCTCGATGAAGTGCGCCGGAACGCCCAGCATGCCCGCGTAGGTGTTGCGTACGATCGGCAGCAGCGATGCAACCCACAGCCCGAAGATCGCAGGGACGACGCCGATGCCGAGCAGGCTCATCGCAAGCGCAAGCACGGCGAGCGTGGGAATCGTGCTCCCGAGGTTCAGCGCCTGCATGATCGTCTCGGCAGCGCGTCGCATGCCGGGCCGGCTGAGCCATAGGCCGAGTGGTACGCCGATCGCGATAGCGAGGCCACCCGAGATCATCACCAGCTTGATATGTTGCTGCGTAAGGAAAACGATATCGCCGCGGTACTTGCCGATCGAATCAATCAAGCCGCTGCGTTGCGCCATCACGCCGAATGAAAACGCGACGATGAGCGTAATCGCCGCGAACCACCGTCCGGACATGACGGCACGAATCGCCATCAGCGCGGACCGGCGCCTGGGGCGCGGTAAGTTTCGCCGAGCAGCCGTGTGATGCCGCGCTGGGTGACGCAGCCGACGAACACGCCGTTGCGATCGACACACGCGAGCCATCGGATGTCGTGCATGAACATCGTCGAAACGGCTGCACGCAAATCTTCATCGAGACGAACGGTCGCCGGCAGCGGAGCGCAATGGTCGCCGACAGCACCGGAGCGGTCGCGAACAATGTCGGCATCGACGTAGCCGCGTGGACGGCCTTCATTATCGACGATCACCATGAATTCCTGCCCGTGCTCGTTCATCATCGCGACCGTCCGCTCGATCGGATTGTCACCGGAAACGCGCAACAACGACGCTTGCAGCACGTCGCCCACTCGGACGAGTCGCAGACGCTTCAGCGTTCGGTCGCTGCCGACGAAATCGGCGATGAAGGTGTTGCCCGGATGCGCGAGGATATTGTCCGGGCTGTCGAATTGCTCGAGCTTACCGGCGCGGAAGATCGCCACCTTGTCAGCCATCTTTACCGCCTCGTCGATGTCGTGGCTCACGAACATCACGGTTTTTCTCAACCGGTGATGCATTTTCAGGAACTCGTCCTGGATCACTTCGCGGTTGATCGGATCGATCGCGCCGAACGGCTCATCCATCAGCAGCACCGGTGGATCCGCTGCGAGCGCGCGCGCTACGCCGACGCGCTGCTGCTGGCCGCCTGAGAGCTCCTTCGGGTAGCGCTTGAGGAAAAGTGCAGGGTCGAGGTTGATCGTCGCGAGGAGCTCGCTCGCCCGCGTGCGCGCCTTGTCGAGGTTCCATCCCAAGAGCTTCGGCACCACGCAGATGTTCTCTTCCACCGTCATGTTGGGAAAGAGCCCGATCTGCTGAATCACGTAGCCAATCGTACGGCGCAATTCGACCGGGTCGTATTGGTCCGTATCCTTACCGTTGATGTAGATCTTGCCCGACGTCGGCTCAATCAGCCGGTTGATCATCTTGAGCGTCGTCGTCTTGCCGCAGCCAGATGGTCCGAGCAGTACGCAGATCTCGCCGTCGGCGACTTCCATCGTAATTCGATCCGCCGCCACCACCGTTCCTGCCGGCGTTTCGAACGCCTTTGTCAGGTTCTCGAGCTTGATCATGCCGGCATTTTTCCTGCGACGACCCGGCGTGCGCGAAACCGCGCGTGACGTATACCTTTCGGCGTCAGCTGGTGTTGCGCCCAGAGAAGGAGATAATCGGCGGCAATCGCCAGCAAACTGACGGCGAGCGCGCCGGTGATGAGCTGCCGCGGGTCCGTCTGCGAAATGCCGCGGCTGATGAAAGCGCCCAACCCGCCCGCGCCGATGTACGTAGCGATCGCCGTGATGCCGATGTTGATCACGACGGCGATGCGCACGCCGGCCATGATCACGGGAACCGCAAGCGGGATTTCAACTTGTCGCAGCCGCTCGAGCGATGACATGCCCATGCCGCGGGCGGCTTCACGCAACGCCGGATCGACGTTGCTGATCGCCGTGTACGTGTTGCGGATGATCGGCAGTTGCGAATAGAGCAGCACGGCAATCACCGCCGGCAGATAGCCGATCCCCTGACCGATCAGCGAGAGCACGGGGATCATCACGCCGAACAGTGCAATCGACGGGATCGTCATGATCATCGCGGCGGTGTAAAGCACGATGTCGGCCGCGCGCTTGTTCTGTGTGATCGCGATGCCGATCGGCACGCCCGTGATGACCGCAAGGCTCACGGCGACGCCGACGATCGAAATGTGCTCGATCGTCCGCTGGCCGATGGCCGGCAGGTTGTCGAGGATGAACTTGAGCGTTTCCATTCGTGCGCTATGGGCCCCCACGCTTGCGAAGGATAAACGGTCGCCGGCCGGGAAAATGTTCCAGATGCGACATCGGTTGGTCCCGGGCGGACAACGGCACGTTGTCCCTTAACCGCCCCGACTCATGAGGGACACGCCGATACCCGATGTCGCGATGGCGACAAATTGTGTCGCATGACGACGCGTCGCATTCGTGGGAAGGTGCGATATTGGGTTACGCTGATTACGACAGGATTTCGCCATGATTGCACCGAAGCCGCACGCCACGCTGATGCAACGGCTCAACGCGGGACCGGTGATCTGCGCCGAGGGTTACGTCTTCGAGCTCGAGCGACGCGGTTACCTGCAGGCGGGCGCGTTCGTCCCGGAAGTCGTGCTCGAGCATCCGGAGGCGGTGACGCAACTCCATCGCGACTTCGTTCATGCGGGCTCTGACGTCGTCGAAGCGCTAACGTACTACGCACACCGCGAGAAGCTTCGCGTCATCGGACGCGAGCAAGACCTCGAACCGATTAACCGCCGCGCGCTCGATCTCGCCAAAGCCGTGGCGCAGGAAAGCGGCGCGCTCTTCGCCGGCGATATTTGCAACACGAACATTTTCGATCCCGCGGATCCCGCTTCGCACAAGGCGGTGCGCGCGATGTTCGAGGAACAGGTCGGCTGGGCCGTCGATGCCGGCGTGGATTTCATTATTGGCGAAACGTTCAGCTATGCGCAGGAAGCGTTGATCGCCCTCGACGTCATCAAAAAGGCCAAGCAGGTTGCCGTCATCACGCTGGCGATGCACCAGGCCGATGTGACGCGCGAAAACTGGAGCGTCGCAGACGCCTGCAAGCGCATCGCCGATGCCGGCGCCGATGTCGTGGGGCTCAACTGCATCCGTGGCCCGGCGACGATGATGCCGCTGCTCCGTGAGATTCGCGCAACGGTGAAGACGCAGTTGGCCGCGCTACCGGTTCCCTTTCGCACGAACGAGCAGGAGCCCTCGTTCCAATCGTTGCGCGATTCGAAGTGGAACGGCGCGCCCGGCTGGCGGCCGTTTCCCGTTGCGCTCGATCCGTTCACGTGCAACCGATTCGAGATCGGCGAATTCGGTCGTCAGGCAGCGGAGCTCGACATCCGCTACCTCGGCGTGTGCTGCGGCGCAGGACCGCATCACATCCGCGCACTGGCCGAAGCCGTCGGCAAGCAGCCGCCTGCGAGCAAATATTCGCCCGACATGTCGAAGCATGCGTTCCTGGGGTCGCATGAGCGGATCCGGCAAGTTCAGAGGGATTACGCCGACAAGCTTTGACGTCGTCAATGACGTCGTGACCGCGATCGCGGAGCGGGAGTCGTGAGCAGGGCGGCGCGCTCGTCGCTCGGTCGATGGCCGTAAACGGCGCGATAGCAGCGGCTGAAATGCGACGCCGTCGCGAATCCGCACGCCACGGCCACGTCGAGGATCGGCTTGGTCGTCTGCAAAAGCATCGCACGGGCACGATCGAGGCGGAGCTTCAGGTAATAGCGGCTCGGACTCGCGCGTAGGTACTTGGCGAAGAGCCGCTCGAGTTGCCGCGCGGACAACTCAACGTCGGCAGCGATGTCGCGCACGGGCAGCGGATCCTCGTTCGCCGCTTCCATCATGCCGATCGCGGCAATCAGCTTTTCATTTGCAACACCCACGCGATTCTGCACCGCCATGCGCTGCGAGTCATGCATGCCGCGGATCCGCGGATGGATGAACTGTTCGGACACGTCGTTCGCAAGTGCGCGGCCATGGCGCTCCGTAATGAGATGCAACATCATGTCAAGCCCCGTAGTGCCTCCGGAGCATGTGTGGCGGTTGCCGTCGACGACGAAAATATCGGCTGTCGTGCGGATGCGCGGAAACTGCTCGGCAAATGCCGCCAGGCTTTCCCAGTGCAGCGCGCAGCGGCGACCGTCGAGCAAACCCGCGCGCGCAAGTACATAAGCGCCCAAGCTGATTGCACCGATCGCCGCGCCCGAGCGGACGAGACCGCGAAGCCACTTGGACACGGCGGTGTCGCCGGCACCCGCGTCGCGTGTCCCCGCGCAGACAAGCAGCAGATCGACCGCCGCTCCGTCATCGATTGCACCATGCACGGCGATGTCCACGCCGTTGCTGGCGCGTACCGGTGCGCCGTCGCGCGAATAGAGCCGCCAGTCGAAGAGTTTTTGTCCGCGAAGGCGATTCGCGGCGCGTAACGGTTCGATCGCCGACGCGAAAGCCATCATGGGAAACTCGGGGACGAGATAAAAGCCGACGACGTAAGGCGGCAACCGTGTCTGCCGTGTCGGAAGCGTCACCGGTTCGGAATCGTTCCGGTTCTTTGCCGCCAGGATCGAATGGCCGCGACGCCTGCGGCGGGTCTGTCCGCTCACTCGGCGCGAATTGGAATTGCGGCGTCCAGATCGTAGTAGTCGCCCTTGTCGTTGACGTAGATCTGCACGACCGTCTTGAGCGCTGTGGGCGAATCGAGCGTGCCAGCGGCGATGGAGATCGTTTCCTGCTCAATCCCTTCCCAGAACAGCGTTCCGCCACATTCGCTGCAAAAGGCGCGGCGCGCGACGTCGGAAGATCGGTACCACTTGAGGCCGCGAGATTCGATCAAGCGAAGCGCGTTCTTCGGGGCGGCCGCGTACGCGCCGACGTGTCCCTGCGACTTGCGACACATCCGGCAATGACACAGAACGACGTCGCGCAAGACGCCGATTACTTGGTAGCGGACTGCGCCGCAAAGGCAACTGCCGGTGAAGTGCGTCACGGTCGGGTGATCGGCGGCCATCGAAGCGGATTGTCCTCCAACTCCGACCGCCCGTCGTGCCGCGTGCGCGCAATAAAACCCGCCCGACCCCGCGCGCGCTGTCAGGTCGTTATGCGGCGCGGCCGCCGCGCCGCAGTTGTGCGGGACTTACTTCGCGCTAGCGCGTGGATTGTTCTTATAGAAATTCAAGAATTCTTGCTGGTCGATCTTTCCGTCCTTGTTCGTGTCGGCATCGCTGAACTTCGCAAAAAGACGTGGCTCCATTATCGCCTCCGCCTTGTCGAGCCCGCCGTCGTGGTTCTTGTCGAGCTTTGCGAATTCGGCCGCGTCGTCGTCGCCCTTGCGTGGCGCCGTCATCGGCGCGGTGCTGGGTGCCGTGCTCGGTGTTGCGCTCTTCGTGGTACTGGGCGGTGTCGTAGGCGTCGTGCTTTGCGCACCGGCCGGCAGCGCCAATGAAAGCATCGCGGCGCCGGCGAGCGACAGAACCACTCCGGAACGTGTCCAAAATCTTGTAGCCTTCATGGTGTGCTCCTCTGGCTGTGAGACGGTCTGCAATCGCAGCCGTCCTCACCAAACAATCAAGTCGCGTGCCATTGGGCCGAGGCTTGAATAGACCGGAGATGCAGGGAGAGCACGGCGGAATCGCCGACGATAGACGGTTCCAGAGCATCAAACTGACGGTCGTCGTTGTAACTATTGCAGCCGACGGTCTGCAACAACAGCTTCGCGCCGTGCCTGGATCGAAAAGCGCACGTTCAGGCCGTCCTGCACCTGAATTGCGCCGGCGAGAAGGGACAACGGCGTGATGCCGAAATCGGTCTGGGCCATCGCTAGAACCCCGGATATGCCGAGCTCGTCGGCGTTCATGTGTATATCGGCGGCGAGACGTGTCGTGCGCGTAACGCCATTTAGCGTGATTGCGACATCGACAAAGCGATTCGCGTCGACGCCGCCGACGCTGATCAGCACGAAAGGATGCTCGTCGGCGCGGAGCACTCTGCCCAGCATGTTCGCTCGCGTGCCGGCAATTGCCGCTTCCGAAATGTGCGTGTCGAAGCCCGCTTCGCTCAGCGCTTCCGGTTCGTCGACGACGAGGCGATCGAGCCGGACATACAGATCGGCACGTCCGTCATTCGGTGCCACGGCGCCTTTCACATCGTGGCTGACGACGACATGGTCATGTCCGGCTTGCGCAAGCGACCCGCCGCGGCGTACCTCGATCACGACACGCGAGCGCGTGGAATCAATCCGGAAAACGGGTTCGCCGCGCTCGGCTGCACGCTGATAAAAAGCATCCGGAAATCCGGCGGGTCGCTCCGCACCTTCGGCGGTCGTCCGAAAAGCCGAAGAAGCACAGCCCGATATCAAAGCGGCCGCGAAAATCGCCGCAGTGACCCGCCACAGCGTGTCACGCATGCGCGCCTACTCCGAACCGAGCTCAATTGGGGGCCCGCGGCGCTCGATGTGGAATCGCACGAGCGCAGCGAAGCGATAGAGGCCATGGACGAATTTGCCGTACGGCAACGTGAGGAGCAGCGCCATGACCGCACCCAGGTGAAGCGCGAGCAGCACGCCCATCGCGTGGGTCTCGCGCAACGCAAGGAGCAGCAGTCCCGTCGCGCTCGTGACAGACAGCAGCATGAGAAATCCGCGATCCATGCCGGTCTGACTGCGATCCGCGAGGTCAGGATCGCGGCGACGCATGAGCCACATCAATCCGGCCGGCCCCACGAGCAAACCGAGACCGCCGATCGTTCCAAGAACCACAGGCACACTGTAGAACGGATACGGCGCTTTCCATCCCATCGCGTAGTGGTAGATCGTCGCAACGACGGTGGCCGCGAAGCACAAGAGGAATCCATAAAACGTCAGATGATGAAAGTTGCGGCGAGCGACGGAAGGCTGCGCGTTCGGATACGTGCAGCCGTCGCCGCCACCGTCCAGATATTTGAGACGGGCAACATCCCATGTCGTCGTGCCAACCGCAGTGGGCTGTAGAAACGCTAGCGCACGCTCGCCCATATCGGCCCAGAAGCGCGCCAACGCGATGGCCAACGCAACGACGACGAACGCGAATACCGCCCCGAAGACGCCGGTCATGACGCTATGCGGAAGCACTGCATAGAATGATCCTTGCTGATCCGAATGTGCCGCGACAAAGCGCGCGGGCTCTGCGTACCATGCTGCGATGAAGAGAAAAAGCGCGAGGCTCAACGCGCTCACGACCGCGACGACAATGCCGTTGCGTTCGAATGCCGACGCGAGAGAATGCGGCCACGCATATTTCCGATACGTGTCCTTGCGAACCTGCGCGAGCACGCGGGGAAAGTTGAGCGCGAATTCGTGCGGCGGCGCGTATTGGCAGGCGTAGAGGCATGCGCCGCAGTTGTGGCACAGATTGGCGAGGTAATGCACGTCGCTCTCGTCGAACGACAGCCGCCGCTCGAGCGCGGGGAAGACTGCGCAATAGCCCTCGCAATAGCGGCACGCGTTGCAGATCGACAACACGCGCTGCGCTTCGGCGATGATGTCATCGAGTGGACTATCCGCGGACATGACGCGCGGCCTCCTCGCCGGCAATGCGTCCGAACGTCGTGCCGATCGCCATGCCGATTCCCGCGAGGTATCCCTGGCCGAGCACATTGCCTGCCATGATCTCTCCCGCGGCAAAGATGTTCGCCGCCGCCTTGTCGTCCTTGAGAATCATCCGCGCCGTTTCGTCGATCGCGACACCGAGGTATGTGAACGTGATGCCAGGTCGCAACGGATACGCGAAGTAGGGAGGCGTGTCGATCGCGCGCGCCCAATGCGTCTTCGGCGGGTCGATTCCCTCGGTGTGACAATTATCGAGAACGGTGTGATCGAACGTGCCGGACCGCACTGCGGCGTTGAAATCGCCAACGGTCTTCTCGAGCGTCGCTCGATCGAGCTCAAGCAACGCGCCGAGTTCCGCAACCGACCGCGCCTTGATCGGCGGATACACGGGTGGCATGAACTTCCCCATCGATTTCGCATCGATGATCGAGTACGCGATTTGGTCCGGCTGCCCGGCAATCAGACGACCCCAGATCGCATAGCGCTTCGGCCAGAAATCTTCGCCCTCGTCATAGAAGCGCTGCGCGTGCTTGTTGACGACGACGCCGAGCGACACCGCGTCGACGCGCGTCACGATGCCGCCGTCGAACTTCGGGGACCGCGCATCGATTGCGACGAAGTGGCCCTGCGTTGGATCGCCAATCGATTTGGCGCCCTTGTCGAGCAATAACTTGAGCACGCGTCCCATGTTGTACGGCGTTCCGCGCACGATGAAGTTATCGGCCGGAGGACCCCATGCGTCGCGGAGCCACGCGAGGTTCGATTCGAAGCCGCCCGACGCCGCGACTATCGCCTTCGCGCATATTTCGTGCTGCACGCCTTGTCGCATCACCGTTGCCGAGATGAAGCGCCCGTCGCGAATCTCGAGGTCGACGACTTCCGTCTCATACGCGACATCGACGCCGAGCCCTTTGGCCGCCGCATAGTACGCATTGACGAGCGCCTTGCCGCCGCCGAGAAAGAAAGCGTTCGTGCGGCCAAGCTGCAGCGTGCCGCGGAACGGCGCCTGGAACCGCGCACCATACCGCTTCATCCACGGCAAATGACTTTGCGTTTGCTTGATGGTCATGCGCGCGAGCTTCTCGTCGGTAAGTCCGCCGGTTACTTTGACGAGATCCTGCCAGTACTCCTCCTCGGGATACGAACCGCTGAGCACCTCCAGCGGTCTCTCATGCATCGTGCGGACGTTGCGGGTGTGACGGCTGTTGCCGCCGCGAAAGTGGATCGGCGCTGATTCGACGATCAGTACATCAAGACCGAGCGTGCGCGCCGTAATCGCGGCGCACAGCGCAGCGTTGCCGCCGCCGACGACGAGGAGATCGTATGCGCGAAAGGCATTCACGTTTCTAGTCCTGCGTGCGCTATCGTATACCGAGTACGCGCCACGACAGCCCGAGGAGAACCGCAATGAAACTCTCGATCGAAATGGCAATCGCGATCGTGGCGGCGCTGACGCTCGCTGAAATTGCCGGCGCCCAAACGTTTCCGAACCGCGCGGTCACACTCACTGTCGGATTCGCGCCTGGCGGCGGCACCGATACGGCGGCCCGCATCATTGCGCAGAAGTTGAGCGACAACATCGGTCAGCCGGTTGTCGTCGAGAACAGGGCCGGCGCCGGCGGCAACATCGCGGCGCAGCAGATCGCCATCGCGCCGCCGGACGGCTACACGATTCACCTCACATCGGTGGGGCCGATGACCGTCGCACCGCACATGGTGAAAAATCTTCCGTACGATCCAAAGCGCGACATTGCGCCGATCACGATGGGTGTCATTTTTCCCAACGTCATCGTCGTGCATCCCGACGTGCCGGCGAAGACGCTCGCCGAATTCGTCGCGCTCGCCAAGAAGAAACCCGGTGAGCTAACGTACGCGTCGGCCGGCATCGGCGGCGCGGGTCATCTTGCCGGCGAGCTCTTCAAGCAGCGCGCCGGTATCGATCTCATTCACGTTCCGTACAAGGGTGGTGGTCCGGCGATGACCGATCTGCTCGGTGGACGCGTTGACATGTATCCGGCCGTTCCGTCCACCGCTGCTCCACACATCGAAACCGGCAAGCTTCGCGCGCTCGCCACCACAGGCGCCAAGCGCACCGTGACGATGCCCGATGTCCCAACGATTGCGGAATCCGGCTATCCCGGTTTCGAGGCGACGAACTGGTATGCGTTCGTCGCGCCAGGCAAGACGCCCGACGACATCCTCGTGTTCTGGAATCGCGAGCTGGTGAAGGTGCTGAACGATCCGCAAGTGAAGACCGAGCTCGCAAAGCACGGGCTCAATCCCGCACCGGGCACGCGCGACGAGCTCGCGAGCTATATGACGCGCGAAAGCGAAAAATGGAGCAAGGTCGTGCGCGAAGCGAAGATCACGCCGGAGTGAAACGTCTGATGATCGCCGGGACACTCGCGCTGCTGGCTTGCAGTGGCGACGAGACGCGGTGGCCAAGCCGGCCGATCAAGCTCGAAGTCGGCTACCCGGCCGGCGGCGGTGCGGATGCATTGGCGCGACTCGTTGCCCGCGAGCTCGGGCATGTGCTAGGCGCACAGACCGTCGTCGAGAACCGCCCCGGTAGCGCCGGTACCATCGCTGCGCAATACGTCGCGCGAGCGCCGAGGGACGGGTACACGCTCCTCATCGCCGCGACGGGCGCGGTGACGCTCGCGCCGCTACTCGACCCACATCTACCCTATTCTCCCGAAACTGATCTTTGCCCACTCGCGTTGCTTGGCGAAACGCCGCATGTTCTACTCGTGAGGGCCGATTCTCCCGCAAAGACGCTGGAAGATCTCATTGCATTGTCGCGATCGAACCCCGGTGAGTTTTCTTACGCGTCATTAGGGACCGGATCAAGCGCGCACGCCGTGGGCGCGCTCTTCGCGGACGTTGCCGGGATTGTCGTCAATCACATTCCGTACCGCGGCAGCGCGCCGGCAATCAACGATTTGATCGGTGGTCACGTGTCGATGATGTTTGGAACGCTGCAGGCCACGCTGCCGATGATCGCCTCGGGTGATGTGCGCGCATTGGGCGTCAGCAGCAAGGTCCGTTCGCCCCTACTGCCTTCGGTGCCAACGTTCGCCGAGCGCGGGTTGGAGCGCCTGACCTCGACGTCATGGTACGGCCTGTTCGCACCGTGTGGACTTCCGCGAAGCGTCGCAGCCCGACTCGACGATGCGGTGCGCGACATGATCAGCCGACCGGCGCTGGCTGCGTTACTCCACGCGGACGGCAATGACTTTGAGCTGGTCCTCGGCGATGATTTCAGACGCTTCCTGCTCGCCGAACGAGCGCGCTGGGCTCGTGCCGCTGCGTTACTCGCGCCATCGATTCCCAAGCGCGATTCGCGTCACCGCGATCCGCGTGACATCGCTTTTGCCAGCGCGAGAAAAGACGCGACGGCTGGGTTTCCCGCGTCGCGCCTGGATAGCAGCGTCATCGGCGCGATCAGCCGGTGCGGTCCGCGAACCGGCAGATAAGTCACGAGTGGCGCGTGCGTTTCGCGCATGGACGCGGGAACCACGGTAACACCGACGCCTGCGGCCACGAGCAGCAAGTTGGTAATCATGCTGCCCACTTCGTGTGCAATCCGCGGCGTGAATCCTGCCGCACGACATGCTGCAATCAGATCGGCGTACATTCCAGGCGCGCCCGGACGGCGAACCAGGATGAACGGCTGGTCCGAAAGATCGCGAAGACGTAGGTTGGAGCGGTGGCGGCCGCGGATCGTGGCCAGCGGATGCGACGACGACAGCGCAATCAACATCGGTTCGTCGAAGAGCTTGTCGCAACGAAGCTCCGGCGGTTCATCCACCGGTGCCCGAACAAATGCGACATGC